>CAKSLF010000036.1 GCA_934466455.1 uncultured Oscillospiraceae bacterium | reverse complement strand
TGACGGCTCGCAAGCTTTTCCACACAGAACAAAGCCGCTCTGTAAGGTAAGCGGTATATCACAACCCCCTCCGCCGCTGCGGCGGCACCTCCCCTAAAGGGGAGGGGGCGGAGGCATTGGAAAACGGCGCAAACACTTTCCATACAACCCCTCAGTCTTTTCGGCTTGTTTACAAGCCGAAAATCCAGCTCCCCTTGCACAGTTGGCTTTCGAGTGCCGCCGGTGGCGGATACAACGAGAAAGGCAAGCTGCTGCCGTCCGCAAGTGCGAGAGCGAATAGCCGAAGCACGAGCGGCTAACGGCGAAGGAGCCGAGATTCGCACTTCGTCGGCAGGGTGCGGGGCTTGCAGGGGGCGGCGTTTTTTTGCAAAAAACGCTTGCAAAAGCGGCGGCGGGCGGGTAAAATAGCATAAGAAACCACCCGAAAAGGAACAAAAAAAATGAAAGAAGTTATGCTGTTTACCGACGGAGCCTGCTCCGGCAATCCCGGTCCCGGCGGCTGGGGCGCAATTTTGCGCTATGCCGGGCACGAAAAGGAGCTTTCCGGGGGCGAAGCCTCCACAACAAACAACAGAATGGAGCTTTCTGCCGTTATCGAGGGGCTTTCCGCCCTCAGGGAGCCTTGCGCCGTCACCGTCGTGACGGATTCAAAATACGTTTTCGACGGCGTTACAAAGGGCTGGGCTGCCGGTTGGCGCAGCCGGGGCTGGGTAAAAAAGGACGGCAAGCCCGCCCTTAACCCCGACCTTTGGGAAAGGCTTTTGGAGCTGCTTGCCGTCCATAAGGTTACCTTTAATTGGGTAAAGGGACACGCCGGGCACCCGGAAAACGAACGCTGCGACCGTCTTGCCGTGACGCAATATGCAAAGTATCAGTGAAGAAAAAAACGCACCGTGCTCAAAAAAAGGCACGGTGCGTTTTTTTTGCTCCGGTATGAGCACCGACGGTGCTCATACCTTATTTTATGCCGAGCTTTTCGGCGGGGTCGATAAATTTTCCGTCCTGCTTCATTGCAAAATGGAGGTGGCTGCTGTCGGAAACCTCCGCAAGATTTGTTTCGCCAAGCTTTCCGATAACATCGCCGGAGGCGATCTTCGCCCCTTCTTCAAGGGTGGGCTGCTCAAGTCCGCAATAGATGCTCAAAAAACCGCCCTCGTGCTCAAGCTCCACGGTCCAGCCCCAAAGAGGGTCGTTTTTCACCTTTGAAACCGTTCCGTCGGCTGCCGCTTTTATCTCCGTGCCGACGGCGGCTTCGATGTCGATTCCGTCGTGGGTGCGCCATTCGTTAAGGGAATCGTACTTTATAAGCTCGCCTGCGCTGTGCCCTCGTATAATATTGCCCTCCGCCGGAAGAGAAAATTTTTGCTTTTTAACAAAATTAAAGGTTTCCTCCGCCTTGGAACTGCTTTCTGCGGGCTTTTCCGGCTCTATCGGGGCGTCACGCTTCGGAACATCGGCGTCCTTTGCGTCAAATGCGCTGCCGGGGGTATAGCTTTCGTGCTGTTCGCTTATGGGAACGCTTTCGTTGCGCTCCGAAACGGGGTTTAGGCTTCTGTCCACGGTAATCCACGCCGCAGCCGCCGCACCGACAAGGCAGACGGCAAGGGCGGCATAAAAGCCCCGCCCGGACATAAAGCGGGCAAAGCCGCTTTCGCTGTTTTTCATTTTATGACCACCTTTTCAAAAAAATCCTTTTGGTGATATTCTGTCCCGGCAAAAAAGAAATATTCAGCCCGCAGGCGGACTTTGGTTTTTTCCGAAAAATGCGGATTTATTTTTGGCGAAAAGCGGCTTTTTTATGTGTACAAAGGTTTTTCTTTTTTTTGAAGAAGGCGGGCAAGCCCGCATTTTTGTATCAGAAAATTGTTGAAAACTCAAGTTTTCAACATTTTCCATATTTTTTCCAATAGAGTGTGCCGTATCAGAAATGAGCCGATTTTTGTGGAAAACTTCGCTCTTGTTGAAAACTGTGTGGAAAGTTTGTTGAAAAGTTGAAAAAATCGGTGGAAAAGTGGCAAAAATAGCTTGCCATTTTCTTTGATCTTTCTTTCCTGTATATGTTTATGTTTATGTTTATGTATTTGTTTATGTATATGTTTAGGCATTTTTGTTATGTTTGCTATGCTTTGTTATAAAATCCGTGCAATTCGGTATTTCGAAGAAAATTTTCTGAATTATTTTGATTTTTTCTGCAAAAACCTATTGACAAATGAAAATTTTCTGCTATAATAGGCTTGCACCACGAGAAAATATTCTTGCGTTACAGCACTAAAAAAGAAAATAGCCACGGAAAGGAGAAAATTTTATGATTACCGCAACAGAAAAAAGAAAAGGAGTTTTTCTTTATTACGATTTTCTTGATGTATTAAAGTCCTTTTCCGACGAACAATTCGGAAAAGCGATAAGAACGCTGCTTGTATGCTCGAGGGATGAAACAAACCCGGACAGCGGCAATTTGACCCTTGATACGGCGGTGCGCTTTTTGAAAACATGGGACGACCTTGATAAGGAAAAATACAACAAAATCCTTGAGCAGCGCAGAGCCGCCGGAAAAAAGGGCGCAAAAGCCCGGTGGGAAGCCGCTCGGGACGGTTGCTCCTGAAAGGAGGGCGCATTGGACAAAAATGACCCGTTTGGGCTTTTGTCCTGCGACGACAGATTTTTGCCGCCGGAGGAAACAAGCCCGGAAAAAGAAAAATTTCTTGATTGCCGCATAGGGCAAATGTTCATAAAGCCCTATCGGGCGATCGACAGGGGGGCGGAAAGCAAAGAAATTGACGCTTATATAAGGGAACAAATGTTTTGTATTCCTGCCGGAAGGGGGGTGCAAAACAGTGACAAAAGCTGAAAAAGGGCGAAAAAAGGTGGTGGACGAGCTTTCCCGTCTTGCTTTTATGGAGCTTGAGGAGGGCAGCCGCATTAAAATCGCCGAAAAGATGAAGGCTCTTGAGCTTTTGAGCAAATGCCTTGAGCAGCAGGAGCCGCCGCCGGAGGAGGACGACGAGGTGAGCGTAAAAATTCATGTTTTAGAATAATTTCTTAACCGTTGCGCCGGGCGCAAGGCGGCGGCGGGGCAAAAACGCAGGAAAGATAGAAAGATTATGCAAAAATGCCGGTCGCCGCCGCTCTAAAGATGTAAAGACGCCGCTGTATCGGCAGGCGGCGATAGCGTCGCCGGGCTTTTCGGCTCCCCTGTGGCGGGGTGCGGGTTTTGCGTCGAAGTGAAAATGCGGTGCAAAAGCTTTCGCCGGTCAGGGATACAACCCCTCAGTCTTTTCGGCTTGGAAACAAGCCGAAAATCCAGCTCCCCTTCAATAAGGAGCGAAGCTCCGTCATTTATCATAGCAAGGGCGGCAAAGCCGCCTGCGGTTGGTGCAAAGCACCAATCGCAAAATGTTTTCGCCGCAAGGCGGCGCAAACATTCTTGCTTAAGATACACAGGGGAGCCGAGAAGCACACCGCAAACCCTCGGCGGGAACCCCGTACAGGGGAGCCGAGAAGTTCAGCGTAAAC
>CAKSLF010000035.1 GCA_934466455.1 uncultured Oscillospiraceae bacterium | reverse complement strand
CGTGAGGGTGGGGGTTGTAAAACTTTTCTTTTACCGCTTTACGACTTTTCTTTTGGTTACAAAAGAAAAGGGGTAAATCCTAAAAGGCTCAAACACTATACCCGCTTGCCGATGCGCACTCCTCCGCCTGCGTTTTCTTTGAAAACGCACTCTTCGAAAAAATATTTGTAAAAAAATTTGGAATAATACAAAAAGCGTATTGCAATTCCTACAAAAAAGGTATAATATATACCCCGGAACAAAAATTCTTTATGAAAGGTGTATTACTGCTTTGGAAAACCGTCTTATTTATGTTGATAATTCCGCAACAACTCCGATATCAAAAGAAGTTCTTGACGCAATGATGCCTTGGCTTACCGACGGATACGGCAACGCCTCCAGCATTTATTCAAAGGGCAGAGAAGCGGGCTGGGCTTTGAAGGACGCCCGGGAAAAAATCGCCTCTGTCCTCGGCGCACAGCCGAACGAAATATATTTTACCTCCGGCGGCTCGGAATCCGATAACTGGGCAATAAAGGGCGCAGCCGCAACTATGGCAAAGCGGGGAAAAAAGCATATCGTGACCTCCGCTTTTGAGCACCACGCAGTTCTCCATACCTGCGCAGCCCTCGAAAAACAGGGCTTTGAGGTAACTTATGTTCCGGTTCACGAAAACGGCGTTGTCCGTGTTGAGGATATCGAAGCGGCTATCCGCCCGGATACCGGTCTTGTTACCATTATGTTTGCAAACAACGAAATCGGCACGATTCAGCCCATTAAGGAAATCGGCGCACTTTGCCGGGAACGCAAGATTTGGTTCCATACGGACGCCGTTCAGGCATTCGGTCATGTTCCGATAAATGTTGAGGAGCAGAACATTGATATGCTCTCCATCTCCGGACATAAGATACATGCTCAAAAGGGCGTTGGGCTTCTCTATATCAAAAAAGGCGTTGTTCTGCCGAATCTTATCGAGGGCGGCGCACAGGAAAGAGGCAAGCGTGCCGGAACCGAAAATATCGCCGGAATCGTCGGTCTTGCAAAGGCTATGGAGATTGCTTCGCAGAATATCGAGGAGCGGGGCGAGCGCACAAAGGTGCTTCGGGACAAGCTTATCGACAATATTCTTAAAATCGAGCGCACCCGCCTTAACGGCGACAGAGAAAAACGCCTGCCCGGAAATGTAAATATTTCAATCGAGGGCATAGAGGGCGAAAGCCTGCTTTTAAGCCTTGATATGTACGGGATCTGCGCATCGAGCGGCTCCGCCTGCACAAGCGGCTCCCTTGACCCAAGCCATGTTCTTCTTGCAATCGGGCTTTGCCACGAGGTTGCCCACGGCTCCCTCAGAATTTCTCTGAGCGACGAAAATACCATGGAGGATGTTGACAAGATCCTCGAGGTTCTTCCCGGAATCGTGGAACGCCTCCGCAGCATGAGCCCGCTTTGGGAAAAAATCAAAAAGGGCGAGGATACCGCCGTTAAAATGATTCACTGATTTTTTGAAAGGAAGTTTTTATATATGCTTTATTCCGAAAAGGTTTTCGACCATTTTTCCAACCCCCGCAATGTCGGCGAGATTGAGGACGCAAACGGCGTAGGCGAGGTCGGCAACGCCCGCTGCGGCGATATTATGAAAATGTACCTCAAAATCGAGGACGGCATAATCAAGGATGTTAAGTTCAAAACCTTCGGCTGCGGCGCAGCCATCGCCACAAGCTCCATGGCTACCGAGATGATAAAGGGCAAGCCCCTTGACGAGGCTCTTCAGCTTACAAACAAAGCCGTTGTTGAGGCCTTGGACGGTCTTCCCGCAGTAAAAATCCATTGCTCCGTCCTTGCGGAGCAGGCGGTAAAGGCTGCAATCTCCGATTACTATACCCGCCAGGGAATCGACCCGCTGCCGATAGTCGGACCTATCGGCGAGGTTGAATGCGCCGAATAATCCGCTCCCAAAAAATTAACCCCTTTCTCTTGCAAATCATAATATGATATGCTATTATATTTGTATATTTGAAATGCGTTGACCGGGAAACAGTAACCGCACAAAAACCTGCACCAGAGAGAGAAGCCACCTTTTGTGCTGAAAGCTTCTTTGCGTGGTTTGCGGCGAATGCCCCCGATGAGCACGCCGCCGGAAAGCGAAAGATTTTTTTTGAGCACGCCGTGCTCAAAAAAAATCCCGCCGTGTATGGCGGTGCGGCTTGCCGCCGTTACCGGGCAAAGGCTTTTTTCCCCCTGCCGTTTTTGCCGGGGAAGGAGAGCCGAAGAGATAAACCGGAGTGGAACCGCGATTTGTTTATACCGCCTCCGTCACAGAGTCTGTGACGGAGGCTTTTTTTCGTCTTTATAAAGGAGCTGCTTTTATATGTTTGAGGGTCTTAAAAAAGACATAAACGCCGTTAAGGAGCGGGACCCGGCTGCGCCGTCCACGCTTCAGATTTTGCTTATATATTCCGGGCTGCACGCAATTATGTGGCACCGCCCCGCCTTTTGGCTTTGGAACCACGGTCATAGGTTCCTTGCCCGTGCGCTTTCCCAGATTGTGCGAAAGCACACCGGAGTTGAGATACACCCGGCGGCAAAAATCGGCAGAGGAGTTCTTATCGACCACGGCATGGGCGTTGTTATAGGCGAAACCGCCGAGGTTGGCGACGGCTGCACGATTTATCAGGGCGTGACCCTTGGGGGAACGGGCAAGGAATGCGGAAAACGCCACCCGACCCTCGGAAAAAATGTAACCGTCGGCTGCGGCGCAAAGGTTCTCGGACCCTTTTCTGTCGGCGACGGCGCAAAAATCGCCGCAAACGCCGTTGTTTTAAGCGAAATTCCCGAATACGCAACCGCCGTCGGCGTTCCCGCAAGGGTTGTCCGCCAATACGGAAAGCGCATAGACCGTCTTGACCAGGTGCATATTCCGGACCCGGTTTCCCAGGAATTTTGCCGCCTGCAAATGGAGAACGACCGCCTGCAAAAAGAAATCGACGAGCTGCATAAGTTCCACGAGGAGGAAGAATAAAGCAAAGCCCCCGCACCCCGCCGGCTGCGGGCGAATCTCGGCTCCCCTGTGCGGGTCTTGCACCGAGGGTTTGCGGTGCGTTCTCGGCTCCCCTGTGCAAGGGGAGCTGGCAAAACCGCAGGTTTTGACTGAGGGGTTGTATCCCCCGACAAGGTATAGCGTTTACACTGAGCTTCTCGGCTCCCCTGTGCAAGGGGAGCTGGATTTTCGGCTTGTAAACAAGCCGAAAAGACTGAGGGGTTGTATCCCCTGACCGGGTATAGCGTTTACACTTTTCACAGTTTACACCGCTCTTTTGTAACCAAAAGAAAAGCCGTAAAGCGGTAAAAGAAAAGTTTTACAACCCCCACCCTCACGCTCCCGCGTGAGACTCCCCCTTGGAAAGGGGGAATAAACTCTCCACCGGATACAGGGTGCTTTCTAATCTCAACGCCGTCCCCGACGGGGACCCTAACGGCGTATTTTCAGTATACCTATTTCGCTCGGCTATCCTGACGGCTCGCTGGCTTTTCCGCACGGAACAAAGCCGCTCTGTAAGGTAAGCGGTATATCA
>CAKSLF010000034.1 GCA_934466455.1 uncultured Oscillospiraceae bacterium | reverse complement strand
CACAGGGGAGCCGAGATTCGCCCGCAGTCAGCGGAGTGCGAACCCCACACAGGGGAGCCGAGAAGCTCGGCGCAAACGCTATCACTTGTCGCCGATACAACCCCTCAGTCAAAACCTACGGTTTTGCCAGCTCCCCTTCAATAAGGAGCGAAGCTCCGTCATTTATCGTAGCAAGGGCGGCAAAGCCGCCTGCGGTTGGTGCAAAGCACCAATCGCAAAATGTTTTCGCCGCAAGGCGGCGCAAACATTCTTGCTTAAGATACACAGGGGAGCCGAGATTCGCTCCGCAAACCCTCGGTGCGGGTCTTGCGCAGGGGCGAGAAGCGCACACCGCTGCCTCAATGGGTAAGGCAAAGTGCGGCTTTTTTGAAAAAAATCAAAAAAGCTGAGAATAAATTCGACAAAAAAACGCCGCTATGCGTGTTTTTGCCGTAACAAAAAAGCACCATGCCGAATTTTCGGCGTGGAAAATAAAAAATCCGCATATTAAATTTTATTCCGGACACATTCGTTATTATTATTGTAATAATTTTTGACCCTTTTGTCAACTAAAATACAGAAAAGAAAAATATATTGCCGCAAAGCTTTTTTTGACAAAAAAGGCTTTTTCCGAAACGGAAAAAGCCCCTCGTCTTTATATTATTTAAGCCCTTTTCTTAAAAATCTCGGGCGGAACCAACCGACATACGCCCGCATAATATTTGTAAGCGCAATATCGTATACCGCAAAAAGCACATTTCCCATACCGAGAAGAATGTATACGGAATATTTTCCGAATTCGCCGAATTCCGTAAGCACATCCGGCATCCGCAGCAGATAAATTATAATCAAATAACCGACCACCACGCAGAAATTAAAGCAGGCAAGCTTCAGCACTATGCGCAGCGGGCGGAATTTAAGCCGCTCGATAAGCATTTTTGTTATCGGGTAATGCCCAAAGAACATTACGAACATAAGCATTGCTTCCTTATCCGGGGTCATTATGAAGGAGAGGGCGGAAACCGCAGCGTAGAGAGTAAAAGCCCAGCTCGGTCCCGTTTCCACAGCCACCGTTACCATCAAAAGCCCGGCAAGCGCAGGCAGCGCATAGGTGGAAAACGGAAACATCCCCGTCATAAAAAGCAGCAGCGTACAAAGCGCAGCCACAACGCCGCAAAGGGCGACTTGTTCGCTTTTTTTCATAGAAAAACTCCTTGCAAGAGAAAAGAAAATAAATTTGCGATATATAATTACGGCAAAAAACCGAAATACATTCCGTATAATAAAGCCAAAAGAATACGCTTTGTTTATCAATGCGACGCCGTACGGAGAAAGCATGGCTCTTTTCGGCGATTGCTTTGCCGCCGCCTTTTACGGCGCAAAGCGGCAAGGGCATTAACTCTCAGCAGCCACGGCAGAGGCAATCCATACACATAAGCCCGGTGCAAAGGTTGCAGGGGTCGCAGGGATTGCAGCAGCAGGTTGTTGTGTATCCTCCGCTTTGACCTTGGGTCCCGCCGGTTCCGTATTGCTGGCGGTAGGCAAACTTCTGATAAGCCTGGGCATATTCGGCGTTGCCCGGCTCCATCTGATAGGCACGCCGGAAGCAGCGTGCCGCCTCGGTAAGCCAGCCTCTTCTTGAATAAACATGACCCTTTAGGAAATACCATTCGGCGGAGCGGCTGCCCTCCGGCACGCCGTCGAGAATCTCCTCCGCCTCCGCAATGCGGTTTTGCATAATCATACGGCGAACATCGGCATACTGCCCGGTTGCATCCTGATAGCCGCCCGCTTCGTAATATCCGCCGGAGCCGCAGCCGCCGTAGGCGGACTGCCCGCCGCCGGTGCGCCCCTCTTTGCGCTCTTTTGTAATTTGGTCATAGGCGGCGTTTATTTCCTTCATCTTTTCGGCGGCGGCTTCCGCAAGGGGGTTGTCCGCATATTTATCCGGGTGATATTTTTTAACAAGCTCCCGGTACGCCTTTTTTATTTCCTCATCGGTTGCCGTTTCCGGAACTCCGAGCACTCTATACGGATTTTGCTCCATATTTGCCGCCTCCTTTCATTTTTTCGGTTATCCGCACAATCTCCGCCCTAAGACCCAAGCCGACAATGTTTTCCAAAATCCCCTTGTAATGATAAAGCTCCAACAGGTCGAGGTCGTCGCCAAGCTCCGCCGTTGTAAGGAACAGAGCTTTTTTTGCTTCTTCGGCTGCTTCTTCGCCGGAATATAAAAACGGGTTATAGTTCCCGGATTTTTTGTCCTTTTCCAAGTCGTCCAATGCGTCGCAAAGATAGACATACCGCCCAAGAAGATAGCCGAACCTTTCGAGGACGGCTTTTTCTCCGCCGTTTTCCGAAATTCCGCCCAAGACCGCCGAAAGAAATTTTGCGGTCGGCTCTGCTGCTGCGTCGGAAAGGGGGCATTTTTCCGCCTCCAGCCTTTGCTGGGCGGCGGTCATTTCAAAGGCGGCTTTGTCGGCGTTTTTTCCGTCCGCAAAGGCAAGGGCTTTTTTTCTTGCCCGTTTGGCAATGGGGAGGGCAAGCCTTGCGCAAAGCCGCCCGAAAAATCCGCCGTCCTCAATATCGTCCAAAAGCTTATAATACACGCTTATCACGGCTGCCCTTGCGGAAAAGGAGAGGGCTTCGCTTTCCGTACAGCGGCACTGCTTTCTTAAAGGGTGGGCAATACAGGCGCAGCGTTCGGTTTTTGGGCAGGCGTTTTTATCAAGGGCGGTTTTGAGCATTGCAAGAAAGACAAAATCGTAGCTTAGAGTAAAGCGGGCAAGGATCCCAAAGCTGCGCCCAAGCTCTTTACAAAGCCCGCAATAGACCGCCTTGTATTCCTCAAGCTCCCGAACACGCAGCTCCGGCTTATACGGTTTTATATACCCAAACAAGCTTTTTTTGCACGCCCCTTTGCCGAATATTCAATTTTATTGTACACCGTTTTCCCAAAAAATGAGTTAATAAAGTGTAAAAACTCCGCCCCGAGCGAAAAAAACGCCTTTTTTGCAAAAAAAGCGGCGTGGCAGCGAAAATGCAATCGGTTTTTTCTCCTTTATGGGAGAGATTTGTGCTGCGCCGATTGCGGGCAAACCTCGCACAAGGACGCACGGAAATGCGGCGTAAACGCTTTACCTTGTCGCCGATACAACCCCTCAGTCAAAACCTACGGTTTTGCCGGCTCCCCTTCAATAAGGAGCGAAGCTCCGTCATTTATCGTAGCAAGGGCGGTGAAGCCGCCTGCGGTTGGTGCAAAGCACCAATCGCAAAATGTTTTCGCCGCAAAGCGGCGCAAACATTCTTGCTTAAGATACACAGGGGAGCCGAGAAGCCCGGTGTAAACGCTATACCTTATCGGGGATACAACCCCTCAGTCAAAACCTACGGTTTTGCCGGCTCCCCTTACACAGGGGAGCCGAGATTCCCCCGCAGTCGGCGGGGTGCGACTTCTCCCCTTTAGGGGAGGTGCCGCCGCAGCGGCGGAGGGGGTTGTGATATACCGCTTACCTTGCAGAGCGGCTTTGTTCTGTGCGGAAAAGCTTGCGAGCCGTCAGGATAGCCGAGCGAAACAGGTATATTGAAAATACGCCGTTAGGGACCCCGTCGGGGACGGCGTTGAGATTAGAAAGCACCCTGTATCCGGTGGA
>CAKSLF010000033.1 GCA_934466455.1 uncultured Oscillospiraceae bacterium | reverse complement strand
TGACGGCTCGCAAGCTTTTCCACACAGAACAAAGCCGCTCTGTAAGGTAAGCGGTATATCACAACCCCCTCCGCCGCCGGGGCGGCACCTCCCCTAAAGGGGAGAAGGTCGCACCCTTCCAATTGCGGTGCGTTCTCGGCTCCCCTGTGCAAGGGGAGCTGGATTTTCGGCTTGTTTACAAGCCGAAAAGACTGAGGGGTTGTATCCCCTGACAGGGTATAGCGTTTACGCCGAGCTTTTCGGCTCCCATTCGTCGGCGGCGGAGCGAAAAGGCGCAGCCGCCCTCGCCGCAAAGCGGAAAAATCTTTTTTTTGAAGCCCTCTGCGGAAAAATGTGTGGACTTTTTGCAAAAATGATGTAAAATAAAATTGTATAAACTTTTTTTCAAAGCGGAGGTTTTTATGGATTACTATAAAAGAGCACTTGAGCTTCATGAAAAATACAGAGGAAAAATTGACATAAAATGCGATATGCCTCTTGAAAATCGAGAGGACCTTGCCGTTGCCTATACCCCCGGCGTTGCCCAACCCTGCCTTGAGATTGCAAAAAACCCGGCTTGCGCCTATAAATACACCTCAAAAAGCCACCTTGTGGCAATAGTTACCGACGGAAGCGCAGTCCTCGGGCTCGGAAACATCGGCGGGCTTGCCGGAATGCCGGTTATGGAGGGCAAAGCCGCCCTCTTTAAGGCATTCGGCGGGGTTGACGGTTTTCCGATTTGCCTTTCCACCCAAAATACGGAGGAAATAATCGCCGCAGTAAAAGCCATTGCGCCGACCTTCGGCGGAATAAACCTCGAGGACATTGCCGCACCCCGCTGTTTTGAAATCGAACGGCGGCTTGAGGAGGAGCTTGATATTCCGGTTTTCCACGACGACCAGCACGGAACCGCAATCGTTGTTACCGCCGCACTTATGAACGCCCTTAAAATCGTCGGAAAGCGTATGGAGGAAATCAAGGTCGCCCTCTCCGGTCCGGGAGCGGCGGGCACCGCAATCATCAAAATGCTTCAGCACTGCGGAGTTAAAAACATAATCGCCTGCGATTCCAAGGGGATAATTTTCCGTGGTCGCCCGGGTCTTGACAAGCACAAAACAGCTCTTGCGGAAACCACAAACCCGGAAAACATAAGCGGCTCCGTTGCCGAAGCCGTTTCCGGCGCAGATGTTTTTGTTGGCGTTTCCGTTCCCGGCGTGCTCACCCCGGATATGGTAAAAACCATGGCGGAAAAGCCGATTATTTTCGCAATGGCAAACCCCGTTCCGGAAATCGGCTACGAGGAAGCAATAGCCGCCGGAGCCGCCGTTATGGGCACCGGCAGAAGCGATTTTCCTAACCAGATAAACAATGTTCTTGCCTTCCCGGGAATTTTCCGGGGTGCGCTCGATTGCGGCGCAAGGGAGATAAACTACGATATGAAGATGGCGGCTGCCGCCGCTATTGCGGAGCTTGTTTCCGAAGAGGAGCTTTCGCCGGAATACATTATTCCCGATCCCTTTGACCCCCGTGTTGCAAAAAATGTTGCCCTGCGTGTTGCCGAGGCGGCAAAAGCCACCGGCGCAATTCGCCAAGCATAAAAAAACCGACAGCCGGTTCCCGCAAAAGCGGGAACCGTTTTTATGCGCCGGGGCTTTGCCCTCTTCGGAAAAAAAGCCTTTGCAAAGCAAGGCGGGCTTGTGCTATAATATAGGCGTGATTTTCCGATAAGGAAGTGATTTTTTGCCCGCATACAGATACCGCCCGTGGATGCGCCCGCTTGAGTTTGACCGCCCCACATGGGATATGCTAAAGCCTCGCTCCAACAACATCTATACCTGCAGCCGAAAGGATTTTCGCTGGCGGTACTGCCCGGACGAAACCGCAATGACCCTTACCGTTTCCACCTACACAACCGTTTGCTACGAATGTGCCGATGATGTGCAGGAAACGGTTTTTGAGCTTTCGCCGGAGGGCTTGGGGCAGGCAAACGAATGGATCCAGGCAAGGTTTCAGGAGTTTATCGAGGCGAACCCCACAAGATATAAATAGTTTCGGAATAAAAAATCCTCTTTCTGCAAAGCAGAAAGAGGATTTTTTGCTTTGCCGCCCGCCGCACATCGGCTTTCCCCTGTGGAAAGTGTCGGTAGCGGGGCGACTTTCTCCCCTTTAGGGGAGGTGCCGCCGCAGCGGCGGAGGGGGTTACGATTGTACCGCTTACCTTACAGAGCGGCTTTATCTGTGCGGAAAAGCTTGCGAGCCGTCAGGATAGCCGAGCGAAATAGGTATACTGAAAATACGCCGTTAGGGTCCCCGTCGGGGACGGCGGGAGAATGGAAACGACTTTTCTTTTGGTTACAAAAGAAAAGGGGTAAATCCTAAAAGGCGTAAACGCTATACCTTGTCAGGGGATACAACCCCTCAGTCAAAACCTACGGTTTTGACAGCTCCCCTTGCACAGGGGAGCCGAGATTCGCTCTCCGTCGGCTGGTTGCGGGACTTGCACAGGGGAGCCGAGATTCGCCCGCAATCGGCGGGGCAAACTTTTCACAGCGTAGCCGAGAAGGTGCGCCGCTTTTTCTTTTGGGGGCGGGCAAAAATATATAATGTCATAAAAAAACAAGCGGCAGCCGCAAAAGCGGCTGCCGCCTTCGTCGTATTTTGACAAAACGGGCGTTAAAACATTTTTCAGTACAAAATCTTGCTTAAAAAATCCTTTGTGCGGGGGTTTTGCGGGTGGGCAAAAATCTCCTCCGGGGTGCCCTCCTCGGCAACAACGCCGCCGTCGAAAAAAACGACCCTGTCGCTTATTTCCCGGGCAAACCCCATTTCGTGGGTAACGATTACGGAGGTCATCCCGCTTTTTACAAGCCCTTTTATTACATCAAGCACCTCGCCCACCATCTCCGGGTCAAGGGCGGAGGTCGGCTCGTCAAAAAGCATTACATCCGGCTCCATCGCAAGGGCACGCACTATTGCAAGCCTTTGCTTTTGCCCGCCGGAAAGGCTTGCGCTTTTTTCGTTTGCCTTGCTTGCAAGTCCGACACGGTTAAGAAGCTCCATTGCCTTTTCCTCGGCTTCCGCCTTCGGCAGCTTTTTGACAAGAGTAGGCGCAAGGGTTACATTTTGGAGCACCGAAAGATGCGGAAAAACATTAAAATGCTGGAACACCATGCCCATTTTCTGCCGGTGGAGGTCAATATCCACCTTGCTTGCGGTTATATCAACCCCTTCAAAGAGGATTTTTCCGGAATCCGGCTTTTCAAGGAGGTTAAGGCACCGCAAAAAGGTGCTTTTTCCGCCGCCGGAGGGTCCGATTATCGAAACGACCTCGCCCTCGTCAATATGCTCGTTTATTCCTTTAAGCACCTCAAGGTCGCCAAAGCTTTTATAAAGGTCTATCGTCTGTATCATTTGCGGTTCATCCTCCTTTCAAATACGCCGATAAGCTTGCTTAATCCAAAGCCGAGCACAAAGTAAATCGCAGCCACGATAAGCAGAGCTTCCAAAGCCCAATAGGTCGAGCTTTTTACCTTCAGGTAGGAAGTCATAAGGTCGCCCACAAAGAAGGTGGAAGCCATTGAGGTTTCCTTAATTACGGAAACAAATTCGTTTCCGAGGGCGGGAAGTATGTTTCTTACCGCCTGGGGCATAACGACATGAAGCATGGTTTGGCGGGAGTTCATGCCGAGGGAGCGTGCCGCCTCGGTTTGCCCGGCGTCCACCGCCTGTATTCCGGAACGCACTATCTCCGAAACATAGGCTGCGCTGTTAAAGGCAAACGCCATTGCCGTCGCCTGGAAAACAGAGAGGCTGAAAAGCCCGCTGAAAAGCTTCGGCATAAGAAGAACGAAGAAATAAAGCTGCACCAAAAGGGGAGTATCACGGATAAGCTCCGTATATGCGGCGCAGAAAAAGCGCAGAATTTTGCTGCCCGAAAGCCGCCCGAAAGCAAGCAGGCTTCCGAAAATTGCGCCGAAAAACACGGCGATTGCCGAAAGGATAAGGGTATAGCGCAGCCCCTCCAGCAAAAATACATCCCAGTAATCCCGCAAAAGGGCGATTAAATGCTCAAAGCTAAACATCAGTACCTCCGAAAAAATTTTTTTCACAGTGAGTTTGATTTTTTTGAAGAAGGCGGCTCCGCCGCATTTCTCGGCTCCCCTGTGAGGGGTTCGCACCGCTCCGACGGAGAGCGAACCTCGGCTCCTTCGCCGTTAGCCGCTCGTGCTTCGGCTATTCGCTCTCGCACTTGCGGACGGCAGCAGCTTGCCTTTC
>CAKSLF010000032.1 GCA_934466455.1 uncultured Oscillospiraceae bacterium | reverse complement strand
CAATTTTTGTTGGAGAACTTTGTGAGCCGGGGCATGGTGGTTGACTTCGCCGTACACCAGCCAGACCGGGAGGACGGAGGCATACCAAACCCGCACTTCCATGTGCTTTGCCCTATCCGTCCCATTGAGCAGAACGGCAAATGGGGGCTAAAGCAACGCCGGGTGTATGAGCTGGACGAGGACGGCAACCGTATCCGGGGAGCAGACGGGAACTTTGTGTTCAACGCCGTTCCCACTACCGACTGGGGCAGTCCCGAAACGCTGGAATACTGCGGCAGAAAAAGGAGTTTCCCTCTCCGTTTCCGGCGAAAGCACTTTTGTAAACGGAATTAAAAGACTTTTGTACGAAGTTATTTACAACCTGGGGGAAAATGCGGTAAAATATAATGTGGAAAACGGAAGCGTTTTTATCTCCGTTGCCGAAGACGGCGAAAACGCCGTTGTTACCGTAAAGGACAGCGGAATCGGAATTGCTCCGGAGCATCAAAGCCGCATTTTTGAAAGATTTTATCGGGTTGATAAAAGCCATTCAAAATCCTCCGGCGGAACCGGGCTTGGGCTTTCTATCGTAAAGCACGCCGTAATGCTGCACGGCGGGCAAATCGAGCTTGAAAGCGAACCCGGCTGCGGAACCACAATAAAGGTTATCATTCCCCGCAGCGGCAAATAAGCTTTGGAGCAAAAGCGTTTTCCGTAAAACATAAAGGAGATGCCGAATATGGAAAATCTAAAAAACAAAAAGGGCTTTATTTGCGATATGGACGGTGTTATCTACCACGGAAACAAGCTTTTGCCCGGCGTTCGTGAATTTGTGGATTGGCTTTATCGAGAGGAAAAGCATTTTCTTTTCCTTACAAATTCCTCGGAGCGTTCGCCAAAGGAGCTTCAGCAAAAGCTTTGGCGGATGGGTCTTGATGTTGACGAAAGCCATTTTTATACCAGCGCACAGGCTACCGCAAAATTCATCAGCTCCCAAGCACCCGGATGCAGTGCATTCGTTATAGGCGGCGCAGGTCTTATTATGGCACTGCATGACGAAGGCATAACCATGAATGATGTTGACCCGGACTATGTTGTAATCGGCGAGGGCAACGCCTATAATTATGAGAGTATTGTTAAAGCGGTGCGGCTTGTTCTTGCGGGAGCAAAGCTTATCGGAACAAACAGCGACCTTACAGGTCCCTCCGAGGACGGAATTTTGCCTGCCTGCCGTGCAATGATAGCCCCTATCGAAATGGCAACCGGACAATCCGCATATTTTATCGGCAAGCCTAACCCGCTTATAATGCGAACGGGGCTTCGCATTCTTGGGGTCCATTCCGAAGAAGCCGTTATGATAGGCGACCGCATGGATACGGATGTTGTTGCGGGAATTGAAACGGGTCTTGATACCGTTCTTGTTCTCTCCGGCGTTACCGACCCGGAGGTAATTAAGCGTTTCCCCTACCGTCCAAAGCATATCCTTGCCGGTGTCGGCGATATTCCTGCTTTGCCCGACGACTGAAAAAGCGTTTTTTCTTTACTTTTCGGATTTTTTCATCAAAATTGTACAAGCCGTAAAATATTTTGCATAAAAAAAGGACCTCTGCGGAGGTCCTTTTTTATGTACCGTAAAAGCAGATTATTCTGCTTCTTCAACCTTTGCGTCTGCGGCATTTTTGCGAACGCTCTCAACTCCGTTTTTGCAGGAGGCTTTTGCCTTGTATCCCTCGGAGGAGAGGATTATTTCGCCGTTGCGGGCTTTAAGGCGGAACCTAAATTCTCCGGCTTTGTCCTCATAAATTTCAAATTTCGGATTGGTTTCGCTCTCAAAATTCTCAACTGTCTGGTCCTCAAGCTTTGCCGCCTCTGCATTTTTACGAACGCTTTCTATTCCGTTCATACAGCCGTCCTTGGTACTGTAATTCTGGGAGCTTCCGATAATCTCCCCATTGGAGGCAACAAGGTTAAAGTGAATACTTTTTTCGGTTTCTTTAACTACGAATTTTCCCATTGTAATACTCCTTTTTTATAACTATATGTTTTGCGTAGTGTTCCCTGCGCAGAAAAACAGATTTATTTTTTGCCCTTACCCGGTTTTACATAGTAGAAAGCAACACCCGCAAGCATAAACAGTGCAAATACCACAAGATAGGACAAAACCAGCTCGCCATAAGAAACAACGCAGCAATATGCCATAAATACGGACGCCGCAATTCCCAAAAGCGGCAGCACAATGCGCTTTACAAAGCCAAAATCCTTTTCCTTTATCATGGTCATAATAAAAATCGGAATATAAAAGGCATAGAGGGTTATAATTACAATTTCGTCCGCCTCCCAGCCAAGCAGCCATGCGGGATTTCCGGTTTTGTTCATAACAAGAGGACCCTCCCAGAAGAAAACCTGCCACTGGAGGAACCAAAATGCGCAAATTCCAAGACATGCAATGCAGGACTTCAAAGGCATACCCGTGGAACGGTCAACCTCTGCAAGAATATTGGCTCTTTTACCCTCTGTACGGAAGGAAAGCGAATAAAGCCCGCGCATTGTTCCCATCATAACGCCGTTTGTTGTTCCAAGGCAGGAGATTATGATGAACACAAAAACAAGAGTTCCCGCAAAGTTTCCGAACACATTGGAGAAGGCTACCTTCGGCAGCATATCGCCCGCCTCAAGAATTTGTTCGGCATTCATGGTTGCGCTCATCGAATAAACATAAAGGCTGTAAATAAGGGTGCAGAAAATTGCGCCGCCGACAAGGGCAAGAGGCAAATCCCGCTTTGCGTTCTTCAGCTCGGAATTTATAGTGGTTGCAATTATCCAGCCCTCGTAAGAAAAGGCAAAGGCGCACACTGCGGAAAGGATTCCGCTGTTTTGTCCGCCTGCGGCAATTATCGAATTGTCGCTGAAAATTGCAATTCCGTTTCCGTTAACAAGCCCCACTATTGTTCCGACAACTCCCATAAGAAGCAAGGGAACAAGCTTTATCGCCGTTGTTGAAACCTGAAGCTTTCCCGCAAGCTTTGGGGAAAAGGCGTTTATCGTAAAGCTTGCCATAAGGTAGAATGCGCCGATTGCGCAGGTTGCGCCGCCGCCGTCCTCCATTCCGAAAAGCATTGTTGTATATCTTGCGGAAACCCAAGATAGGGTCGCCGCAATTATCGGATAATACATGGTGGACATAAACCATGCAACATAATAGGCATATTTCTTTCCGGAGGTTGCTTCGGCATAGTCAACGATTCCGTTACATTTTACATACTTAGTGCCAAGTGCGGCAAAGGCACAGGAGCACGCAATCATAATAAGACCGACGATTCCGATTACAAGAAGGCTTTGCCCCATATTTCCACCTGTAAGGTTAAGTACCTTTACAGCCTTAAAAAAAACGCCGGAACCGATAACAATGCCTATTACCATTGATATTGCGGTCAAAAGTCCGTATCTTTTTTCAAGTTTATTTTCCATAAGCTTTTTCTTTCCCCGCTTTTGCGGCTCTTTTTTGTTTTGTTCTGATGTTTATTTATTCATTATATCATCGTTTTTACTCATAATCAACCGCTTTTTATACATAATGCGGCAAAAATTTCAGCAATACACCACGCTAAAGCAAATAAAGAAGGGCTCCGCAGAGGCGGAAGCCTTTTTTATTATAAACGAATTATTTTTTCTTTTCAAATTCCGCTGCGCATTGCTCCAAAAGCTCTCTTATTTTAAGATGCTGAGGGCAGGATTTTTCGCATTTTCCGCATTTTATACATTCGGAGGCTTTTCCGCCGTTTTCCGTAAGCTTTCCGTAATACCAACTGCTGTTCCAATCGCCGAAGCATTTTCTCTGGTTCATACAGGCAAAGATATCGGGAATCGGAATTTGGCGTGGGCATCCGTCCGTGCAATAATGGCAGGCTGTGCAGGGAATAAGTTTTTGAGCACGAAAAATGTCGCAAACCTTTTTAACCGCAGCAAACTCCTCCTCGGAAAAAGGCTTAAAATCCTTCATAAAGCTGATGTTATCTTCCATCTGCTCCATATCGCTCATACCGGAAAGCACCATGAGCACGCCTTCAAAGGAAGCCGCAAAGCGAATTGCATAGCTTGCGGGACTTCCGCCGCCAACCTCGGAGAAAACCTCTTTTGCTTTCTCCGGAAGCTTTACTAAGCTCCCGCCCTTTACCGGTTCCATAATAAGCACGGGTTTTCCGAATTTTCGGCAAACCTCATAGCATTTTTTGCTCTCCACGCTTGGGCTTTCAAAATCCACATAGTTAAACTGTATCTGCACAACCTCAATTTCCGGAACCTCGGTGAGTATTTTTTCAAGCACATCCGCAGTGTCGTGGAAAGAAATTCCCATGTGACGGATTTTTCCCTCCGCTTTCAGCTCAAGAGCCGTTTCGTATGCACCGTTTTTCTTATAATTTTCGTGTTCCTCCGCATCAAGAGCGTGCATAAGGTAGTAATCGAAATAATCAACTCCGCAGGCTTCAAGCTGGGATTCAAACAGAGGACGGATGTCCTCCTTCGTCTTAAAATAATTTGATGTAAGCTTATTTGTAAGAATAAACTTATCCCTTGGATAGCGGCTTGTTAGGCAGGCTTTTACCGCAAGCTCGCTTTTTCCGCTTATGTAGCCGTGTGCGGTATCAAAGTAATTAAAGCCCTCCTCCAAAAACTTATCCACCATACGGCAAACCTGTTCGGTATCAACCTCTTTTTCTATCATCGGCAGACGCATCATACCAAAGCCAAGCTTTTTCATAACAAAATCACTCCCACATCTTTATGCTTTTTGATTATAGCGCAAAGCATAATCTTTTGCAAGCAAAGGCGGCTTTGCCCATAAAAGCAAAGCCGCCTTTTTTTCACCTTATTTATTATTTGCGCTTTTTCGTGCTCATGAGCACCGCCGCAGCAATGAGCACGGCAGCGGCAAGTCCGCTTGGAGCCTGAGCACCGGTTTCCGGATTCTTTTCCTCGTTCTTTTCGCCGATTCCGATATGAATTACATCGTCGTTATCGGTAAGGCGGGGGATTATTGCGCTTTCCTCATATCCGCAAGCTGTGCAGGAACGGACCTTCGTTCCGTTAGAAAGAGTTGTGGGTGCCTTTGTAATTACCCATGCGCCAAACTTATGGGGAACAACCGGGCTTGCCTTTCCGGCGGAAATAAGCTTTTCGCAGGACTTGCAATAGGTATCGCCGGTATATCCGCTCTTGGTGCAGGTTGCCTCCACATAGTTCTTTACCTCGGTTTCGCCGGTGTGATTATTCGGGTTCTTTTCGGTCACAACGGTCTTTACTTCGGTCTTTCCGTCCTTGTCGGAGAAGAGTTTTTTGCAGACGGAGCACTCCCAATATTCGATATTGCCCTCTGCAATGCAGGTTGCCGCCTTTGCATCGTGGCGAACAAGCTTATGACCGAGTGCCGGAATATCAACGGTCTTTTCCTGTTTTGTAAATGCGGAGTTCTTAAATTCTGCGGTATATTTGCCTTCGCCCTTTTCTTCGCAGGTAGCT
>CAKSLF010000031.1 GCA_934466455.1 uncultured Oscillospiraceae bacterium | reverse complement strand
ACCGGAAGACCCCAAAAATCCTCCGAAATTCTGCCCCCAGTGCGGCGACCCCTTTGATGAAAACGATATAAAATAATCAGATAGAGAGGAACAAAAATGCAAGCATTGCAGGAATATAAATGCCCCTGCTGCGGCGGTGCGGTTGAGTTTAACAGCTCCGTTCAAAAGATGAAGTGTCCTTTTTGCGACACAGAATTTGAAATGGACGCACTTAAAAATTTTGACGACGCACTTGCAAACGAACAGCCGGACAGCATGGAATGGGAAACCTCTGCGGGGAGCGAATGGGAAAACGGCGAAGCCGACGGGCTGCGTACATATATCTGCAAATCCTGCGGCGGCGAAATTGTCGGCGACGCAAACACTGCGGCAACGGATTGCCCTTTTTGCGGAAACCACATTGTTATGATGGGCAATTTTTCCGGTTCGCTTAAACCGGACTTGGTAATTCCCTTTAAGCTCGATAAAGAAGCGGCAAAACAGGGACTTATCAGCCATATGTCCGGAAAACGCCTGCTGCCGAAGGTATTCAAAAGCCAAAATCATATAGACGAAATCAAGGGCATATATGTTCCTTTTTGGCTTTTCGACACCGACGCCGACGCCAAAATAAGCTATAAGGCGACCAGCGTAAGAACTTGGAGCGACAACGATAACGATTATAAAGAAACAAGCCATTACGGAATTACCAGAAGCGGAAATATCTCTTTTGAGAATATCCCGGTGGACGGCTCCTCAAAAATGGCGGATGACCTTATGGAATCAATAGAGCCGTATGATATTTCCGGCGCAGTTGACTTTAGAACGGCGTACCTTGCGGGTTATCTTGCGGATAAATACGATGTTTCCGCAGAAGAAAGCGTAGAGCGTGCCAACGAGCGTGTTAAGGAATCGACCGAGATGGCTTTCAGAAACACCGTTCAGGGCTATGATACCGTTGAGCAGGAAGCAAGCCACATAAGGCTGCATAACGGAAAGGCAAAATATGCGCTTTATCCCGTTTGGCTTCTTAATACCACATGGAACGGAAGCCAATACACCTTTGCGATGAACGGTCAGACCGGCAAATTTGTAGGAAACCTTCCCGTTGACAAAGCGGCGGCGGCAAAATGGTTCTTCGGAATTGCGGGCGGCGTAGGTATTG
The DNA here is from genome assembly GCA_934466455.1 of uncultured Oscillospiraceae bacterium. GTDB lineage: Bacteria > Bacillota > Clostridia > Oscillospirales > Ruminococcaceae > UMGS1668. Next base: position 5,507 of record CAKSLF010000031.1, on the reverse strand, counting down.
GGCTTTATGCTTTGGCATGGGTCCTTCGCCTTTTCGGAATACTGTAAAGGAGGACGGAAAATGAAAAAAATATTTGCTGTGCTTCTTGCGGCGATTCTTTGCCTTGCGGCGGCGGTTCCGGCTTTTGCGGAGGGCGGCTTTGCCGACGAATATTACAGATGCACGGACGATGCGGACAAAATGGTGTACTCAAGCTGGGCCTATACCAATAACGCCCTTGACGAAATTGCAAACCGCCAAAGCTTTGATGTTACCTGTTCAATAATAAGCGGACTTGACGGAAAGACCATGGAGCAGTATGCAGCCGATTTATATGCCGAAAACCTGTATGGCTACGGCGACGGAAAGGACGGTGTCCTTCTTCTTGTCGATACGGAAAGCGGCGAATGGTATATTTATACCTCCGGCACGGGTACGGAGATTTTTGACGAAAACAGGATAGCCGCCATCGGCGAAGAAATAAAGGATGACCTTTCGGCGGAGGAATATTACGGTGCCTTTATCACATACGCAAACCTCTGTGATAAATATATTGACGAGGGCGTTTCCGCAGAGGCGGAGCAGCCGGCGGAAGCGGTTCCGGAGGTATCCGAGCCTATTGCGGCAGAGCCGGAAAGCTCTTATGAATACGAAGAAGCTTCCTCTTCAAAAATATCTCCGCTTCCGCTTATTTATCTTCCTATCTGCCTTGTAATCGGAATTATAATTGCGCTTGTAGTGGTAGGCTCCATGAAGGCAAGCATGAAATCCGTACATATGCAGGCAACGGCAAACACATATACAAAGGACGGCAGCTTTAATCTTACGGACAGCAGCGATATTTTCCTCTATCGTGAAGTGGAAAGCACGCCAAGACCGAAAAACAACGATTCCGACGGAAACTGAAGAACAAAATCAATCATATTTTGTGAGGTAAAGTATATGAGTATTTTTGATAAGCTTAAAAGCACGGCGCAGCAGGCTGTAAGCAAGGCGGCGACAAGTGCGGTGCAGTCCATAGGAAGCAAAACGGAACGGTTTACCTTTGCAGCCCTTCCGGAAAGCCTTGCGGAGATGCAGGCTTTGCCGGAAGCAAGCCTTGATACTCCGTTCAAAACTGCTGCGCTTACGGTTCTTGCGCTTTGCGCCTATGCGGCGGACAAAGAGGTCGGTACGGAGATGCTTAACTGGCTTAGAGGGCCCCGCCCGCTTAACGGTCAGGATATTTCTTTCCTGAACGACCGCTTCCGTGACGGAAAAACCTATCTTCCGTTCACATATTTTGCCGGGGCTACCCCGGATAACGGCTATACGCCGGCGCAGCCTTATACAATCGCAATAGAAAGCAACCATACCTCCGATGATGAGGCGGGCTATATGAAGCTCTTTATTCCCTGCGGCGGCGCAGATTCTCCCCGCCCGATAAAGCTTCGCCAAAGAGGAAGCGACGGAAAATGGTTCCTTTGGGAGCAGTATCTGCTTACGGCGGTTCGGATTCCTAAGGCGGAGGACCCCTGGGCATAATAAATCCGCAAGGAACCGCTTGTTTGGTTCTGCGCAAAAAATATACGGTTTTGCAAATATCATTTTTTAACCGAGGCAAAAACAAAAAAAGAGCTTTCCGTGCGGCGTGCGGAAAGCTCTTTTGTTTATAAGAAAAAATGCGCTTTGCGACGGTGGGTCCTTTGCGGAGGGGGGCTTTCGACAGGCACTTTTATATGCGGAAAAAGTATACACGGAATATCGTACCAATGATGAACCGGTGAAAGAAAAATGTACCTTTGGTTTTGCGCCGTTTCCTCCGTTTCCAAGTTTTTTTGTCTATGCGTCAGCGAAAAGCACAAGAAATTAAAAAAGCGGCGTGCTCAAAACGGCAAAAACGACGGTTTTGTCAAAAACGCTTTTTTGATTTTGTCGCACAAGGGTAAAATCGCTTTGTCAGAAAACGGACGGAGAGCACGCCCGCTTTTCTGTGAAAAAAACAATCCTTTATTATTGAAAACGGAGGAAAAGAACTCATGAAAAAAGCTCTTGCTCTTGTGCTTGCGGTTATGATGGTGGCTGCAATGGGCGTTTCCGCCTTTGCAATGAACATCATCGACCTTACCGAAGAAATTACAAGCGCAGCAGGTACCTACATTAAGATTGCAGACGCAGATATTTGGACAGCACCGGCAGACACCACCGATAATACCGCAACCTATTACACAAACGGAATGGGCGGCGTTGTATACTTTGCAATGATATTTAAACCCGGCACCTATAAAAACATCAGAGTTGACAGCACCGGCATTGTTTCCGCCGAGGTTCTTGACTATGACCCCTCTAAGCATTCCGCAGACGACGAGGTATGGAAGCCCCTCAGCGACGACATTACCTTTAGTGTAACCGACAGCAAAAGCGGCAATGCGGTTTCCTACGACAAGGTGACCACCGTTGTAAACGAAGTTACCTACGACGCAGAAAACGACCAGTACACCGTAACAAAAGAGGGTACCCCGGTTGTTTCCTACACCAAGTCCGGCTCCGCAGTTGCAGGCGTTACCTACAACGCAGAGAAAACCGAGCAGACCGTTGTAACGGTAGAAACCGTTACCTCCTCTACCGATTATATTGAGGTAAAGGCAGCCGCAAAAGCTCTTAATATCGAGGGCAAAACCAGCAGATACGCAGCAAACTGCAACCAGAGCGTATACATTATTAAAGCAAAAATCGCAAACAACTTCGGCGTTGATTACGCAATCGGCTCCTTCCAGGCAAAAGCCACCGGCGCAACCGACGGAAAAGCATATGTCGGCGTTAAAAACAATGTTGTAGCCGATGTTGCAATTGCCTCCAAGGATACCGTTGAGTACTATGCCCAGAACTACAAGGCAAACGCCAAGGGCGAAATTTTCCCCATTAACGAAGAAACCAACAAAGCCGACTTTGGCTATTGGGGATATTACGAGGACAAGGTTTCTACCAACAAAGCCTTTGTAATCTCCACCACCAGCTTCCGTGCAATTGCCGGAAAGGGCATTACCATCGGCAACAGCGCAAATAACCCCACCGTTCTTGTTGAAATCGACAAGGTTGCCACCAACCAGAGCGGCGTAAACTTCCTTAATGAAAGCGACGAGGCATATAAGACCGTTGACGGCAAAAAGGTTTTTGATAACTACTACCTCAACTTCTACGGTGCTCAGGCTATTGCCTCCGACTTTAACATTACATGGAAGCTTGGCTGCACCTACGGTGAGCTTCTTGAAAAATTCGGTCTTAACACCAACGAGTCCGAAAAGGTAACTCTTCATCTTAACATCGACGGCAAGGATACCAAGGTCGTTATTGATTACGGCAAGGTAAACCTTTATGATGAGGTTGAGCTTGAAATCGAGCGCAAGGCGGGTTCCACCCTCGGCAAATACATCCTCAGCTCCGCAGAGGTTAAGGCACCGTCCAACAACGGCGGCACCACCGGCGGCAATACCGGCAGCGGCGACAAAAACCCCAACACCGGCGCACCCGAGGTAATCGGCGTTGTTTCCGCAGCGGCTGTTGTTTCTCTTGCCGCAGCGGCAGCACTTGCACTCAAGAAGAAAAAATAATTAAAATCCCCTGCAAAAAAGACATAACTTAAAACTCCTTATACTCTATACAAAAACTGCCGAAGGTGCTCTCCCTTCGGCAGTTTTTCTTTTTATAAGCAAAAAAGCTCTTTGAAAAAAAACTGTGCAAAAGAAGAAAAAAACCGCATTGTTTTGCGGTTTTTCGACAAAATCCCTTGACAAAGCGCAAAGCCTTTGATAAAATTAAAAGCCACGGAATTATAATACCTTAAAATATATAAATTAAAAAAACGAAAGCGGGCGGCATAAAAGTGCTTTTAGGACGAGAGGGAAAACTCGATTCTCTGGAGAAAAACTGGGCTTCGGACGGAGCAAGGTTTGTTGTCATATACGGCGGAAGAAGAACAGGAAAAACAAAGTTCCTCGGCGAATTTTCAAAAGGGAAAAACGGGATTTTTTTCTCGGCGCAGCGGATAAATTCCTTTGCAAATCTTCGGCTTTTGGAAAAAGCCGTTTCGGAATATTCCGGGGAGAGCGAGCATTTCGACCGCTGGAAGGACGCATTTCTCCGCATTGCGGATTTTGCAAAAAGCGAACGGTTTTTGTTCGCAATCGACAATTTTGCCGACCTTGTTTTTGAGGACGAAGGGATACTAAAGGCGTTCCGCCTTTCGTTTGAAAACGAATGGCGCAATACAAAAATTTTTGTTGCAGCCGCTTGCGGAAGAGTTTTCTTTACCGAAAGCAAAATCATTGCGGAAAATTCCGCAGCCTCCGTGCGCCGTCCGATAATAGTAAAGCTGGAGGAGCTTGATTATCTTGACGCAGCAAAAATTTTGCCGAAAAGCATTTCTTCGAGAGATAAGCTGCGCTATTATTGCTGCCTCGGCGGCGTGCCGGAGTATCTCCTTATGGTAAGCAAAAACGAAAGCTTTGAGGAAAACATAACCCGGCTTTTTCTGCGGGAGGATTCGCCCCTTGGGCAATCTCTTGAGGAAACATATCTCTATGAGCTTAGGGAGCCGGAGTTTTACAGCTCGATTTTGTTCGCCCTTGCAAGCGGAAGCCGCAGGATAAACGAAATCGTTGCGGCAACCGGCGAAAGCTCGACAAAGGTCAATAAATATCTGCTTACTTTGCTGCAAATGCAAATCGTTACCCGCGATGTTCCCTTCGGCGAGGAGGGAAAAATCAGCAGAAAGGGAGTTTATACGGTTGCGCCGAAGGCTCTTGCGTTCAGATACCGCTTTGCCGTGCCGAACAGCGCAGCCATCGCCAAAGGAGAAAAAGCCGTTGACAATATAACCGACGCCGTTGACGAATATATCTCGGGAAAGCTGTACGAGCAGGTTTGCACCCAATATATGATTCGCAAAAACAAGCAGGGAATGCTGCCGTTCCTCGGTTCGGTGATTGCGGGCTACTGGAGCTCTCTTAAAGAATACGACGGCGCACAGCTTGTGGCCGCAAACCAACGCAACAGGCAGATTTTGTTTGCACGCTGTGCGGAAAGCTTTGCGCCCGGAACAGCAGAGCAAGCCGTTGCGGAGCTTCGGCAAAACGACAGGCTTTTTACGGAATATTGGGAGAGGTACGATATGCTTTTCTCTCTTGAACCGTTTCCAAGGGATTTTCGCAATGCGGAAAATATGAAGCTGAAGCTTGTTGACGCCGAGGCAATGTATAAATAATACATTTATATAGAAGAAAAACGGCAGGACCGATTAGTCCTGCCGTTTTTGGTACGCCTGACGGGAATCGAACCCACGCACCCGGCTCCGGAGGCCGGTGCTCTATCCACTGAGCTACAGGCGCAAACGCTGTATTGACTATTATATATCAAACGATTATAAATTTCAAGATGAATAATCGAAAAAGACAGGATTAGAGGAATATATACAGTTTTCCACAAGAAGTTGAGAAGATTCCACAAAACACACGGGAGCGAGGTAAGGAAGTAAAAAAAGGGAGGAAAAA
>CAKSLF010000030.1 GCA_934466455.1 uncultured Oscillospiraceae bacterium | reverse complement strand
GCCGCTCTGTAAGGTAAGCGGTATATCACAACCCCCTCCGCCGCTGCGGCGGCACCTCCCCTAAAGGGGAGGGGGCGGAGGTATTGGAAAACGGTGTAAACGCTTTCTCCGGTCGGGGATACAACCCCTCAGTCTTTTTGCTCCTTCGGAGCAAAAATCCAGCTCCCCTTGCACAGGGGAGCCGAGGTTCGTCCTCCGTCGGCGGGGTGCGGGACTTGCACGGGGGAGCCGAGAAATGCACCGCAAAGCCTCTGTGCGTGGCTTGCACAGGGGAACCGAGAAATACGGCGTAAACATAGTGCAAAGCGGCTCCCGTATTTCGGTGAATACGGGAGCCGCCGTCGTCTTTTTGAAAATAAGCAGTATTATTCCTCTCCGTCGAGAAGGGATTGCAGCTTTTGATAAAATTTAGAAAGGTGAAAACCGTCCGTAAGGGCGTGGTGGGTAAGAATATTTACCGGCAAAAGCACCTTTTCGCCCTGTTCAAAGAATTTTCCGAAAAGAATCCTCGGGATTCCGTCGGCGGGAATATCCATAGGCTGGGTTGCGTCAACAAAGCTTATCCAAGGAACCGAGGACACAAACACATAGCCGAGAAAATCGTCGCCGTCGTCCATACTGCGCTTTTCAAGGGATTCTGCCTTGCGCTTTTCCGCATAGGGCAAAAATTCCTCAAAGGGCATATCGCAGGAAAGGTGGCAATAGCAGTAGTTTTCGTCCGGAAGCGCAAGGGTATAGGTCGGCTCGCAGACATCGTACTGCACAACCTTTCCGTCCTTTATCCTTTGGCGAAGCTGCGGAACGGAGTTCAGCGCAGCCATCGTCCGATAAAGGAGAGTATGGAAAAAGGGATAGCCTTTTTCCTTTATCTCCCGGCGAAATTCGGTAATATCCATATTTACCGTAAAGCCGACGCAGGGAAAAGCCATTTTATAAAAATGCTCAAACTGGCTTTTTCGGGGAAAGCTTTCCATATCGACATATTCCCAGTTCATTATACGCTCCTCTGGCTTATACCCTTGATGTTGGAAACGACCCAGTCGTAATCGCCGCTTGTTATGGTTGCGCCGCAATAGCTGCAAACCGCAGAACGGTTTAGGTCAAGCGGTGCGCCGCAGTTCGGGCAATGCTCGGAATCTATGCCGCCATCTGCGCCGGTGGTCTTTCCGAGGCTGCGGATAAAGGTCCACTGATAGGTCATAAACAGCTCCTTATTCTTGCTGCCGCGAATGATTGCTCCGGTGTTGTCGTCGGTTACATAATCCGTAATGCGGGCGACGATCTGCACGGTTACTATATCGTTTACATTGTCTGCGTTGCAGCCTACAATGTTTGCGCTTAGGACAGAAACACGCTCCACATGGTCGGTTTCGTTTCTGCGCTTATAGCCGTCGATCTGCGCCTCGGATTTTGCATAAAGCTCCGCAGAAAGGTGCGGACGGATAGGCTCGAGGTTCTTATCGGTCCAGCAGTTTTGCATACGAACATAAAGGTTGGAGGCATCGTCGAGGAACTTCGCTTCGCTGAAGTTCGGGTCTTTCTTTTTAAGCTCATCAAGGCGGTTGACAAGCGGTTTTGCGGGCTGAGTATTGGTATTTACTCTTCTTCTGGAGCCGCCGTTCTTATTTCCGACAATGGCGAGTACGACAATCGCAACGAAGACGATTGCAGTCCAAATAAAGTCGCCGCCTCCGGAGCTGCCGCTGCTTGAATAGTAGTCGTAGTCCCAGTCGGAGCTGCTGTCCCAGTCGGAATCCCAGCTTGAGCCGCCCCAATCGGAGCCACCCCAGTCGCTTCCGCCGGCAAAATCGCCGAAATCCGCAAAGCCCACCGTTGCAAAAACCGTTGTGACTATTAAAACCGCTGCCAAAAGGCAAAACAATCTTTTCTTCAATTAAAATTCCCCCTTGCCATATATTTCTGCTTTGATTTTAACAGAAAATGATATGATATTCAAGGCAAAAATATATTTTTGCGAAATATTGAAAAACCTTGCGGAATTTTTTCTTTGTATGGCTGCGTTCCGCCCCCCGGAATACAGAAAACGCCCTCTCCGTGCTCGTTTGAGCACGGAGAGGGTGCCTTTTATATTTTGAGCACGGCTGCGGTTTTTTTACAGCTCCGCCGCAGCTCCCTTTGAATTCGGAAAAGCTTTTTCAGGAAAATCCCCGCAGGATTTTTTCTTTACAACGCCGGTTTTTACATTAAGGGTAAAGCTTTCCGCAGTGGTTTTTATCAAAATCGTTTCGTTATTGATAAAAAAGGCGCAAAGCCCCCGCATATAGCCGTTTTGACCCATAAGCGCACTTTGCGGGGCGGAAAATTCCCTTATTGTTCTTCCAAAACGGTCGAAAACGGCGCAGCCCACGGGCAAAAGCTCCCCGCCCCGCCGCATAATGCCAAAGCTTTTATCCGGCATAAAAACATATCGGTCGGAAAAGCTGCATCTGCCCGGGCGGATTACACAGGGGGAGCGCAGCTCCATATTTTGTTTTTCTCCGCCGAAAAAGGCGTACCTTACGGTAAATCCGTCCTGCACCGCAAGGGTGCGCCCGCTTTCGATTACGGAAACGGGCGGGCTTGCCGCTTCCTCTTCGGCGGACGACCCGGTAAGCGTTGCCGCAAAAACCGCAAGCATCAATATGTACAGAAAGTCTGCGGCAAAATTTCTTTTAGCACCGCTCATTATAGCCGTCCCTCCTTTTACAAAGGCTTCTGCGACAATTATAGTAGAAATTTCCGGCAATGTCAATCTCCCGGCAAAATTTCGCAAATTCGGAACGATCCGTTACACTATACAGACGAAAAAAAGCCGAAAATGTTGCGGCTACCTTTGAAAATTTTTTACGGACGGCGGCAAATTTATCCTTACAGCCGCTTTTTTTATGCAGCCGCCTTGTAAAACCCCTTTCGCTGTGGTAAAATAAAATGATTTATTATGCAATTCTGCGGCGTGCGCTTCGATTTTCCCCCATAAAAAGAGCGTACCCGCAAGGCTTTTTTTTGCGGCGAAAGCCGCCCTCTCTAAAAAGCCGTAAAATCAGACAACAATACTCAAAAGGAGCTTTTTCCATATGTCAACGCTAAAAGAAGAAATTTCACGCAGGCGCACCTTTGCAATAATCTCCCACCCGGACGCCGGTAAAACCACCCTTACGGAAAAATTCCTCCTCTACGGCGGGGCAATCGCCCAAGCCGGCGAGGTAAAGGGCAAAAAAGCAAAGGCAGCCACCTCCGACTGGATGGAAATTGAAAAGCAAAGGGGAATTTCCGTAACCTCCTCCGTAATGCAGTTTGTTTACGACGGCTTTTGCGTAAATATTCTTGATACCCCCGGTCACCAGGATTTTTCCGAGGACACCTACCGCACCCTTATGGCTGCGGATTCCGCCGTTATGGTCATCGACGGAAGCAAGGGCGTTGAGGCGCAGACAAGAAAGCTTTTTAAGGTCTGCGCAATGCGCCATATCCCGATTTTTACCTTTATCAACAAAATGGACAGGGATTCCAAAGACCCCTTTGACCTTTGCGAGGAGGTTGAGAGGGAGCTTGGAATCGACACCTGCGCCGTAAACTGGCCGATAGGCTCCGGAAAGGAATTTCAGGGGGTTTATGACCGCCAAAGCAAAAATATTCTTTTCTTTACCGGCGAGGGCAGGGGAAGAAAAGCCCTTTCCGAAGCGGTGGAGCTTTCCGACCCCGCCGTTGCGGAGCATATCGGCAAAGCCCGCTGGGAGCAGCTTAGGGACGATGTGGAGCTTCTTGGCGCAGGGCGGGAGCTTGACCTCGACGCAGTTCGTGCCGGAACGCTGAGCCCCGTTTTCTTTGGCTCCGCCCTTACGAATTTCGGTGTAGAGCCTTTTCTCAACGAATTTCTCCGCATGACGACTCCGCCCACCCCCCGTGTTTCCGACGAGGGCGTTATCGACCCGATTACAGAGGATTTTTCCGCCTTTGTATTCAAAATCCAAGCGAACATGAACAAGGCGCACCGCGACCGCCTTGCCTTTATGCGCATCTGCTCCGGCAAATTTGAGCGTGACGCAGAGGTTTATCATGTTCAGGGCGGAAAAAAGCTGCGCCTTTCCCAACCGCAGCACATTATGGCGGCGGAGCGTGAGATAATCGACGAAGCATATGCCGGGGACATAATCGGCGTTTTCGACCCCGGCATCTTCTCCATAGGCGACACCATAACCACTCCCGGAAGGAAATTCCGCTATTCCGGAATACCGACCTTTGAGCCGGAGCATTTTATGACTGCCCGCCCGAAGGACACCATGAAGCGCAAGCAGTTTATCAAAGGAATCGAGCAAATCGCAAGAGAGGGCGCAATCCAGATTTTCAAAATCCCCGCCCTCGGCATGGAGGAAGCTGTAATCGGCGTTGTGGGAACGCTTCAGTTCGATGTTTTCCGCTACCGTATGCTTAACGAATACGGGGTGGAGCTTGTTATGACCGGTCTTCCGTACGAGCATCTGCGCTTTATCATCGAATCCCCCTGCGACCCGCAAAAGCTTGACCTTGCAAACGGCTGCAAGGTGCTTGAGGATTACCGTGGCAACAGCGTAATCGTCTTTAGCGGAATTTGGGCACTGAACTATATCGAAAAGCAAAACCCCGGGCTTGTTCTTTCCGACGAGCTTAGGGTATAACCGCAAAGCTTATTTTTTCGATGGCGGCGGAGCCGCAAAGCAAGGTTTGCGGCGAGGGTTTGCGGTGCGCTTCCCGACTCCCCTGTGCAAAACCCGCACCGCTCCGACGGAGGGCGAATCTCGGCTCCTTCGCCGTTAGCCGCTCGTGCTTCGGCTGTTCGCTTTCGCACTTGCGGACGGCAGCAGCTTGCTTTTCTCGTTGTATCCGCCACCGGCGGCACTCGAAAGCCAACTGTGCAAGGGGAGCTGGCAAAACCGTAGGTTTTGACTGAGGGGTTGTATCCCCTGACCGGGTAAAGCGTTTACACTTTTCACAGTTTACCCCGCTCTTTTGCAACCGAAAGAAAAGCCTTGCAAGCCTTCCCCCAAAAGGGGAACCAATGGGCAGCCTTTCGCCGCAGGGCGGCGGAGAAAGTCACGGACATTTTTATAAAACAAAAAGGCGTTGTCTTCGACATAAAAGAAAGGAGGGGCAGCATGAATTTACTCAAAAATTTAAGCGGCTCTAAAATATGGTTTCTTGCACTGGCGGCGTTTGCCGGGCTTTCCGCACTCAACGGCGGCTTTGCCCTGCTGATAAAGCCGGACGGCTCGCTTCTTGGAATCGGCGGGCTTTTGCCCGCTCTTGAGCGGCTTCCCCTCGGAGAGATGCTTTTCAAAAACTACGCCTTTTCGGCGTTTTTGCTGCTGATTTTCTGCGCCGCACCGAATATTGCGTCTGCGGTGCTCATTATAAAGGAAAATCCGGCGGGGCTTTGGCTTGTGCCGTTCTGCGGAGCGGTTGCGGTGCTCATTCGTCTTGCAAAGCTCTGGGCGGTAGCTCCGGATGTCTATCTTCAGGATTTTTTGATGATGACCGTTGCGGCTTTTCAGCTTCTTTCCGGTATTGCAGCCCTTTTGATAAAGTATCTTCCGAAGAAGAATAAGGACTGAACAAAAAGCGGCTTTTTTCGCATAAAAAAGCCGCTTTTTTATATTTTTGCATAAGGAGAAAGCATATGCTTATTCATGTTGAGCACGGAGAAATTCCGCCTGTATTTGATGAGCACAGCAGCGTGCTCATTTTAGGAACAATGCCCTCGCCAAAAAGCCGGGAGGCGGGCTTTTATTATGCTCACCCCCAAAACCGCTTTTGGCGGGTGCTTGCCGCCGTGCTCGGCGAGCCTTTTCCGCCTACGGCGGAGGAGCGGCGCAGCCTTGCTTTGCGCCGTGGGGTTGCCCTTTGGGATGTACTTGAGCAATGCGACATCGAGGGTGCAGCCGATTCCGCAATAAAAAATCCCGTGCCGAACGACATTGCCTTCCTGCTGCGCCGCAGCGGCATTAAGGCGGTTTTTACGACAGGCAAAGCCGCCGCAAGGTTTTACCGCCGCTTTTGCGTTCCGGCGGGCTGTCCGCCCGCAACCGAGCTTCCCTCCACAAGCCCGGCGAACGCCCGGGCAAGTCTTACGGAGCTTATCCGGGCTTATTCCGTCATTGCGGAATACCTGTAACGCCGCTTTTGCGGCGGAGCGGAGGGCGGGCAGGCGTTTTATTTTCCGCAGCGGAACATTCTGCGCCCGGCTTTCCGCTTTTACAATTTTGCCGCTCCCTCGTGCGGGTTTTGGGCATACCCGGCGGCAGCCGCCGCAAAGGCGGGCTGCCCGCCCCTCGTCAACGGAAAACCGAATAAAAATCTGCCGCACCGTCCTTTTTCAAAGCGTAAAGCAACGCCCCCGTGCTCATTAAAGGAACATGGGGGCGTTTTTGTTTATTCAAATCGGTTTACCTTTACTTCCTGGATCACGGGCAGAATCATCGGTCTGCGCTGGGTAAGACCGTAGAGGTAATCCCCGGCGGCATCCCGGATTTTTGTCTTTAGGTTCTGCCAATCCCGCTTGTTTTCCGAAACGGAGGAAAGCAAAGCTTCTTCAACAACCTTTCTTGTTGCCGAAATCATATCCTCGGAATCCCGCACATAGACAAAGCCCCGGGAAACAATGTCCGGTCCGGCAAGAATTTCTCCCTTGTCGCTTAGTGTGACGGTGATTACCATAAGACCGTCCTCGCCAAGGTGCTTTCTGTCCCGAAGAACCACATTTCCCACATCGCCGACGCCAAGACCGTCCACAAGAACGGCTCCTGCGGCAACATTGCTTACGGCGGAAATTCCGTTTACGCTTACCTCTATTACCCGCCCAAGCTCCGGAATAAGTACATTTTCCTCCGGCATACCCATGGACATGGCAGTGGAAGCGTGTATTTTAAGGTGCTTGTATTCGCCGTGAAGCGGAATAAAATACATCGGCTTTGTCAGGGCGATCATCAGCTTTTCCTCGTCCTGACAGGCGTGACCGGAAACATGTATCTGGCTGTAACGCTCGTAAACCACCTCTGCGCCAAGGCGCATAAGCTCGTTTACGACCCTGCCGACGCTTTTTTCGTTCCCCGGAATGGGGTATGCGGAGATTATTACAAGGTCACGGCTTGTTATATTTATCTTTCTGTGGTCGCCCATAGCCATTCTTGTAAGGGCGGACATCGGTTCGCCCTGGCTTCCGGTTGTGACGACTACCGCCTCGCCTTCCGGCAGGCGGTTTATTGCGTCGAGGGAAACGACGGTGCCCTCCGGTGCCTCAAGATAGCCAAGCTCAAGGGCTTTATCCACAACCTGCTCCATACTCCGCCCGGAAACGGCAACCTTTCGCCCAAACCTGACGGCGGAATCTATCGCAAGCTGTACTCTGTGGACATTGGAGGAAAAGGTTGCTATGATTATGCGCCGTCCTTCGGCATTCTTAAAAAGCATATCAAAGGATTCGCCGACTATGCGCTCGCTTGGGGTGCTTCCGGGGCGTTCGGCGTTTGTGGAATCCGAAAGCAGGGCAAGAACTCCCTTGTTGCCCAGTTCGCCAAAGCGGGCAAGGTCGATAACTCCGCCCCTTGCCGGGGTATAGTCCACCTTAAAGTCGCCGGTTTGGATAACCGTTCCGGCGGGGGTGTGTATCGCAAAGGCGCAGGAATCGGGAATGGAGTGGTTTACATAGATAAATTCCACGCTCATAATTCCGGCGGAAACGGTTTCGCCGGGCTTTACCACGGTAAGGCTTGCGCCGCCGAGAAGCCCCTTTTCCGCAAGCTTCATTTCAATAAGAGCCATGCTGAAGCGGGTTGCAAAAACCGGAATATTCAGCTTTTGAAGAAGATAGGGCACCGCACCGATATGGTCCTCGTGACCGTGGGTGATAAAAAGACCCTTTATCTTGTTCCTGTTTTCCTCAAGGTAGGTAAAATCCGGGATAACAAGGTCAACTCCAAGCATTTCGTCATCGGGAAAAGCCATTCCGCAATCGACGATTATCATTTCGTCCTCGTATTCATAAACGGTCATATTTTTTCCGATTTCTCCGAGACCGCCGAGGGGAATTATTTTAAGCGGGGGATTTTTTGCCGCAAGGGGCGGGCGGCCTCTGCGGCGTTTTGTTCCGAAAAGGTTCTCCTTTTCCGCATCAAAATGCGAAGACGGCTGTTTTTCGCTTTTTGGCGGAAGCTGCTTTTGCTCCGGCTTTTTCGGAAGCTGCTTTTGCGGCTTTTTTTCCTGCGGTTTTTTCTCCGGAGATTTTTTTTCCGGCGGCTTTCTGTCTGCGGGTTTCTTTTTCTGTGATTTTTTTTCGGCGGGTTTTTCCTGTTTTTTCGGTTCGTCGTGGGAATACTGCGCCTCCGGCAGAGCAGCCATAATCAAATCCAGCTTATCTATATTTGATTTCTGTTGCTTTTCTCTCTCTGTCTGATTTTTGTTCAAAACCAAACCTCCTTTTTTGAAGAATTTTTATGTAATGTCGTAGTTTATTTTTTCTGGAATGCGGCGGTTTCGCCGCCACCGGCTTTCTTTTTTATTTAACGGAAAGCTCCGCCGCCTCCCCTTTAGGGGAGGTGCCGCCGCAGCGGCGGAGGGGGTTGTGATATACCGCTTACCTTACAGAGCGGCTTTGTTCTGTGCGGAAAAGTTTTCGAGCCGTCAGGATAGCCGAGCGAAACAGGTATATTGAAAATACGCCGTTAGGGTCCCCGTCGGGGACGGCGTTGAG
>CAKSLF010000029.1 GCA_934466455.1 uncultured Oscillospiraceae bacterium | reverse complement strand
TTGCGGACGGCAGCAGCTTGCCTTTCTCGTTGTATCCGCCACCGGCGGCACTCGAAAGCCAACTGTGCAAGGGGAGCCGGATTTTTGGCTTGTAAACAAGCCGAAAAGACTGAGGGGTTGTACGGAAAGTATTTGCGCCGCTTTCCGCCGCTTCCGCCCCCCTCCCCTTTAGGGGAGGTGCCGCCGCAGCGGCGGAGGGGGTTGTGATATACCGCTTACCTTGCAGAGCGGCTTTGTTCCGTGCGGAAAAGCCTGCGAGCCGTCAGGATAGCCGAGCGAAACAGGTATATTGAAAATACGCCGTTAGGGTCCCCGTCGGGGACGGCGTTGAGATTAGAAAGCACCCTGTATCCGGTGGAGAGTTTATTCCCCCTTTTCAAGGGGGAGTCTCACGCGGGAGCGTGAGGGTGGGGGTTGTAAAACTTTTCTTTTACCGCTTTACGGCTTTTCTTTTGGTTACAAAAGAAAAGGGGTAAACTGTGGAAGACTTACGCCGAGGACAGCGTTGAGAAAGAAAACGGCTTTTCTTTTGGTTACAAAAGAGCGGGGTAAACTGTGAAAAGCGTAAACGCCTTGCCCTGTCAGGGGATACAACCCCTCAGTCAAAACCTGCGGTTTTGCCAGCTCCCCTTCAATAAGGAGCAAAGCTCCGTCATTTATCGTAGCAAGGGCGGTAAAGCCGCCTGCGGTTGGTGCAAAGCACCAATCGCAAAATGTTTTCGCCGCAAAGCGGCGCAAACATTCTTGCTTAAGATACACAGGGGAGCCGAGATTTGCTCCCCGTCGGCGGGGTGCGGACCATTATCGGCGGGCGGGCTTTTGCCCGGTTTACGCAGCGCAAGCCTTCTCCGAAAAAAATCGGGGAGGGCTTGCACTTTTCACAGAGAAAAGGGAAAAAACCGTGTTAATATGTAATCAGCCCTCGCCGGAGGCAACATTTCCGTTGTCGTCATAGCTTACCTCGGTTGCGGTGTCAACGCCGGAAAGCTCAAGAGCCTCGTTGTACCATTTTTCGTAAAGACCGTCGGCATATGCCTTTGCAAGAAGTTCGTTTACCTTTTCGGTAAGCTCGTCTGCGCCCTTTTGCATCATAACGACATTGCCCACGCTTTTTGGGTCAACCTCAAAGTTAAAGCCGGAAAGAGCAACGCTTTCCTCATTGTTGGAGATAAAGACCTTTGCCTGACCTACGGCGACGGCGATTGCGTCAAAGTCGCCGTTTTGAAGCTGAAGAAAAGCGGTTGTAAGGTCGCCGACCTCAATTATCTCGCAGTCCGCCGGAAGCTGCTCCTTGCAAAGAGAAAGCTGGAGCGAGCCTGTTTGTGCGGCTACCTTTTTTCCGGAAAAATCCGCTGCGGAGGAAAGCTTGCCCTCGTTTTCCTTGGTGGTTACTATGGTTTGCTCGGCTTCGTTATCGCCGGCATAGTAATAATCGGAGAAATTATAGTTCGGTGCCCTATCCTCCGTCCAGCTAAAGCCGGAGATGCCCATATCGACCGTGCCGGTTTCCACCGCCACCATGCAGGCGTCAAAGCTCATCGGAACGATCTCAAGCTCCTTGCCAAGACCGTCGGCTATGTATTTTGCAAGGCTTATATCAAAGCCGACATAGGCGTCCTGCCCTTTTTTGCTCGAATCCACAAACTCCATCGGGGCAAAGTCCGGGGAGGTTGCAACTTTAAGGACCTCTTTTTTTGATTGGTTACAGCCCGCAAAGGCGAAAAGCATTGCGAAAACAAGAATTGCGGAAATAATTTTTTTCATTTCGTTTACCTCACTGTTTTTTTGTTGATGTCCGTATTATACACGCATAATTATTCATTGTCAATAGGTTTTTGCGAATATTTATACAAATTTCCGTTTTTAGCTTTTTGCACAACCGCAGCGGCAGATTTTTGTATATAATGCACAATAAATGCGGTGATTTTGGCGAGGGCGGGGCTTTGCCCCCGCTTTTGCAAGGAAATTTTTATGTAAGGCGAATGTATAAATACACAGTTTTGCGGGGGCTTTTTTTATAATCCCGTCCCCGGCGGCGAAGCCGCCGACGGACAAGAGCACACCCCCGGCTCCCCTTGCACAGGGGAGCCGAGATTGTACATCGCTTGCCAAAATGGAAGGCAAGAACCGGCGGCGGCTTACAAAAAAACGCCCGCCGGGCGCAAAAAAAGCGGCTCCCCGCTAAGGGAGCCGCTTTTTTTGCGGTCTTCGCCGCAATATTTTTTTATTTTACAGCAGCTTTTCCGCTGCGGCAATCAGCCCTACGGCTGCCGCTGCGGCGGCAAGGGAAATAAGCTTGCCGGTAAACATTCTTTTTGTGCTCATGGGTCTTTCCTTTCTGCGCCTGCCGCTTTATCCGAAAAGCTTTGAGAAAAAGCCCTTCTTTTCCGGCATTGCGCCGCTTTCTATTGATTTTACCTCATAGCCGGTGTTCTCTATAACCCGGCGAAGAGCCGCCTCGTCAAGAGGCTCGCCTGATACAACTACGGTTTCTCCCTTTGTATGGGATGATTCCGTTTTCTTTATGTCAAAATTTTGGCGGATTGCGTCGTTTATGTGCGCTTCGCACATTCCGCAAGCCATTCCGCCGATTTTTATAACCGTTCTCGTCATTTTTGCCACTTCCCGCAATAGATTTTTTTAAGCTCTTCTCAGCCGTTCGAAGGCGGGCATCGAAAAGCCCGGCTTTTTTCTGTATGCAGATAACTCTGCCGTTTTCCCGCCTTCCGCCTACGGCGGAAAAGCCGAAAAGCACGCTGCGCTTTTCGCCGTGCTCAAGCCCGTGCTCAAATTTTTCTTCCTGCTCCGGGGCGTGCTCATTAAGATGCTCCGCCGTTTCCGGGCAGGAAAGGTTGTTCCCCACAAGTACAGGGACGGGGGCGTTTATTTCCGAAAGCTGTTCCAAAGCAGCCCTTGTCTGACCGTACTGCATAATCGAAAAAGCTGCGCCATAATGGGTTTTCGGGTAGATTTTTTCAATTATTTTCGGGCGGTCAACGGTAGTCCTCTTCTGAAGATAACGGTATATAACAAGCCCGTTTTTCAAAAAAGCTCATGGCAAAGGCAGCTTCCGAGAACTCCTGCACCGAAAACAAGGATTTTCATTTTATGCAAACGCTCCTTTCCCAGCTTATCCGATAATTTTTTCAGACTTTTTCAAGGTCGGAGGAATCCGCAAGGATTTCGCAGACGGCGTTTTTGCAGGCTTCCCGCTCAAGCCCGAATGTGTCCTGCATTTTTCGGCAGAGCCGCTCAAAGCTTTCGCCGTAGCGCAGGGCGGCGGTTTTTCCGTCGTCGGTAAGGTAAACTGCGCCGTAGCGTTCCTTTTTTGCAAGCCCGGCTGCGCAAAGGCACTTTATCATGGAATATGCGGAGGGCTTTGAAACGCCCATTTTTTCCGCAATATCGACGGAACGGATTTTTCCGTCCTTTCCGCAAAGCCCGCCCATGGCTATAAGGTACTTTATTGCGGCTGCGCTTATTTGCTTTTCCTGCTTTTGCTCCGGCATTTTTCCGTCCTCCTTTTCTTAAAATTAAAAAAAAGCAAAGGGGAGGCAGCTTTTTTGCCTCCCCTTTTTTGTTTTTACTGCTTTCCGTGGCACTGACCGTGCAGAGCGCAGTGCTCACAGTTGCAGCCGCAGGAGGATTTTCCCTTCTTCTTCTGGTTATAAAGATAAACGGAGATTAAAATCACTATGGCAAGTAGAATTGCAGAAATAACTATTGTAGAGAGGTTTGCAGAAAGCCAGTCGAACATTAAAAATCACTCCTTTTCCATATAGATTGTTAAGACAGCTTCTGTTTTTTTCTCTTAAACCTTTGCGGAAAGCTTTGTTGCTTCCTTATAAGGCTTAAAGAGCATATAGACCATAAACGCAAGAACAAGAACCGCCGCAATAAGTCCGATTATGTTGAGGTTGCCGGTAAATGCGTTTCCGAACTGGTTTATCATAAGCGCAATCGCATAGGCGAAGGCGCACTGATAACCGATTGCGAACCAGGTCCATTTGGGGTTGTTCATTTCACGCTTGATTGCGCCGATTGCCGCAAAGCAGGGTGCGCAAAGAAGATTGAATACAAGGAAGGAATAGCCGGTTATGCCGGTGAATGCGCCTGCAAGTGCCTGATATACCGTGCCCTCGCCGCCGCCGTAGAGAATACCGAGGGTTCCGACGATGTTTTCCTTTGCAACAAGTCCGGTGATGGAGGCGACAGCCGCCTGCCAGTTGCCCCAGCCGAGCGGAATGAATATCCAGGAGATAAGGCTGCCGATTCTTGCAAGAATGGAGGAGTCTATCTGCTCCTCGGAGAGCATCTGGAGTTTTCCGTCAACAATGCCGAAGTAGGTAGTGAACCAAACAAGGATAGTGGAAAGAAGGATTATCGTGCCGGCTTTCTTAATAAAGCTCCAGCCTCTTTCCCACATGGAACGAAGAACATTTTTAACTGTGGGCATATGGTATGCGGGAAGCTCCATAACAAAGGGAGCAGGCTCGCCGGAGAACATCTTTGTCTTTTTAAGCATAATGCCGGAAACAATGATGGAAGCCATACCGATGAAGTATGCGGAGGTTGAAACCCAAGGGCTTCCGCCAAAGAGTGCGCCGGCTATCATTCCGATAAACGGAACCTTTGCGCCGCAGGGGATAAAGGTGGTGGTCATAATGGTCATACGGCGGTCACGCTCGTTTTCAATGGTTCTGGAAGCCATAATTCCGGGAACGCCGCAGCCTACGCCGATAAGCATCGGGATAAAGCTCTTGCCGGAAAGTCCGAATTTACGGAAAACACGGTCAAGAACAAATGCGATTCTTGCCATATATCCGCAAGCCTCGAGGAAGGCAAGCATAAGGAACAGAACAAGCATCTGGGGAACAAAGCCGAGAACTGCGCCAACACCGGCAACAATACCGTCAAGGATAAGCCCCTTCAGCCATTCCGCACAGTTTGCTTTATCAAGAAGTCCCTCAACAAGAACCGGCACGCCGGGAACCCAAACGCCGTAATCCGCAGGGTCCGGCTCGTCAAAGCCGTTTTCGGCAAAATATTCGGTCGCTTCAAGATAGGTTGTGCCAAGGGTGGTTTCTTCGTCCGCACCCTCCGGGATTTTGTCGTAATAAACGGTCATATCGCTTATTGCAAGGGTTTCTTCGTCCTCAACCTCGGCGATTGCGGTTTCGCCCTCGGGCGAAAGCTGCTTCATTGCCTCAAGAGTTGCCTTTGGGTCAAAGTCCTCTGCCTCGGTATCAAAATCAAAGAATGCGCCCGCCGCAGTTGTTGCGTCGGAATATTCCTCGGCTGCCTCGCTGTATTCGCCGCTTCCGATTCCGAGAAGGTGCCAACCGTCGCCGAAAAGCCCGTCGTTTGCCCAGTCGGTCGCAGGTGCGCCAACGGCTACCATGGCTATGTAGTAAACAAGGAACATTACGACCGCAAAAATCGGAAGACCGAGCCAGCGGTTTGTTACAACCTTGTCTATCTTATCGGAAACGGAAAGCCCGCCCGCATTTTTCTTTTTATAGCAGCCTTTAAGCACCTGTGCGATATAAACATAACGCTCGTTTGTGATTATGGATTCGGAGTCGTCATCAAGCTCCTCCTCCGCCGCCTTAATGTCCTCTTCGATATGCGCCATGGTTTCTGCCGGAATGTTAAGCTTTTCAAGAACCTTGTCGTCACGCTCAAAGATTTTTATTGCGTACCAACGCTGCTGCTCTGCGGGCATACCGTGAACGGCAGCCTCCTCGATATGGGCAAGAGCGTGCTCAACCGGACCGGAGAAGGTGTGCATCGGAACGGTTTTTGCACCCTTTGCTGCGGCGATTGCCGCCTCGGCGGCTTCCATAACGCCTTCGTCACGAAGAGCGGAGATTTCCATAACCTTGCAGCCAAGCTCTCTGGAAAGCTCGTCGATGTTGATTTTGTCGCCGTTTTTGCGAACAACATCCATCATGTTTACCGCAATAACAACCGGAATCCCAAGCTCGGTAAGCTGGGTTGTAAGATAAAGGTTTCTTTCAAGGTTTGTTCCGTCGATTATATTGAGGATTGCGTCGGGACGCTCCGTAATAAGATAGTTACGGGCAACGACCTCCTCAAGAGTATATGGGGAAAGGGAATAAATTCCCGGAAGGTCCATAATGACAACATCGTCGTGCTTTTTAAGCTTGCCTTCCTTTTTTTCAACGGTAACGCCGGGCCAGTTTCCTACAAACTGGTTGGAACCGGTAAGCGCATTAAAAAGAGTTGTTTTACCGCTGTTTGGGTTGCCCGCAAGGGCAATCTTTATCTGATTTTCCATACTTCTGCTCCTTTCGGTTAATGTTCTTTAACCTATATTCAAAAAATCACAATAAAACAAATAAAAAACAGAGGGGATTATTCAACCTCTATCATTTCGGTATCCGCTTTACGAAGGCTAAGCTCGTATCCTCTTACGGTGACCTCCATCGGGTCGCCAAGGGGCGCAACCTTGCGAACATAAACCTCAACGCCTTTTGTAATACCCATATCCATAATGCGGCGTTTTATGGGGCCTTCTCCGTGAAGCTTAACAACCTTTACCGTTTGACCGATTTCGGCGTCACGCAGTGTTTTCATAAAGTTCTCTCTCCTTTTATATAAATTTATGTAAAAAATAATTGCCTAACGGTTTTTTCCTTTTCGGCTTAAACCATAATTTTTCTTGCCATTTCTTCGCTTATGGCAACCCGTGATTCCTTTACCTTTACGATTACATTACCGCCAAGGGAGGAAATAAGGGTGGCTGTTCCGCCGGCAACAAAGCCAAGATCCTCAAGGTGCTTTCTTACCTCCGGGTTTCCGCCAACCTTTAATATAAGATTTTCTTCTCCGATATTTGCAAGAGAAAGCGGCATCATTTTTCTGCTCCTTTTCCGGTTAGCTTTCGCTAACCTCACTTTGAAAAAAATACGGGCTTTGCGCCGCCCGCAAAATATACGCTTGGGTTAATATCCCCTAACCAACTGATAGTTTATCACCCCTAACTGTTTTTGTCAATACTGTTTTTGTGATTTTTTTAATTCAATTTTAAGCTTTTTTGCAGCCTGCCCCGCCTTTATGAAAATTTGCGGCAGTTAAATGATTTATCTTGCATTTTTGCCAAAGCTGTGCTAAACTAAAGGCAATTTATAGAAAAGAGGCATTTTGCCATGAAAATTTTAAGAGCTTCCGAAGATTATCTTGAAACCATGCTTATGATGAAGGAAAAGTACGGATATATCCGTTCAATAGATGTTGCAAGATACCTTGGCGTAACAAAGCCCAGCGTAAGCTATGCCACAAAACGCCTTAGAGAAAACGGATATATAGTTATGAGCAGGGATGGGCTTATCACCCTTACGGAAAAAGGAATGGATATTGCCTCAAACACCCTTAACCGCCACCATGTGCTTACCGCCTTTTTGGAGGGGCTTGGCGTGGACAGCGAAACCGCCGAGGAAGACGCCTGCAAAATCGAGCACGACCTAAGCGAAAAATCCTTTGAGGCTATCCGAGCAACCGTCATAAAAAAATAATTCCGCAAAAAAACTGCGTTCCGCTTTTCTGCGGGGCGCAGCCTTTTTTCTCCGCAAATTTTTTTGCAAAAACCCTTGACCGAAGTTTTTTTGCGGGTATACTTTATCCATACGATTTTTTTTTACGAAAAGGAGATGTACAAAAAATGAAAATCGACCTTGACGATATAAAGAGCTATGCGGCAAAAAGCCGCCCCGAAATTTTGCGGGATATTGCAAGAATCGTTTCCGTGCCAAGCGTTGAGGGAAAGCCGGAGCCGGACGCCCCCTTTGGCAGAGAGCCGAAAAAAGCCCTCGACCTTGCCCTTTCCATTGCGGAGGAGCTTGGGCTTTCAACCCGGAATTTTGAAAACAAAATCGGCTGCGCCGAGCTTTTCGGCGAAAGCGAAAAATATATCGCAACAATAACCCATGTTGATGTTGTTCCCGCCGGCGACGGCTGGAGCGCAGACCCCTTTACCATGCGGGAGCGGGACGGTTGGATAATCGGAAGGGGCGTTCTTGACGATAAGGGTCCCTCAATAATCTGCCTCTATGCTCTTAAATACCTAAAGGATAAAAAAATCCCGCTGCGCTACGGAGTGCGTGCGCTTCTCGGCGCAAATGAGGAAACCCATATGCACGATGTGGAATATTACCTCGAAAATTACCCCGCACCGGCTTTTTGCTTCAGCCCGGACGCAGATTTTCCTATCTGCAACGGAGAAAAGGGGATTTTTCAGGGCGAGCTTGTTTCAAAATGCCCGCTCAGCACCGTTGTTGACATAAACGGCGGCTTTGCGGTAAACGCAATTCCGGACAAAGCCTCCGCCGTGCTCAAATGCTATGACAAAGCCCCCGAAAGCACAAAGGATGTAACCGTTTCTATGGAAAACGGCTGCCTTGTTCTTACCGCAACGGGAAAAAGCGGTCACGCCTCCCTTCCGGAGGGCACGGTAAACGCCATAGGCGTGCTCATAAACTTTATTCTTGAAAACAACCTGTGCTCAAAAGAGGAGGCGGAATATTTCTCCGTGCTCAAAAAGCTCCATTCCTCCCCATACGGCGAGGGAGTAGGCGCAGCCACCTCCGACGGACGGTTCAGCCCCCTTACCATAATAGGCGGAATGATACGCATAAAGGACGGCAGAATTTGGCAAAGCGTGGATTCCCGCTATCCCACAAGCACAAGCGGAAAACAGCTTGTTAAAGCCCTTGAGGCTGCGGCGGAGGGCGCAGCCGAGGTTATTATGAAAGAGGATGTCGTTCCTTTTTATGTTGACCCGAACAGCCCGGAGATACAGATATGCCTTAACACCTATAACGAGATAACCGGCGAGCAGTCAAAGCCCTTTACCATGGGCGGCGGCACATATGCAAGGCATTTTCCGAATGCAGCCTCCTTCGGTCCGGAGCACCCGGAACGCCCGATGCCGGATTTTGCCGGCTCCATTCACGGCGTTGACGAGGCAGCCTGCGTTGATTGGCTGCTTGAGGCGTTGGAAATCTATATCGCCGCCCTGATAAGACTTCAGGAAGCGGAGCTTTGATATTCAAAAGAAACAAAAAATGAGCACGAAGCCGTGCTCATTTTTTTGTTCGCACGCAGGGCGTTTTTTGCGTGCTCAAAAATGTATTTTTATTCCCGCAATATAAAATCCGTGCAAAAAACGCCCTTGCGTGCCCTCGGCAAAAAAACGGCTTTTTTTCGTAAAAACGGGCGGAGTTTTCCGCTTTATTGCTTGACCTTTTCTGCGAACAGGGGTATAATGAAGTTTACGCACAAAATTTGGGCTGTAATTATCTATGTATAAATATAAAAAAAGAAAGGGATGTGACCGTTTGAAGATAAGTAAAAATCTCGATATGACAACCGGCTCGATTTGGCGCAATATGGTTGCCTTTGCCGTGCCGGTTTTTCTCGGTCAGCTTTTCCAACAGCTTTATAATACCGCCGACAGCATAATCGTCGGCAACTTTGTCGGAAAAGACGCCCTTGCCGCCGTTGCAAGCAGCGGCAACCTTATCTTTATGATGACCGGCTTTTTTATGGGGCTTTCTCTCGGCGCAGGCGTTGTAATAAGCCGATATTTCGGCGCAAAGGATTATTCCGCCATGGAATCCGCCATACACACAAATGTGGCTTTCGGCGCAGCCTGCGGCATTTTGATGATGCTTCTCGGCGTATTTCTTGCCCCCCAGATGCTTATTCTTATGAACACGCCGGAGGATGTTCTTCCTCTTTCAACGGTATATTTCCGCCTCTATTTTCTCGGAAGCTTCTTCTCCCTTATGTATAATACCTGCATGGGTATTCTCCGTGCGGTTGGCGACAGCAAAACCCCGCTTTATTACCTTATTTTTTCCTCGGTAATAAATGTGATTTTTGACCTTATCTTTGTCGGACCGCTTAAAATGGGCGTTGCCGGCGCAGCGATCGCCACCGTAATAAGCCAGGCGGTAAGTGCGGTTATGTGCTTTACAAAGCTTCTTCGTGCAACGGGTCCGGAAAAGGTCGTTTTCCGAAGAATACGCTTTGACCTTCCTATGCTCCGCCAAATTGCCGGGCAGGGAATACCCTCCGGAATACAAAACTCCATAATCTCGATCGCCAATGTTGTTGTGCAAAGCAACATAAACGCTTTTGGTTCAAACGCAATGGCGGGCTGCGGCTCCTACGCAAAGGTCGAGGGCTTTGTCTTTTTGCCGATAACCGCATTTGCTGCGGCAATAACGACCTTTATCGGACAAAACCTCGGCGCAGGCGAGCACGAGCGGGCAAAGCGGGGCGCACGCTTCGGAATCGCCTGCGCAACGATTCTTGCGGAGCTTTTCGGCGTAGTGCTCTACTTTATCTGCCCGGAGGTCATAAAGGTTTTTAACGATGACCCCGCCGTTGTTGCAATAGGCGTTTCCCAAATGAGGACGGAGTGCTTTTTCTTCTTTGCGCTTGCCTTTGCCCATGGCGTTTCCGCCGTTATGCGCGGTGCGGGAAGGGCAAGAATGCCCATGTTCACAATGCTTGGCTGCTGGTGCATTCT
Organism: uncultured Oscillospiraceae bacterium; assembly: GCA_934466455.1. Classification (GTDB taxonomy): domain Bacteria; phylum Bacillota; class Clostridia; order Oscillospirales; family Ruminococcaceae; genus UMGS1668. Next base: position 3,600 of record CAKSLF010000029.1, on the reverse strand, counting down.
CCGTGTTACCTATATAACCTTTGCGGTCAAATATTTCCCGGTAATCGAAACGATTTTTTGGGCGTACCCGATAACCTGGTGCGCAAGCTGCGTTGTCTTTTTGATATATTATCTAAAGGCGGACTGGGTTCATACCTTCGACAGGGGAGTATAACCCAAAGCCTTTTGCGGCATTATAAAAAAATATACGACGAAGAAAAAAATCAGCCTTTCGGCTGATTTTTTTGCTTGCGCAAAACCCGCAGCAATCCCCACGCAGAAGCCGCTCCGCTGTGCGCCCGCCGAAAAAAAGCGCAGCCGCCCAATCGGCGGCTTTGCGGCTTGCCGCACCGCCGGGGAAAAATCCGCCGCCCCGCCGCAGCTCTTCCGGAAAGCACAAAAAGCGGGCTGCACTCGGTGCTCTCTTTAGCGATTATTGTAAAAATCATATTTTTTTAGGCGGCGTTCCAAAGCGTACCCCGCTTTCTCCGCCGGGCTTTTTTAACCCCTTGCGGTGCTTTTCTCTGCGGCGGGCTTGCCCCACGCAGCCACGGCGGGAGGACTTCCGCACCCCGCAAGCCCCGCCGCCCAATCGGCGGCTTTGCGGCTTGCCGCACCGCCGGGGAAAAATCCGCCGCCCCACCGCAGTTCTTCCGAAAACAAAAAAGCGGGCTACCCTCGGTGCGCCCCTAACGATTGTTGCAAAAACCATATTTTGGTCGGCGTTCCAAAGCGTACCTCGCTTTCTCCGCCGGGCTTTTTTAACCCCTTGCGGTGCTTTTCTCTGCGGCGGGCTTGCCCCACGCAGCCACGCCGGGAGGACTTCCGCACCCCGCAAGCCCCGCCGCCCAATCGGCGGCGGCGTTCCGTTGCCGCCCCGCCGGGGAAAAATCCGCCGCCCCGCCGCAGTTCTTCCGGAAACAAAAAAGCGGGCTACCCTCGGTGCTCTCCTTAACGATTATTGTAAAAATCATATTTTTTTAGGCGGCGTTCCAAAGCATACTCCGCCTTCTCCGCCGGACTTTTTTAACCCCTTGCGGTGCTTTTCTCTGCGGCAGGCTTGCCCCACGCAGCCACGGCGGGAGAACTTCCGCACCCCGCAAGCCCCGCCGCCCAATCGGCGGCTTTGCGGCTTGCCGCACCGCCGGGGAAAAATCCGCCGCCCCGCCGGGGAACTTTCCCCCAAAAACAAAAAAAAGTCCGCTTTTGCGGGCTTTCTTTGAACAGGAGAAAAGCACCGGGTGGTCAAACCGGTGCTTTTCATTCTTAACATTAAGTTTGAGTTTTTGAGGAGGGGTAACTCAAAAAGCTTGCGGCACTTTTTGAGTACGATTATATTATATCACCCGGGGAAATTTATTTGTTAAGGAAAGGTGAACAACCTTTGAAAAAACTGTTGATTTTATGATAAAGAAATGTAAAGCAAAAAATTTTCCGCAATTTGCCCTGAAAAAAAATTTTTTTAATTTTTTTCAGAACATATGTTTACAAACCAAAACATATGTGCTATAATAGAAAAAAATTAAGTGGAAAGGGGACTGCATTTTCTATGAACGACAAGGCAGACCGGATTTTTGCATATATCAGCGACCATATCGCCGAGGTTGGCTATCCCCCAACGGTCAGAGAGATCTGTGCGGAGCTTGGTATCCGCTCCACCTCCACCGTCCACCGCTACCTAAAGGAGCTTGAGGCAGAGGGCCGCATCACCATGGGCGAAAACCAAAACCGCGCCATAACCGTAAACCATTTTTCCGAAGCACCGGAGGGAACCGTCCCCGTCCTTGGGAGAGTTGCGGCAGGCTCGCCCATTCTTGCGGAGGAGGAGGTTGAGGAATATGTTCCTTATCCCGGAAATACCGATGGGCTTTTCGCCCTGCGTGTCCGGGGGGATTCCATGATCAAATGCGGAATACTCAACGACGATATTGTTATCGTCCGCCGGACTCAGGAGGCGCACAACGGCGAAATTATCGTTGCCCTTGTCGAAGACTCCGCCACCGTAAAGCGTTTTTATAAAGAAAACGGACATTTCCGCCTCCAGCCGGAAAACGACGCCTATGAACCGATTATCGTTGATTCCGTCGATGTTCTCGGAAAAGTGATCTCCGTAGTAAGAAGCTACGATTGATTAAAAAACATGCTCAGCCAAAACCCCGTGCTCAAAAACGAGCACGGGGCTTTGCTGCCGAACGGCAAAAATGCTTTTTGCCGCTTTTGCCGCCGTATTTCTTTACGGAGAGTATATCCTCCAAGGTCGGCATACAAGCTGTATAAAAAAGGAGCCGCAAAATGATAAATTCCACCCTTTGCTACATCGAAAAAGACGGAAAATACCTTATGCTTCACCGCATAAAAAAGAAAAACGACGCAAACCGGGATAAATGGGTCGGCGTCGGCGGAAAATTTGAGGACGGCGAAAGCCCGGAGGACTGCGTTTTGCGGGAGGTTCGGGAAGAAACCGGGCTTTCCCTGATAAGCTACCGCTATCGGGGAATAGTCACCTTTGTTTCGGATAGGTGGGAAACCGAATATATGCACCTCTTTACTGCGGACGGCTTTTGCGGCGAGCTTTTGGATTGCGACGAGGGCGTTCTCGAATGGATAAGCAAGGAGCGGCTCTCAAAAATCCCAAAATGGAAGGGCGACGAGATTTTTCTCTCCCTCTTGGAAAAAGGCGAGCCGTTTTTCTCCCTAAAGCTTCGGTACGAGGGCGAAAACCTTGTTTTCGCCGCCCTAAACGGCGTTCCGCTGGATATTGACAAAACCGCCGAAAGCGAGTAAAATACAATGTGCCGTTTTTTTGCAAAACGGCTTGTTTCTCTCCGTAGCTCAGCAGGATAGAGCGTTCGCCTCCTAAGCGAAAGGCCCCCGGTTCGAATCCGGGCGGGGAGGCCATACCAAAAAAAAGAAGCCCCGCATCTGCGTGGCTTCTTTTATATAAAGAATTTTTTTCAAGGAACAGCCCCGTGCTCAAAAAACGAGCACGGGGCTGTCTTCGTCTTATATCATTGCTTTTTTTCGTCGCAATTTATCCGATGTGGATAGTATCGTCGTCGCTGCCGCCGGAGGAGGAACCGCCGTTCCCCCAATCGCCCCAGCTGCTTCCGCCGTTGCCCCAATCGTCCCAGCCGGAGAAGCCGCCGCCGTAACATTCGGTGCAGTTTCCGGGAACATTGTCCTTTTTATACCAACCCGTTGCGGTATCCGTACAAGCGTCCGCAGCGTATCGTCATGCTCCGACTTGTATTTCTGTATGGATTTTTCAAAACGGATACATCCCAGCTTATCCGCAACCGGTTTTCCATCGACATAATACTGTGCCATGCGCAGCAGCTCGTCCAGTTCCTTGATGCGGGATTGCTTTTCCCCGGCAGACGCTTTCATTGCACTGATGCTGATGCTGTTCTGCATGGAATGGAGTGCGGTATCCAGATCATCGGTAGTAAAAAGCTGCTTCGCCTGCAAAAAGCGGAACGCATCCGCATACCGCTGTAAGTTGGCTGTCTTGGCCTTTGTGCTGTATGCGCCTCTATTGCGGTTGTTGTAATAGGTCATCAGCAGATCGTTCAGCATGGGCGGCTGCGGCTTGGAGAGTTCTTCCTTAACCGCTTTCAGCCA
>CAKSLF010000028.1 GCA_934466455.1 uncultured Oscillospiraceae bacterium | reverse complement strand
GGCTGTCGCCAAGCGGTAAGGCACAGGACTTTGACTCCTGCATCCCGTGGGTTCGAATCCCGCCAGCCCAACCAAAACAAAAATCCTGTTGCTTTTGCAACAGGATTTTTGTTTTGTCCATTTTAAGGATTATTCGCCTTTGCCGACCGTGAAAATTATTATTGTTTACTTGACAAAGCACAGAAAATATTCTAAAATAACGATATGGAATATACCCAAAAAAGCGGTATTGCCTGCGGCAAGACCGTGTTCGGAAAGGAAGATTTTATGGATATGCTTAAAAGAATTCGGATCCTTGCGGCGCAAAAGGGTGTAAGCGTTGCTCAGGTGGAAAAGGAATGCGGCTTTTCAAAAAACTCCATTATCAAGTGGGACAAAAATATGCCCTCCGGCGATAAAATACTGCGGGTAGCGCAATATTTCGGCGTAAGCTCGGACTATCTTATGGGAAACGAATATGCGGAGGAATCCGAATATCCGGAAATGTATTTCAGCTTTTTGCGCAGCGCAAAGGAGCTTGACCTTTCCGAAAAAGATATGAGCCTTCTTTTGGAGGTTGCCCGCCGCTTTAAGCAGGAGGACAAATAAATGAATTTTTTGAATAAGGCGGAGCTTTACCAAAGGGTGGAGCTTATCAGAGAAAGTGCCCCGGAGGGACGCTTTAATCCTTATGCTCTTGCAAAAAGCCTCGGTATAGAGGTTGAAGTATATGAATTTGACAGCAAACGCTTTTCCGGTATGCTTTTGCGGGGAAAGCACAGCAGCAAAATAGTCCTTTCCGCAAACAGAGGAAAGGCAGGAAGACGCTTTGCCGCCTCCCATGAGCTTGTGCATTATTTTTTACATGAGGGAGAAAATTTTCTTTGCACCGATGAAAATGCATCCACCGCTATTGAATGGCAGGCAAACGAGGGCGCAGCCCAGCTTCTTATGCCATATAAAGAATTTATTCTTTTTTACGAGAACATATGTTTATTATTTTTATCCGATGAAGCGCGCGCACTGCGTCAAATTGCGGAGGAATTTGAGGTATCCGAGGGAATGGTAAAAACCCGCCTGCAATCTCTTGCGCCGGAAATCGCAGAATACGAAGCCGGCGTGCCGATTGATAAAATCGTGCCGTCTGCGGCGGGACACAAAGCACCAAAAACCCGCCGACAAAGCATAGATGTATTTGACGATTGACAAAACCGCCCTCTTTTACATAAAGTTCATATCATATGAATTGACAAAGTGCAAAGATTTGTATTATTATAATTTATTATAAAGATTTTTTCGGAAAGGGGGCAATGCGCCTTGAAAAAACTGATTATCCTTCTTGCCGCAGTTTTTATTGCGGCAGCTTTTTCCGGGTGCAGCACCCTTGAAACGGATACGGAGGCACTTATGCAGCCGCCAAGCCTTACCGAAGAACAGGCAAAGCTTAACGACGCATTAAAAAGCGTAATAGGCGACAGCTTTTACCTAAAATACCCGATGAACGAGGGTTCAAATTCCGCATTTATGTTTTGCGACCTTGATGAGGACGGAACGGAGGAAGCCCTTGCGTTTTATTCCGTAAGAGAGGACGAAAACGGAACAAGAATAAATATTATGAAAAACACCGGCGGAAGCTGGACCTCCGTTTATGAGGCGGCGGGCTCTACCGGTGATATTTCCGATGTGCATTTTCTTGATACGGGAAGCGAAATGCTTCTTGTGGTAAAATGGGAAAAAGAGGTCGGTATATATCAGTTTGTCAACAGCAGGCTGGAACAGATTTATATGGCTCCTTCCGACGGAATTGAGCTTGCGGATATGAACGGCGACGGAATTTCCGACATAGTGGTGTTCAGCGGTGCTTTTGACGGACGCAGCTCCGCAAGGGTTGTTTACAGCACGGCGGACGGAATACAGGTAAGCGAGCACGCATATATGACTGCGGAATACAGTAAGATATATTCCGTTGTCTGCGGCGGGCTTGGCGACGGGCGCAAAGCACTCTTTGTCGATTCCGTAATATATGACAATGTTTACCTTACGGAGATACTTACCATCGACGACGGCAGAACAAGGCGGGATACAATAGCCTCGTTTATGAAGGATGAAACCGAAGAGGAAACCACCGGGACCGGATTTACGATAAACACGGGTAAAAGGGGAATGTACGCAAGGAACACGGCGGCAGTATGTACGGATATTGACGGCGACGGAGTTATAGAGATGCCGGTGGAAATAAGAGAGGACAGCGCAGATACGGAAAACAACCGGTTCTATTTTATTGAGTATGTAAAGTATAACGGCGAGGAAGCGTTGCCGGTTTGGTACGGCTTTTCCGGCGGAGAGGACGGCTTTGTTTTCCGTCTTGAAGAGGAATGGACCTCCGGCGTTGAGATAAGCTATGACCCGGCATTCGATGAATATAACTTTACGGAAACGGAAAACGGCGGCGAGGTTTTGAGCATAAGAGCCGCCAGAACCGGAGATTATCAGGATATATATGAGGAAAACGAGGTCCTTGCAGGTAAAAACGGAACAAAGTCATTCTATGTGACGATAAGGACGAAGGAAGGCGAAAAATACCATATTTCGCCGGGAAGCTGCAAGGAAAGATTTTCGTTTGTAAAATAGAAACGGAGGGTGAGAAAATGAAAAAGCTGCTTATTTGCGAAGATGAGGACGCAATCCGTGAGTTTGAGGTGATAACCCTGCGCCGCGCCGGATACGAGGTGGTTGATACTGCTTGCGGCGAGGACGCAATAAAGGCTTTTAACGCCGCACCGAACGATTTTAGCGTAGTTTTGCTTGATATTATGATGCCGGGAATCGACGGCTTTACCGTTTGCAAAAAAATAAGAGAAAAAAACAGCAGAGTCGGCATAATCATGCTGTCCGCAAAAACTCAGGAAATGGATAAGGTAAACGGGCTTATGCTTGGGGCGGACGACTATGTAACAAAGCCGTTTTCTCCAAGCGAGCTTGCGGCTCGTGTTGACGCAATTTGCAGAAGGGTTTCTGCCGGAAGCGAAAACGCCCACAGCGATGTTCTTACATCGGGTCCGTTTGTGCTTAATCTTTTGAGCCGCACACTTACCAAAAACGGTAAGATAATCGACCTTACTCAGGTTGAATTTCAGCTTATGGAGCTGTTTATAAGCAATGCGGAAACGGCTCTTGAAAGAAAACAAATACTTGTTCGCATTTGGGGAGAAAGCTATAACGGCGACGACAAAATCGTTGATGTAAATATCCGCCGTCTGCGTATGAAGATTGAAGACGAGCCTTCCAATCCCGCACATCTCCAAACCGTATGGGGCTACGGCTATAAGTGGATGCCGTAAAGTAAAATAAAATTTTGAAAAAAGGAGGTGCCGGAGCCTTTGGCGGTAAAAAAGATAACAAAAAGATGGATTTTTAACAGCTTCGGCGCAATCCTTGTTATACTTATTGCGCTTGAAATAGCAATAGCCGTCGCAGTAAAAAACTATTATTACGGAAGCGTAAAAAGAATCGTTTCCGCCCAGGCGGAAACGATTTCCGGGCTGCTTTCGGAATATTCAACAGGGGGCGGCGGGGACTATGAAAAATACTTCAGAAGTCTTGTGACTTCCTTCGATAAAAAAAACACAATGGAGCTTATGGCACTTGATAAGGATGGGAAAGCGGTTGTAACCTCAAGCGGATTTGTGCCGGAGCGGGAACGCCTTACCGAAGACTGTTCCAACGCCATCAACAGCCCCGCCGGAACGGCGGAATATACCGGAGAAATGTCCGGAGGAGAAAAGGTTTTTTCCCTTACCGTTGTGCCGGGGGGAAGCACGGAAAATTTTCGTGCATTCCGCCTTGTAACCTCGCTTAAAAGGGTGGATACACAGATTGCGGTCATTATTGCCGCAACCGGGCTTATCTGTGTTGCAATAATCTTCTTTGTAATTGCTTCCGGCTCTTACTTTATAAATTCCATTGTAATCCCGGTAGGACAGATAGGCGACGCCGCAAGAAAGATTGCGGAGGGCGACTTTAACGCCAGGCTTGAAAAAACGACCGACGACGAAATCGGCGACCTTGTCGATACAATAAACTATATGGCGGACGAGCTTGGCGCAACGGAGAAGATGAAAAACGAGTTTATTTCCTCCGTTTCTCACGAGCTTAGGACTCCGCTTACCGCAATCAAGGGCTGGGCGGAGATGCTTGAGGACAGCCACGGCGATGTTGATGCAGAAACCGTGGAAAAAGGAATGGGCGTTATTATAAGCGAAACGGACCGCCTTTCCGTAATGGTGGAGGAGCTTCTTGATTTTTCCCGTCTGCAAAGCGGAAGAATGGTGCTCCAGCCGGTTAAGCTTGACATAATTGCGGAGCTTTCCGAAGCGGTGCTTACTTTTGAGCAGCGGGCGATCAGAGAGAAAAAAGAGCTTGTTTTTGAGGAAAGCGACGATATAATCCCGGTTATGGGGGATAAAAACCGCCTTCGTCAAGTGTTTATAAACATCATTGACAATGCAATAAAGTACAGCGACGCCGGGGACAGAATAACCGTTTCCGTATTCCGCATAGACGACGGCTTTGTTGATATTGCGGTGCGGGATACCGGCATAGGTATTCCGGCGGACCAGCTTGATAAAGTAAAAACAAAGTTCTTTAAGGGCAACGCAACCCGCCGGGGCTCCGGAATCGGTCTTGCGGTTGCGGACGAAATTGTAAAAATGCACGGCGGAGAAATTCTCCTTGATTCCGTTGAGGGAGAGGGAACCACCGTTACTATAAGGCTGCCTATTGATATGCAAAAGTAATTTTGGGCGGTAAAAATCTTTGAAAAAGGAGAAAAAATGGAACAAAGCGAAAAACAGATTAAAGCAATAAAGACCTCCGTCGGCGGACAGGCACTTATGGAGGGCATTATGATGAAGGGCCCTTTCAAAAGCGCAATGGCGGTAAGAAAGCCGGACGGCACAATCGACCTTGATGTATGGGATACAAAGCGTCCCTCCGGCATTGGAAAAATTCCGTTTTTGCGGGGAATTTTCAATTTTGTCGATACAATGATACAGGGGTATAAATGCCTTATGCGTTCGGCGGAAATTTCCGGCGAGGAAGAGGAGCCGACAAAATTTGAGCTTTGGCTGAACAAAAAATTCGGCGCAAAGGCAAGCGGAATTTTCGGCGCAATAGTTACGGTTATTGCCGCCGTACTGTGCATAGGGCTTTTTGTTGCGGTGCCGTCGTTCTTAACGGGGCTTTTGTCCCAGCATATAAAGAGCGTTTTTGCTCTTTCCGCAATTGAGGGCGTTATAAAAATGGCAATTTTTCTTGCATATATAATCGGAGTTTCAAAAATGAACGAAATTCACCGCACTTTTATGTACCACGGCGCAGAGCACAAAACGATTTTTTGCTACGAAAAAGGGCTTGACCTTACGGTGGAAAATATAAGAGCACAACGCCGCTTTCACCCCCGCTGCGGAACAAGCTTTTTGCTTATAGTTGTAATAATCAGCATTTTTGCTGGTTCTCTTATGACATGGAGCAGCATACCGCTTAGAATACTTACAAAAATAATCACTATACCCGTTGTGGTAAGCCTTTCGTATGAGCTTATTAAATTTGCGGGAAGGCACGATAACATCCTGACAAAAATAATCTCCGCTCCGGGGCTTTGGCTCCAGCGTTTTACAACGCAGGAGCCGGACGACAGCATGATAGAAGTTGCCATAGCCGCCGTTACACCCGTTTTGCCGGAGAACAGAGAGGACGGTCTTTGGTGATGAAGACTCTTCGGAGCGCAGCGGAGGAAACGGCGGCGGTCCTTTCCGCAGCCGGTATTGAAGACCCGGAGTTTGAAGCAGCCGTTTTGCTTGAGGACATAGGAGGGGCTTCGCCGGCAAAGGTTCAGCTTTCCCAGGAGGAAGAGCTTCCCGAGGAGCGGGCGGAGGCTGTTGCGGCGGCTGCAAAACGCCGCAGCGAGGGCTATCCGCTGCAATATATAATCGGAAGCTGGGATTTTTATGGGCGGCGTTTTGCCTGCGGCGAGGGTGTGCTTATTCCCCGGCAGGAAACCGAGCTTCTTTGTGAATGTGTAATAAAGTATTTTGCAAAGCGAAAGCCGCCGAGAATCGTTGATTTGTGTTCCGGAACCGGCTGTATAGCCGTTACCCTCGCAAAGGAGATACCCGGAGCAAGCGTTACGGCGGTGGAGCTTTATGACGAGGCTTTTGCATATCTTGAGCGAAACAATGCCGCCTTTGGCGGCTGTGTTTCCGCCATTAAAGGGGACGCCCTTTTGCCCTTCGGAGAGTTTGACTGTGTTGTTTCCAACCCGCCCTATGTGGCAGGCACGGAAATGGCGGGTTTGCAGAAAGAGGTCCTTGCAGAGCCGAAAACAGCCCTTTTTGGCGGTGAGGACGGGCTTGATTTTTACCGTTCCATCGCAAAAAACTGGTTTGAGCACATAGCTCCCGGCGGGTTTATCGCCTTTGAAATCGGCAATACCCAGGGCAGAGCGGTGGAAGCGATCCTAAAAGAAAACGGTTACTATGGGGTTTCCGTTTGGGAGGATTATGCCGGACTTGACCGCATAGTTACCGCTATGAAGAAATAAAAAAACCGTTCTGCGTACAGCAGAACGGTTTTTTATTTTGGCTGAACAATGAAATATAAACAACGGGCTTACTCTATGCCGAAATCGTGATAATTCGTAAAATCCGCTGCAAGAAAAACGCTTTGAGCACAGATATTCCCCTGCGTGCTCAAAAATGAGCACGCAGGGGCGATTTGTCGGGTGAGATTAAACCCCTTCTTTTACATTGTGGCTGTATGTGCAGGAATTAAAGAATTAGGTACCGCCGTCAAGCTTAAAGCTGATATAAAGGAATTCGCCGTTAGCATCTGCCCATTTGTAGCTATGGATCTTCTCGCTCCAGGTTGAATCGGTGTCGTACCACGGAATACCGTCGCTTCCGAAAATGCCGCTGACAACCTTATGGGTGAGCTTTTCGGGCTCCGTCGCTCATTCCGCATATACCTTGCGCATCAGCTCAAGGGTGGCTGTACCGGTGGCATAGGCGTTGGATTTTCCGTAGCCCTTGCCCATATCGTCGATGACGCCTGCGGTTTCTCCGCTGTTGCCGGAATCTTCGCCGTTATCGTAATAATCATCGCCGACGGGGCGCATACAGGCAAAGGCTTGGTAGACGCTTCCGTCGCTGCCTTCCATAACAAAGGTATATACAACCCCGCTGTAATCAAGGACGATGACTCCGCCTTTAAGAGTACCCTTATCGTCAACGCCGAAGGTCGTAAAGGTAAGCTCCTCGCCTTTGAGCTTTCATTTTTCGTCGAGGGATATATCAAGGCTGGTTCCGTAATAAATTGTGCCGGTTCTGTCGCTGCGGAGCTCAAGATAGCACTCGTCGGTATCTTCATAAGGCTCGCCAAAGCCGTAATCCATGGTCGTGCAAAGATATTTTCATGCGCCCTCTTTGCCTTTCTTACCGCAGGCGCAAAGACCGAGTGCTTCCGATTGCGACTGCCCGGCGATTTACGAATTTCTTACCGCAGGCGCAAAGACCGAGCAGCATTGTAACAGCAAGAATAACGCAAAGGACTTTTGTAAATGCTTTCATAAGAGTACCCCTTTCTGCCGAATAATCGGGCTTTTATAATAAGATTACCGTGTTTGGGGGCAAGCTTGCCATAAGGGGTTTTGTTATGTACTTGATATTTTGCGGCATTAGCCGTTCACTGCACCGCCGCAAAATTCGCAGCAGCCGCTTGGGTCCGGAACGGTTGTTGCACCGCAGAACGGACAGGTTACCGCAGCTTTTGGGGCTGCCGCCGCAGCGGCGTTGTCACGCACGGTTTGGCGAACATTAAGCAGAGCCTCTTTGATTTCTTCGCCCATTTCTTTATAGCTGCGGTATTCGGGGTCGTTTTCCGGGTTTGGCTTTGCCCCGCCGAAAGCCATGCGGGACTGACCGCCCTCGTTAATGCAGACGGAGGAGGGGTTAAGGCGGAATTTTATTTCGTTAAAATATGGGTTATTGACATTGATAATTACATCAAAGTCATAGGAGTATTCATACCGCGGAGGGTTATAGCTTACTTCTTTACCTTCTGCGTCCTCCCTTGTTATTTCGGAACGGCTTTCGTCGATTACAATGCGGCAGCCGGTCACATCCGAAAAATCAAGGACATCCGGGTTTGCCTCCTCAAGGTTGCGGGAAGAGGTTACCATAAATTTTCCGGCGTCTTCATCCAAAAGAAGCTTTGTGTTTACGCCAAATGTGCGGGAGGTATGGAATGCCGCAACTCTGCTGCGGTTTTCCTCACGGTAATTAAGCTGCTCCTTGATTTCGGCAACGGTGGAATTTCTTCTGTCGCTGAACCACGGAGAAAGCTTTTTTGCGCAATTTTTGCAAAGGTTGCCGTCCTCCAGCTTTCTGTTGCCGAGAAGACCTATTTCTCCTCCGCAAACGGAACAGATTTTCTTTTCAAAAAGATTTCCGAACAGTCCCATGTTAAAATCAGACCTCCTATAATTGATATAATATATTTGTTTAATTTAATTTTAATTTTAATTGGCATTGGCGGAAGGCTCTTCAAGCTCCAAAGCAAGCTCCGAAAGCAACTCAAAAAGCTCTGTTTCGCCCCTGCCGTCATAGCTGTTTTTGATTTTTTCGCCGTTATCCTCAAAAGTAATGCAAAGGTTGCTGTCGTCGCCGTCCAGTATAAGGCGGCTTGGCGGAGAGTATTCCCTCGGGTCGGAAAGAAGAAAGCTGCGCAGGCATTTTTCAAGGCGGCTCCATTGCTCGGCAGTTATTACGGCGTCAACGATTTCCACCGTGCCGCCGTCCTCCGACTGAAAATTACAGTCAAAATGCTTTTCGCTTTTTTCTACAAAAGCATCGTTCGAGGAAATATCCCTAACCGAAAAGCCGAAACATTGATATGAAGAGGAGCCGGATTGCGACCAGGAAAATTCCTTTAGCCTTGCCGTATCGCTTATCTCTCGGTTTTTCGGTCTTTCGGAATTTGTTTTTGCATATTCGAGGGTCTCACTTATAAAATCGTAAAGCTCCGAAGAGTTTCCGGCATATTTAATTTCCTTTTCCGTGCCGTTATCGTTCCATACTACCGTAATTATATCGGAAGAACAGCCGGAGGTACCGAACAGCGTTCTTTTGTATTTGGGAAGCTCCGCCTTGCGTATAAGCGATTCGACGGATTGCCATTCAAGCGGGTCTATCGGCAGGGCGGACACATAAGATTCCTCTCCGGTAGACTCGTCAAAATACCGTGCGGATATTTTCGGCTCGCCGCTTTCAATAAACAGGCTGTAAGAAAAATTTTCGTTTTGGGATATGCCGTTATGCGACCAAAAAAGCTCCGTCATTTCTGCGGTTTCGCTTATCTTTTGGCTTCCACCGCAGGAAGCAAACGAAAAAACAAGGAGTGTGACCGTAAAAATCATAAGAATAAGCTCTTTCTTATTTTTCATTTTTGCACCCGGAATTAAAGAGTATCAAGCACCGCCGCAAGGTAGGACGAGGTGATTGAAGCATAGATAAAGTTATCAATAAGTCCGTCCTTTTTCGCTTGTTTTACCGCTTCGGCAAGCTCGGCATCGGCGTTTTCGTCAACGAGCAGCAGAACCTTACATTCGGGCGTTTGGGCTTTTACTTTGTTGCAGAGTTTAAGCCTTTCTTCAAGACTCCACGGAGCATAGCGTGTTACTTCCATGATAACGGCATAAGCAAGACCGGATTTACATATCCCGGGGGTTTGGCTTGGAGATTCCGAGCGAAGAATTACAAAATCGGGTTCGCTTTCCGAAAGTGCTTTGAATATTGCGTCCGCAAACATATTGCATTGCATATCGAGCACGATTCTGCGCATAGCTTTACCACTCCTTTCAAAAAAACAATAGAAGCATATTGTATGCTTTAGCTATATTTTATCTGTTTATTGCCGAAAACTCCCCATACTTTGGTACAGTTTGTGGCAGATATGTTGATAAAAGCACAAAAAAAGGCTTTTGCCGTAATGGCAAAAGCCTTTTTTTGTATAAAAACAGCCGGATCATCAATCGTCGGCAAGCTCCGCAATAAGCTTTGATGAGCTTACGGCAAGAGCAAGCTGAAGTTTGTTTTCAAAATTGGTTTTTTGAAGCATATTTGCGATATGATACTTTACCGTAGTTACCTCTATTCCCATAGCTTCGGCAATTTTTCCGTAGGAAAGCCCCCTGACAAGATAGCGCAGGACCTTAAGTTCGGATTTTGTAAATTCCGTGCTCATCGCCGTGCCTATTTCAACGGCGGGCGGCGCATCCGGAAAAATATGCTCGCCAAGGAGGGTAAGGCGGATTATATTCATAAGGGTCGCTTCGTCCGTATCCTTGTACCAAAAGCTGTCCGCAACGATTTTTGCTTTTTTGAGCACATCGTAATCCACAAGGGATGTTACGATTACTATCTTTATGTTTGGGTGGTGCTTTTTTATTTTTTCGGCGGCGGAAAGCCCGCTTTCCCGGTGCTCCGTTTGAACATCCATCAAAACAAGGTCTATGTTCATACAGTCGCAAAGCTCCGCCGCCTGGCAGGCACCGGGAACGGAAGCGGCAAGGCTGTATTCCGGAACATTTGCGATATATCCCTCCAAAAGGTTGCGGATCATTTTTTGGTCCTCTACTATAATGATGTTTGTCATAATTCATCCTCCGTTTTTGGAAGTCTGACGGTGAGGGCAAAGTAGGGAAAGCTTTGTACGCTCATGGAGCCGCCGCTTCTTTCAACTCTTCTGCGCAGAGAAGAAAGACCGCCACCCTCCGTCACGGTTTTTTTAGGAACAATGCCGTTATTGGTTATTATAATTATATGAATATTTCCGAAGGAAATTGATTGAACAAAAACCTTTGTGCCGCCGGCATGGCGAACACAATTTGTAATGCTTTCTCGAATCGCAAGGGAGAAAATATAACGCCTGCCGTAATCCTTGGGAAGCTCGCCGTTTATCAAAAGCTCAACGCCGATATTTTTTGCGCGGTTTGCGGCATATTCAATCGGGTCCTCCGGGGCGGAGCCGCTTCCGGAATCATTAAGCAGGCGAGCGACCTTTTCCCATACGGCGCAGCCTTTTTTTATTTCGTCAATGCTTTCGGCTGTTAAAAGAGTTTTTCTGGACGAAAGAATGCTGTGACCTATATCGTCGTGAATACGCATTTTCATGGTGAGTATTTCTTCTTCCCGAACAATTTCGGGCATTTGATCATAGAGGCGTTTTGCACGCCTGTTTGAATCCTCAAGGCGGGCGTTATCCCTTTCAAGCTCCGCATAGCGATTCATAAGCTCGGTAACATCCGCCGCAATTACCTGGGTGTATTTTGCACCGTTTGACGCAAAAATAATTTTTTCTTCAAACCGAAGAGCTTTTCCGTCCGGAAAATAATAAACCGGAAGGCTTTTGTTGGGCTGAGCTATCCCCGCCGGCGGAGCATTGAGAGCACAGTGAAGCTCCTCGAGGGTTTGGATCCCGCTTCCGAGCAGCGCAAGCCCAACGGAAAGCATACGGTGATTGATTAAGCGTACAACCCCGTTGGAGTCAAAAAAACATACCGCAATCGGAAGATAATCAAAGCCTTCTTTTATACGATTCATTTTTGTCCGCCCCCTTCCGAAAGAGAAAGATACCATATTCCGTCCTCGTCCCGTTCAACCTCAAGCAAGGGGAAATCTGCGCTTAATGAGAAAAGCTCCGAATCGCAGACAACGCTTATGTTGACGGAAAGGCTTCCGTCAACAATCTCTGCATAAAAGAGAAGAGAAGAAAGACTGTCCATGCTTTTTTCAACAACCGCTTCAAAAAGGTCATAGACCATAATGGCTTTTTCCGAAGAAGGCGGCGCACCGTAAATATGAACCT
Source organism: uncultured Oscillospiraceae bacterium (assembly GCA_934466455.1). Taxonomy (GTDB): domain Bacteria; phylum Bacillota; class Clostridia; order Oscillospirales; family Ruminococcaceae; genus UMGS1668. The sequence goes on along the minus strand of CAKSLF010000028.1, from coordinate 3,055 downwards.
TCGTATGGCAACCGACTCCGCATAGCTGAAGGCTTGAGGCGGACTCGTTAAGGCAAAGGCAAAGCTCTCCGACGGAAATTTTGCGTTTTTGTCCCGCCAAAAAGATAAGGTTGCTGCGCCTCTTTACATATGTTCCTATAATTACTACCTGACCGAAAAGACGGCGTGCGCCGTTGATATCATCCGTATGCCTGATACGATCGAGAAGTCCGCTTAAAAGGGAAATTTGATGGGATATTTTTTCTTCGATTAGGTCATAAAGCCGATTTTTTTCCTCAATGCGGAATTTAAGCGATTGCTGTTCGCTTTCCGCCTTCAAAATATCCCCGGTATCTTTAAGCTCGTCCCGGGTCATAACAAGCTGCTCCGTAATCTTTGTTATTTCGGAAATATCCTCCTGCCAAAACACAAAGCCGTCGCCTATGCAGAAACCTTTAAGCAGGGTGTTCTTATCAAGCTGCACGGTTCCGTTAACGGCTCTCTCCATATCGCTTTTAAGAATATCCGAAGCACTTGCGGAACGGCAGATTGTATTGAAATCGCCGTCGGCAAGCTGGGCACGGATCGTAGTGGCTTCAAAAAGCTCGTTATAACCGATGTTTGATTGAATAAGACCGCACTGTATGCAGCATTCATAAACTGCCGTTATAAAAAGGCAGACGGAAACGGTAATATCTCCCGCAAGAAGCCATACCCAGTATATATCCTTACCATATGCTATTAAATAAACAACCAAAAGCCCAAAGGGCAGTATGGGAAGAAAAAGATATTTTTTGCTGTAAGGAATGCGGCATTTTGAAAAGATTATGCAAAGCGCACTTACGGCGCAAATCGCTTCCCAAGCAATAATCACATAATACCCGGGGGAATAGCTGTAATCCCTGTCGCTGAAAACTCCGGAAGGAAAAGAGAATACAAATCGGTGCAGGTCGTTTGTCATTACAAGCAAAAAGAGCAAGGCAGTGGGAATGTATAAAAGCCGAAATTTATGCGGAAGACGAAAATCCTCGGGCTTTCCTATTGATATTGCGACAAAAAGGGAAAGCAGGGGGATAAAAAACATGGGTAGATAGTAGAGATACCAGAGATAACGCTGGGCGTCAATGCTGCCTATGGAGTATTTTACGCTTCGGAACAAAAGCCAAAGCACCATAAGTACGGAAATAGCGGTTAGGTAACGCCGAACCTGAAGCTGGATTATCCTTTTTCTTACGCTTATTCCCCATGCGGAGATAAGCCCTATGTATATTGCGCTGCGAACAAGGCTTACCTGTTCCGGCACAGAATCGGAGGTTCTGCCCATATATCTAATAAACATTGCGCAGGCGATAAGTATAAGCGCACATATAAGAATAATGACATCTTTTTTTCTTAACCTTACCATAACGCATATCCCTCCGAAAATATTTATTTAATTATACCATAGGACAGGGGAAAAAAGCTATATGCACAGGGCAAAAAGTGATTTTTTTGAAGAGAGCCGCCTTTATGCGGGTGTTTCAAAGCTGCCGTTTTTGAGCAAAAGTATTGACAAATCTTAATAAATGGTTCATAATAATTTAACAGTAAAAGTGAATTTACTTAAAATAGAATATCGGCATATTTCGGAACACGGCTTTGCGCTTTTTTGCGCAAAGTACAGAGGAACGGGGTGGAAATCCCCGACGCAGAAACGGCACTGTGAATGTGGGAAAGGAAGCTTTCGGCGCAAAGGCGCAGCCACTCGCAAAAAAGCGGGGAAGGCGAAAGCAACCGTGCGGCAGATAACCGCAGAGCACAAAGTCAGGATATTCGGTTCCAATCTCCGCTTTTGGCTTTCCCAAAGGAGCAAGTATGCAGTGCATAAAAACGTTTGCACCAAGGTTTGAAAAAAACTTTGGTGCTTTTTTATTGCAGAAACCGGCGGGCGCATATGCGCCATTCTTTACTCCGTAAAGAATGATAAGTCTTGAGCGGCGGAAAACAGGCAATCACGGTCGTTTTGACCGATTGTAAATAAAAAATTTCCGAAAGGAGAAGTGTAAACAATGAAGAAGATATTGTCGCTGCTTTTGGCAGTGATGATGGTCGTAAGCCTTTGCCCGATTTCGGCACTGGCGGACGAAGTTAACCCGATTGAGCTTCAACAGGTTGAAGCGCAGGAAGAGCAGCAGGAAGCTGCCGCACCTCTTGCAAAAACAGCGGCAGAAGTGCAATCATCCACCGGCAGCAAGGTTACCGTTGACGGTGCGAAAATCAAGAAAATAATTAGCACGGCTTACGGTGAAGATGTTGATGTTTATTTCACAAGAGTTGAAAAAGATGTTGATACAATCACCGTTTCTATGGATAGCGGCTATTATTTGAGAGTAAAACCCACTCCTGACGCTGATGGTCAAACCTATGCGACAAAGGCTATTTATGACCAAACCGACTGGTATAATTCAGTTGCTAAAGCGGTTATAAATTTTACAACAATGTCGTTTGATATGAGCGTCGAAGAATTTCTTGCGGAATACTCGAGCGGATGCGGCACCATAGAAGAATATTTGCAAAAGGAATGTGGCTGCTCCACAATAGAAGAATTTTTTGAGCTGAACGGCTATGGCGAAGGTGCCGGTTTTCCCAAATTTTGGGCAGACTGTGGTTATAAAGTAGCTTCAAGCGGAGACGGAAAATATGAAATACCGTCTGTCTACAATCCTATGTTTGAGGATGAATTTTTTGCGGCAGGTTTTTCTGTTGAATATGACAGCACCGCAACATGGTATGGTACCTTTGAAATCTGCCAAGATGTTGACGGTATAGCAAAATATACAGCCCCGGTAAAAGCTGTTCTTCTTGTGAAAGTTGGCGGCGCAGAGGAAACCTTTGACGAAGAGCCCACCCAGCCCACCACCGGCAAGAACAACGGCATTTTCACGGTGCAGCTTGAGGACGGCACGGAGGTTTATCCGCAGGAGCTGCACGGTGCGGCGACTATCGACCCTGATGATGAGGGCACAAACTATAAAATGGATTATGTTGACGGATTTTGGAGAGTAATTGTTCCGGAGGGGACAACTGCACTCAAAAT
>CAKSLF010000027.1 GCA_934466455.1 uncultured Oscillospiraceae bacterium | reverse complement strand
GGGGATACAACCCCTCAGTCACGGCGTTTTAATCCTTAACCGCCGTGCCGGCTCCCCTTGCACAGGGGAGCCGAGAAGCACACCGCAAACCCTCGGCGGGAACCCCGTACAGGGGAGCCGAGAAGTTCAGCGTAAACGCTATACCCTATCAGGGGATACAACCCCTCAGTCACGGCGTTTTTATCCTTAACCGCCGTGCCAGCTCCCCTTGCACAGGGGAGCCGAGAAGCACACCGCAAACCCTCGGTGTGAACCTTGCACGGGGTAGCCGGGAAATTCGGCTCAAACGCTTTCGCCGGTCAGGGGATACAACCCCTCAGTCACGGCGTTTTAATCCTTAACCGCCGTGCCGGCTCCCCTTGCACAGGGGAGCCGAGAAATGCACCGCCGACTGCGGGGGTGCGAGCCTGAGCACCGGCGGAGAAAATTCTGCGAGAAGATTTTCTTATTTTGCGCATTTTGAGCACGGAGTGCTCAAGCGAAAAATTGCTCGGTGCTGAAAAGAAAATTTTCTTATTTTCGGCAAAACACTAAAATGAAAGGGAAAAGATTTTTTATGGAATTTGATTTCGGCGTTACGCCGAAGCAGGGGGATTTTATAAAGGGCGGCGCAGACGAAATTCTTTTCGGCGGAGCCGCCGGCGGCGGAAAAAGCTACGGTCAGCTTATTGACGCAATGGGCTACGCCCTGCGCTTTCCGAAGAGCAAGCAGCTTATTTTGCGGCGTACCTATCCGGAGCTTGAAAAAAGCCTTGTTCGAAGCTCGCTTGAGCTGTTCCCGAGGGAAATTTATAACTACAATGCCGCAAAGCACATAGGAAAATTTTCTAATGGGTCGCTTTTGGACTTTGGTTATTGCGACAGCGAAAACGATGTTTACCGCTATCAAAGCGCAGAATACGATGTGATCCGCTTTGACGAGCTGACCCATTTTACGGAGCAGATGTATCTCTATTTAATGTCGAGATTAAGGGGCGCAAACCCATTTCCGAAAAGCATGAAGTCCTCGACAAATCCGGGCGGGATCGGTCACAACTGGGTTAAGGCAAGATTTATCGACCCTGCGCCGCCGGGTGAAATTTTTCTTACAAAGGGCGGAAGCCGGAGGTTTATTCCGGCGGTTGTTCAGGACAACAAATTTTTGCTTTCCGCCGATCCGGACTATGTTCGGCGTCTTAAAAATCTTCCGAAAAGGGAGCAAAAAGCCCTGCTTTACGGCGATTGGAACATTTTTGAGGGGCAGTTTTTTACCGAATGGAGGGAGGAAACCCATGTTTGCGCACCCTTTCCCATACCGGAAAATTGGCGAAAATACTTCGCCATGGACTATGGTTTGGATATGCTTGCGGGCTATTGGATAGCCGTTGACGGCGAGGGAAGGGCTTTTGTTTACCGTGAGGTTTACCAAAGCAACCTTGTTGTAGGTGCGGCGGCGGAGCTTATCCGTTCTATGACAAATGAGAAAATTTTCTCATTTATAGCCCCGCCGGATATGTGGAACAGAAGGCAGGACAGCGGCCGCAGCGTTGCGGAAATTTTCTTCGATCACGGAATTTTGCTGACAAAGGCGGAAAACAGCCGGGTTGCCGGTTGGTTTGACCTGCACGAATGGCTGCGCCCGGTGAGCACGGTTTTTGGCGGAAAGGAGCCCATGCTCAAGGTTTTTTCCTGCTGCCGAAACCTTATTCGCAGCCTGCCTGCCCTCGTTGCGGACAAAACGAACCCAAGCGACGCTTCCACCGAGCCGCACGAGATAACCCACGCCCCGGATGCGATACGATATTTTGTTGCGGGAAGACCCGTTCCGGCGGCGGTTGAGCAAGCCGACAGCTTTGACGACCAGACAAGGGAGCTGCTTAGCTTCGGCGGAACGATGTGAAAATTTTCTTATTTTAGCTTTGAAGGCTTTCGCAAAGCGAAAGCAAAAAAAGGAGGTGACAAAAGGGCTATGACAAACAAAAATCCGGCTTTGCCGCCGGACATTGCGCAGCTTACAAGGGCGATTTTGCAGGGGCAGCAGGAACGCCGCCGCCGGCTGCGGCTTTCAAGGGCACCGGAATTTGACCTTAGGGCACAGCGGGCGATTGAGGCGGCTGCGGAGTCCATCGGCGGCGATATTCCCGATGATAACGAGCGTTTTCGCCTGCGCAAAAAGGTGCTTGAATCCCTTGAGCGGCATATTCCCTACGAATATATGGGCGATTGCCGATGCGGGCGCACGAAGTTTTACCGTTATCGAAACCAGCTTTGCCGCAGGGTTGCCGAGGAGCTTGAGATGCTTTGACTGCGGCAAAAAAGCCGCCGCAGAGTGGGAGCTGCGGGCGGCGGACGCCGCTCCCTAATAAGAAAATATTCTTATTGAGGCAAATCCCGCACCGCTCCGACGGAGGGCGGCTCTCGGCTCCCCTGTGCAAGGGGAGCTGGCAAAACCGTAGGTTTTGACTGAGGGGTTGTATCGGCGACCGGCGAAAGGGTTTACACCTTTAGGATTTACCCCTTTTCTTTTGTAACCAAAAGAAAAGCCGTTTTCTTTCTCTCGCCGTCCCCGACGGGGTCCCGGGGCGGCGTATTTTCAGTATACCTGTTTCGCTCGGCTATACTGACGGCTCGCAAGCTTCTCCGCACAGATAAAGCCGCTCTGCAAGGTAAGCGGTAGTACAATCGTAACCCCCTCCGCCGCTGCGGCGGCACCTCCCCTAAAGGGGAGGGGCGAAGGCGTTGGCGGGATGCGAACCCCGCACGAGAGAGCCGAGAACAGCGGCGGAGCCGCCCTCGCAAAAACAAAAAAACAAGCCGTCGCAAAGCGGCGGCGAAAAGAAAATTTTCTTTTTGAAAGGAGAAAGATAAAATGCTTTGTAAAAAATGTGGCACTGCGCTGCGAATTAAAAACAGCTACTACGCAATCAGCGGCGGCGACAGCCCGGACTGCGAAACACGGCTTATTTCCGTGACCGAGGTAGCCTGCCCAAACAAAAAATGCGAAAAATTCGGCAAAACTCTGCGCCTTCGCAGAAGCGTCGGATTTATTGAGGAAGGAGAGAACATTTATGATTGATGAGAAAATTTTCCCCGAAGAGGGCTTCCCCACCATGGCGGAGCTTACCGGCGGCGAGCCGCAGCCCGCAGGATTTTCCCCGGAAAACACCCCTGCCCCGCCCGCCGAAAAGCCCGCCGCTCCGGCGGAAAACCCCGCCCCGGCAGGGCTGCAAAAGGGCGAAACGCCCTGGCTCGACTTTATCCGAGCCTACCCGAAATACGCCACCCAGCCGCTTCCGGAGGGGCTTTCCGAGGCGGTAGCCGCCGGCGAGGAGCCGCTTACGGCTTATCTTCGGCTTGAAAACGCCCGGCTTGAGCGTGATTTGCAGCTTTTGCGAACGGAGAAAGCACTTCGTGCTTCCTGCCTCGGTTCGGTAAAATCCGCCGCAGCCCCGGCGGAGCCGGACGACTTTGCAAAAGGGCTTTTGATGGGCTGAAAAGCCCCCCCGGCAGGGCGGCTGTAATTGCCGGAGAAACCACAATAGGTAAAGTGGGAGGCATTGGCGCAGGAGGAGTTAAGCAATTTAGTGCGCATCTTCATGTTGAGGTGCATCCTAAGGGGAAGAGCAAAACAGGAAATGCATACGAAGATGACAGTGAGTCAAAAGCCGGAGATTCCGTTCCCGTATATGACTATTTCTGATGCCGGTCACACTCTGTTTTAATAATAAAAAGCGAACCGTTTTCGGTATTGAGTGTGAGCACGAGACCACTTTCGGGATTATATATGCAGAATAAATTCTGATAGCTGCCGTTTTTCGAGGGGATTATGCCCTCAAAAACCTTGCCCGTAAAATTATCGACGGCACAGAGGTCGTAATTTTCTGCGGCAAAAAGAGTAAAGCTGCGCTCGATAAGATAGGTGTGCTCCGGGCTTTTTACGGAGATTGCTCCGCCGTCCTCGGCGGAAACGATTTTGTCGTTTCTGCCGCCGTCTTCTGTATCACGGACAAGAAGATAAGGCTCTTCTCCGCAAAAGGCAACATCGCCCTTTGGGCTGTTCAGCTTGATTTCAAAGCCCTTTCCAAGCAAGCCGCAAACAAAGTATTCCGGAGCCTTTTTGGAACTTTGCTTGCGGAAAAGCAGATAATTACCCATCGGCGACCAAGCTTCAAAGGAATAGCCCGGCAAATCGGAGCAAATTAGCTTTTTGTTTCCGAAAGCATCCCTGCCATAGAACGAATTTCCGCTTTGCAGCGGAAAAAATCCGCCGAGAGAAATCTTTCCCTCAACATACTCAACCTTGCAGGGCAACTCTTCTACGCTGTTGTCATCGAGGTTTACGGAAAGGTAAAACGGCTCTTTGGAAAAATAAATAAAAGCAAAATTCTCTTTTACCGCTGCGCCGATAAGCGGAGGGCGACTTAAATCAAGCTCTCGCAGCAGGAAAAGCTCCTCTTTTGCGGCATCGAGGATGAAAATTCGGACGGGGTGATTTTCCGAATCAAAGGGAGAGTATTCGCCATAGGTGCAAATAAGTGCTCTTGTTCCGTCAAGCCATTGCGCCACAGTTGAGCCGGAGCCGTAACCATAGCCAAATCCGCCGGCAAAAAGTGCCTCCGAGGGGATTTCTTTTGCGGAGACATTTGAAAGGAAAGCAGTTTTTTCCCCGCCGCTCGCTGCGGGCGTTTCCGAGGGGGCTTCGCCCTCGGCGGTTTTTGAGCAGCCCGCAAGGGCAAGCAGAGCGCAGAGCAGCGTAAGCGTTTTTTTGAAAAATCTCATTGCGGACACCTCCCTTTATATGAGATTAGTGTAGCATTTTCGGAAAAGTATTGCAACCCGGGGCGGAGCCGGACGACTTTGCAAAAGGGCTTTTGATGGGCTGAAAAAGCCCCCCCGGCAAGGCGGCGGCACCTCCCCTAAAGGGGAGGGGGTACACGGAAAAGCGGCACAAACGATTTATCTTATCGGGGGATACAACCCCTCAGTCACGGCGTTTTAATCCTTAGCCGCCGTGCCGGCTCCCCTTGCACAGGGGAGCCGAGAATGTGCGCCGAAGCACGAGCGGCTAAGGGCGAAGGAGCCGAGAAACGCCCGCAGTCGGCGGGGTGTGGGTCTTGCACAGGGGCGGCGGGAACTGCGGCGGAGCCGCCTTCGGCAAAAGGGAAGCTTCGGAACGGGAGCAGCCTGCGGAAAATCGGCAAAACTATAAAAAATTATCGAAAAAAAGAAAGGAAAAAGCTTTATGAAAACAAATTTAACGCCGGAAAGCGTTTTTCGCGAGTACGAAAAGGGCGAAAGCTTTAACCGGCGCATCGACCTTTATGAAAATGTGCGCAAAAACGAGGATTTTTACATAGGCGACCAGTGGAAGGGGGTTTATGCCCCCGACCTTGAAAAGCCGGTTATAAATTTCATCAAGCGCACGGTCAGCTATCTTATCTCCATGATCGTTTCCGACGATGTAGGCGTCGCCGTTGCTCCGGCGGGGCGGGACCCGGATTCCGGCTTTCTTGCGGACGCCCTCTCCGGCGAGGTGGAAAATGTAATCGAGCGCACAAAGGCAAAAACCCTTGCCCGTGATATGCTCAAAAGCTGCGCCGTTGACGGCGACGGCTGCTTTTATTTCTGGTTCGAGCCTTCCGGCGGCGCAGGCGGGCGGATAAGGGCGGAAAGCGTGGACAACACCCGTGTTATCTTCGGCAACCCATATGTTAAGGAGGTTGAGGACCAGCCGTATATTCTGATTATGCGCCGCCGCCCCGCAGAGGAGCTTCGTGCCGAGGCAAAAGCCGCCGGAGCGGACAACTGGGAGGCGATTTTGCCGGAGGGCGCAGCGGATTTTGACGAAGGCTCCGACGACGGCATGGCAACGGAGCTTATCCGCCTTTGGAAAGAAAACGGCACCGTTCATTTTATGAGCACCGCCAGGGAATGCGTGCTCAAAAAGCCCGCCGACAGCGGCATGCGCCGCTATCCCATCGCATGGATGAACTGGGAGAGCGTTAAAAACTGTTACCACGGAAGAGCAGCCGTGACCGGCGTTATTCCGAACCAGATCTTTGTAAACAAGCTGTGGGCAATGGCTATGGAGCACGAAAAGCGCATGGCATTCCCAAAGCTGTTCTACGATATGACAAAAATCCGCCAATGGACAAACCGTGTCGGTCAGGCTATCGGCGTTGCGGGCGACCCGAATACCGCCGTTGCAAGCTCTTTCCGTGCCGGGGATATGAGCCAGCAGGTGCTTCAGCTTGTTGAAAAAACAATAAGCTATACAAAGGAATGCCTCGGCGCAACGGATGTTGCCCTCGGCAATGTGGCTTTGGACAACACCTCGGCGATAATCGCCCTCCAAAACGCAGCCGCCGCTCCCCTTGCGCTGCAAAAGCTTGGGTTTTATCAGTTTTGGGAGGACTGCGTGCTCATAATAGTGGATATGATACGCAGCTATTACGGCGTTAGGGAGGTGTTTTTCGACACCGGCGAGGAAGCCGCCTCCACCTTTATTGATTTTTCCGCAATCGACCCGGAGACAATGGAGCTGCGTGTTGATGTCGGCCCCGCAAGCTACTGGAGCGAGCTTGTTCAGGTGGAAACCGCCGACAATCTTTATAAAAACGGAATTATCACCGACGCAGTTACCTACCTTGAATCCGTTCCGGACAAATATATCCGCAACAAACGCCGCCTTATCGAGCGGCTTGAGCGGGAAAAGGCGTCCGACCCTGTTTTGGAGAATGCCGCCGCTTCGGCTGCGCCCAAAGAAAAAGCCCCGGCATAATCCCCATTTCCGCTCCGGGCAAATTCCGCCTTTCCCTTTGGGAAAGCGGCGGCGGAGGTGCATTTCTCGGCTCCCCCGTGCAAGGCTCACACCGAGGGTTTGCAGAGCGAATCTCGGCTCCCCTGTGCAAGGGGAGCTGGCACGGCGGTTAAGGATAAAAACGCCGTGACTGAGGGGTTGTATCCCCCGACAGGGTATAGCGTTTACACTTTTCGCAGTTTACCCCGCTCTTTTGTAACCAAAAGAAAAGCCGTTTTCTTTCTCAACGCCGTCCCCGACGGGGTCCCTAACGGCGTATTTTCAATATACCTGTTTCGCTCGGCTATACTGACGGCTCGCAGGCTTTTCCGCACAGATAAAGCCACTCTGCAAGGTAAGCGGTACAATCGTAACCCCCTCCGCCGCCGGGGCGGCACCTCCCCTAAAGGGGAGGGAGCAGAAGCATTGGAAAACGGCGTAAACGCTTTTCATACAGCCCCTCAGTCTTTTCGGCTTGCTTACAAGCCGAAAATCCAGCTCCCCTTGCACAGTTGGCTTTCGAGTGCCGCCGGTGGCGGATACAACGAGAAAGGCAAGCTGCTGCCGTCCGCAAGTGCGAGAGCGAATAGCCGAAGCACGAGCGGCTAACGGCGAAGGAGCCGAGAACGCACCGCAAACCCACGGTGCGAACCCTGCACGGGAGCCGAGAACGCACCGCAAGCACTCGGCGGGAACCCCGCCACAGGTGAGCCGGGAACACACGCTGCCCGCTGAATGGGCGGGGGCGGAGGCTTGCGGGGAAAAGTGAAAATTTTCTTGAAAAGAAAAAGTCGAACAGAAAATCAACAACATATGTGCTATGCTTATGCAGCGATGAGGAACAGGAGCGTTTCTTGTTGAGCAATTATCAAAGGCACCGGGCGGGCATTGCCGCCGGTTTGTGCGCAAAGCCTTCTTTGGCGGCGGCGAAAGGCGTTTTTTGAAAATACAAAACTCATTCAAAAAAACGCACGGCTCTTCTTTCGGCTTCCGCAGAAGAAAGCCTTGGGCGGCGCAGACCGGGAGCACCCGCAGAAAAAAGCCCCATGCGTTTTTCCGAAACAGCCCCCAACCAACATTATTTTTCGGCTTTGATTTGCGGAAAAACGGCGGAGCGTTTTTCGCCGGGCGCAGGCTTTTGATTTTTTGCTCTGTATGCACGCTTTTTTCCGTCGCAAAAGCGCACAGCTTCCCTTTATTGCCGGTCGGTGGTCCGCGGCTTTGCCGCCATCGGCGAAAAAAAGATTTAATACCGCTGTTTTTTTACTCTCGGCTAAACAAAAATTAAGACAACAAAAACATTAAACAGAAAAATCAAATTACCAAAGGAGGTCATTTTATGGCTATCAATCTTGCAGCAAAATATTCCAAGGAAATTGCAAACGCATTTACTCTCCGCTCCGTCGTTGACGGAACCACAAACAAGGACTATGACTTTACCGGGGTAAAAACCCTTAATGTCTACACCCCGGTCACCCAGAGCCTTGCCGACTATCAGCGCACCGGCACAAGCCGCTACGGAACCCCCACCGAGCTTCAGGACACCATGCAGGAGCTTATTCTCTCCAAGGACCGCAGCTTTTCCATCACCATTGATAAGGGCAACAACTCCGAGCAGATGGGCGCAAAGGAAGCCTCCCGCATTCTTGCAATCGAGATGAACGAGCAGGCGATTCCCGAGATGGACAAGTACGCTCTTTGCCGCTTTGCCGATTATGCGGGCAAAATCGCCGTGCTTACGGCAGCCCCCACCAAGGATACCGTTGCACAGCAGCTTTCCGACGGAATGGTTGCAATGAGCAACAAGAATGTTCCCGCAGAGGGCAGGTTTATTTTTATGGGCTGGAGCGTTTTCGGTGCGCTGCGCCTTTCTCCTCAGTTTATCGGCGTAGAGTGCCTTGCAAAAAACTCCCTTGTAAAAGGCGCAATCGGCACCTTTATGGGTGCGCAGGTTGTGGTTGTTCCCGATGATTACCTTAAAAAGAACGGAAAGACCTGCTATTTCCTCATTACCCACAAAAACGCCGTTATCCAGCCGAAAAAGGTTCAGGATTACTTTGTTAAGGAAAACCCCGCAGGCATAAACGGCGCACTTCTCGAGGGTCGTTTTATCTACGACGCATTTGTCCTCGGCGGACGCTGCGACGGCGTTTATGCCGCAGTTGAAAGCGGCGCACAGCAGGCGACCCCCACCCTTACCTATGCCGCAAACACCAAAAAGACCGCCGTTTCTTCCACCGGCGCAGATTTTATCCTCTATACCACCGACGGCACCGACCCCCGCTATTCTTCCTCTGCGGTAAAATCCGCAGGCGGCAGCGTAAGCGTTGACCTCGGCGGCTTTGCCGGCGGAAACGCCACCATAAAGGCTATTGCAATGAAAGAGGGCGTATTCACCTCCGCCGTTGCCGAGAACACCCAGGCGGTAGCCGCATAAAGCCTTTCTTTTCGACCGAAAAGCAAAAAAATTAAGCCGAAAGGAGGCACCCGATGAACAGGGCGATATTCAAAACCGAAAGCGACCCGGCAAAGCCTGCGGCAAACTATAACCCAAGGCAAAGTGACTACGAGGAGCAGCTGAGGCTGCTTAACGAAAAGCTGAAAAATTCCGGCGAACGCCGAAAGGCGACCTACGAGCGCAGCTCCGCCGAGGAGCGGGAGGACGCAGCGGCTGCGCTTCGCAAAAAATACATCGAAAACCGCTTTGCGGTAAAACGCCTGCCCCAGGTTTCCGCCGCAAGGGGGCTTTCCGGCGGGGCGGTGCGCTCCGCCTTTAGAAAGACCCTTGCGGATTACGGCGAGGGCAGAGAAAATCTTATAAAGGAGCGTGACCGTGCGGTGGCAAAGCTTCTTGAAAGCTATGAGCAGGGCAGCCAAAAGGATTACGAAACCTATGCTTCCCGCCTTGACGCTCTCCGCCGCAAATACGCCGGGCTGTAAAAAACCCGCACAAAAAGAGCACTTCTTGCGGGCTTTATCTGCGGCGGACTTGTTCCACGCAAACACGGCGGGAGGATTTCCGCACCCCGCAAGCCACACACAAAAAAAGAGCACCTTTAGGTGCTCTTTTTTTCTTCGTATAAAAAATTCAGTTGTTTCTGCCGTACCATTTTGCGGAGAGAAAGAAAACAGCTTTTCTTTTGATTACAAAAAACAGAGTAAACAATAGAAAGTGTAAACGCTATACCCTGTCAGGGGATACAACCCCTCAGTCTTTTCGGCTTGTTTACAAGCCGAAAATCCAGCTCCCTTTGCCATAACGGCGGCGGCGCAGGCTTCCCGCCTCCGTTTTCGGAAAACGGCAGCGGCGGAGCCGCCTTCCGCAAAAAACGGCGGGGGTTTTCGCAATAAAAAAACAAAGCGGGGCTTTTGCAATAAAGCCTCCGCTTTGTTTTTTTGTTCGGTTAAATGGGCGTGCGGCGCAAAGCCGTTACATTCCTCGGCGGGCGATATAATCAATCGCCTTTGCAATAAGGTTTTTGTCGTTGCGGAATGTGACCGCATCATAAGCAGCGTGAATCTCCATCCAGCGAAGCTCGCTTACCTCCTCCTCCTGGGGGCGGAGGGTCGATTCGTTTAGGGTGAAGCCGATGAAATAAATCACCTGTTTTTTTACATTCGGTTTCGGCGAATATTCAACCGCCTCCCGAAATCCGTCCCGCAAAAAAACCCGAAGCCCGGTTTCCTCCCGAATTTCACGCAGGGCGGTTTCCATCTCGGTTTCGCCGGCTTCCATATGCCCTTTAGGGAAAGACCAATGCCCGCCGCAGCGGTGCTTCAGCAAAAGAAGCTGGGTTTCGCCGTCGTGCTCACGATATATAAGGCCGCCACAGGATTTTTCATGTCTCATTTTTTTCTTACTCCTATATGGCAAAGCTTCTACCGAATATATAATAACACCTTTACCCTTACTGTTCAAGTGCAAAATCGGCGAAAAAACGCCTATATCATCATTTTGCCTTAAAAACTCCGGTTTACAACCGAAAAGATAAGTGGTATAATCAAATTTGTGAAAAAAGTAAAATTAAAGGGGAAGTGTGAAAAATGAAAAAAATTATTTCTGCTATTCTTGCGGCGGCGTTGCTGTTCTCCCTCTGCTCCTGCGCAAGGGCGGAAAGCGTAACGCTTGAAAGAGGAACCGTTGAAAACGGAGTTTATGAAAACGGTTCCATGGGAATAAAAATCAATCTTGGCGAGGGTTGGACTTTCTATTCCGACGATGAAATCGAAGAAAACATTAGACCCTCCGATTTTATGCCCGGCGACGATACGAAAGAGCTTGAGGCGGGCGACATTTTTTGCGATATGTATTGCTCAAACGATGCCGCAACAAATATAAACATAAGCTATGAGTATGTGGGAACCAGCATAAGCATCGCAAAATATCTCAGTGCGCTTGAAGCAAGCGTAAAAGAACAGTTTATGGAATTGGAGGGCTTTACGGTAACGGAAACGGAAAATACCACCGTTGATACCGCAACCGGAAAGATTCCCTGCCTAAAAATCGTTTTCAGCTATGACGATTACGGAATTATGGTTTATGAAACCATTGCCGCATACGGCAAGGGCGGATATATTGCCGGAATAACCGTTGCCGCCGCATCGGAAAGCGAGATTTCCGATTTGTTTGCGAATGCAAGCTTTGAATAAAGCTTGCCCGAAAAGCCGAAGAAAAATCCCGTGCTCCTTTTGAGCACGGGATTTTTCTTTATATACCGACCGCAAAAAAATCAGGCGTTTTACACGGTCATTGTTCCCTCGGCAAGGTCCTCTGCGGCAAAAGGGATAAAGTAAAACGGAATTGTAAGAAGCTTTTGCGACGGATCATAACCGTAATTGTTTTTGGAAACCTTTATGGCATATTCAAATTTATTGTGATTTGAAAATTTTTCGAGCGATTTAAGAGTTCCTCTGCCTTTTTTCACATCTATGGGGTAAAGCTTATTGTCCGATTCAATTATAAATTCAAGTTCTGCCGAGGATTTTCCGCGCCAATAAAAAAGCCTGTGACCCTTTGCGACAAGCTCGTTTGCCACAAAATTTTCAAAGAAAATTCCGGATAGCGTGTTTTCTCTTTCATTTGAAACAAAAGAAGCCGCATTTATTCCGCTTTGATATGAAAACATACCTATATCGCCCAAAAAGAGCCTAAAACTGCTTTCGCTGTCCGGCATAAGAGGCATTGTAATGTGTTCCTTTAACTGAAAAGACTGATTGAGAATATGCGCCATGGTAAGCCATTGAATTGATGTTGCAAAGTCCCTTGTTTTGCTTTTTTCTTCAATCAAGCCGGGCGAAAAGCTTTTTGATTCCTTATTCAGCTCTTTGTAAATATTTTGGAAAAGAGAGCGGGAACGAAGCACAGCCTCACGGCTTGCCTGATACAGCTCCATATCATCAAGGTAGTTATCATAAAGTGCTTTAAGGATTTCTCTTGATTCAAGAATGTTTCCTCCGTCTATATACGCTTCTGTTGCTTCCGGCATACCGCCGACAAGCAGATACTTATATACCTGCTCTATTGCCAAATCGTGTATTTGAGGAGCAAGGGGCTTTTTGTTTTTATATGCGTCTTTTATGGCATTATAAAGCATACGGTTGCTGTTTGCCAAAAATTCGTCAAATGTCATGGGGTAAATTGTTATCTGGTCTATTTTTCCGACGGGGAAGAGAAATTTATTTTTTTTGTCTATGCCTCGTTTGTGCATTTCTCTTTGAAGCTTTATGCGGACCATCGAGCCGGTCGCTATAACGGGGATTTCTCTGAAATCCTGACAAAAGTATTTAAGCGAAGAAATAATATTCGGACATTCCTGCACCTCGTCAAAAATAAGCAATGTCTTTTCGTTTATAAATTTTCCTTTGCGAAGGGAAATGTATTCAATAATTTTTTCCGCATTTGCCGTTTCGGAGCAAAAGTCACGGATTTCATCTTCTTTTTTGAAGTCGATATAAGTATAGCTGTTTCGATAAAAAGCTTTGGCAAAAAGCTCTTCCACAAGATAGGTTTTTCCAACCTGCCTTGCGCCCCATACTATTAAGGGTTTTCTGTTTTTACGGTTATTCCAAGCAACCAATTTTTTTAATGCAATTCGCTCCATTAAAAGCCTCCGTATATCCGCACAGTTATTTTTTCTAAATATATAGTAATATAAATTGCACCTTTTTTCAAGTCTTTTGATGAATAATTTTCACCTACAACGCATTATTTTATGTTATTATATGCACATTTTGCGTATTTATTCTTAGGAGAAAAAATCCCGTGCTTCTTTTGAGCACGGGATTTTTCTTCATATACCAACCGCAAAAAAATCAGGCGTTTTCAATATCGCTTTCAACAAGGTGACGCTTTTCCTCCATGCGGAAGGAAAGGGTCATAAGGCTGTCGCTTAGGTGAACATTCTGCACCTCTATGCGCTCGTCGGACCGAAGGTCAACCGGCGCAAAGTTCC
Organism: uncultured Oscillospiraceae bacterium; assembly: GCA_934466455.1. Taxonomy (GTDB): domain Bacteria; phylum Bacillota; class Clostridia; order Oscillospirales; family Ruminococcaceae; genus UMGS1668. Next base: position 3,135 of record CAKSLF010000027.1, on the reverse strand, counting down.
AAACGCCCCTAACGCCGCCTTTTATGGATTTTTCAAGAATGTCCATTGCGGCGTTTGCCGGGGCTGCAATAACAACTATGTCCGTATGGTTTTCCTCAAGATATTCCTCCAAAAGGTTTGCGTTGATTATAGGAACGCCGCAAATCTGCATACCGGCAAGCATAAGGCTGTTGTCAAAAACGGCGTCAATAAAAAAGCCGTCCTCGTTAAACTCCTTAAAGCTGATTATCGCTCTTCCAAGGTTGCCTGCGCCGACAACGACCATATGGTGCTTTTTGTTAAGACCAAGCAGGGAGGAAAGCCATTCCTTCAGTGTTTCGGTATTATAGCCGTCAACTCCGCCGCAGGTAAAAAAGTCCTGGCGCACCTGTGCGCTTGTGTTGCCTACTCTTGCGGCAAGCTCGCCGGAGGTTATGTTGTTTATGCCTTCCGCCTTCATTATGCAGACATGGCGGTAATACGCCGGAAGTCTGCGTGCCAAAGCGTCGGAAAGCGGCTTTTTGCCTTTTGCCATTTCCAAGGTGCCCTCCTTACCGAAAAAACCGGCGAAAAAATCCTGCCTCTACGCCGATTATACATATATAATAACATTATTATAAACCGCCGGGCACTTTTGTTCAATAACAAAAGATACAAATTTTCGTGAAAATTTAGGAATTTACACAAAACAAGCGGCAACTCTTTTATAATTATAGCAATTTTATTTTTGTTTTGCAATTATTTTCGGCTTACAAAAACGCAAAACTGTCCCCTTTTTACCATAAAATTTTTTTATTGCGTCATCACCTTTATAAAATAACGCCCGCAAAAAATTAAAGGCAAAGCAAAATTTTGCTTTGCTGCGGTGATATTTCGGGGTTTTCTGCAAAAAATAACCTCAAAATAACGAAAGGAATGAACGCAATGCAGATTAAAAAAATTTTTGCCGCCCTTCTTGCGCTGGCGATGGTATTTTCCCTTGCCGGATGTAACAAAAAGGACGACAATCCTTCTCAAAGCAGCTCCGGCGCAGAAACGCAGGACGAATTTGTGATTTATCACAGCAGCAAGGAGCTTGATTCCATGCTTTCCGCCGCCGCAAGAGCCTATTCAAAGGCAACGGGAAAACAGATAGGCGTAAAATTTTCCGAGGGCGGAATAGCCTCCCTTTTGGAGAATGAAAAGCCCGCCCTTTTTGTTGCGGATACAAAAAGCGACCTTTCCCCGCTTTTTGAAAAAGGGGCTTTTTCCGAGATTGCAAGCGGGCTTTTCGGCGGAGCCGCTCTTCCGGAGGGGCTTTGGCTTAACCAAAACGGAGCGGGCAGCTACGGCGTGCCCCTTATGCTCGAGGGCTACGGCTATATCTTTGACAGAGATATGCTTTCCGCCCTTTTCGGCGAGGAAGCCGCAGAAGCCCTTGCAAGGGACCTGCGCCTTTGCAGCTATACCGATTTCAACGGCTTTGCCGCAGCGGTGGAAACCTATATTAAGGCACCCTCCGACGCAACCGTTACAGTAAACGGAAGCGAATATACCTTTGAAAAAGAAAAAACCGGAAGGGCACAGATGCTGACCGGCGTTTTTGCCCTAACCCCGGAAAGCACAAGGGCATACGAATACCTTATGGACTACGCCCTTGCGGCAAAATTCGGAAAAAAAGCGGAGCTTTATTCCGCAGCGGAAAACGATGTTAACGGAATGAAGGATATTTTTTCCGCAGCGGCGCAGGCTCTTGACGATATGACCGGAAAAATCTCCGGCGTAGGCGGCTCTATCGGCAGAGGCGAGGACTTTACCGGCGGCGATTACACCTATTCCGCCGCAATCGACGCCTTTACCGGCGGCTTTGCGCTGTTTTATCCGGGAAGCACCTCCGACGCAGCCGATTTCAAAAAATCAAGCGTCACCTTCGGAGAAAACCTTGACATTATCCCGATGAAGCTGCCCCTCTCCGATTCCGACATCACGGCGGCGGATATGACCGCAGAAAAGCTCAACCGCTCCCTTGCGATAGGAAGCCGCTATTACCTTGCGATAAACCCCAATGCGGACGCCGCAAAGGTTTCCGCCGCCCGTGACTTTATAAAGTGGCTCTATACCGACAATGCGGGTATGGCTGCTTTTTCCGAAAGCTTCGGCGGCTTTGGCTTTAACTATTCCGGCGAGGGCGGCGAAGCCGCAGAGGAAAACAGCGCAGAAAACCGCATGGCAAGAAGCTCCGTCGGCTCCTCCGCAGCGGAAAGCAAGCCTGTGAGCACCGACGACAACTCCGTGAGCACCGACGATAACCCTGCGAGCACCGGCGACAACTCCGTGAGCACCGGCGACAGCTCTTCGAGCACGGAGAGCGGAGCCGCTGCGGGCGGCTACGCCGTTTCCGGTTCGCTTATGAGTGCTCTTGCCCGCTACTATGCCGACGGCGACTGGTTCCCGGCAATGGCTTATGCCGTTCCCGGCGGTTGGAGCAGCGATGTTTTCGGCAAGAGCCTTACGGATTATTGGAACAAGCCCACTTGGTCCGATGAGGACAGGGAGAGCCTTGTTTCCGGCTGGATAACCGGCTGGAGGGATTTCCTGAACAAATGACCCCCGCAGGCGGAAAAAATCCTTTTCCGCCGCACATTTTACGGAAAAAAAGCTCCGCCCGGCGATAAGCCGTGCGGGGCTTTTTTGCGGAGTCTGCGTGTTCCCGCCCCGGCGGAAAAGCCTGCGGGCAAAAAAATTTTGCCGCAGAGAAACCCCGCCGCAGACGGAGCAAATATATACAGTGCGGGCGCACCCCGCCGCCCCGGCGGAGTCGCCCCACTCCGCCCGGCAAACGCCCGAATAGGTTTTGAGCACGGCGGGGCGTTTTCGGCTGAGGAATATCCGCAATTCCGCTTTTCCCGCCCCGGCGGAAAAGCCTGCGGGCAAAAAAATTTTGCCGCAGAGAAACCCCGCCGCAGACGGAGCAAATATATACAGTGCGGGCGCACCCCGCCGCCCCGGCGGAGTCGCCCCGCTCCGCCCGGCAAAAAAGCCGTGCGGGGCTTTTTTGCGGAGCCGCCCGCCCGGCAAACGCCCGAACCGTTGAGCACGCCGGGGCGTTTTCGGCTGAGGAATATCCGCAATTCCGCTTTTCCCGCCCCGGCGGAAAAGCCTGCGGGCGAAAAAATA
>CAKSLF010000026.1 GCA_934466455.1 uncultured Oscillospiraceae bacterium | reverse complement strand
CCGCCGCAAAGCGTGGGTTTTCCGCCTCCCTGCGGCGGGGGGCACAGATGATGCCTGTCGTATCGGTGCTGTCAAAAGCTTACCGCCTCCCTGCGGTGGGAAAAAGGTGTTTTCACACTCTCCGTCCTGTCGGTCGGAGCAGCCGCCTCCATGCGGTGGGGGCGCAGGCAAAGCCCCGCAGCGGGCTTTTTGCAGGTTGGAGCGAGATGTAAATACGCTTGCGGCGGGAACAGGTATTGTTCCCGCTTTTTTGCGGGCAAAATCCGCAAAGGACTTGTATTTTTATAGGCTTGTGTTATATAATAAGATGATTAAGTATAATAAAAATATCGGTTAAGCATAAAAATAATAAGCATGGGAGGGGAAAATCGTGTTTTGTTCCTGTACGGGTATGGGCATTCTCGGAATAAACGCCTATAAGGTCGCCGTAGAGGTGGATCTTTCCGATTCCTTCCCCGGCTTTGATATAGTGGGCCTGCCCGATGTTGCGGTAAAGGAATCTCGGGACAGAGTGCGCACCGCAATCTTCAACAGTGGGTTTATGTTTCCGGTTGGAAGAATTGTGGTAAACCTTGCCCCAAGCGACATAAAAAAAGCAGGCTCCCTCTATGATTTGCCGATCCTTATAGGAATTTTGACAGCCGACGGTCAGCTTGACGCAGATTTCGAGGGCTGCGCCTTTATCGGCGAGCTTTCCCTCGAGGGAACAATAAAGCCCGTAACCGGAATTTTGCCGATGGTGCTGGAGGCAAAACGCCTTGGCATAAGCAAAATCTTTATCCCAAAGGGCAATGCGCCGGAAGGCTCCGTAGTTGAGGGAATAGAGGTTTTTGCGGCGGATTCCGTAAAGCAGGTGGTGCGCCACCTTTCCGGCGAGGAGCTTATGCAGCCGGTTTGTGCGGAGGACTATAAAAATACTGCGCCAAGGGCGGAGGAGCCGGATTTTGCCGATGTTAAAGGACAGTACGAGGCAAAGCGTGCTTTGGAGATTGCTGCGGCGGGTTTTCATAATGTGCTGCTTATAGGTCCCCCCGGAGCGGGCAAAAGCATGCTTGCAAAGCGGCTGCCCTCAATTCTTCCGGAAATGACCTTTGAGGAATCCATAGAAACGACAAAGATACATTCGATATGCGGAACCCTGCAGGAAGGGTCCTCTCTTATAACAAGGCGGCCCTTCCGTGCGCCGCACCATACGGTTTCTCCCGCCGGGCTTACCGGCGGCGGAAGTATTCCGATGCCGGGGGAAATTTCCCTTGCGCATAACGGAGTTTTGTTTTTGGACGAGCTTCCCGAATACAACCGCAATGCAATGGAGGTTCTTCGCCAACCGCTTGAGGATGGGGTCGTTACGATTTCAAGGGCGGCGGGGCGGCTTACCTATCCCTGCAATGTAATGCTTATTGCGGCGATGAACCCCTGCCCCTGCGGATACTACGGTCACCCGACAAGAAAATGCACCTGCACCCAAGCGGCGGTTTCCCACTATCTTGCAAAGGTTTCCGGTCCGCTTCTTGACAGAATAGACCTCCATGTTGAGGTAATGCCGGTGGAGTTCGACGATCTTTCCGATAACACAAGGGCGGAGCCCTCCGAGGTTATCCGCAAAAGAGTAAACGCCGCAAGAAAAATACAGAACGAACGCTATGCCGGAACGGGAATTACCTGCAACGCAATGCTCACCCCGGCAATGCTCCAAAAATACTGCGTTATGACGGAGGGCGCAAAAACGCTGCTTAAAAACGCCTTTGAGCGAATGGGGCTTTCCGCCCGGGCATACGACAGAATACTGAAGGTTGCCCGAACAATCGCCGACCTTGACAAAAGCGAGAATATAGACACAAAGCATATCGCCGAGGCACTGCAATACAGAAGCCTTGACAGAAAGTATTGGGGTAACTGATATGATTCTTGACGAAGTTATGAAAGCCGCCGGGATTGATGTCTACGGCGTTGCCGCATACGAGGATACCCTCCCGGGAACGGGTTTCAAAAAGCGGGAGCTTTTTGACGGAATGGATTCCGTGATCGTCTGCCTTATCCCTTGGGATACGGGTATGAACGAGGGGCGCAATGTCGCCCGCTTTGCCGTCGGGCGCAACTATCACGATGTTGCGGCGGAGCATCTTTCCGTTGCGGCGGAGATTTTGCGCCGGGCTTTTCCGGAAAACACCTTTAAGCTTTTTGTTGATTCCTCCCCAATAGCGGAGGTAAGAGCGGCAAACCTTGCCGGGCTTGGGATAAGGGGAAGAAACAACCTGCTTATAAGCAAGGCTTACGGAACCCGCTGCGCAATCGGCGAGATAGTTACCGACCGCCGCTTTGCCCGTTCAAGAAAAATGCCCGGAAGCTGCTTTGAATGCGGGCTTTGCACCGAGCATTGCCCAAACGGCGCACTTACCGAGAAGGGCTTTGTTCGGGAAAAATGCGTTTCCTATATCAATCAGATGAAAAAGGAGCTTACTCCGGAGGACGAGGCTCTGATTAAAAAAGTGGGCTTTGTCTGCGGCTGCGATTGCTGCACGGATGTCTGCCCGATGAACCGCCGCTTTGACGGCACGGGTTGGGAGGAATTTAAGGCTTCCGCCCGCCCGGTATATCGCCCCGGCGACGACCTGTCCGACCGAAGCTACGGTTGGAAAGCCGAAAATGTCGAGCGTAATTATAAGATAATCACGGAGGATTAAAATGGAGATACTCGATGTTTCTCTTTATCCCGAATACGAACGCTTTTGCCAAAGCCACCCGCAGGGAAGCTTTACCCAGTCCACCCTTTGGTACGGAGTAAAGAACAACTGGCGGCACGAGGTCGTTGTTTCCCGCAACTCCCTCGGCGAGATTGCCGGCGGAATGTCCGTGCTCATTCAGAAAATACCCCTTATAGGAACAAGCTTTCTCTATGCGCCGAGGGGACCCGTATGCGACCTTCACGACAAAGCCGTGCTTGCGGACCTTATGGAGGGGGCAAACGCCCTTGCAAAAAAATATAAGGCGCACGATTTCAAAATCGACCCGGATATTGCCGCCTCCGATGAGGAGTTTCTCAAAATTATGGAGGAAATGGGCTTTAAGCGCAAGTTTGGTCCAACCGGCTTTGAAACAATACAGTGCCGCTTTAATTACCGCCTTTACCTCGACGGAAGAACCGAGGACGAGGTATTTATGGCTCTTACCCAAAAATGCCGCTACAATATCCGTGTTGCAATAAAGCACGGGGTTGAGATAAAGGTTGTCGGCAAGGAATATCTTGATGAATTTATGCGCATTATGAAAACAACCGGCGAACGGGACGGGTTTAATATCCGCCCAAAGGAATATTTCGAGCGCATGATGGATTGCCTCGGCGAGCATTGCCGCCTTTATATGGGCTTTTATCAGGGAAAGGCGGTTTGCGGAACCGTTGCGACAAACTATGCCGGAAAATGCGACTATGTTTACGGTGCTTCGGATAACGCCTTCCGCAATGTAATGCCGAATTACCTTATACAGTGGGAAATGATAAAATGGGCGATAGAAACCGGCTGCTCCGTCTATGACTTTATGGGGATTTCCGGCGATACGGAAAACGAAAACGACCACCTCTACGGGCTCTACCGCTTTAAGCGGGGCTTTAACGGTCGGGTGGACGAGCTTCCAGGCGAATTTGATATAATTTACCGCCCCTTTGCAATGAAAATGGTAAAGCACGCAACAAAGCTTAATTCAAAGCTCAACAGCATAAAAAAGAAGCTGAAAAAATGACCCCGATAAAAGAAGCCGTTGACGAATATGTAAACAAGGGGCTTTCCCGCTTTCATATGCCGGGGCATAAGGGCGGGGAATGTTTTCCCGGTTATTATAAATATGATATAACGGAGGTAGAGGGCGCAGACAGCCTCTTCGAGGCTTCCGGCGCAATCCTTGCGGCGGAAAAACGCTTTGCCGCTCTTTACGGAGTGGGTGCTTCCCTTATCTCCGCAGGAGGCTCCACCCTCTGTATACAGGCAATGCTGGCAACTTTTTTAAGCCCCGGAGATACCGTGATTATGTGCCGCAACTGCCACGCCTCCGCAATAAATACCGCAGCTCTGCTTGACCTCAATATCGTTTGGATAAACCCACGGAGCACGGCGGAGCTTTCCGCCGCTCTTGAGCAAAACGGCGGCGCAAAGGCGGTTTATCTGACCTCGCCGGATTATTTCGGCGTTATGACGGATATTGCGGCTTTTGCAAAAATCGCCCATGAGCACGGCGCAGCTCTTCTTGTGGATAATGCCCACGGCGCGCACCTGCATTTTTTTCCGACGGAAATGCACCCCATTTCCCTTGGAGCGGATTCCTGCGCCGATTCGCTGCATAAATCCCTGCCGGTGCTTACCGGCGGAGCCTTGCTCCATCTTGCGGATAAAAGCCTTTATAAAAGGGCAAAGGAAAAAATGCGGCTTTTCGGCTCAACAAGCCCAAGCTACCTTATCATGCTTTCCATAGACGAATGTCTGGAATATCTTGAAACAGGGGCAAGGCGGGATTTTGCCATGCTCAACGGAAGAGTGGCAAATCTGCGGTATAAAGCTTTTGAGCACGGTCTTGCGCCGAAAACAAGAAATATCGAGCCTGCAAGGCTTACTCTTTCCGTTACGGCAACCGGCTTGAGCACCGAGGAATTTGCAAATTCCCTGCGTGAGCACGGAATAGAACCGGAATATGTAAATTCCGAATGGGCGGTTCTTATGGCTTCGCCGTTTAATACGGAGGAGGACTTTGAAAAAGCGGCAAAATTTATTGCCGATACCGCCGGAAACGGTTGCTCCGCACCGGAGGCACGCCTTTCCGCAATGCCGAAGAGGGCTTTGAGCACGAGGGAAGCCGTTTTTGCGGAAAGCGTGCTCACGGATACGGAAAGTTCCCTCGGAAAAACGGCGGCAAGCCTTGTTTTGCCCTGCCCGCCCTGTATTGCCCTTGCCGCACCGGGCGAGGTTATAAACGGCGAGCTTATAAATTTGTTAAAAGCCTACGGCATAAATAAAATCGCCGTGGTTAAATAAATTTGTTTTATTCTTTTTTTGAAAAAGGAGGACCCTATATTATGAAAATGATTATGGCAGTAGTGTCCGGCGATGACAGCAACGCCGTTTCCGCCGCACTTACAAAAGCAAGATTTTCCGTAACAAAGCTTGCAACAACCGGCGGCTTTCTTATGAGCGGAAACACAACCTTCCTCATCGGCGTTGACGACGATAAGGTAAGCGAGGTAATCGACATTATCGCAAAGCACAGCAAAAAGCGCAAACAGATGGTTCCCAGCGCAGGTATGATGGATGTGGGTATGTATTCCGCATTCCCGGTGGAGGTAACCGTCGGCGGCGCAATCGTCTTTGTGATGAATGTTGAACGCTTTGAGAAAGTTTGATTTATGCCAACGGAAACAGAGCTTAAAAAGCGGTTTTCCGCCGCAGCGGCGGAGGGCTTGCTCTCCCATGCGGTCATTATAGAGGGCGAAAAAGGCGTGGGAAAGCGGGAGCTTGCCCTCTGGCTTGCAAAGGCGTTGCTTTGTAAGGCAAAAAATCCCCCTTGCGGAGTGTGCTCCGTCTGCAAAAAAATCTCCGCCGGAAACCACCCGGATGTGGAGCTTTTTGACGGAAGCGGCGCAGCCCGCAGCTTTCATATCGAGAGCATAAGGGATATTAAGGAGAGCCTTTGGCTTGCGCCAAACGAATCCGATGTAAAAATATATGTGCTTCTTGAGATACAGAATATGACGGCGGAGGCGCAAAACGCCCTGCTTAAATCCCTTGAGGAGCCGCCGGAGCACGCAAGGTTTATTATGACCTGCCAAAATACCGGAATGCTGCTCGATACGGTCATAAGCCGCAGCACGGTTTATAAGCTGGAGCCTTTTTCCGACGGAGAATGCGCCGCCCGCCTTTTGGCGGAGCTTCCGCAGCTTTCGGCGGAGGAAACAAAGCTTCTTGCGATGGCGTATGCCGGAAACCTCGGGCGGGCAAAAGCCGCCGCAGAGGCGGGCGGGCTGCCCCTTGTCCTTCTTGCGGCAAAAACGCCGGAGCTTATCCGTACCGCAAAGGACTATGACCTTTTGTCAAGCCTTGAGCGGGAGGCACAGGACAAAGCCGCCCTCGGCGAATATATAGAGGTGCTCGGAAATATAGTGGGCAGGTGCGGGACGGATTTTGCCGCAGGAAAGCCCGCACCGATACGCATTCGCCCGGCGCAGGCGATAAAGACTATGGAAATACTATCACGGGGAAGGGAAGCACTTTTGCAGAACTGTATGCCGGAGCTTGTTCAAAGCTGGCTTTGCGCAAAGCTTTCCGCCCTGCTCGGAGGAAGTTTATGAGCGAAAAAATCGAAGTTATCGGCGTCCGCTTTAAGGAGGTAGGCAAGGTCTACTATTTTGACCCGGACGGCGTAAAATATGACATCGGCGACAGAGTGATCGTGGAAACAAGCCGGGGTATGGAATGCGGCGAGGTTGCCGCAGACAACCGCTTTGTCGATGAGGAAAGGGTGGTTCCTCCGCTTAAAAAGGTCATCCGTATGGCAAACGAGGAGGACCTTGAACGCCTTAAAGCAAACCGTGCTTATGAGGAGCAGGCAATAAAAAAATGCGAGGAAAAGGTTGCCGCCCGTGGGCTTGATATGAAGCTTGTCGGTGCGGAATATGCCTTTGACGGAAGCAAGATAATATTTTACTTTACCGCCGACGGAAGAGTTGATTTCCGTGAGCTTGTAAAGGACCTTGCAGCCGCCTTCCGCACAAGAATAGAGCTGCGCCAGATAGGCGTTAGGGACGAGGCAAAAATGCTTGGCGGATTGGGTCCCTGCGGGCGTCCGTTCTGCTGCTCGACCTTCCTCGGAGAGTTTATCCCCGTTTCCGTAAAAATGGCAAAGGAGCAGGGTCTTTCCCTTAACCCGACAAAAATCTCCGGAACCTGCGGAAGGCTTATGTGCTGCCTTAAATATGAGCAGGACGGCTATGAGGAGCTTATCCGCACTACCCCGAAGGAGGGCGCATATGTAAAAACTCCGGAGGGCTGCGGCTATGTTACCGGTATAAGCCTTATGACCGGTATGCTTACCGTAAAAATGGACGATTCCCCGGACGGCGCACCGAAAACCTTCCATAAGACAAAGGTTCGTGTTCTGCGCAGGGAAAAAGAGGATGAAGAGGAATAATCCCTTTGCTTTTGCCCAATATTTTTGCAAAAAGCCTATTCAGTATTGATTTTTTTGAAATATATGATAAAATTAAATCAAGTCTGAAAAGGAGGTTTTCTTACTATGGCATACAAAATCAGCGATGATTGCATCAAATGCGGAGCCTGCGCAGAGGTTTGCCCCGTCGGTGCTATCAAAGAGGGCGAAACCAAATATGTTATCGACCCCAATAAATGCATCGAGTGCGGTGCTTGCGCAAGCGAGTGCCCTGTCGGCGCACCCGATCTTGAATAATCGGTAATGAAAATTTTGGCGGGTAGGGTTTTCCTGCCCGCCGATTTTTTTGATATATGCGGCTTTTGCCGAAAAAAAGACGGAGAGGAGGGCGAACCTTGGATAATGTTGTGTGGAATGATTTTTACGGCATTGATATGGCGGTAACAAAGGAATATTCCTTTGGGGGCGATGCGCTTTTGCTTGCGGAGTTCGCTTCTCCGAAGCTTAGGGATAATGTGCTCGACCTTTGCACGGGCTGCGGCGTTGTTCCCGTTATGATGATGGCAAAGGGCTTTACGGGAAAAATAACCGCCGTTGATATTCAGCCCGGCGCAGCGGAGCTTTGCAGAATGACTGCGGAGAAAAACCGCATAGAGGAGCGGTTTTTCCCGATTTGCGCCGACCTTAACAAGCTGGATATGCCTGCGGAAAGCTTTAGCCTTATCACGGTTAATCCGCCGTATTTTGTTTCCGGCGCAGGAAAGAAAAACGGAACGGACGCAAGGGACATTGCAAGGCGGGAGAGCGGCTGCACCCTTGCGCAGGTAACAGCCGTTTCCTCAAGGCTGCTTAAATACGGCGGGCGGCTTTGTATGTGCCACCGCCCGGAACGCCTTGCGGATGTTATTTTTGAAATGCGCAAAAACCGCCTTGAGCCGAAACGCCTTACATTTGTAAACAACGCCACGGAAAGCAAAGAGCCTTGGCTTATCCTTATAGAGGGCAGAAAAGGCGGTCATGCCGGGCTAAAAATAAACTATATTCAGAACGGAAGATAATTTTTTATGGGAAAGCTTTATGTTGTGGGAACGCCGATAGGCAATCTCGGGGATTTTTCTCCCCGTGCGGCGGAAACGCTGGAAAAGGTTGATTTTATTGCTGCGGAGGATACAAGAGTTACCGCAAAGCTGCTCAACCATTTTGAAATAAAAAAGCCAATGGTGATCTATCAGAAATTTAACGAGCGGGAGCAGGGCGAAGCCATCGTAGAACGCCTTTCCGCAGGAGAAAGCTGCGCAATAGTTACGGACGCCGGTATGCCCTGCATAAGCGACCCCGGCGAAACTCTTGTAAAAATGTGCGTTGCCGCAGAAATCCCGGTGGAGGTCGTTCCCGGTCCCTCGGCGGTTGTTTCCGCCCTTGCGGTTTCCGGGCTTTCCGTTTCCCGCTTTACCTTCGAGGGCTTTTTAAGCGTAAAGCGCACCTCCCGAATGGAGCACCTCGGCGAGCTTATCCACGAACGCCGCACAATGGTTTTTTACGAAGCACCGCATAAGCTGCTCAATACCCTAAAAGATATGTATTCCGTTTTCGGCAACAGAAACATCGTCATCGTAAAGGAGCTTACAAAAATCCACGAATGTTCATGGAGAGGGACCCTTTCCGAAGCGGTTGAGTATAATACGATAAATCCGCCGAGGGGCGAATATGTGCTTATTTTGGAGGGCGAAACCCCTTCCGCCCAAACGGCGGAGGAAAAGCCGACCCTTGAGCAAGTGGCGCAGCTTGCAAGAGGGCTTATGGAGCAGGGCAAGCCTGCCTCCGCCGCCGCAAAGGAAGCCGCAAAAGCCACCGGCTACCCAAAGGGCGAGATTTACAGGATGATTACGGAATAGCTACGGCGAGGAAAGACCCCGTGCTCAAAGCTTTGAGCACGGGGTCTTTTGCTGTATAAAAAACGAGCACGGCGGAACCCGCCCGTGCTCATTTTTGCAAAAATAAAACCAACAGGAATAAAACAGGCGCATTGCACAAAACCGCAAGGCAGAATTTGTCACATTTGCCAATGGAAGTTGTATAAAAACAAATGTATAATGTAAATGAAAATATGCTTTGGAACAGGAGGAAAGAACCGTGAAGAAAATATTACTGCTGCTTGTGCTACTGCTGCTTTGCTCTTGCTCGGAGGTACGGAAGAACGCCCCCTCCGAAAGCGAAAGCCAACCGTACGGCGAAGCCCTCGAAAACGATACTTTTCAAAACACGGAAAGTCCTCTTGAAAAAATAGGCTCATGCGGCGATACTGACATCTATATAAAAAGCTCGGTTTTCGGAGAGCGAATAGAGCTTTCCTTAAACGGTGCTCTTCCTGCTTTAATAAATATTCCGAATATTGAGTACGAAATCACTGACAGCAACGGAAATCCCATCATCGACCACCCGTTTTATCATTGTTTTTTCCTTACGCCCGAAATGTGGGAAGCACATGAAAAGTATCCGTGTATAAGCGGCTCGTGGAAAGGCAACTATTATCGATACATTTTTACAGATAAAGGCTTTGAGCGGGATATTTTTATTCCGGCGGGAGAAAGCGGAGAAAAGGCGTTTGGTTATAACTTTACAAGATATTGTTGGTATAATACAGACATAAGCTGCGGGCTTAATGATTCTGAAGGCAATGTGCTTTTTGAACCGATATATGTGGATATAAAAATACCGTTTGCAGACAGAATTGTCTTGTATGAAGGCGGATTTGGTATGCTTACAGATTCCGGAGAAGGGTGCAACCGCATAACCGATTCATCCGGAAACACCCTTGCGGTTTATACCACCGTAACCTTCAAGCTTTTTTCCGATGGCAGTTATATCGGCATTTCAAGCGTTGCTCCGGAACCTGTTTCCGAATGTTTTGATTCCAAAGGAAATATTTCCGAAAGCGGCTATTGGTTTATTGATAAAAACGGAAACAGAATAAGCGGTCGCTTTGATGAGCTCGAAGGAGGTTATAATATAACCTCCCCCTCCGATATTCTCTCCGCTACGGACGAAGACGGCAACGCCGTTGAAATAAAGGTTTCCGATTACCTTTGTAAGCCGTAAACAAGCAAAAGCCCGCCCGCTTTTTTCCAAAGCGGGCGGGCTTTCTTTCTCAAATAAAACCAACAGGAATAAAACGGGCGCATTGCACAAAACCGCAAGGCAGAATTTGTCACATTTGCCAATGGAAGTTGTATAAAAACAAATGTATAATATAGATGGAATATACTTTGGAACAGGAGGAAAGAACCGTGAAAAAATCCGTAATTCTGTTGCTTTTGCTTTTCACTGTATTAATGGGCTGTGCGCCGGAGACGGCACCGCCTTCTTCAAGCTCAGCCGATTGCTACTTCTCGGAAAATGAGCTTCCCATGGCGGCGGCTTTTGACAAAAGCAGCTTTGAACCTTTCATCGAGCTTTCTCCCGCAAAAATGGAATATGTATATTTGTACATAGTTGACGAAAGCGGAAATCCGGTTAAGAATATAACCTGCTTTAACTGCGAGCAATGGAACGATTATGTTTCCGAAGGCGGAGGAAAGCGTAGCGGTGTTTCCATGCCCGGCGGGCTGCTTCCGATTCCGCTGTATGGTTACCTTGAGGAAAACGAACTTGAGCTTGTTCTTGCAAATTGCGATGCAGAAGGCAGAGCAATCACGCAAAATATAACCGTAGAGCTTGACCGTCTGAAAAACGGAGAAATATACAGGGCGGTTTGGGCTGCGGAAACCCCGGACATTTCCGCAAAAGGCAGAGAGGACAGCATAACCATAACAGTAAATGCGCCTTCCGGAACTGATTTGAGCCGGTATATAGTTTATATAACCGGGCACGAGGAAGAAGAGCAGGAAGCCTATCCGGCAATCGGCACGGCATATTATGGCGGGCTTCCCGCAAAAAAGCTCTCAGAATCAAATGCCCAGTTTGGCTCAATTTCGTATTATGAGCCGAGGTATACGGATGAAAATGGGGCGGTCACGCTTGTTACAGAGTCGCTTAACGGATTTGAAGCATTTGAAATTCACCTTGTTGATAGCATAATTTCATATGCCGGAAACAATGAATATGTTTTTGTGGAAAGCTTCGGTCAAACCGAATATACCGTAACACCGTGAACAACGGATGACGCTTAGGACGGCAACGCCGTTGAAATAAAGGTTTCCGACTATCTCTGTAAGCCGTAAACAAGCAAAAGCCCGCCCGCTTTTTTCCAAAGCGGGCGGGCTTTCTTTCTCAAATAAAACCAACAGGAATAAAACGGGCGCATTGCACAAAACCGCAAGGCAGAATTTGTCACATTTGCCAATGGAAGTTGTATAAAAACAAATGTATAATGTAAATGAAAATATGCTTTGGAACGGGAGGAAAGAACCGTGAAGAAAATATTACCGCTGTTGCTTGCGTTGTTGCTGCTTTGCTCTTGCTCGGAGGCACGGAAGAACAACCCCTCCGAAAGCGAAAGCCCTCCCCAACCGTCAAGCGGCATTTCCGAAAGCAGCGAAGCTTCTTCGGACGAAAGCGAATTTGACAACACCTATCTGGGAACCGTTTCGGGCATTGATATTTATCAAAAAGCGGTTGAAACGGATGAAACCCGGCTTATAATGGTTAATAACGGATCCGGAACGCTAAACACAATAGCAGAGGTTCCTGCAACAAAATATTGGGTAATAGATAAAGACGGAAATATCCTTATAGACCAACCGTTTTATGATTTAGGATTTTACCCAAAGGAAGCTTCCTATAATGACCCTCCGGCTGCGGGTATATTCGGCTGCTATAAAGGCGACTTTTATGAGTATGAATTTATTGACGGCAAGTTTGAATGTACATATTTTGGAAAAGCCGGCGTAGCCGACACAGGCGGAAGAATTGAGTACCCCGATTATCCTTACTACGAGCTGACTAAATATTGGTATGACGCACGCATATATGGTTTTGGTCTTTCGGACAAAGACGGAAATGTGATTTTTGACCCTATTTTTGCTCATGTGATAAGGATTCCTTTTGGGGACAGGTTTATAGGAGATATAAATACTGTTGATGCGGGAGATCCCGATGAAGGATACTCTCTTTTGATGGACAAAGATAAAAATATTATTGCTGCTTATACTACAATATGGTTCTATGTTTTTGATGACGGAACATATGTCGGCATTGCGGGATATTCCGGTTACAGCGATAGCTGGGGGCATATTCTTCGGGATAAAAGCGGCGAAATTCTTAAAACCGGCTGGCGTTTTATAGATAAAAACGGCAAAGAATTAAGTCCATGCTTTCCCCAAATTGACCCTGATTTTTCGGGCGTAACCTCCCCCTCCGATATTCTCTCCGCCACGGACGAAGACGGCAACGCCGTTGAAATAAAGGTTTCCGACTATCTCTGTAAGCCGTAAACAAGCAAAAGCCCGCCCGCTTTTTTCCAAAGCGGGCGGGCTTTCTTCGTAAAAAGCTCAGTGGCAGCCGCAGCTTCCGCCGCAGTCCTTGTTAAATGCGACGAGGATTACGCCTTTGCCGCTTTCGTCGGTGATTTCGTGCTGCATATCGTTAAGCCGGTCAAGGTTTTTGCGGTCAAGAACCGCAAACTTTTTTTCGCTCATAAAAAAACACCTCCTCGCAATTATTATCCGCAAAAACCGCCGCAAAATTAAAGGCAAAATCTGTGTTTGAAAAAATTATGAACATTTGTTCGAATTTTTTCTCAAAAACGGTTGATTTTATTTTCAAACTATATTATACTATATACGGATATAAAGAATGCCGCCTGCGGCGGCTGCCTTTTTGATTAAAGGAGGAAAACCAATGGCAGATAAAACAGATGCAAAAGCAGAAAGCAGCAAAAAAGACGCTCTTGATACCGCAATAAAACAGCTTGAAAAACAGTACGGAAAAGGTACGGTCATGAAGCTTGGACAGGCTCCCGCACTTAATGTGGAATCCATCTCAACCGGCTCCATAACTTTGGATTGCGCCCTTGGAATAGGCGGCGTTCCAAGAGGAAGAATCGTCGAGATTTTCGGACCGGAAAGCTCCGGTAAAACAACCGTTGCCCTGCATATAATCGCCTCTGCGCAAAAAGCGGGCGGCGAGGCTGCTTTTATAGATGTTGAGCACGCCCTCGACCCTGTTTATGCAAAGGCCCTCGGCGTTGATATAGACAGCCTCCTTGTTTCCCAGCCGGATACCGGCGAGCAGGCTCTTGAAATTACCGAGGCACTTGTTCGTTCCGGCGCAATAGATGTAATCGTTGTGGACTCCGTTGCCGCAATGGTGCCAAAGGCGGAGATAGAGGGACTTATGGGCGATGCCCATGTGGGTCTTCAGGCAAGGCTAATGTCCCAGGCACTGCGCAAGCTTACCGGTGCAATAAGCAAGACAAACTGCGTTGCCGTATTTATAAACCAGCTTAGGGAAAAAGTCGGCGTTATGTACGGAAGCCCGGAGGTAACCCCCGGCGGCCGTGCTCTTAAATTCTATTCCTCCGTGCGTCTTGATGTCAGAAAGCAGGAGCAGCTTAAATCCGGCGGCGAGATAATAGGCAACCATACAAAGGTAAAGGTTGTTAAAAATAAGGTCGCACCGCCCTTTAAGGAAGCGGAATTTGATATTATGTACGGTCAGGGCATAAGCCGTGTAGGCGAGATTCTCGACCTTGCGGTAAAGCTCGACTTTGTCGAAAAATCCGGTGCATGGTTCTCTTATAAAGGCGAACGCCTCGGTCAGGGCAGGGATAATGTCAAGGAGCTTATCTCCAAAAACCCCGCCCTTCTTGAAGAGCTTGACGGGCTTATCCGCCAAAATCTCGATAAGGTCGCAGAGCTTAGCAAAACCGGCGCAAAAAAGACAAAGGTGCTTAATGTAGCCCCCACCGGGATTGATGTTTCCGCCGACGGCGAGGACGACGAATGAAAATGAATAAGCGTCCCAAGGCAAAGATGACCTTTGAGGAGGCAAAAGAAAAAGCCCTGAATTTGCTTGAGTTCAGGGCTCATTCCCGTATGGAGCTTTTTCAAAAGCTTCGGCGGTTTACGGATTCGGCAACGGCGGAGGAGGTTCTTGACCTTTTTGAGGAAGCGGGGCTTATCGATGACGGAGAATATGCCTATGCCTGTGCCCATGACCTTGCGGCTTTGCGGTTTTTCGGACCGATAAGGATAAAGCAAGAGCTTTCACGCCGGGGAATTTCCCCCGAGGTTATCGAGGAGGCAATGCTCCGTGCGGAAGAGGAAACCCTCTCTCCGGAGGAGCGTCTTCGCCGTTTAATAGAGCGAAAATACAAAAATTCGCTGTATGACGAAAAAAATATTGCAAAAACAATAAATTCCCTCTTTCGCCTTGGCTACGGATATGATATGATAAAAAATACCCTTTATGAAATAAAAGAAGAAACGGAAGATGAAACCAATGGAAGCGAATGACGCAATTAAGGTTGGCATGATATCTTTGGGCTGCAACAAAAACCAGGTAGATGCGGAGCTTATGCTCGGCTCTCTTGCCCGTGCGGGCTTTGTTATAAGCGACGACCAGGATAACTGCGATGTAATAATCGTAAATACCTGCGGCTTTATCGAAAGCGCAAAGAAAGAATCCATCGAAAATATCCTGGAATGCTGCCGCCTTAAAGAGCAGGGAAAAATAAAGCTCGTGGTGGTCACCGGCTGCCTTGCGGAACGGTACCGGGACGAGGTTGCCGAGCTTATTCCGGAGGCTGATGTAATCCTCGGAATCGGCGCAAACGACGATATTGCCGCCTCGATAAAAAACGCCCTTGCCGGCAAAAAAATAGCCTGCTTCTATGCGCCGGAAAACCTTGTTATGGAGGGCGACCGCATTTTGGTAAACGACCCTCACTATGCCTATATCCGCATTGCGGACGGCTGTGACAACCGCTGCGCATATTGCGCAATCCCCCTTATAAGAGGCAGATACCGCAGCCGCCCGATGGATAAAATCCTTGAGGAATGTAAGGAGCTTGCCGAAAAAGGGGTAAAAGAGCTCATCGTAATTGCACAGGACACAACCCGCTACGGCGCAGATATATATGGAAAGCGTATGCTGCCGGAGCTTCTCCGTGCAATCTGCAATATTGAAGGGGTAAAGTGGGTCCGCCTGCTCTATGCTTATCCTGAGAGAGTCAGCGAGGAGCTGCTTGATGTGTTCGCCGAGGAAGAAAAAATGGTGAAGTATATCGACATTCCTCTCCAGCATTGCAGCCGAAAGGTTCTGCGCACCATGCGCCGCCATCCCTACACCCCGGCGGAGCTGCTTGAGTTTGTGCATCACCTGAGGGAAAGAGTGCCGGGAATTTGCCTGCGCACAACAATGCTTGTCGGTTTCCCCGGAGAAAGCGACCGGGATTTCGAATCCCTCTGCAAATTTGTCCGTGCCGCAAAATTTGACCGCCTCGGCTGCTTTGCATATTCAAGGGAGGAAAACACCCCCGCCTATGATATGCCTAACCAACTTGATGAGGAAACAAAGCAGCGCAGAGCCGAGGTTATTATGGAGATACAAACGGGTGTTTCCGCTGCTCTTCTCCGCAAAAAAATCGGCTCAGTGTTAGAGGTCGTCGTAGAGGGCTATAATAAAAAGCATAAGTGCTATGTGGGTCGTTCCGATAAGGATGCGCCGGAAATCGACGGGCTTGTATATTTCAAAAGCCCCGCAAACCACCGCATAGGCGACTTTGTCAATGTCAAAATAGAAAAATCCGCCGATTATGACCTTTACGGAGAAATAGCGGAGGATTAACGCAGCCCACTTTTGGAGGTGTAATTTGAACATTCCGAACAGACTGACCATTGTAAGGGTCATTATGGTGCCGCTTTTTGTTGCGGCGTTTTTGGCGGAGCCGGTCAGCGACTGGGTGGCTTTGGTGCTCTTCGCCGCCGCCGGTCTTACCGATATGCTGGACGGCATGATTGCACGAAAATATAATATGGTTACAAATTTCGGCAAGCTTATGGACCCTTTGGCGGATAAGCTTATGGTCATGGCTGCCCTGGTTTGCTTTGCCTATGCAAAAATCGTCCATCCTGCGGTCGTAATCATAATCCTTGCAAGGGAATTTCTTGTAACCGGCTTGCGAATGCTTGCCGTGACAGAGGGAAAAGTAATCGCCGCAGACATTTGGGGCAAGCTGAAAACCGCCTCGCAGGATATAGGCATAATCGTGATTTTGCTTTGGAAATCCCTTGAGCAGACGGCTTTTGCCCCCGTGCTCAAAACCGCTTCCACGGTTTTTGTATGGATAATGACGGTGCTCACGGTTATTTCCGCCGTGAACTACTGCGTAAAAAATATAGGTATTTTCAAAGAAACAAAATAAAGTATTATACGAAGGTCGGGCAAAAGCCCGACTTTTTTGTTTGCCGCATTTTCCGAAAAAAGGCGGGCGGCTTTGCCGAAAAAAGCCCCATACAGCCCTTTTTAACAAAAAAGTCCGCCCGTCTTTGTGCATTGTGTCTAAAAAGCGGCGCAAATATGCAGTAATGGCGAATTGCCTAAGTCAAGGGTCGTATACAGCCCCTTGCAGGTGAGTTTTCCACAAGAAGTTGAGAAGATTCCACAAAACACACGGGAGCGAGGTAAGGAAGTAAAAAAAGGGAGGAAAAA
>CAKSLF010000025.1 GCA_934466455.1 uncultured Oscillospiraceae bacterium | reverse complement strand
CTTCATAAGCGGCTGCGCTGTTTTCAAGCCATACGGCGTTGCCGTGAATCTGTGCGGTTAGCTCTTTTGCGCATTCGCTGTAGTTTTTGCCTTGAGTACCGCTTTTCCCGCTCCCGCCGCTTTCTTCGGCGGGAGTTTTTTCACAGCCCGCAAGTGCAGCGGTGCTTATGAGCACCGACATAAACAAGCTGAGCACGGATAAAACCTTGCGCTTCATTTTTGAGCACGCTCCTCTCCGAATTAAGTGCGGGCAGCCGCACATAATTGCCGCCATGCGGTGCGGCTTTGCATAAATACAGTTAATGACCGCCGGTAACCACCCTTAGGCGCACAGCCAAAAACCAGAAGGTGCGCCGGCTTTCCTTGCGCAGGGGAACCGGAAATTTTGCCGCAGGCCCGCCAAAAAATTCTTCTCGGCAAATTTTTTAACGCTATGTGGCTTGCAATTTTATCTATAATGTAATAATATATAATTGTTACCCGAATGTCAAACAGGAACGGAAGTATTTTTTGCCAAAAATGTATTTTCGGCAAAAAAAGCTCGGGACGAAATAATCTTGGAGGTATTCAAATGAAAGTACTTGTTATTAACGCAGGCAGCTCTTCTCTTAAATACCAGCTCATCGAGATGGACAACGAAGAAGTTGTTGCAAAAGGTCTTTGCGAAAGAATAGGAATCGGCGGTCATATCAGCCACAAAACCGCAGCAGGCTGGAAGACCGAATACGATGTTTCCTTCCCCACCCACAAAGAAGCCTTTGAAGAGCTTGTAAAGCTCCTTACCGAAGGCGAAAACAAAGTTGTTTCCGACATCAAAGAAATCAAAGCCATCGGTCACCGTGTTCTCCACGGTTCCGAAAAATATAAGGCTTCTACCATTATCACCGATGAAGTTATCGAAGACATCGGCGTAAAATTCAAAGACCTCGGTCCGCTTCATAACCCGCCGCAGGCCGTCGCCATGAAAGCCTGCCAGGAGGTTTTCGGAAAAGAAACCCCCATGGTTGCCGTTTTCGATACCTCTTTCCACCAGACCATGCCGCCTAAGGCATATATGTTCGGTATTCCTTATGAATATTATGAGAAATACTCCATTCGCCGCTACGGCTTCCACGGAACCTCTCACCGCTATATCACCAAGAGATATTTTGAGATTACCGGCAAAGACCCCATCGGCACAAAGCTTGTTATCTGCCACCTTGGCAACGGCTCCTCCCTTTCCGCAGTTAAAGACGGCAAGGTAGTTGATACCTCCATGGGTCTTACCCCTCTTGACGGCTTTATTATGGGCACCCGCTGCGGCGGAATCGACCCCAGCGTTGTTACTTATGTTATGGACAAAGAGGGTCTTACCCCCGAGCAGATGTCCAACCTTATGAATAAAAAATCCGGCTTCCTCGGAATTTCCGGAATCAGCAGCGACTGCCGCGACCTTGAATCCGCAGCGGACGAGGGCAACGAAAGAGCAAAGCTTGCACTTGATATGTTCGATTACCAGATTAAGAAGATACTTGGCGGATATGCCGCTGCAATGGGCGGCGTTGACGCAGTTATCTTTACCGGCGGCATCGGCGAAAACTCCGCAAGACAGCGTGCCGCAATCTGCGAAAACATGGAATATCTCGGACTTTCTATCGGCGAGGAGCTTAACAACAACGCTTCCCGCAAAGAGGCTTCCTTCCAGACCGGCGATTCCAAAGTTGAGGCTTGGGTAATCCCGACCAACGAGGAAATCATGATTGCAAAGGATACCGTAGAAAAAGTTTTCGGTTGATTTTTTAAGGAAGATTAAAAAAAGAGGTTCCCGATAAGGGGAACCTCTTTTTTTGTTGCAGCCAAAGCAGAGAGAGCAGAGCTTTTGCTTATATAAAAGCCGAAAAACCGAAATTTTTCTCCCGTGCTTTCGGTATAAAACAGGTGTATTTGTACGGCGGAAAAACGCAAAATTTTTTTGAGTTTTTTCACAAAAGCGTATTCCCCTTGCATACAGAATGTGCTATACTCAAGGGTAGATTTAATCTGTTTGCGGAGGATTTCAAAAAAATGTACAGCTTCAAAAACGATTACTCCGAGGGGGCGCACCCCGATATATTAAAGGCTCTTTCAACCTGCTCCGGAGAGCAGAACGCCGCCTACGGCACGGATAAGCACTCCGCCGCCGCCGCCGATATGATAAGGGAGCTTTGCTCCTCGCCGAAATCCGGCGTTGCTTTTGCCGGCGGCGGTACTCCGGCAAATATTCTTGCAATCTGCGCCCTTTTGCGCAACCCTTATGAGGCGGCTGTCTGCGCCTCCACCGGGCACATAAATGTTCACGAAACCGGTGCGCTTGAATACGCCGGGCACAAGATAATCGAGGTTCCCGCAAAGGCGGACGGAAAGCTGACCCCCGCCGGAATAGAGAGCGTGCTTAAAACCCACGCAAGCGAGCATATGGTTGTTCCAAAGCTTGTTTATATCTCCCAAACAACCGAAAACGGCACGATTTATTCAAAGGCGGAGCTTTCCGCCCTTTGCGACTGCTGCCGAAAAAACGGGCTTTTTCTCTATGTTGACGGCGCACGCCTCGGCTCTGCGCTTATGGCGGAGGAAAACGATGTCTCCCTTGCGGATCTTGCCGCAATGACCGACGCTTTTTGCATGGGCGGAACAAAAAACGGTTTGCTTCTCGGCGAGGCTCTTGTTATGCAAAACGAGGAGATGCAGGACCACCTCCGCTGGATAATGAAGCAAAAGGGCTTTATGCTTGCAAAGGGCTTTGTTGTGGGTATTCAGTTTGAGGAAGCACTTAGGGACGGGCTTTTCTTTGATATGGCAAAGCACGCAAACGAGGCTGCGGAAAAAATCGCCGAGGCTGTTGAGCAAAGCGGCTTTGAGTTTTTTGCAAAGCCCCAAAGCAACCAGCTTTTTGTAATTCTTCCGCCGGAGCTTGCGGAGGAAGCGCACGAAAAATTCTGCTGCAACATCGACCGCCTGCTTGAGGACGGAAGAGCGGTTATCCGCATTGTTACAAGCTGGGCAACAACGGAAGAGGCTGTTGAGGAAATTTCCGCATGGCTTATAAAACAGTTGTGTTTTGGGCTTGTTAAGAGTATAATAGAAGCGTAATGCTTTTTGCATTAAAAATTTAACCCCCAAAAAGGTAAAAGGAGGAATAATCAATGGCTTTTTGTACTAAATGCGGCACCAATGTTCCGGAAGGAGAAAATTTCTGTCCAAACTGCGGCGCACCGGTGGCTCCTGCGGGCAATACATACAACCAGCAGACCGCCTATGTAAACCCTTCCGACCACACCGCAGAATTTTCCGGAGAGGATATTAACCGCACAAAATATCTTGCCGCACTCGGCTATATTTCCGTGATTTTCTCAATAATCGGTCTGCTTTCCGAACCGCAGTCAAAATTTATCCGCTTTCACCTCAACCAGGTGCTTGTGCTTAATGTATTTGCCGTACTTTGCACAGTTGTTTGCATAATTCCGATCCTTGGCTGGATCGTCGGAGGAATCGGCAGCATTATGGCATTAGTATTCCTTATCATGGGCATTGTTCGTTCCTGCAAGGGAAAAGCGGTTGAGCTTCCCATTATCGGAAAATACACGATTCTTCATTGGAACTGACTTATAAAGCGGTCCTATAAAAAAATCCCGCCCGGGTTATGCGGCGGGGCGTTATAAAGAAGCATACAGCCACGGCGGTTTTATATGAACCGCTGTGGCTGTTCTTGTGTTCGTTTAGGTTATGTGGTAATATAAAAGCGGATAAAACCGCAGATTGATTTTTTACAGAGGAGAAAGCAGATATGGAAATAAGCCGGTTTTTTATAAACGGCGATATAAAGGGTGCCATTGAATATATGCGCAGCCACGAGGAATTTAAGGATATTCTTCCCGCATATGTTGCGATTTTTGAGGATTGCGAGTACCGCAAATTTGAGGTGCCGGATTTGCTCAACGATATTCTGCGTTTGTACCAGATTTATTTCAGAGATACCTTTTATTGCGGCGTTGCCGAGGCGGAGGCGGCGGAAAAGCTGCTTACCCAGCTTGGAGCACACCTGAATATGCCCGGCGCAGAGGAAGGGCTTTTGGCGGAGCGGCTTAAATCGGTATTTGAGGAAAACGGCTATCATGCGGTTTTCGGAAAAACCCAAGGATATTACGGTCCATATATTTGGCGGGATACGGTTCCGACCGTTTACCGGGTCGAGCTTCCGGGCGGAACGGCGGAATATACGGTAAACATTCTGAGAGGCTTTGTATTCAGAAGCTGGATGGATTATCTTACCTTCGGAAAATTCGGCACGGGCGGCTGGGCTTCGCCCGACGGTACGATAAACTGCATTGAGCAGGCGTATGATTTTGAAAGCGAACGGTTTCTTGTTTCTCTTTTGAAGCACGAAGCACAGCATACCGTGGATATGAAGCTTTTTCCGGGAATTACCCCCACGGAGCTGGAATATCGGGCAAAGCTTGTGGAGCTTTGTTATTCCGGGGATTTGGGATTGCTGCAAAAGTTCTTATCGGAGGCGGATGAGAGCAAAACGGAGGACAGCCATGCGGCGGCTTCCGCAAGGATCAAGCTTGGGCTTGCGGATACGAACCGAGAGTCGCTTCCCTGCGTTCAAAAACGGGCACTGGAGCTGTTTAATGAAAGCACGAGGGAAATGAAAGAAAAATACGGGGAGAAAAAAGCGGCGTTAAACGATTGATTTCAAAAAGCGGCGGCTTGCTTGTCCGCAGAAGAAAAAAACAGCGTGACTGCGAAGGTCACGCTGTTTTTTTTGTTTATTTTGCAGGGGTCATTCCGCCGGCTCTGCGCCGCCGCCCTCCTCTGCCGGGCGGTTTATCGTGACGGAGATTATTTTAACCGGGCTTTCTGCGGCGTAGCCGCCGGTATAGCCGTTTGTTTTTCCGGCGGCAATGGAATCGATGGTATCAAAGCCCTCCGTCACCTGACCGAAAATCATCACCTTGCCCTCGTATTCCGGCATTCCGCCAAGGCTTTCGTAAAGCTCGGCACGCTCCGCAGAAAAAGCGTTTTCCTCAATAAAAGCCCTGCTTCCTGCGGAAAGGCTCTTTGCCGTTACGGCAAAGAGGGAATCCGTAACCATGCCGTTCTCCATAACAAAGCCGACTGCGCCGTAAAAACAGCCGAGGTCGTTTTTTTCTGCGCCGAAGCTTTCTTCGGAAAGCGGGGCGCACTGGATAAACATATCCTTTGCAAGCACGGAAAATTCCCCGGCGGAAAAAGCCCCGCCCTCGCCAAGAGCGGCAAATTTATCCGCAGCCGCACCGGGATAGAGCTTTAGCGTAAAGCTGCCCGCCGCCGTTTCTATAACGGCGGTTACATCCTCGGCGGAGGCTTCCGCAGTCTGCCAAAGGAGGTCCTTGTTTTTTTCTTCCTCAATAACGGCGGATTGCGCCGGGTTTTCGTTTTTATCAATATTGCCGTTTGCCGGGCGGTCGATGGTGATTACCCCCGCAACCACAAGTGCGGCGACAACGATCATTGCCAAGCCTAAAAGCGCAGCCGTTGCGGCGGCTGTTATTACAAGCGGATTTTTCTTTTTGCTCATATTTTTCCCTCCCTGTTTATTCATACAAAATTTCTGCGGTAAGCATATTGGAAAGCAAAAAGCCTTTTGGAGTAAAGGCAATTTTGCTTCCTTTTATTTTCAAAAGCCCCGCCGGCTCATAAAGCCGGGCGCGGCGCAAAATTCCGGCGGAATCCGCCGAGGAAAAGCGGGCGGAAAGCTCCGCCGTATCAAGCCCTTCGCAAAGGCGCAGCCGCAGCATTGCGTATTCCTCCCAGCCGCCGCCGCTGCCCTCTTCCCTTTCAATAAGGTCAAAAGGCTTTTTCAAAAACGCCGATATGTCCCGGTCGAAATAAAAGCGGCGGTTTTCCATAAAGGAATGGGCGGCGGGACCTATTCCTAAATATTCGCCGCCCCGCCAGTATTTAAGATTGTGGCGGGATTCGCAGCCGGGCAGGGCAAAATTGGATATTTCGTACTGCTTATAGCCAAGCCGCTCCAGCTCTCCGCAAAGGGCAAGATAAAGCCCGGCGGTTTTTTCGTCGTCCGGACATTCCTTCCTAAGCGGCGAGGAAGCAAGCGGTGTGCCCTCCTCGATTTTAAGCATATATGCGGAGATATGCTTTACGCCGAGGGCTGCGCAAAAGCCTGCGCTTTTAAGCAGGCTTTTCTCCGTCTGATAGGGAATTCCTATCATAAGGTCGAGGGAGATATTTTCTATTCCCGCCGATTGCGCAAGGCGCACGGTTTCCGCCGCCTCTTCTGCGGTATGAATACGCCCAAGGGCAGAAAGCTCCCTTTGGTCGGAGCTTTGTAAGCCGAGTGAAAGGCGGTTTACCCCCGCCTTTTTAAGCCGGAGAAAATCAAAGCTTCCGGCGGCGGCGGGGTTTCCCTCTGCGGTTATCTCGCAGTCCTCCTCCAAAAGAGGGCTTTCGCTTTCGATAATTTTTGCAAGGTGTTCTTCCCCCAAAAGCAGCGGGGTTCCGCCGCCGAAATACAAAGAGTTATAACGCCTTGCGTACCTTTCGCCGTAATGCTCAAGGGCGGATATGACCCGATTTGTGTATTCGGGAACAAGCTCCGCCTTATCGGTAAGAGAATAAAAATCGCAGTAGCGGCATTTTGATATACAAAAAGGGATATGAATATACAGCCCCGCCGGGGAAAAAATATTCATTTTTTATCCTCCCAGATAATTTTACAAATTCAGCGTTTTTTCGGTGCTCATTTTGGATTTTCCACAGTGCTTTTTTTGAAAAAAGGAGTTTTCCCCTGTGCTCATTCGCATAAAAAAGCGGATTTTCTGAGCACTTTTCAACCCTTTCAACAATGCAAATGTGGAAAACCTCGCTTTTTTGGGTTTTCAACAGGCAAAAACGAAAGGTTTTCAACATTTTCAACCGATTAATCCACAAATCCGCTTTATAAAGGGATTTGTTAATTTTTTTGCTGTGGAAATCGCTGTTTTAATACTTTCGAGTATATTTGTTCATACTCTTGTAACAAAGTGGTAAAAGTGAATGATGCTCAATTTTTATTCATACGCCGCTTTTGTATATACAAAAGCGGCTTTTTTGAGCATTTATTCCCCAAGGCTTTCTGCGGAAAGAAGAACCCGGTCGATAAGCCGCTCCAAATCCTCCATTGTGGAGATCGCTCCGCATTCCCGGCGGAATTCCGCCGCTCCACGCATACCTTTAATATACCAGGAGGAATGTTTTCTTGCTTCCCGCATACCGACATATTCGCCCTTATAGCGGCAAAGCAGCTCTATGTGTTTTTTCAGCACGGTCATACGCTCATATGGTGTGGGCTCCGGAATAAGCTCTCCGGTTTGCATATAGCACTCGATTCTTTTGAAGAGCCACGGATTTCCCATGGCACCCCTGCCCACCATAACAAGGTCGCAGCCGGTTTCGTCATACATTCTTTTTGCGGCTTCCGGGGAATCTATATCTCCGTTGCCGATAACCGGGATATTAACCGCCTCTTTGACCCTGCGGATAATATCCAAATCCACCGGCGGAGCAAACATCTGCATACGGGTCCTTCCGTGTACGGTAAGGGCGGCTGCGCCGTTGTCCTCGCAGATTTTTGCAAATTCAACCGCATTTATATGCTCGCTGTCCCAGCCCGCACGGAACTTTACCGTTATGGGAAGAGGAACGGCTTCCGCTACGGCTCGGACGATTTTTCCCGCAAGGACGGGGTCCTTCATAAGTGCGCTTCCGCCGCCGTTTCCGGCGACCTTTGGTACCGGGCAGCCGAAATTTATATCTATCGCCTCCGGCTTATATTCAAGAGCCATCAAAGCCGCCTGCGCCATGGTTTCCGGTTCGCTTCCGAAAAGCTGTACCGCCGTCGGGCGTTCCGCCTCCCCTATTTCAAGAAGCTCGGCGGATTTTTTGCTTCCGTAGGAAAGCCCCTTTGAGCTTGTCATTTCGCCGACGGTCCAGCAGGCACCGTATTCCCGGCAGATTTCCCGCATTGCTCTGTCCGCAACCCCGGCAAGAGGCGCAAGGGCTGCCGTTTTTGGCAGATTTATATTTCCGATAAGCATTTTTATTCTTCTGCCTTCCAAAAATCAATTTGCGGCTCCGTGCCTACGACCTTCATCGGGTCGGTAAAAATTCCGCCGACGGTCATTCCGAAATGAAGATGGTTGCCGGTTGAAAGTCCGGTTGTTCCAACCTCGCCTATTTTTGCGCCTTTTTCAACAAAGTCCCCCTCGGAAACATCAACGGAGCGCATATGGTAATGCCAGCTTAAAACGCCCATCCCGTGGTCGATTATGACCGTGTTTCCGGTAAGCTGGAGATACTGCGCAAAAATTATATTTCCGCTGTTTGTTGCAAAAACCGGCGTTCCGCCCTTTGTTGCCATATCAACGGCGTTGTGCCATTCGGTGGAGCCGTTTGAAAAGGTGCGGAAGGTTCCGAAGCTTGTTGTTACCTTATACTGGACCTCAAGCGGAAGGATAAATTCGCCGTTCCAAAGCTTTTTTTCGGTAAAGGTTTTTTTCATCGGCTCGGCTTTTTCATAAAATTCGTTTCTTGCGTGCTCGCTTTCAAGAGTTTCCTCAAGAGTGGCGGGAGAAACGGTGAGATACTGCTCGTCAAAAGCCCTATCGGTTACGGTTACTTCGTTATCAAACCTTTCGCCGTCAAGTATTATGCTTAGGACATAGTTTCCGGCTTTTGCGGCGGTTTTTACCGGGATCAAGGAAAGCCAGCCGCCCTCGTATTCAAAAAAGCTTCGGTCATAGCCAAGAAAATCCTTATATTCAATACTCTCGCCGTCATAGTTTTCGATTCGGACAAGCATAAAGCTGCCCCGCTCCACCTCGGTTGCGGAAAGGATTATTTCCGGCTTCGGAGGCTCCGGCTCCGGCTCCGGAACAGGCTCCGGCTCCGGGAGGGAGCTTTCCTCCGGAAGAGAGGAAAGGCTTTCTTCGCCGCTTATAAGCCCGGAGGCGGGCACGCTGCACGAACAGAGCGATGCGGCGGTGATTACTCCCATCAATAATATAAGTGCTTTTGAAAAGAGCTTTCGTTTCATAATTTTCCTTTCCTCGGCAAAAATAATTCGGACATTTTTTGCCGGACAAAATTTTATCCGTATAAAATAATTATAGCATAGGTCAAAAATATATGCTATAATTATTTTCATAAATCCTATAAATAATAACAAAAACGGAGGACGCCAGAAATGCGTATTCTTGCGGTTGATTCCAACAGCATTATGAACCGTGCGTATTACGGAATAAAGGTTCTTACAACAAAGGACGGCTTTTTTACAAACGCAATCTACGGTTTTCTTAATATTCTGCTTTCCGCAATGGCGGAAACAAAACCCGACGCAGTTGTTTTTGCCTTTGATGTTCATGCACCGACCTTTCGGCATAAAATGTTTGCGGAATATAAGGCGGGCAGGCACCCAACCCCCCAGGAGCTTATTGACCAGTTTCCGGTTATAAAAGAGCTTTTGCGCCGTCTCGGCTATCCGGTAATTGAAGTTGAGGGCTGGGAGGCGGACGATATACTCGGAACGCTGTCCCGCCTTTGTGAGGAGCAGCAGAGCGACTGTGTTATTCTTACCGGCGACAGGGACAGCCTCCAGCTTATCGGACCGCACACAAGGGTGCGCCTTGCCTCTACAAAAATGGGCGCTTCCGTTTCCGAGATGATGGACGAAAAAGCCGTTACGGAAAAATACGGCGTTACCCCGCCGGAGCTTATTCAGGTAAAGGCACTTATGGGGGATTCAAGCGACAATATTCCCGGCGTTCCCGGAATTGGGGAAAAAACCGCTCTTGACCTTATAAACCGCTATCACAGCGTTGCCTATATCTATGAGCACGCCGGGGAAATCGAAGCAAAGCCCTCCGTGCTCAAAAAGCTTGAGGCGGGAAAGGATTCCGCAATGCTGAGCCTCGACCTTGGAAAAATCGACCGCTTTGCGCCGATTTCCGCCGAGCTTTCGTCATACGAAAAGCAGCCCGGGGACGAAGCCGCTGCGGCGGCTATTCTCTCCCGGCTTGAAATGTACAAGATGATAAGCCGCCTTGGGCTTGACCCGGCAAAAATCCCGGAGCGGCAGCCGGAGCCGGAAAAGGAGCTTCCCGCTCTATCCGCAGAAAAGGCGGATATTTCCGCCCTCAAAGAGCTTTGCCGTAAAGAAAGTGCAGATATTCTTTTTGAAGCGGAGGGCGACGACCTTACCGCCGCCGCAGTTATTTCCGGAGAAAAGCTTTATGTTTTTGAAAACGACGGCTTTTTCTTTGATTCTGCTTTCGGCGAATTTCTTTCCTCCGGGGCAAAAAAACGCTGCGACGACCTAAAGTTCCTTTGCCGCTGGGCTTTTTGCCATAGGGCGGAGGTAAAAAACTGCGTTATGGATACCGGGCTTGCCGGATATATTTTAAGCGTTACCGGGGACGATTATTCCGCAGTCCGCCTTTCGGAGATATATCATGCAGGCTCTGCAAAAATCCTCGGCGATATTTCGGAGGAGCACTCCGCCCTTTTACAAAAGGCGGCGGTTTTTTCTTCCCTTTGCGATATTCTGCAAAAGGAGCTTGAGGGCTGCGGGGAGGCGGCTCTCCTCGATGAAATCGAGCTTCCTCTTGCGGCGGTTCTTGCAAAAATGGAGCTTGCGGGCTTCAAAATCGACCCGGAGGGCATACGCAGCTTTGAAAAGGAGCTTTCCGCAAAAATCGAGGAAACCGAAGCGAGGGTATACGACCTTTCCGGGGAAAAATTCAACATTCTTTCGCCAAAGCAGCTTGGGGTAATACTTTTTGAAAAGCTTGGGCTTCCCGCAAAGAAAAAGACAAAAAGCGGCTATTCAACGGGGGCGGAGGTTCTTGAGGAGCTGCGCACCTATCACCCGGTAATCGACGAAATTCTTGAATACAGAAAGCTTACAAAGCTGCGTTCGACTTATGTTGACGGGCTTCTTTCCGCTCTTGCTCCGGACGGCAGGGTCCACACCCGCTTTAACCAAAAGGAAACCCGAACCGGACGCATAAGCTCCCTTGAGCCGAACCTCCAGAATATCCCCATAAGGACGGAGCTTGGCAGCAGGATGAGAGGATTTTTTGTTGCCGGTGAGGGAAAAACCCTTATCGACGCAGACTATTCCCAAATCGAGCTTAGGGTTCTTGCCCATCTTTCCGGGGACGAGAATATGATTTCTGCCTTTACCGGCGGAACGGATATTCATACCCAAACGGCGGCGCAGGTTTTTGGTGTGCCGGAGGAATTTGTTACCGCACAGATGAGAAGCCGTGCAAAGGCGGTTAATTTCGGAATCGTTTACGGGATAGGCGCATTCAGCCTTGGGGCAAACATCGGCGTTTCCTATAAGGAGGCGCAGGAGTATATAAACAGCTACCTAAAGCATTACAGCGGAGTTGACCGCTATATGAAGGAAGCCATAGAAAAGGCAAAAAAGCTTGGCTTTGCCGTAACCGCATACGGACGGCGGCGGTATCTTCCGGAGCTTGCCTCCTCAAACCGAGGGGTGCGTGCCTTTGGCGAGCGGGTCGCCCGCAATATGCCGATACAGGGAACGGCGGCGGATATTATAAAAATCGCTATGGTGCGGGTTGAAAAACGCCTTGCCGAAGAGGGGCTTGACGCCCGCCTGATAATGCAGGTTCACGACGAGCTTATTGTTGAGGCGGCGGAGGGCTGCGCCGAAAGGGCGGCGGAAATTTTGCGCTTTGAAATGGAAAATGCGGCGCAGCTTTCCGTTCCGCTGGTGGTTTCCGTCGGCATGGGCAAAACCTGGCTTGAGGCGCACTAAGCAAAGAGGAGTTTACTTTTATGAAGAAGAACGAAATCCGTCTTTATAACATTCTTTTACCCCTTTGGATGATAATATTTATGCCGCCCGCCGTTCTTATAACAATACCGGTGAACTTTGCGGTAGATTCTGCGGTGCTTTTTCTTGCGGCGCATTTTGTCTGCCCCGGCTTTGGAAAAGAGCTTTGGAAAAAATGTATTCTGCGGGTGTTTATTTTCGGCTTTTTGGCGGATTTTATCGCCGCCGCAGTTCTTTTTGGGCTTGCTTTTATTACGGAGAACACCGCCTTTTCGGATTTTTATGCAAGGGCGGTTTATAACCCGCTTTCAAGCGTCGGCTCCGCCTTGCTCATTGCCTGCGCCGTGCTTTTTGCGGCGGTGCTCATATATGCTTTTGACCGCTTTATAAGCCTTAAAAAAGCGGAGGGGTTGGAGGAAAAGCAGATCCGCAAAACAGCCCTCTTTTTGGCGGTGCTGACCGCTCCGTACAGCTTTTTTATTCCGCTTTACTGATTTACTGATTTTTTTCGGAGGATATATGTCTGATATTTGGGAGCTTTTTAAGAAAATCGGGAAAAAGGAGGAGCCCTCCGGTCCGCCCGAATTTATAATCGCCGGGCTTGGAAATCCCGGCACGGAATACGACCGCACCCGCCACAACACCGGCTTTATGGCTGTTGACAGAGTTGCGGAGGGGGCGAATATCAAAATCGACCGCCTTAAATTCAAATCCTACACAGCACTTGGGGAGCTTGGGGGGCACAGAGTTTTCTTTATGAAGCCCTGCACCTATATGAACCTTTCCGGCGAGGCGGTTTGCGCCGCAATGGAATTTTATAAAATTCCGATCGACCATGTAATCGTCGTATTCGACGACACGACCCTCCCCCTCGGTAAAATGCGCATCCGCAAAAAGGGCAGCGACGGAGGGCACAATGGGATTAAGAACATAATCTATCTTTCCGGAAGCAACGAATTTCCGAGAATAAAAATAGGCATGGGTCAAAAGCCCGAGGGTTGGGATTTGGCAGACTGGGTTTTGAGCAGATATACCGAGGAGGAGCTTAAGACCCTTTCGCCCGCTTTTGACAACACCGCCGAGGCACTTTGCCTTATAATGGACGGAAAGATTGAAGAAGCCATGGGCAAATTTAACTGATTTTTTGCATTTTTCTATATGAGGGACAGGAGCTTTTATGTTACTTGAACTTTTTGAAGGCGTTCCGCAGTTCCGACAGGTGCTTTCTGCACTTGGGCGGAGCTTTTCTGCGCCTGTTTATGCCGCCGGGCTTACCGGCGCACAGAGAGCGATGCTTGCCGCAGCAATAAGCAAAAAGCAAAACCGCCCGGTTTTGCTCTTAACGCCGGACGAACCCTCTGCCGCAAGAATGTATGAGGACATTGTTCAGCTTTGCGGCGGAGAGGGCTGCGCCCTTTATCCCGCAAAGGATTTTCGCTTTAGAAGCGCAGAGGGCGCATCGAACGAATATGAGCAGCGGCGGCTTTTTGTCCTCGGGCGGATACTGACCGGGGAATGCAATGTTGTTGTTGCCTCGGCGGAGGCGGCAATGCAGTATACGATACCGCCGGGTACATATAAATACAATACGCTTACCCTTAAAAGGGGCGAAGCTGCCGATATTCGGGAGCTTTCGGAGAGGCTTTCCCGCGCCGGGTACGAACGCCGTGCTCAGGTTGACGGACCGTGCCAATTTTCCGTAAGAGGCGGAATACTCGATTTTTATTCGCCGAGGGAGCAAAGCCCCGCCAGAATCGAGTTTTGGGGCGACGAAACAGATTCCGTCGCCTTTTTTGACCTTGAGACCCAACGCCGCACAAAGGAAATCGACGGTATTTCCATAGCCCCGGCAAGGGAGGTACTTCCGGATTCAAACGCCGTGCTCATTTCCGTGCTCAAGGAGGCACATTCAAGGCTTAGGGGAAAACAGGGCGTTGCGGCAAAGGCGCATATTGAGGAGGAGCTTCAAAGAATAGACTCCGGGCTTTCTCTTTCCGCACCGGACAGGTACCTCCCCCTTATCTATAAATTCCCGGCGACGCTTTTTGACTATATGCCGGAGGCGGCAATCTGCGTTTCCGAATATATCACGATGAAGGGCGTGCTCAAAAGTCTTTCCGCCCAGCAAAACGAGGATATTTCCATACTTTTTGAGGAGGGAATCCTCTTTTCCGGCTGCGACCGTTTTTCCATGGATTCGGCGGAGCTTTCCTCCGTGCTCAGCGGAGAAAACACCGTGCTCATGGATTCCTTTGTGCGCACCGTCGGAGAAATTCCCGTGCGGACGGTTGCGGATTTCGGTGCGCTTGCCCTCTCTCCATGGGGCGGCGAGCTTGAAAGCCTGCTTGAGGACCTAAAAGATTACGCCGCACGAAAATATACCGTTGCCGTCCTTTGCGGAACGGAGCGTGCCGCCCACGCTCTTACAACGGACCTTATTAACAACAAAATAAATGCGGCTTTTGCTTCGGACGCAAGGCTTTCTCCCGGGACGGTTTTTGTTATGGAGGGCAGCCTTTCCTGCGGAACGGAGTTTCTGCAATCAAAAATCGCAATAATAAGCCAAAAGAAAATCTCCGCACAAAAAGGAAAACGCCGCCGCTTTAAGAAATCGGAAAATCCGCTTCAAAGTCTTTCCGACATAACCCCCGGCGACTATGTTGTTCATGTTACAAACGGAATAGGAATTTTTCAGGGCATAGTAAAGCAGGATATACGGGGCGTTGTAAAGGATTATATTGCAATACGCTATGCCGGCACGGATATGCTCTATGTTCCGGTTACTCAGCTTGACCTTGTTTCAAAATATGTCGGACCGAGGGAGGATTCCGGCGTAAAGCTGAATAAGCTTAACTCCACCGAATGGCAGCGCACCCGCAACAGAGTTCGTGCAGCGGTAAAGGATATGGCAAAGGAGCTTATTGCCCTATATTCAAAGCGTATGCATACGGAGGGCTTTGCCTTCAGCCCGGATACGGACTGGCAGCGGGATTTTGAGGACAGATTCCCCTATGAGGAAACCGACGACCAGCTTCGCTGTATAGACGAGATAAAGCACGATATGGAAATGGCACGCCCGATGGACAGGCTTCTTTGCGGTGATGTCGGCTTTGGAAAAACGGAGGTTGCGATTCGGGCTGCGTTTAAGGCGGTTATGGACGGAAAGCAGGTTGCGGTGCTTGTTCCGACGACGATTCTTTCATGGCAGCACTACCAGACCTTTATGCAGCGGATGGACGGCTTTCCCGTAACGGTGGAGCTTCTCTCCCGCTTTCGAAGCCCGAAGCAGCAGGAGGACATAATCCGCCGCCTTAAAACAGGAGAAATAGATATAATAATCGGCACCCACCGGATTTTGCAGAAGGATGTGCAGTTTAAGGACCTCGGTCTTTGCATAATCGACGAGGAGCAGCGTTTCGGCGTTGCTCACAAGGAGCGGCTTAAAGAGCTTAAAACCTCCGTTGATGTGCTCACCCTTTCCGCAACGCCGATTCCCCGCACCCTTAATATGGCGATGAGCGGGATAAGGGATATGTCAACAATAGAGGAGGCTCCGCAGGACCGCCGCCCCGTTCAGACCTATGTAATGGAATACGACAGGGGAGTTATTTTGGAGGCGATTAAAAAGGAGCTGCGCCGGGACGGTCAGGTATTCTATCTTCATAACAATATAGAGAGCATTTCCGGCTGCGCAGCAGCCCTCCAAAAAGATTTACCCGAGGCAAGAATTGCCTTTGCCCACGGAAAAATGGGCGAGGAGGAGCTTTCCGAAATCTGGCGGGGGCTTATCGACCGGGAAACGGATATTCTTGTTTGCACAACGATTATTGAAAGCGGAGTTGATGTTCCTACCTGCAACACGCTGATTATCGAAAACGCCGACAGGCTTGGGCTTTCCCAGCTCTATCAGCTTAGGGGCAGGGTCGGCAGGTCGAGCCGCCACGCCTTTGCGTATTTTACCTTTACAAGAGGAAAGGCAATCTCCGATGTTGCGCAAAAACGCCTTTCCGCAATAAGGGATTTTACACAGTTCGGTTCCGGCTTCAAAATAGCCCTGCGTGACCTTGAAATAAGAGGAGCGGGCAATATTCTCGGCGCAAACCAGCACGGACATATGGAATCCGTCGGCTACGAGATGTATGTGCGGCTGCTTTCCGAAGCGATCGCCGAGGAAAAGGGCGAAACGCCGCCGCAGGAGGCGGAGGAATGTGCCGTGGATATTGCCCTCGACGCCCATATTCCGGAGGAATACATCAGGGATATGAACCAAAGGGTGGATATTTACAAGCGCATTGCCGCAATCCGCAGCGAAGCGGACGCCGCCGATGTTATCGACGAGCTTATCGACCGCTTTGGCGAGCCGCCGGCGGCGGTTATGGGGCTTATCAAGGTGGCGACCCTTCGAAACATGGCTTCCGCCCTTGGAATTACGGAGATCCGCCAAAACGAAGCCGCCCTCCTTTTCTTCCCAAAGGAGCTTGACCTTGAGCGCATAAGCATGGCGACCCAAAGGCTTTGCGGAAGGCTTACGGTTGACCTTATGAGCAAGAGGCCGCACCTTACCGCAAGCCTTAAAACCGGCGAGCGGGCAATTGACCTTATGAAAACCGTGCTTGAAGCGTTGCGGTACGAAAACGAGTAAAACGGCTTTTTCATCACAAAATTACCACAAAACGCCCTCCGATTTTGCCATTCGGAGGGTGTTTGTTTTTCGGTAAAGGATTTGGTATTTTTTGAGGTTACATTTGTGTATATGCAAAATACAGTTTTTATTCTGTTAAAGCGATAAACGGCTAAATCTTGCGGATTTTTTATAATTTTTTGAAAAAGTATCTATACATTTTGCGTTTGTTTATACATTTTGCAGGGCAAAAATGTATAAATTGTGTTATAATTTTTACAGAGTATTCATTTTTAGCGATATTGCACAAAAACAAGGTGCGATTGTTGTGCAATTTTCGGTATACACAGGTATTGATTATGAATTGAATCCTGCGTATAATGTATCTCGCTAAAGGACATAAACAAATAAAAAACGCTGGCAAACGGGGAATCGCCCCGCCGCCCGATATAGAAAGGAATTGATTTTATGTTTAATACTTATACTTCTATCAATGATTACAGCTGCCAGCTTGAAGGATGCGATCTTGAGTTTGCACGCTGGAGCAAAGACGAAAATATGGCTTACTGCGAGGATTCTTCCGCTCTCTTCTGCGAAAGAAAAGCCGGCAGCATCGTAAAAGCCATCACCGCACTTTTTGCTTCCATCGTTAAATAAACAAAATTTGCAGCAGCGGAAAAATGCCGGCAAGCCGGCTTTTTCTTTGCCAAAAAGTGTTCTTCTATGAAGAACACATGAACCCCTAAAATGAACTTTTGCAAGTTAAAATTCTTGCATAATTCATTTTTTACAAAGTTTCATTTTTATTTCTTTTTCCTTTTTTCTTAGTAAAAATACCTGCGGAAAGTACTTTCGCAGGTATTTTTATTTTTATAAAAGCGGCGCAAAATGCAGCCCGCAAAAATTTTTGGAGCAGCGGCTAAAAAAAGGACCGCCCGCATCATATAAAAAAACAGGCACCGCCTTGTGGCGGTGCCTGCTTTTTGGTGCGGATGATGGGACTTTCGTCGCAGCAAGCTGCGCATTGCAAAAAATCCCGCTTTGCGGGATTTT
>CAKSLF010000024.1 GCA_934466455.1 uncultured Oscillospiraceae bacterium | reverse complement strand
GATTTTCTGCAAAATACCGTCAGAAAAGGCAGCTATGGCGAGGATTGGTCACTGCGTAAAGTCCTGCGCCGTTTTATTTGGCATGACCGCATTCACGCCAAGGCAATGTATCGAATGGCTACAAAAGTTTTTGGTGCGGAGAGCATTGAAAATCCGTTTTACTTTTTTGATGAAGGAGTCTTAACATAATGGCAACATTCTTGACAAAATTTTAGCAAAAAAAATTCTTTTTCGTCAACAATAAAACCGCAGGGAACTGTTTAACACCTGCGGTTTTTCTGTAATTATTTATTTTTAAGTCTTTTATCAAGCTTTTGAGCAAGTCGTGTTCCAACGCTTTGGAACACCTGCACAAGGAGGATAAGAAGAATTACCGCCATTATCATAACAAGATATTTGTATCTGTAATAGCCGTAGTTTACGGCAATCTTTCCAAGACCGCCGCCTCCTATCATACCGCTCATTGCGGTATAGCCTAAGATTGTTGTTATAGCAATAGTCGCACCGGAAATAAGTGAGGGCACGCTTTCCGGAAGCATAACCTTTGTTATTATCTGAATAGGCTTTGCGCCCATGCTCTGCGCCATCTCAATTATATTTGGGTTAACCTCCCGCAGGCTGCTTTCCACAAGCCTTGCGATAAACGGAAACGCAGCAATGGTAAGCGGAACTATGGAGGCGACCGTTCCGACCGCCGTTCCGACAATCAACCTTGTAAGCGGAAAAACAACCATCATAAGTATAAGGAACGGAACGGAACGCAAAAGGTTAATTATTACCCCAAGGGTTTTCATCAGCCAACCGGGAAGCGGAAGCACTCCGTCCTTTTCCCCTGCCACAAGAAGTACCCCAAGGGGCAAGCCGAGAACTATGGCAAGTCCGGTTGAAAGTACCGTGGCATAGAGGGTTTCCCATATAGCAAGAGGAAATTCCTCCCGCAGGATTTCCATTGCTTCCACAAAATCCGGGGAAGAAAAAAGATTATTCAACATCTTCCGTCACCTCCTCGGCAGAAATATCGCCTGTTTTTGTAAGGTATGTAATGGCACGGCTTACGGCATCGTCCCCGCCGGATACTCCAAGCAGCATTGAGCCGTATGTCCTTCCGTCAAGGCTGCGGGTGGAAGCATAGATGATGTTTGCTTCTATGCCCTCTTCCACAGCCATTTTTGCAATAACCGGGGTTCCCGTTGTGGCGGCTCCGTCAAAAGCAACCCTTATGCAGCGTTCTCCCTCCGGGCGGGAAACTATATATTCTTCGCTTCCTTCCGGGAAAACAAGACGGCGTGCGGCGGCAGATTTTGGGCGGGAGAAAACCTCGCCTACTGCTCCCTGCTCCGCAATAACTCCGCCGTCAATTATGGCAACATGGCGGCAAACGCTTTCAACAACGCTCATCTGGTGGGTTATAATTATTACCGTTATGCCAAGCTCCTCGTTTATTTTTCGGATAAGGCTCAAAATAGAATTTGTCGTTGTCGGATCAAGTGCGCTTGTTGCCTCATCACACAGAAGCACCTTTGGATTGGTTGCAAGAGCCCTTGCAATAGCAATTCGCTGCTGCTGTCCACCGGAAAGCTGCGCCGGGTACGCCTTTTCCTTATCCGCAAGGTCAACTACTTTCAACAGCTCCCTTGCCCTCTTTTCCGCGTCCTTTTTCGGTACGCCTTCAAGCTCAAGCGGAAACATTATGTTGCGCAGGCAGTTTTTTTGCATAAGCAGGTTAAAGCCCTGGAATATCATCGTGATTTCCCGCCTTGCTGTACGAAGCCCGCTTTTTGAAAGACTGCCCATATCCACACCGTTTACCGTGACCGTGCCGCTTGTTGGGTGTTCAAGCATATTTATGCAGCGCACAAGGGTGCTTTTTCCTGCACCGCTCATGCCGATTATGCCGAATATATCGCCGTCCTCTATCGAAAGCGAAATATCTTTAAGTGCCTCAATCTTGCCGTCGGCGGCTTCAAAGGTTTTTGAAAGGTTTTTTATCTCTATCATATCTGTTCCCCAGTTCAAGGTTGTTTTTGCCGAACATACCTTTTGGGGCGAACCGCACGGTTCGCCCCACATTTCTCTAATACTACTATAGGATTATTTCTTGATTGCGTCAAGGCTGGTTTGTTTTCCGCCGTAAATACCCATGGGTTCAACATGGATTGCGCCGATGGAAACAACATGGGTTCCGTTTTCTGCATTAAAATCATCAAGGTAAGGAGCATGCTGGAAGTAGTTTGCAAAAACATCGCCGCTGTCAACAACCTTGTTGGGCTGGACATAGTCGGTAAATTCGACGATTTGAAGAGTGATTTCTTTCTCGGCAAGAATCTCTTTTGCTACCTTAAGAATTTCCGCATGAGGAGCGGGAGTTGCCGCAACGGAGATTGTGGTTCCTTTAAGGGCTTCGTAATCGACAGTAGGGTCAAAGCCGTCGCCGGGGTTTTCAACTACGCTTACAACTGCACCTTTGTATTCGCTGTTAATAAAGTCCGCTACCTGCTTGCTTTCAAGAGCGGCAAGGAGGGCTTTTGCCTCGTCGGTGTTTTCGTTGCCTTCTTTTACGCAGAGAATGTTGCTGTAAGCGGAGGAAGAGCCTTCAACCGCAAGGGACTGGGTTGTGGGGTCGATGCCTGCGTCTATTGCATAGTTGGAGTTGATTACAGCATAGTCCACATCTTTGAGAACATTGGGGAGCTGAGCCGCTTCGGACTCTTTGAACTCAATGTTATAGGGATTTTCGACAATATCTCTTACGGTTGCGGTAATGCCGGCGTCCTCTTTAAGAGTGATAAGTCCCTGCTCCTGAAGAAGAAGGAGGGCACGGGCTTCGTTTGTGGTATCGCTTGGAACCGCAATGGTGATTTTACCGCTGTCGCCGCTGCAAGAGGTGAGTACAAAGAGAGAAGTAAGGAGAAGTGCTGCTGCAAGAATTACTGAAATTATCTTTTTCATTTTGTTTTTGTCCTTTCGTAAATAAAAAATTTGATATATGCTTTACGCCTTTTACAAATGAATATTCAATGAATATTTTTACATTCGCTCAAGACGGAAATTTGCTTTTATAAGCCGTTTTAGTATGTGCCTCATCGTATCCTCCGTTTCGGTAAAAACAAAAAAGCTTTCGTCCTTATAAAAGGACGAAAGCTTAAAAAACGCTTTTCGTGTTACCACCTTTT
Source organism: uncultured Oscillospiraceae bacterium (assembly GCA_934466455.1). GTDB lineage: Bacteria > Bacillota > Clostridia > Oscillospirales > Ruminococcaceae > UMGS1668. The sequence goes on along the minus strand of CAKSLF010000024.1, from coordinate 15,045 downwards.
TTCGTTTTTGCGTCGCCGCAAAAACCTCTGCGGGTACAAACATACCCTGCCGCTGTAACGGGCGGTCCCGTCGCAGCCTTACCCCAAAAAGCGGGCTCGGTGCGCAACTCCAAGGCCATCTTCGGCGTGGTCCGTTCGTTTTCCTTTCAGCAACCGGAAAATCTCTGTGACCCCATCACACGCTTACTCTTCTTTTCATCGTCTTTTGCCGTGTTTGGTTGATGTGGTGAATTATACTCTCCATCAATGGCTTTGTCAATACCTTTTTTCAAATTTTTTGCGAAACTTTTTTTGCGTATTGAAATGCCTTATCATATTCATACCGCCTCCGAAAGTTTCATTACCATTACGGTTATATCATCGGTATGCCCGTCGCTGCGGCGTTTTTTTGCCGTTTCCGCAAGAGAAACGGCAATCTCCTCCGGTGCCTTTTCCGCAAGGGAGCGTATCTCCGAGGGAATCCATTCCTCGCCGGAATCGGTAACGCCATCCGTCACCATAACGACCATATCTCCGGCAGACAAAATTGCGCAGCTTTCCTCATAATCCACCGAGCCAAGAATACCTGCGGGCACGCTTTTGCACTCTATTTTTGAAATATGCCCCTTTTTCATTATAAACGAGGGTGCTGCCCCGGCTTTATAAAAATCCGTTTTTCCCGTATAAAGGTTTACCGATACTGCATCCGCCGTTGCAAGCGATTCGTCATCGGACTTCAGAAGAAGCGCAGAGTTTACAAGACGGATTGCGCTTTGAAAACGAAAACCTGATTGCGCCATTTTTGAAACAAGCCCCACCGTCATCATTGAGTCGAGGGCGGCTTCCGCTCCGCTTCCCATACCGTCGCTTAAAAGCATTTGTGCAAAGCCATGGGAATCCACAAAAAATTCGCCGGTATCGCCGCAAAATTTTTCTCCCTCCGCATTAACGGAGGCTTTGCCGAATTTTGCTTCGATAAGCGGTTTTTCGCAGAAAAAAAGCCTTCTTGCATTCTCGGTATCTCTTTCACACGGCTTTGCAAGGTCGCAGCCGCAAACATCCTCAAGCTCCGATGTTATTTCGGTAACATTTGCATTTTTCAGGCGGTCCTTTGCTGCGGAAACCTCAATATTAAGGCAGCCGTCCGCAGTATAATAGCAAACCGATGAAAAAAGCGGAATGTTTCTGCCTTCAAAAACATTCTTTACCGCAAGGGACAGCTTTTTGTCCGTGCTTTTTACGGAGGCGACCTCCGCAGCAATATTGCGCAGAAGAATTGCCATTCCGTCAAACTGCTCCGTAACTATTTCCCTTATATTTTCTGCCTTGCGTTCCTCCGAGTTTTTACGGACGGCGGCATTGTATTTTGAGCACACTTTTTCAAAAAGCTCGTCCTTTCTTGAGCACCGTGCGGAAAATTCCTCCGAAAATTCCGGCTGTGCGCCTCTTTTTGCAGCTTTGCCGATTTGAGAAAAAGCCTCTTTTGTAGTATAAAAATTATCGTCCCAACATTCTCCGCAGCTTGAGCACCGTGTACATACACATTCCGCCGCAGAATTGAGCACCGTGCTCATTTCCACCGTTCCCGCCTTTTGCGCTGCCTTTGCGACCTTTTGTGTCGCAGCGGCAACATCGTTAAGTCCCGCCGCTGCGCTTCCCATTTTAGAAAGCAAAAGACTTTTTACCGTTGCGGAATCCGCAGAATTTTCTGCTATCGATGATATTCCGAACAAATATTTTACCGCTTTTTCCGGAATAAGAACAAATGCGGCAGAGGCTATCGCCGCCTCATAAACCGGCGTAAGCACCGGGTATCCGTTGGCAAAAGCAAGGCAAATCATAAGCCTTATCACTATAAAAGCTCCGGCGCAGGCGAATCTTCCGAAAACGGCAAAAATCCCGGCAACAAGCCCGCCGAGGGCGTACCCGGAAAGCGTTTCCGCAAGCATATTACCGGAAAGAGCCACAGCGGTACCCGTAGCAACGCCGGCTACTGCGCCGCCGCTTTCTCTTCCGTATCCCGCCGCAATAAGCACCGCAAAAGCCGCCGCAATTCCGCCTATCGAAAGCCCGCCTACCGTTACCGGAGTAAGCGAGGCGGCGGCTATTGCCGCAGTCATCAGAGCGCAGGCTCTGTCGCCGCCCGAAAGCACGGCAAGGCTTTTTCCGTGCTCAAGGGCGGTGCTTGTCCGCTTAAAGAAATATGCGCTGCCTGCCGCAACGGCGGTTTCCGCAAGGGCAAGTCCGCTTCCGTAGCCGGAGATAGAGGTCATTGCGGCATAGCCAAAGGAGGACAGCCCCGTTCCCGCCGCAGCCATGAGCACGGAAACAAAATCCCCCTCCGCAAATCTTTCCAAAACCAGCTTTAGCCCAAGCACCACGAGCACGGAGGCAATATATCTTATATTATTGCCCGTGCTCATAAAGAAGATATAGCCCATTATTGCTCCGACGGCGGCACCCATTGCATCCTTGCGCCTTGCTGCGGCAACGGCCGCAGCCCCGAACGGCGCAAGATTTCCAAGCAAAACCGCATTTGCCGCAGCAAAGCTGATTATTATCCAAATTCCCGTGCTCAAAAGCCCCGCCGCACCGTCTTTTAATTTTGTACCATGTTCTTTTTTTATTTTCACTTCCGTCATTTTTTCAAAAACTCCTTTTAACCGATATTTTCCCTCTTAAACCAAAGTATAATCTCCGTCTATTGTTAAATTATGTCAAAAACCGTTATCTTGACTTTTTTGTTGCGTCAAACTTGCAAAAGCAAACGCTATGTGGTATATTGTATTTGTATTATTATAGATATTTCTGCGTTTTTCCGCAGATGCTTATTTTTTTTGGAGGAGCTATTATGGAAAACATTGAAAATAAAGAGACGGCACAGCAGCCCGAACGCAAAAAACGCATATTCAGCGGAATCCAGCCCACCGGCGTTTTTACTCTCGGCAACTACCTCGGTGCGGTAAAGCACTGGGGTCCTCTTCAAAACGACTATGACTGCATCTATTCTATCGTAAATATGCACGCAATCACCCTTAGACAGGATCCTGCGGAGCTTCGCCGCCGCACGGTTGAATCCTACGCCCTTGGCATGGCTTGCGGAATCGACCCGGAAAAGAGCATCTTCTTTATCCAGAGCCATGTTCCCGCCCATGCCGAAGCAAACTGGGTCCTTGGCTGCACAACCCAGTTTGGCGAACTTTCCCGCATGACCCAGTTTAAGGACAAATCCGCAAAGCACGCAGATAATATAAACGCCGGTCTTTTTACCTATCCCGTGCTTATGGCGGGAGATATTCTGCTTTATCAGGCAGATGCCGTTCCTGTCGGAATAGACCAAAAGCAGCACCTTGAGCTTGCACGCAACATTGCGGAACGCTTTAATAACCTTTACGGAAAAACCTTTACCGTTCCGGAACCCTATATCCCCTCTGCACAGGGCGGCGCAAAAATCATGAGCCTTACCGACCCCACAAAAAAAATGAGCAAATCCGATGAGAACCCCCGTTCCTGCGTGCTCATTCTTGACGAGCCGAATGTTATAATCAAAAAATTCAAATCCGCCGTTACGGATTCCGAATCCGAGGTTTGTTACAGAGAGGGCAAAGACGGCATAAACAATCTTATGACCATCTATTCCGCAGTGACCGGGTTCTCTTTTGAATCCATCGAGCGTGAATTTGCGGGCAAAGGCTACGGCGATTTTAAGCTTGCCGTAGGCGAAGCCGTTGCGGAACATCTTGCTCCGGTTCGTGAAAATTACGCAAGATATATCGCAGACAAAGGCTATCTTGAAGAGTGCTATAAGCGTGGAGCGGAACAAGCGGAGCGCATTGCGAACCGCACTCTTGAAAAAATGTACAAAAAAGTCGGCTTTGTTTTAAGATAAGCTTCTTTAGGGAGTAATTTTATGCGCATTTTATGTATCGGCGATGTTGTGGGAAGCATTGGCGTAGGTGCTTTCGGAAGAAAAATTCCGGAGCTGCGCCAAAAGTATAATCCCGACATTGTTATTGTAAACGGCGAAAACGCAGGCGACGGCGGAAGCATAACCGCTTCCAACTGCGGCGGTCTTTTTATGCTTGGCGCAGATGTGATAACCGGAGGAAACCATTCTCTTCGAAGCAGAGATATGGAGGAAATTTATGACCGGGAGGACGGTGCGCTTCGACCGGCTAACCTCCACCCTAATGCTCCGGGAAGCGGCGTTTATGTCTATGAATGCGGAAAACACCGCTGCGCCGTTATAAATCTTATCGGCGATGTTTTTTTGGAGCTTGCCTTTGAAAGCCCCTTTCTTGCTGCGGATAAAATTCTTAAAAAGCTTGACTGCAAAACCGTTGTTGTTGATATTCACGGTGAAGCCACAAGCGAAAAAATTGCCCTCGGCAAATATCTTGACGGGCGTGCTTCCCTTGTTTTCGGTACCCATACCCATGTTCCCACCGCCGATGAAGAAATTCTTCCCGGCGGAACGGCATATATCACAGACCTCGGTATGTGCGGTCCGATAGATTCCGTACTCGGGATAAAGACCGAGCTTTCGACAAATTTTATGATAACCCACCTTCGTGCCGGAATGGAAATTGCAAAGGGTCCCTGCAAGGTTCAGGGGATTTTTGCGGAAACCGACGATTCCACCGGCAAGGCCCTTTCCATAGAGCGTTTTGACCTTAGATAACGGAGTTTTTCCCTATGAAATTACAAAAGCTTATTTCCGCCGCACTTGTGTTTTTGCTTATATTTTGCGGTTGCAATAAGGCGCAGGAGGACGAGCTCCCCGAGGATTTTGGCGATATTCCCGGCGGAGAAGTTGTGCTTGAAGAGGACTCCTCGTCGGTTCTGCGTATTCCATATGACTACGAAGAAGGGCTTGCCCCTTATACCGTAAAGAGCAAAACAAACCGCTTTATTTGCGGACTGCTTTATCGTTCCATGGTAAACCTGCGCAGCGATTACAGCTATGAGCTTGATTTGCTTTCCGATATAACCACGGAGGACAATATTACATGGTATCTTTATGTGGACGGTATTTTGACCTTTCCCAACGGAACGGAATTTACCGCATACGATATTAAGTATTCCATACAGCAGGCAATGGCGCAGGACAGCTATTATGCCTCCTCACTCGAGATTATATCCTCCGTTTCCGTTGTAAACGCAACCTGCTGCAAGGTTACTTTACAAAGTGCGGACAGATATTTTCCAAACCTGCTTACCTTTCCCGTTATATCTTATGAAACCATAAGCCATCCGCTCTATTTTCCCGGGAGATATTCGCTTGCTCAGGACAGAGCTTCTTTGGTTTGTTCCGGCGATTCGGCAATCCAGACCATTGAATTTATCTATGCAAGCGACCAGGCTCTTCTCCCTTATGAAATGCGCACCGGGCGTTATGACTGCATATATTGGCGCAGCCCTACGGAGCTTGGAAGCTCCTCTACCGGCGGAATTTCCGGGCTGCAATCCAACAGAATGGTATACCTTGGGCTTAACTCAAGCTCTTCGTATACGTATTATTCGGATTTCCGCAAAGCCATAGCCGCCGCAATCGACTATACAAAAATCACGGACGATATATATAAGAATTTTGCGGCAGCTTCCCGCAGCCTTTTTAATCCGGAGTTTTTTGAAATGCAGTTTGTTTCAAGGCAAAATCTTGACCTTACATCGGCAAGCCTTTTGTTGGACGGACTTGGCTTTTCAAAAAAAGACGGCGAGGGCTACCGCCTCAATAACAAAGGACGCCGCATAAGCCTTGATTTAATCGTCTGTAACGAAAGTGCGGTTAAGGTCGAAGCGGCAAACGCAGTTTCGAAAATGCTCGGCGAGGTCGGAATAGAGGTAAAGGTTAGCTCCCTTTCCTATTCATCGTATATGGCAGCCCTTCAAAACTATGGCTATGACCTGTATATTGCCGAAGTTGAGATTGGTGCGGATATGGATATTTCCAAGCTGATCACCCCGGAAGCCTACCGCCGGGAGAATGCGGAATATGCCGGATACGGAATATCCGGAAGCGAAAGCCTTTATCTTTCATGGCTTAATTTTATGGCGGGCGCAGCCTCTCCCTTTGAATTTTGCTCGGCATTTGCGGAAACCATGCCCTATGTTCCGCTTTGCTATACAAAAAGCTGCGTAGTCTTTTCGAGAGATCTTCCGTTTTCCTTTAACGGCACGGATTTTGATATGTTTTACGATATAGAAAACTGGAGAATTGAATAATTCCGTTAAAAAGCCGCCGCATTTTGAAAATATTTTTATTTTTCCGCATATTTTTTGCCTTTTTGCTTTTACATACCGTGTGAGGTATGCTATAATGTAGTGTATTTTCGGATATATAATTGTTAATATTTATTTTTGTATATATGATGACAAAGTAAGGAGTTGAGATTTTTGATAAACGGAAAACAGCTTCGGGACGCTTTCATCTCGGGTTCTAACAATCTCTGTAACAAAAAAAGTGAGGTAGACGCTCTTAATGTATTCCCCGTTCCCGACGGTGATACCGGTACAAATATGTCTATGACAATGGGCAACGGTGCAAAAGCCCTTGCAGAGATGCCCGACGATGCTACCGTTGCAGAGGTAAGCAAGGTCGCCGCAGGCGCATTCCTTCGCGGAGCAAGAGGCAACTCCGGCGTTATTCTTTCTCTTCTCTTCCGCGGATTTTCCAAGGGACTGAAGGGTAAAGAAACCGCCACCGGCGCAGACATTGCCGAAGCAATAAATATGGGCGTTGAAGCGGCATACAAAGCCGTTATGAAACCAACCGAGGGAACCATTCTCACAGTTTCCCGCTGCGCCGCAGAAAAAGCTGCGGAAATCGTAAAATACGACGACTCCGTAACTGCGGTTTTCTACGGAATGTATGCGCAGGGCAAAAAGACCCTTGCACAAACCCCCGAAATGCTGCCTATTCTTAAAAAGAGCGGCGTTGTTGATGCGGGCGGTCAGGGACTCGTCTATATTATGGAGGGTATGTGGAACCTTGTTGCAGAGGGTACCATTATTCCTCTTGATGCCGAAAACGGCGAAAAATCTTCCGCAAAAGAAGATGAGGCGGAGCAGACTCCGAAATACGCTTATTGCGTAGAAGCCTCCGTCGAACGCCGCTGCGCCAAAGAAGCAGACAGCTTCTGCCGCTGGCTTGACTCCGCCGGCGAAAGCGTTTTCTTCTCCTCAAACGGCGAAAGCATCAAGTTCCATATCCACACAAACGAGCCGGGAAAGGTTATTACCGAAGCACTTACTTTCGGTGAATTGACTAAAGTTAAAGTGGAAAATATAAGCCTTGGTCATACCGAAATCTTTGAACAAGAGGAAGCCGAAAAGGCGCAGCCCGCTCCTCGCTTTCCCTATGCCGAAGTAAACCCCGATACCGAATACGGTTTTGTTTCCGTCTGTGCCGGAAAAGGTCTTACCGATGTTTTTGCCGACCTTGGCTGCGACAACATCGTTTCCGGCGGACAGACAATGAACCCCTCCACCGAGGATATACTTGCCGCCGTTCAGGCAACCCCCGCAAAAAATGTTTTTGTTCTTCCTAATAACAAAAACATAGTCATGGCTGCACAGCAGGCTGCGGAAATTGCGGACAGAAATGTTATTGTAATCCCCAGCCGTACCGTTCCTCAGGGAATTTCTGCGATGCTTGCATACGACCCGGATCTTGACCCTGCTTCCAACACCGAGGCAATGAACGAAGCCCTTTCTTCCGTTGCAACCGGTCAGGTAACCTTTGCCGCCCGTGATTCCGACTTTGACGGTCACAAAATCAAAGAGGGCGAGCTTCTTGCCATGAAAGAGGGCAAGATGATTTATACCGGCAAGGATATGGATACCATTTGCGGACGCCTTGCAAAGGCTCTTGTCACTAAGGAAACCAGCATGGTCACCGTTTATTACGGCGAGGATATTTCTGCGGAGCAGGCAGAGGAAATCCGCAAGGTGATCGAAGATAAGCTTCCCTCCACAATAGAAGTTGCCGCCGTCTATGGCGGTCAGCCGGTGTACTATTTCATCATCAGCGCAGAATAATGGGAGTCGGCATAAAAAAAATTATTGCGCTTATTCTTTCTGCGGTGCTGATTTTCTGTATGGCGGGCTGCCAAGCCGCCCCCGCAGAGGGCGCAATAATTTACCTTTACGGCGAAGTCCATGCGCAGGAGGATATACTCGCAAAGGAGCTTTCTCTTTGGGAGGACTGCTATGCCAAAGGTATGCGCAATCTTTTTGTGGAGCTGCCTTACTACACCGCAAAGCTTCTTAATATATGGATGCAAGCGGAGGATGACTCCGTTCTTGATGAGATTTATGCGGATTGGGAAGGTACTCTTTCGCACAATGCCTGCATAAAGGATTTTTATAAATCAATCAAATCCGAATGCCCCGAAACCGTGTTCCACGGAACGGATTTGGGGCACCAGTATGACTCTTCAGGCACACGCTATCTGCGTTATTTAATCGAAAACGGTCTTGGCGATTCCGAAGAATACGCTCTTGCGGCGGAGTGCCGTGAACAGGGCAAAAAATACTATGCGTTTATTAAAGCCGACGGAGGCAGCGAATCATCCGAGGCTTCCGACTATCGTGAAAATATCATGACCGAAAACTTTTTGCGGGAATACAAAACCATAAGCGGCGATGTTATGGGCATATACGGCAGTGCTCATACCGACCTTGAGGGAAAAGCCTGGGGCGGTACTGTCGATACTATGGGCAAGCAGCTTTTCGCAAAATTCGGCGGCAGAGTTCAAAGCGTAAACCTCGCCCTAAAAACAGAGCCGATTTCCACCGAAAAGATAACCATTGACGGCAAAGAGTACACCGCATCTTATTTTGGAGAAGAGGATATCTCCCCTTTTTCCGATGTATACCTAAGCCGCAAATTTTGGCGCATAGAAAATTCTTTTAATGACTTCAAAAACTGCAAAAGAAGTAATGATACTCTACCGTACAGCAACTATCCCGTCGGCGTAAGTGAGGGCGATGTTTTCCTGATCGAATATACCTTGCGTGACGGCAGCAGCGAGCGTACATATTACCGTGCCGAGGGAAAATCCTTTAACGGAGAACCAACCACAACCGGTTTTATTATCGGTAACTGATTTTTTTTACAATGCGGCAAGCACCCAATCGGTGCTTGCCTGTTTTATAAACATTATTGCAAGGAGGGCTTTACTTATTGGATAAAAAAAGCATAATCATACTTATTGTAATAATTGTAACGGTGGCTGCTGCGGTGCTTACATATGTACTTTCCGGCGAAAAGCTGAATAAAAGAATCATCCGCAGCAAGGTCAGCTCCGTTTCCGTTACCTGCCGCCGCAAAACCGTCACATTTTCCGATGACATAAACATAAATCGATTTTGCGACGCTTCCGGAAGTATAAGGCTGCGCCCGATTACGGTACCCGATAATTCATTAAACGGAAAAAGCGGCGGAAGCTTATTCATCTCATTTAACCGCAATGACGGCACGGTGCTTGACCTTTGCTTTAGCGGCGACTTTACATTTTGCCGCATAGGTGCGGCAAAGTGGTACAGGGTAATAAACCCCGAAAAGGCAAGGCTGCTTGAGCTTTATTTTGATTCTGCGAAAAAAGAAAAAGAGGAATAAAAAATGAAATATGATTTTAAAACTGCGGTTGACCGCTTTGGAAAAGACTCCATCTCCGCAAATATTGTTCCCTGGAGCGTAAAACCCGACGAAGGCTTTTCCACAATCCCTATGTGGTGTGCCGATATGAGTTTTCCCGTTGCACCCGCCATTATGAAAGCCATAAATAAACGCTTGGAAATGCCGAACTTTGGCTATTTTTCTCTCTCCGACGAATATTTTAACAGTATAATAGGCTGGCAACGCCGCCGCAACGGCGTAGAGGAACTTTTGCCGGAGCACATCGGCTATGAAAACGGCGTGCTTGGCGGAGTTTCCTCCGCTATACAGGCATTTTCGGCTCCGGGCGACAAAATTTTGCTTCATTCTCCAACATACATAGGCTTTACCCATGTGCTTAACGACATCGGACGCACGGCTGTTCATTCCGAGCTTGTTCGGGATGAACAGGGCATTTGGCGCATGGATTATGAGGATATGGATAAAAAAATAAAGGAGAATAATATTCATCTTGCAATTTTCTGTTCGCCGCACAATCCCTGCGGGCGTGTATGGGAGCGTGAGGAAATTGAAAAAGCGATGGCTGTTTTTGCCGAAAACAGCTGTGTTGTCATATCCGACGAAATCTGGTCGGACATAATTATGCCAGGCTATCGCCATATTCCTACCCAATCCGTTTCCGACGACGCAAAAATGCGCACGGTTGCATTTTATGCCCCAAGCAAAACATTTTCTCTTGCTGGTCTTATCGGTTCATATCATATCATATATAATCCCTATTTGCGGGACAGAATTGTCCGCCAAGGCGAAATCACCCATTATAACGATTGCAATGTTTTCTCTATGCACGCCCTTATCGGCGCATACGGCGCAGAGGGCGAGGAATGGGCAGACGAAATGACAAAAGTTATTGATGAAAACTTCCGTTTTGCATGCGATTATATTTCCGAAAATTTCAAAGGCGTGCGCATTATGCGCCCACAGGGCACATATATACTGTTCCTGGACTGCGCCGAATGGCTCTCTGCTCATGAAACTAAGCTTTGCGAGCTTGAGCACAGAGGCGTTCATGCCGGTGTTATTTGGCAGAACGGAGAAGATTTTATATACCCCAACTCCATTCGTATGAACCTTGCTTTGCCGAAAAATCTCCTTGCGGAAGCGTTGGAGCGGCTCAAAAAATACGCATTTATCTAAAAAAGTATAAACTCCGCATTGCAAGCAACTTTATCGGCAGTATAATTTAGTCGGAACCATTCCGTAAAAATTTCGTGCTCATTGCCGAACATATAAAAAAGCAGTCCGTGCTCAAAATGAGCACGGACTGCTTTTTTTGCTGCATAGCACAGCCTTATATCCACTCTTCAAGCTGAATTTACAGACCGAACACAAGGTCGTCGCCGTCCAATTCATCAAGTTTTTTGAACCCAAGCGAAATATACAGGGATTGAGCCTTTTTGTTGCACTCCTCAGTTGCCAGCTTAATCTGCTTTTGTGGGTCAACCGCCTTCAGTATATCTATGGCAAGCTGTGCGGCGGCTTTTCCATAGCCCTTTCCTTGCTGCTCTGCATCAATAAAGTAGCTCCACGAATGGGCGTCACCGCCACCCAGCCATTCGTTCAGATTGATAAAGCCGATAGGCTTATCATTTTCATTATAAATAATGCATGGGTAGTTATCGTCCCTGAACAAATATGCTCTGCCAACAGAAAACCATGCGGGGTTAACAAGTTCCTTTTGTTCTTCCGTCAACCGACAGTCATATGTCGCATATATCAGGTCATCCATTGTTAAAAGCGGCTTAATTTTTACACGCCCATTCCGCCAACACTCGCCGGAAAGCTTTTCAAGCTTTTCACGCAGCGACATAAAATCACCCCAATCAAATTTTATAATGCCTCCGCACCGATTTTTCCACAGATATATGCGACAAATTCGCCCGCATCTCCGGAAGCTAAATCACACTTTTGTAAAAGCAGTGCCTTTTCATTATCATAAATAAGCAGCCACAGATGCTCTTCTTCAAAAATTTCATTTATGCCTTCATATGGAATTTTTTGCTCCTCGCCACAGGCAAAAACAGTCATTCCGTAGTCATCAAAAACCACCTTGAGCGGATTTTTCTCAAAGTCGGCGGCACTCAGCTTTTCAAGCAGTTCTTTTCCCTCTCTGCGGCAAGGTTCAGGCACGGACAAAGTTTTTTTCTCTCCCGCAAGCAGCAGCCCCGCCGCCCCGGCAATCAACGCAAACGCTCCCGAAAAAATCAATGCGGGATTTCTCGGCTCTAAAATTCCCGGCACAAGCACAAAAACTCCGAGTGTCATCAAAATCCATCCGTAAATGCGGTACCGCACCGACCGCCCTTTCCTACCGGGTCCTTTTTTCGCATAGAAATTTGCGCTGTCGATAAACCTCCATACACCTGGCAGCGTTTTTCGGCTGCAAGCCTCCAAACGCTTGCAAAGAAGCTTTTCCGTTTCGGTATAAAGCGATGAGGCTTCGTAATTTCCTATTTCAAAAATATAAATACCTGCCTCCGTAAAATATATCTGTAACACAAATTATAATAGAAGATTATATAAAAGTACAATAATAAAAGTGCCCTTGGGCAGCTTTTCGTTGCAAAATCATTTGAAGGCGTAACATTCTTCTATCATCGGAATTGAGCTTGCGGCTCCTGCCCTCGAAACACAAAGCGACGCCGCCTTTGCCGCCATCATAAGAGCGTCCTTCGGCGAAGCACCGTTTATTGTAGTACCGAGGTAAAAACCAATAAAAGCATCACCCGCCGCCGTTCTGTCCCTAACCGGAACATCGTAAATCGGCTGATAGATAGCATCATCCTTCGTTATAAGCATTGCACCCTTTGTTCCCATGGTAAGCAAAGCATTTGCATTAGGGAATGTGCGGCGGATAGCAGGAATAAGAGCCTCCACATCCATTGGGCTTTCGCCGGTAAATTGCGCCGCCTCAAAGCGGTTAAAAAATATGTAAGAAAGCTTGTCCAATGGAAGATTTTTTAGGTCCTTTGTAAACGGCGCAGGGTCAAGAGCAACCCTTGCGCCCATTGCAAGGGCTTTTTCAATAATTACATCAATGGAATTTATCTCGTTTTGGAGAAGTAAAATGTCGCCCTTGCGAATTTGCGCAACCGTATATTCAATCTGATCCGGGGTTATTGTTTGGTTTGCTCCACCGCAAACGATTATACTTTTTGTTCCCTCCGGTGTAACCTGAATTATTGCGCTTCCGGTTGGAATTTCCTTTTTACGAACAAGAGAGGTGTTTACTCCGTTTTTGTCCAAAATATTTAGAAGATACATTCCGTCGTTCATTCCCACACAGCCGGCATGATAAACATCTGCGCCGGAGCGTGCAATGGCAATTGACTGGTTAAGACCTTTTCCGCCCGGGAAAAAGCTTGTTTTTTTTGCTCTTACGGTTTCCTCGGGTCGAACCGTATGGTCAACCTGATAAACATGGTCAATATTGAGCGAACCAAAATTGATTATCTTCAATGCAAGCATCTCCCCTCTTATATCATTATATCCTATTCGGATAAAAATTCAAATAGTATTTTCCAAATAAACGCAAAAAATATGCGCTCCTATAAAGAGCGCATATTTTTGAACATATTTGAATTGCTTTTTACTTACGGACCTTCAGGGCAACCGCCGCTGCGCCAAGTGCAATAACTGCGGCAACAATCCCATAAACGGAAGCACCCGTATTAGGGTTCTGTTCGTTTTCATTTTTGCTCTCAATCTTTATAACGGTGCTTTCGTTATAAATTCTGTCTGCCTTGTATTCGTTTACATATGCCGCAGGAACCGTTCCGAGCCATTCTTCGCCGGAAGCATACTGTTCGCCTATTTTGTATAGAGCATAAGTGGGTGCGTTATATTCTCCGCCTTCGTGATCAAAATAAGTCCGGAAACCATATAAGGTTTCGTCATAGGTCCAACCACGGGGTGCGGTAACGCCCGCTCTTTTATTTATCCTTCCTCTCAAGTGCCAAAATGCCGAATCTTCCGCCTCTATAATGATGCTTCCGGAATAGGTTCCCTCTCCTTTTGCGGTAACGGAAAATCCGTTTCCGGAACCTTTAAGGTCGCCGGTATAGCTTACGGTATAATCCCAATGCTTTTCGTTTTCGGAATTAGTAGAGATTTCATTAGAGTATATAATCGGGCTGTCGGCAAGTATCGCAAGGTCATAATAAAAAGTATGGGGTCCGGGTTCCGCCGCACCGGTTTTCTTTACGGTAACGGTAACGGGGATTTCCGCTTTGGTAACCCTGCTATTAGATATATCGAAGGCCATTTCGCATCCGCCGTCATAATCATCAAGGCGAATTTCATACGGACCGTATACGCTGCTCTTGTATCCGGCAACGGCACGCTCAACAACTTTTATTTTATTGTCGATAAAATCGATTCTTTCCATCAAAGGAACCGGATCAATATCTATTTTCGCAACCGCTTCCCAACTATTTTTTTCGCTCAAAGTAACTGTTTGAGCCAGTTTGTCTTCCACATAAATGTCCGCAAGGACATCCTCGTGGTGTGCCTCGCTATTGTCATACCAATACTTCCGCACTGTTATTTTCAGGCTTGTCATATCTCCGCTTGAGATTTCAGTGGCAAAGGCAACAACACCAAGTGAAAGCAGTATTGCTGCGGCAAGGATAAGCGAAATTATCTTTTTCATAGTTCTTCCTCCCTTAATTGTACTGTTGAGTGTAATCACTTGTATTTATATATTACCATTTATTTTATTGTTTTGCAAGCGTTTAGCAATTTTATTATACACAAATTTTCTGTCGATTTGCGTCCAAAACCGACAGACTCGAAAAAAGCGGTGCACCTTTAGAAAAAAGGCGCACCGCTTTTTACCTTACATCAACTTGTTTGCTGTTTCAAGAAGCTTTTCCCGGCTTTGCACCCCGACAAGGCGGGCGACTTCTTCGCCGTTTTTGAAGTAAATCACGGTCGGAATAGACATTACGCCGTATTTCATTGCAAGCTCCCTGTTTTCGTCAACATCAACCTTTCCAACGGCAATTTTGCCGTCAAGTTCATCCGCAAGTGCCTCTATTGTTGGGGCAAGCATTTTGCAGGGTCCGCACCAAACCGCCCAAAAATCAACTATGGCTTCTTTTTTACCGTTAATAACGATATTTTCAAAATCTTCTGTGTTCATATGAAGCAGCGACATACAAAATCTCCTCCTTGGCTTTATTTTTTCCTTTAACATAATTATAATTCATCCCCACTGTGTTTGTCGATAGGCTTTGAAAAAATTAAAAAAATTTTCATAGATGTATTGACAACGGCACCCAATCCGACTATAATAGTAAAGCACAATAGATATTGCCCAATTGTGTAACGGCAGCACGACAGACTCTGACTCTGTTTGTCGGGGTTCAAATCCTCGTTGGGCA
>CAKSLF010000023.1 GCA_934466455.1 uncultured Oscillospiraceae bacterium | reverse complement strand
TCGGTTTCAACATGGCTTGCGTCGTTCTTGCAGATGCGCTTTGCGGTTACCGAGTAGCCGCCCTCAACCTCTTTCCAATCGTAGGTGGTGGCGTTCCAGTCGTGACCGAGAGCTTTGAGCACGATGTCCTTGGTCTGGGTCTTTGCCCATTCATGCTCAAATACTGCGGTGTATCTGCCAAGCCCGTCCTCGGTGCAGGTCGCAGGCGTAATCACTTTATATTCCGCCAAAGCGACAGAGATTCGGATATAGGTGCATCCCTCGCGGTTGCATATACTCTCTGCGTTCACCATGTAGCTGTCATTGTTTTTGTTCCATCTATAAGTGGGTTCGCCCCAGTCGTGACCGAAAGCGTTGAGCACAACATCTTTAGTTTGGGTTTCAGCCCAAGCTGCGCCGAATTTAGCGGTGTATTTGCCCTCGCCGTTCACAAGGCAGGTTGCGGGGGTGATTTCCGCATAGGTGACGGTCGCTTTATCGGTTTCCACATGGCTTGCGTCGTGCTTGCAGACGCGCTTTGCGGTACATTCATAGCCGCCGGAAATTTCTTTCCAGTCGTAGGTGAGAGCGTTCCAATCGTGATTGAGCTTCGGGATAGTCTCGTCTTTGGTCTGTGTTTCAAAGTCAGCAAGTGCAAACACCGCCGTGTATCTGCCAAGGCCATCCCTTTCGCAGGTGGGCTCTGTAATTACTTCGTAGGTGGCACGGGTGCTTGCCGCTTCAAAATGCGCTTCGTTGCGCTTGCAATAATGCACAGCGTCGCAGGTGTAGCTTCCGTCTGCCTCTTTGCGCCAGCTTATGGACGGAGCGTCCCAATCGTGACCGAGAGCGGGCAGGGTTATCGACTTAACGGGGCTGCCATACAAGGTAACGAACACCGGATTAGTAAAATGCGCAACGTATTTTCCTCTTCCGGGGGTGGTACAGCCGGGCTCTATTTCAACGCTGTAAACGCCCTTTACTTTTTCGCTTTCGGTTTCGCCGTGGTTTTTACAGGTACGGCTTGCGATGCAGTACTCGCCTTCCCATCTGTAAGTGATTCCATCGCTCCAGTCATGAACGATTTTCGGAAGTGTGACATCCTTTCTCTGCTCGGTAAACGCCGCATTTTCAAATGTTGCGGTATATCTTCCTTGACCATCCGCTTCTTCCGTAGCGGGGGTTATCTCCGCATAGGTCGCAGTAGCGGTTTCTCTCTCGATATGCTTGCTGTCGTTATTGCAGATGCGTTTTGCGGTGCAGTTATAGCCGTTTGAGGTCTGATTCCAGTCATAAGTGGGTTCCGCCCAATCGTGACCGGTTGCGGGAGAGTTAAATTCTCTTGTCTGCTCCCTAAACTCACTCTTTGTAAAGGTTGCGGTATATTTTCCGGTCCCGCCCTCTGTGCAGGTTGCGGGGGTACCCGCCACAAGCACGGCGGCGACGGTTTCGGTATCAACATGCGACATATTGCGGTAGCAGATGCGGGTTGCGGTGCAGTCATAACCCGTCATGGTCTGCGTCCAGTTATATCTCGGAGTTTCCCAAATGTGACCCTTCGGGAGAGTGATACGCTTTATCTGCTCCTTAAACGCCGTGTTTGTAAATGTGGCAAGGTATACGCCATGGCCGTCATAATCGCAGGTCGCTGCGCTTACCTCATTATACACTGCCGTTACGGTTTCGGTTTCAACTTTGCCCGGGTCGGTTTTGTGGGTGCGGGTCGCAGTGCAGTCATAGCCGCTTTCGGTTTCCGTCCAATCATAGGTCGGCTCGTTCCATTCGGAGATTTCCGTCCATTTTGCGTAGAATCTGAAACTGAGATCGCCGGTTCCCGTTATGTCGGCTCCGATTTCGGTAACCGGTCCGAGTGTCAGTGCAGAATTCTCGTACCAACCGTCAAAAATATAGCCGTCCCTTGTAGGAATGGGCAGAACGGTGACCGTGCCGTAAACATGTTTTTTGGGTGCATCTTCGGGAAGAACTCCGTCTTCGAGGTTATAATATCTTATCTCAACACTGTAACCTGTGCCGAGGTAAATATATCTGCTTTTCCAGTCTACCTTGGAAAGAGCGACGTCATGCGCAGTCTCTTTAAGGTCACCATGGCGCGCGAACATGGTGTCCTTTACCTCGGGTTTTGCGTAATAGGCGTTTTTTTTCTCGGTTCTATCCCACTCTGCCTCAACTTCCACAACGCCGCCGTTCACCGTGAAGGTGCCCTCGTTGTATACGCCGTTATCGAGACCGTAAACGTCAATATATCCGTTGTTTACGGTGAAGACCGCATTGTTTCTAAGTTCGATGCCATAACGAGATCTTAGCCTCGGGCCGATTATGCTTCCGCCGTTCATAGTTATGGAAGAGTAAACATCATGGCTGTCCTTGCCGCTTACCAGAATCTGAGAAGCACCGCTGCCGCCTATGGTGGCGTTCATGTAAATAGACGCCGTGTCTTTTATCGTAACCTTTGCTCCGTCCATAACGGCGATTCCGCCGGCTTCTCCTGCCGAGTTATTCCTGATTTGGCTGCTTCCTCCGATTTCAAGCGAACGCCCAAGGGTGATATAAATACCGCCGCCGCTTGCGTTTGCCTTATTTCCATAGATGTCGGCGTTTTCCGAAACTGTAAGCTTGCTTGTGTTGCTGTAAGCGCAGGCATAAATTCCGCCGCCGTTTCCGGAAGCGGTATTGTTATATACCTTAGAACCGGTCGAAAGAGTGAAATTATCGGTTCTGAGATAAATACCGCCGCCGTCAATTTCCGCTTTATTGCCGGATACAATGTTATTTTCAAAGCTTCCTATCTCGCCGAATTCAATATAAATTCCGCCGCCGTATTTTGCGGTATTTTCGCTTATTTCACAGCCGGAAAATTTATTGCTCCCATTTATGCGAGCCCCGTTGAGGTGAATTCCGCCGCCAAGCTCGTTTGCTTTGTTCTTGGAAATTACACCGCCGGATATTTTTACCATACTCGATCTTCCGGATGTGGTTTTTTTAGCGGAATAAATTCCGCCGCCGTTTTCCGCAGTATTTTCAGAAATTGTGCCGCCGCTTACGGAAAGCCCTCTTCCAATATAGAGGAAAATTGCGCCGCCGTTTCCTGTTGCGGAATTCTTTCTTATAATACCGTCGGTCAAATGGAACCCGGTACCTTCATATTCGTCGCCCGCCACATATACTGCACCGCCGTTTTCCCCGGCGTTATTGTTTTCGATAACGCCGCCGTACATCATAACCGTTCCGATATAATCTTGTCTAATGTTGTCACTGTTTATATATACGGCTCCGCCGTTTTTCACTGTATTTTCGCAAAGACTGCCGCCGTAGATGTTCATTTTGCACTGCTTACTCTTCAGATAAGCAACGCCGCCGTTTTCACAATTGGCATAGCCGATGCTTCCGCCGAAAATATCAAGAGTACCATTATTTATTTCAAAGCAGCCGCCGTTACCCGCTCCGTCGGTTCTTCCTCTAAGCGTACCCTGTTCGTCGCCGCAGCTGCAAACAACTATTTTTCCGCCGTCGTTTATGATGAAGTGTGCGGAACCGCCGCTTGCGAGGGTGCTTGTTTTGTCGTTAAGGCAGAGGTAGAGGGTCTGGTTTCTGCCGATGGTGATGTCGTTTTCAAGGGTTACCGTTGTATTTTCGGGAACATAAATATACGCTGCATTGTTATTATAGGTGATTTCTCCGCCGTTCCACGGGCTAAACACAACTGCGCTGTGTGCAGTATGGTCGCCCACGGTCATATCTCCGCCGCAGATGCAGTGGGCATGACCCGCAACAACGGTGAAATTTTTTGAAGCGGTGGAATCTACATAGGTTTTTTCCGCAAAATATCTTGCCGTTGCCTCGTGCTCGCCCGCCTCTATTCCCGTTCCGGGGATTTCGCAGGTGAAGCTGCCGTCCGCCGCAAGAGCGACAGCGGGCCAGCCTTTTGCAACATCATCAATATAAACCTGCACCGTGCCTTCGGTGACGGGCTTGCCGTCAGTGTCCTTGACCGTACCGGAAACTATAATATTTTCGCCCTGTTTAACGGTAGGA
This sequence comes from uncultured Oscillospiraceae bacterium, assembly GCA_934466455.1. GTDB lineage: Bacteria > Bacillota > Clostridia > Oscillospirales > Ruminococcaceae > UMGS1668. The sequence goes on along the minus strand of CAKSLF010000023.1, from coordinate 15,363 downwards.
ATGTCATTTATGGTAACTATGGGTGCGGTTTTGTCTACAATTCCGTAGACCCTGATTTCCTTGTTCTCATTTATATCGGAAACGGTATAAACGCCGTCTGCGGCGGTAAGCTCAACGCCGTTGCAGAGAACCTTATAATCCGCATTTTTTATATAGCCCTCGCTCGCATCTATGGAGAAGCTGACGCTCCAACCTGCCTCGACGGTGTAGTTAGGTGCGCTGAAGTCATCGGGCAAAACCGTGCCGGAGGTTTTTGTAACGGTAAAGCCTCGGATAGTCATACGCTCAAGCCCATCGGCAAAAGTTACTGCATAGGTGGTTTTGCTGTCGTCCCTTACGAACTTGGCGTAATGGGTGTATGCGGCATAAATGCTGTTTGCGTTTATATTCCATTCTTCTTTAGGCGACAGCAAATCGCCGTTTTCGTTATTCTTGTACCATCCGCCGAATTTATAACCCGCCGCAGGAATTGCGGTAAGGAGTATTCCCTGCCCGATAGGGAACAGCCGCCCAAAGTCGATGCCGTACTCAACCATCTTCTGAGCTTTTCCGTTTCCGTCATCTACCGTATACTGCATACGAACGGTACCTATGAACTTATTTTCGTCCATACTGTAACCGTTGCTCTTAACCTTTATAAAGTGTTCTTTTGCCTCAACAAAGAAATCCGCTTCCGCTTCGGAGGACTTATACTGTTCCCCGCCGGAATACTTGACCGTTGCTTTATGGCTGCCGCCGGTTATGCCGGAAAGCTCTACGCTGAAGCTGCCGTCGCTTTGCAGCGTGGGCTGGTTCTGTATCGCCTTACCGTCCACCAGAACCTCAAGCGTTCCCGTAGTTACGGCTTTTCCGCTTTCGTCCTTAACCGTGCCGGAAATGACTACATTGTCCCTGTCCTGCATTGTGTCGGCGATTTTGTTTATGGAAACAGTCGTGGACTTAACCTTGGAGAATCCCAACACTTCGATTCTTTTGCTTTCGTTTATGTTGGAAAGAGTATAAACTCCGTCCGTCGCAACAAGCTCCGTGCCGTTGCAAACAACCCTAAAGTCGTCGGTTTTCACATAATCTCTTCCCATTTCGATGGAAAAGCTCATATCCCAACCGGGTTCAACATCAAATTTGAGGTAATCATACCCATTGGGGAATGTTACTCCCGATGTTTTTGTCATATTTACATTTCTGACACGAAGTCCCGCAGGGTCGCCGATAAAGCTTATTTGGTGCAAGGTTACGCTTTCGTCTTTTGAAAACTTTGCGTAGTGGGTATACGCCGCATTTTTATTGTTGGAAATGAAACGCCAGGTTTCTCCGGTCTGAATCAGCTCGCCGTCTGCATCGTTTTTATACCATCCGTCAAAGCGGTAGCCCGCATCGGGAATGGCGGTAAAAATCACTTCTTTTCCGGACTGGTACTGCTGACCGACATTGTGTGTATACTCGTCCATTTTGCTGGTGCCGCCGGTGCTTGTATCCATGGTATGCTCTACATGCACAATTCCTCTGAATTCCCTAGAGGGCTCCACCTGAAAGCCGTTGCTATTCATCCTTATAAAAATTCTGTCATACCATTCGCCGGCAAGAGGCTCCGCATCCGCCTGTGGCTCCGCCTCTGCGGCAGGCTCGGAATGGCTGTGCTCCTCAAGCTCGACCGGCATTGCCAAAAGATTTACCGGCAGGATGGTCACAACCATCATCACCGCCAAAAGAACCGACAAAAACTTTTTCATACGCTCATCTCCGTTTCGTTCTGTTTAGTAAATTCCGGGGTGTGGGGTTTTATATATAAAAGGGATTTTCCCTGTTGTTTTTTACTCTGCCATTGCTTCCTCAAAGCCTTTCTCGCCTTTTGCAACCGCTTCTGCGACCGCTTTTTCCGCAAAGGAGCGCAAATCCATGGACAAAGCCGCCTCTATTGCGGCATTTGCTTTTTCCTCCGGCACATTGTAAATTTTCATGCAGCAGGAAAGATAACGCCGCAGCTTTTGCTCCATCGTAAAATAAATATTACATTCCTTTGCCATAAATCCGCGGGTTATTCCGGCAGAAGCAATATCCAGCTCGTAAAAATCCTTTTCCTCCGCTTCCGGCATATACTCCCTAAATATTACGGCAAGCTTTTTTGCGGTCATTTTATAAATATATTCCGAGGTTGTGGGAAGGGTATACGCCGCAACATAAAGCTCCCGAAGCGGCTCCGATGTTTCGGCAATGGTCATTTGGATAGATGTTTCCAGCGCATAGAGCAAAAGAGGATCTTTATATTTTCCGACCGCCTCTTCCGTCCTTTTGAACTGGTTTTCAAACATTTCCTCCACAAGCGTAAGAAGAAGTTCCTCCTTATTCGAAAAAGCGGCAAAAAATGATGCCTGGGACATTCCCGCTTCCTTTGCTATCTGAGATGTTGATGTTTTCTCATATCCGTTTTTGAGAAAAAGCATTATTCCGGCATTTATCATTTTATTTCGTCTTGCTATCCCGCCGTGCTGTAATCCTTTCATCGGCATTTTTTGCATCACCTGATAATAAAAAATTATACTATTGAGTATAATCAAATATTAGCATATAACTCTGCTTTAATCAATAGCTTTCCGCAAAAATGCCGCAGCAATTTTCTTTATCATAAATCCGCAGTTTTCGGAATATAAATAATCATAAAATTTCGGGGAGGAAATCAAATGACGGAATATTTGCCGGAGGGCGGCATTATAAATTCAGCGGCAAACAAGGCTGCTTTGCAAAATATTTTATCCCTTCAGGGAGCGCAGCAAAACGGTACCATACTTGAGGCAAAAGCGGCTGTTTGTACCGCAGGGCACGATCTTTTGCTTGACCTTGGGGATATAAAAGGCGTTATTCCCCGCACCGAAGGCGCAATAGGTATAGAAAGCGGCGAAACAAGGGATATTGCCATAATTTCAAGGGTGAACAAGCCGGTATGCTTTCGTGTGCTTGGATTTGAGCACGACGGTTCCGGGCGCAAAAGAGCTATATGCTCCCGCCGGGCGGCACAGGAAAGCTGCGTTTCCGAATATCTTTCCAAGCTTGTTCCCGGAGATGTTATTCCGGCGGCGGTAACGCATATGGAAAGCTTCGGCTGTTTTGCGGATATAGGCTGCGGAATATCCTCTCTTCTGCCGATAGACAGCATAAGCATTTCCCGCATAGGCCACCCGAGCGACCGTTTTCGTACCGGGCAAAATATATTCGTTGTAGTATCCGGCAGAGATGAAAGCGGCAGAATCTGCCTTTCGCACAAAGAGCTTCTCGGAACATGGGAAGAAAACGCCGCAGCCTTTTCTCCGGGAGAAACCGTGGGCGGGATTATTCGCTCTGTGGAGGATTACGGCGTTTTTGTGGAGCTTACGCCAAACCTTGCCGGGCTTGCCGAGCCATGCCCCATGCTTCATCCGGGGCAACAGGCCTCCGTATATGTAAAGAGCCTTATCCCCGAAAAGATGAAGATAAAGCTCATTATTGTGGACGCTTTTGACGGGGACAACGCTCCCTCGCCTCTATGCTACTACATTACGGAAGGTCACATTGACCGTTGGCAGTATTCTCCGGACAGCTGTCGTAAGAACATATCCAGCGTATTTCCCCGGGATTAGTTTCCTCGTCTTCATAAACATCGATTGCGGCGGGTTGTTTCGAAAAAACCTCCGCACACACTTCTTCCTTATAAGGAGCCGCCGCACCGGCGGCTCCTTTGCTTATTTTCTCCATAATCCCGGCTACCGCAAAAACCCAGTCCTTGCTTCCGTTATAGCATACATTAACTCCGTAAAGAGTTTTTCCTCTAAAGCATCTTCCCTCTTCGGAAAGATATTTTTCCGCAATTTTTGATGCTACAAAGTCGATACACTCGCTTTTTGAGTCAAAGCTTTTTCCGCTCCATCCGAAAATATTGTTTTGGCGAAAGCAATGCCTTCCCCAGCCGGATTCCTGTGCGGCAAGAGCGGCAAGAAAAACTGCATTTACCCCATATTTCTCTTCGGCTGCAACAAAATCCTCCGCAAGACAGACAAGCTCCCCTTTAAGCCCGGAGGCAAGCTCCTGCGCAGAAAAACCGCAGGGTAAATCAAGCTCCGTTTTTGCCGCCTGCTCCGCCGTCATAGCAAAGGAAACTTCCGAAAAGGTTATTAAACTTACAAAAAACAAAAAAGTCGAAATCAGTTTTTTCAAAAAATCAATCCTTTCTGCCCGATACTCGGACAGAAAGGATTATTGGAAAAACATAAAAACTTTATTCAGGGGAAAATCAACAGCGGCTGCGCCTGTTTACCCTCAAGTGCGGCGGTTATTGCTTCCCCGGTTTTTGAAAAATCCGCCACAACGGAGGCGGGCTTTCCCTTCGGTGAGTCCTGCCGCATAGGAACAAAATAAACATTTTTCGCATTCATAAGCGTGCCTATATTTCGTGCGGAGGCTCCGAGAGCATCATTGGTCGAAACCGCAAGCACCACCGGGCGTCCGTTGCGCAAATGCGCTTTTGCCGCCATGGTTACCGCCGTATCGGTTATGCCGTTTGCAAGCTTTCCAAGAGTGTTTCCGGTACACGGCTCAATTACAAGCACATCAAGAAGTGCCTTAGGACCTATCGGCTCCGCACCGGCTATGGTGGTAATCGGCTCTCTTCCGCATATCTCCGCAATCCTTCGGCGGAAGTCCTCCGCCTTTCCGAAGCGGGTATCGGTAAACGCCGCCCCCTCCGACATAATCGGCGTTATATCATATTCTTCACCAAGGGCGGCAAGCTCCTCCATCACTTTTTTGAATGTACAAAACGAACCGCAAATCGCAAAGCCGAGTCTTATTTTTTCAGCCACAAGCATTTTCCTCCCTTTCGCTTAATATGTTGAGCACGGTTTCTTTGATTATTTCTCCGGCAGTTTTCGGAGCGAATCTTCCCGGCAAGCCAAGTGCCTTTTCCGCACGGATTCCAAGTCTGTTTGCCGCTTCCCAATCAACGCCGCCGGGTGCGGAAGCAAGGTCTATCACTATGGTGTCTTTTTTGAGCATGGCGAGGCGTTCCTCTCCGAGCACCGGTGCGGGAACAGTGCTCAGAATTATGCGAAAGCCGCTTATTTTCTCATCAAGGCGTGAAAATTCGATAGGCGTATTTCCCTCTGACCGTATCCACGCAAGGTCGGAAAAGCGTCTTGCGGCAATGGTAACATCGGCGTCAAGAGCCTTTAGCATACTGCCGAGCAATCTTCCTATCCTTCCGTGTCCCAAAATGAGCACCGACATTTTGCTTATCGATTCGTTTACCGCCTCCATTGCGAGGGCAACAGCCGCTTCCGCCGTAAGCGAAGCGTTGCGCACCGCAAATTCCTCCCGCTCAAAATAATCGAGCACGGCCACCCCTTTGTTTTCCGCAATTTTTCTTATACTTTCCGGAATCATCCCGCCCACGAGCACGGAACCGTGCTCAAGTCTTGCCGCAATCTCCGCAAGGGGAATTTTTCTTTCTTCAAAAGGTGCGTTAAGGTATCCCTCACCGCTTTGGCAGGGAATCGGAAGCACCGTTACATCCGAAAAGGCGGCCTCCGAGGAATCTCCGCTTATTATCACATCGTCGGAAAGCCCCTCCGCCTCCGATAAAGCAAACGCCGTTACGTTATATTTTTCAGCCGCAAGCGCATTTGCAAGATAAACAAAGCGCATATCTCCGCCGGCTATGTAAAAAGAATGTTTTTTCATTGCCGAAACCTCCAAATGTGTTTCCTGTGTTTTATGCTATGCCGCAAAAAGCTTTTTTGACACCCGGTAACCTTTATTCCCGCCGGTACATAGTATACAGATAACGAAAGGGGGCTTTGTTCTTTATGTTTTTTGAAATAATTGCGGTGCTCGCAGTAACTTTTTTTGCTTCTCTCGGAATGATAGAAGCTTCCCAGTGGCTTATAAATCAAAGTGTAAAATGCAGGATGAAGAAAAATGTAATTTTTATTGCCGACGCAGCCTCCGTTTCCGCCGACGGACTTGAGGAAGCCGTCCGCGCCGCTCTTAGCGAGGCGGACCCAATCCACGGCAGAGTTATTCTCGATTGCCGCAAAACCGACAGCGAAGCAAGGGAAATTTGCCGTAACCTTTGTCTGCGGTTTAACTGCACTGCGGCAGAAAGCGAAAAAGACCTTTTTACCGAGGTTTTTGGCGGTTTACAGATTGACAAAAAAGATATATAATTGATGTGTGTATGCCTCTTGTCTTTTGCGGGTGCGATAAAGACAATTTTTATGTAAACGGACGGTTTTTTATGAGCGTTTTAGGAAAGAACGAAAAAGTTGAAACGGAACAAATTTCCGGTACGGTTGAAGGAATTGTGTGCTACAAGCCGGAAACGGGATTTGTTGTGTTTGACCTCGACTGCGGCGGAGAGCTTGTCACCGTTGTCGGCGAGCTTGGTACAGTGGAGGCTGGCGAAGAGGTTTCCCTAACCGGGAGCTTTTCTTCCCACCCCACCTATGGCAACCAGTTCCGTGCTCAGGTTTGTGAAAGACGGCTGCCCGTTTCCGTTTCCGCTATGAGAAAGTATCTTGGCGGCGGTTCGTTTAAGGGCGTCGGTCCCGCTCTTGCCGCCCGCATTGTCGAAGCCTTCGGCGAATATACAATCGAAACCATTGAAAATGACCCAAAGCAGCTTTCAAGGGTCAAGGGCGTTTCCGAAAAACTGGCTTTGGAAATAGGCACCCAGTTCCAGCGGGCTTTCGGAGCACGAAAGGTTATGGCAGGGCTTCAGGGTTTTGGGCTTCCTGCTGCAATAGCCGTTCGTGCATGGAAAAAATGGGGTGTTTCCGCAGTTGAATTTGTTACGGAAAATCCGTATCTTCTCTGCGACCCGGATATAGGTCTTGACTTTGCGGAAGCGGACGCCGTTTTTCTTAAAAAGGGCAAAGCGGACGATGTCCGCCGTCTTAAAGCCGGAATTAAATTTGTTCTTGTTCATAATCTCGACAACGGTCATACCTGCCTCCCCGCAGAGCGGCTTTTGCCCGCTGCCGCCGGGGTTCTCGGTGAAAGTGACGATATGCCCGACGCCCTCGAAGAGCTTGTCCGCCGGCATGAGCTTGACGAATATTACAGAAACGGCAGGCGGTTTATTTATCTCCCGGAGTTGTTTTCTGCAGAAACCTCCGCCGCAGGTCGGCTGCGTATGATGCTGCACGACCTTTGCGACGAAAGCGATTCCTCCCTCGATGCAAGCATTTCCCTGCTTGAAGAGGAGCTTGGCATAGAGTACGACCTTTTGCAGCGCAAGGCTTTGCGTGAAGCGGTTCGCAACCATGTTTTTGTTCTTACCGGCGGTCCCGGCACCGGAAAAACCACCACTCTTAACGCTCTTATCCGCCTTCTTGAACAGCAGGGCGATACCGTTATGCTTGCTGCGCCCACCGGTCGTGCCGCAAAGCGGCTTTCAGAGCTTACCGGTAAGGAGGCAAAAACCATACACCGTCTTCTTGAAGTTGATTATTCCTCCGACGATATGCACCCTGTTTTTCGCAAAAACGAAAAAAATCCTCTTAAATGCGATACCCTCATAGTGGACGAGATGTCTATGGTCGACAGCCTTCTTTTTGACTCTCTGCTCAAGGCTCTTTCCTTTTCCTGCCGCCTTGTTATGGTCGGAGATTCCGACCAGCTTCCCTCCGTAGGCGCAGGCAATGTGCTGCACGATTTACTTGCGTCGGATATTCTGCCCTCCGTAACACTCAATACGATTTTCCGCCAGGCGGCGGAAAGTGCGATCGTCACAAGCGCACATGATATTGTAAACGGAGAATATCCATATCTTGAATCAAAAGACAACGACTTTTTCTTTATGCCGAGACAAAGCGAAGCGGAATGTGCCGCCACCGTCTGCCAGCTTTGTGAAAAACGCCTGCCGAGGGCATATGGGCTTTCCCCCATGTGGGATATACAGGTGCTTTGCCCCGGAAAAAGGGGCGAAGCCGGAACCTGGGGGCTGAATATCGCTCTGCAAAAGGTACTTAACCCTCCCTCCCCGGAAAAGAAGGAATTTACTTTTAACGGACGGCTCTTCCGCCAAGGGGATAAGGTAATGCAGGTGCGCAATAATTACGACATGGTTTGGAAAAAAGACGACGGCGAAATGGGTCGGGGCATTTTTAACGGCGACATAGGCGTAATCGAAAAAATCGACCCTATGCTGCGGCTTATGGCGATACGCTTTGACGACCGTATTGCGGATTATCCTTTTGACAATGCGGGCGAGCTTGACCATGCTTACGCCATAACCGTACACAAAAGCCAAGGCAACGAGTTTGACGCCGTTATAATTCCTCTTATGGAGGTAAACTCCCGGCTTTGCTTCCGCAATCTGCTGTATACCGCAGTTACAAGAGCAAAAAAGCTGCTTATAATTGTCGGCGACAGCCGGGCGGTATTCTCTATGGTCGATAACAACAAAAAGACCGGCAGATTTACCAATCTGCGCTATATGCTTGAGGAATAAATGCATATTTAATCAAAGTTTAATAAATTCCGAATTGACAAGCGCATAAATATGCTTTAATCTTATTTGTGAAACAAAAATAATTCATCGGAGGACAAAATGCCTGCTGATATAGGAATAGATCTCGGAACAACAAAAATAATCGCATACGACCCGGACCGCGGAGTGCTTTTTCGTGAACCGAACATAGTAGCCATAAACAATGACACAGGCGAAATTGTTGCGATTTGTTCCGAAGCACACAAAATGCTTGGAAGAACACCAAGCTTTATCTCTGCCGTTTGCCCGATGGGCGGCGGCGTTATCTCAAACTACCACCTGACCAACGAGCTTATCCGCTATGCTCTTAAAAAGGTCTGCGGCGAAAGCTATTTTAAGCCAAGAGTTGCAATCTGTGTACCCAGCATTATTACCGATGTTGAGCAGCGTGCCGTTGTTGATGCCGCAATTTCCGCCGGCGCACGCAAAGTTTATCTTATAGAAGAGCCTGTTGCCGCCGCCCTTGGCGCAGGGCTTGATATTTCAAAGCCGGACGGGCGGTTTATCGTCGATATAGGCGGCGGTACAACGGATATTGCGCTGCTTTCTCTTTCCGGCGTTGTTTGCAAATATTCCGTAAAAATTGCCGGAAACAGATTTGACGAGGAGATAATCCGCTATGTCAGAACAAAATACGCTTTGCTTATCGGTCAGCGTATGGCGGAGGAGGCAAAAAAAGCTATCGGCACCTGTTGGAGCTTTGATGACGACCGCACATTTGAGGTGAAGGGCAGAAACCTTCTTACCGGGCTTCCGGGAAGGGTTACACTTACATGGAGTGAGCTTTCCGATGTTTTTTATGACCTTGCCGCACAGCTTGCCGCCGCAATACAAAAAGTATTTGAAAAAACCCCGCCGGAGCTTGCCGGTGATGTTAAGGCAAACGGCATTCTTATGACCGGCGGCGGCGCACGCCTGCACGGACTTGATAAATATTTTGCAAACCGCTTTAACCTTAAATGCGAGGTTGCTGAAAACTCCGAGGAATGTGTTGCCATCGGTACCGGAAAATCTTTTAAGCTGGAGGGCTATCTTCGTGACTGCGTTTCCGAAGCAAACAACCGGCTCCACGGCTGATGTACAAACAAACGGCGATACCGGACTTATAAAGCTTGTTGCGTTTATTACCATGGCAATCGACCACATAGGATATGTATTTTTTCCCGGAGAAATGTGGATGCGGATAATCGGGCGTATTGCGTTTCCCCTTTTTGCATATTGTCTTGCAACAGGCTGCATATACACAAAAAATCCCAAAAAATATGCCCTGCGGCTTTTCGCTTTTTCGGTTGTATCTCAACCTTTTTATTCTCTTGCCTTTTTCCCGTATTACACGGAACAGCTTTTTGACCCTATAAATTACGGAACGGCGGAGGCGGCGATAATAAACATCGCAGAAAATCTGCACCTTAATATCGGCTTTACAATGCTGCTCGGTTTTTGCGCAATACAAGCGATAAAAAGCAAAAAGTGGCTTGCTTTTGCGGCAGCTCTTGCGGTTTCTCTTTGGGACGGCTTTGAATATTCTCTTTATGGCGTTGCACTTATATTGCTTATGTATATTTTCTGCACAAAGGATGCGGAGATTTTCGGCGTTGTAATCGGGATTGCGCTTTGCATCGCCTTCTTTGATACCCCAAACTATACTTTTATGGGAATTTCCCTTGATGCGCAGGGATTTGGTGTTCTTGCACTGCCGTTTATGCTTATGCATACAAAAAGCGGTGTAAAAATCCCAAAACTTATCGGATACGGATTTTATCCGCTGCATATTTTTATAATTTATCTTGCAAAATTATTCATTTAGTAATACAATATATATGTAAATTAAAGCTCCCTTTAATAAAGGGAGCCTAATTATTTACGGAGGTTAATTTCAAAATGAGCGTCAATTCTGCCGGAAAGGCAAACGAAAAAAATTACATAAGGCGTTTTTTGCCGTATTACAAGCCGTACCTGCCAACCCTTACGCTTGACCTTTTCTGCGCTTCTTTAACAACGGTCTGCGATATTGTGCTGCCGGTCATAGTGCGTAATATTACAAATACGGCGCAAAGCGACGCCGCTTCTCTTACGCTGCGCTTTATTCTCGAAATCTGCGGAATTTATATTCTTCTGCGAATAATCGACACAGGCGCAAACTACTTTATGACAAATATAGGTCATATGATGGGCGCACGGCTGGAAGCGGATATGCGCCGGGATCTTTTTGCTCATCTTCAGGAAATGAGCTTCAGCTTTTACAGTAACACAAAGGTCGGTCAGCTTATGAGCCGTCTTACAAAAGACCTTTTTGATGTTACGGAATTTTGCCATCATGCCCCGGAGGAAATCCTTATCGGCATAGTAAAGTTTTTTGCCTCGCTGATAATCCTCCTAAATGTAAATGTTCCGCTTACGCTGTTCATATATATAATGATACCCGTGCTCGGCGCATTTATCTTAAAGCTTAGGCATGAGCTTAGGACAAACTTTTACAACGAGCGTTCCCAAATCGGCGAAATAAACGCCCAAATTGAGGACAGTCTTCTTGGGATCCGTGTTGTTCAAAGCTTTGCCAACGAGGAAATGGAAAAAGAGAAATTCAAAAAAGGAAACGATGTTTTTCTCGGAATAAAGCGCAAGGCTTATAAATCCCTCGGAAAGCTGCACAGCGTAATACGCCTTTTTGACGGCGTTATGTATATAATCGTTGTCGCCCTCGGCGCAATCTTCCTTATGAACGGAAAAATCACCCCCGGCGACTATATGGCGTATCTTCTCTATACTACGGTTTTGCTCAATACGGTAAGCCGCCTTGCACAGTTTACCGAAACATTTATGCAAGGGCTTACCGGTATCGAGCGTTTTTACGAAATTATGGATGTTGAGCCGGAAATCAAAGACGCCCCGGACGCAACGCCCATTGAAAATGTGGTCGGCGATATTGAGCTCCGCAATGTAGGCTTTGCATACAGCGATTCAAAGAGCGAAGTTCTCTCCAAGGTCAACCTTCATGTTCACCCCGGCGACAATGTCGCACTGGTGGGCCCCTCCGGCGGCGGAAAAACAACTCTTTCAAACCTTATTCCCCGCTTTTATGATGTAACCGAGGGCGAGGTTTTGCTTGACGGCAGAGATATTAGAAAAATCACTCTTTCCAGCCTGCGCAGCAACATAGGCGTTGTGCAGCAGGATGTTTACCTCTTTTCCGGAAGTATTTACGACAACATTCTTTACGGCAGACCGGACGCAACCTATGAGGAGGTTATCGAGGCGGCAAAGCTTGCCGGAGCGGATGAATTTATCCGAGAGCTTGACGAGGGCTATCAAACCTATGTGGGCGAACGGGGGATTAAACTCTCCGGCGGTCAAAAGCAGCGCATTTCCATTGCCCGTGTATTCCTTAAAAATCCGCCCGTTCTTATCCTTGACGAAGCGACCTCCGCACTTGATAACGAAAGTGAACGCCTTGTTCAGCAAAGCCTTGAGCGACTCTCCAAAGGGCGCACCGTATTCACCATCGCCCATCGTCTAAGCACCATCCGCGGAGCGAAGATTATAATTGTTCTCGACGACGAAGGCATTGTGGAACAAGGCAGCCACGACGAGCTTATGGCAAAGCACGGAGTATATTACCGCTTGCAGAAGCTTTCCGAAAGCTGATTTTTTTCCCGCAGCACAAAGCACCGTTTTTCCTGTTTGAAAAACGGTGCTTTTTTCGTAAAAGAACTTCCAAAAAAATAATTAGCAGTCTTATATTACGAGTGCTAAAATTAACACTCTGTTAATAAAATTTAGTAACATTCTTAAAAAAGCGGCGGTAAAATGTACTTGTTCAAAGGGAAAGAAAAGATTTTCCCGAAGAACAAATAAAATTAAAATTACCGTTAAAATAGATAATTTGCATTGGAGGAATTTATATGTTGCTTAAGCCTTATCGTAAAAACGAAAATGAGATTTTTGACCCCTTCCGTGACCTTGATCTGATGGAGCGTGCAATGTTCGGTTATCCCGAATCCAGAAAAGAGGGCTTTATCAGAACCGATATTAAAGAGAAAGAAAACGAATATGTTCTTGAGGCAGAGCTTCCGGGCTTTAAGAAAGAGGACATTGATGTTGAGGTTGCCGACGGTTATCTTACCGTAAGCGCAAAACACAATTACGAGCACGAGGAAAAGGACAAAGAAGGCAACTTTGTAATGCGTGAACGCAGAAGCGGCTCCTTCAAGCGTTCTTATGACACCACCGGTATTGATGTTGCAAACATTAAAGCAAGCTTTGAAAACGGTGTGCTCACTCTTGAAATGCCTAAGCTTGTTGAGCAAAAGCCCGAGAATAAGCATCTTGAAATTCAGTAATCCGAGTTTTTTGATACTCTTAAAAAAGAAGGCGCAGCCCCTGCGATTTTTTCGCAGGGGCTGCGCTCTTTTTTTGCAGACAAATAATTTTCGCCTTTTAAGTTCGGCTTAATGCACGCATTTTGTATGTAAGCCGTGCTCAACGAAAATATTGCGTGCTCAAATCTCCTTTGCACGCTGCAAAAGATAATTCATGCGGGCTTCATTTGCGCTTTGTTCAAAAATAAGTGCAGATATAAGATTATCGTCCGTCACAAGATTGAACAGTGATTCGTTGCGCCGTATTTCCGCCTCCAGCCTTTGCATATCCTCACGAAGCTGCGCCCGCTCCTGTGCTTTTCTTTTGGCTCTTTCCTTTTCGGCTCTTTTTGCAAGCAAGTTCATAAAAAGCTTCGCCTCCGTCCTTATATTTATGACTGATTATTGGACGGTATGTACTTTTATATTCAAAAAAATTTGACAAAATCAAAATTTGACTGTATAATATTATAGCTTTATATTCCGAGGTGTAGCGCAATTGGTAGCGCGCCTGCTTTGGGAGCAGGATGCTGCAGGTTCGAGTCCTGTCACTTCGACCACGAAAAAACCGCTTGATTAAGCCATAATCAAGCGGTTTTATTTTTTATGATAACACATTTTGGCTCACCTAAAATGCGCCAAAATCTTTTTATACCATTTTTGATTCGCAGTATTCGCAATACATCTTTCCGCAGGTGGGTGCGCCGCAGTTAGGGCAGTTCGCCGGCAAATCCGCCATTTTTCTGTTGTACTCACGACGAATTGCGGAGCGTTCCGCTTCGGCGGCGTTTGCTTTTGCGGCGGATTCCGTATAATTGTCGATTGCTCCGCTGACCGCCGCCGCAACGGCGGTTCCGATTATTCTTCCGATTACGGAAGAGCCTGCCGCTGTGCTGCGAAGCCTTCTTCGAGTGGGGTGAATTCCACCCATACCCATAAGATGCATAAGCGCACGCATACTGTTTTCATCCATAAAAACACCCCCTGCGAATAAATTATATCGCAGGGGAGTTTTTGTGTCAAGGCGCACCTAAAGCTATATATTGCTCAACAATATCGTTAAGCAGTTCCTTTTCGTTTTCCTGCAAGGTGCAGTATTTACCTGCCTTTTGCCTGCTTAGAGTGCCGCAGTCCGAGTGATAAAAAATGCTTTCTTCATCAAAACCGCCGATTAAGCAGTCATTAAGGCAGTTTGGAGCTCCGCTTTGCCAAACCGCCTCGGCAATAAGCAGCTTTACCCTTGCGCCGTCGTCCTTCGTCAGGTGTGCCTCCTCCTCCTCAACATCGGAAACCCATATTTCGCTCTCATCATCATAACATTCAAACACAATGGCCTTGTCCCCAATAAAAACATCAATCGTATTTTTCCCGCTTATTTGATAGGAATATCCGGTGCCGAAATTTGATTCTCCGTTTTGCGAAGGGACTTCGTCCTCCGGTACAGACAAAGTTATCTTGCCGTCCATGTTTCCACAGCGACCCTCCGTCGTGCTTTCGGTTTCTGTTGAAATATAAAGCCTGTCTTGAACAAAAACGGCTTTTGCTTTATCCCCATGCTCATCCCCGTACCCGCCGTGCTCATTTTTAATTGCAGCCTCTCCGTCCTCAAGCCTCGGCGGATTTTCAGGATTTTTTACAAAGTACCAATCCCCTCCCACAAGGAGATAGCAGTTGCCTTCGCCGCTTTTTATATAGGAAAAGCTGCCTTTTCCTGTGTTAAAGGTAAAGCTCTCTCCGCCATCGGCGTCGCTTGGAGCATACCCGTGCTCAAAGCTGCGGCGTTCACATTTTAGGCCGGAAAGCCAATACTCAATTTCCTCTAAAGCTTTCTTTTCCGCAGTGTAGAAAACCGTTTTTCCGCAGGAGCTGTGCTCAACGAGCACGGAGCGTGTGCTCACTGGAATAAGCGTGCCGAAGTTTATATGCTCATCCTCGCTTGCTTTACAAGAGGTTATCATTATGAGCACAATTACCGCAGCCAATACGCCAAGCCATTTCTTCATACGCCGTTTTCCTCCCTTTTACCAAGAATCTTTCCGCATATAACTGCCGATACGGCTGCCGCCGCCAAAGCAAGGACAAACTTTGCAAATAAAAGCCTTTGCGGGTCGCATAAAAAATTCTCCGCCGCTTTTGTAACTGCGGGTACCCAGCCACAAAGGCATACTAATGCAAAAATCGCTGCAAATATCAAAACATATGCCGTTTTTCTTTTCATGGCTGTGCCCCCCTTCAAACATTAAGTGGGGATATTTTGCTTTTTTATTGCATATATATTGACTTTGTGTTAATAAATTTTTTACTCTATTCTCTATTGCTTTTTATGCAGAAAGACTTTATAATTAAGGTGTAGACAAACCGAAAGGAGCAATATGTAATGGGACTTATAAAAGCGATAGGCGGCGCAGTTGGCGGCGTAATGGGCGACCAGTGGAAGGAGTATTTTTACTGTGATTCAATGCCGGTTGATGTTCTTGTAAGAAAAGG
>CAKSLF010000022.1 GCA_934466455.1 uncultured Oscillospiraceae bacterium | reverse complement strand
GGGGGTTGTAAAACTTTTCTTTTACCGCTTTACGACTTTTCTTTTGGTTACAAAAGAAAAGGGGTAAACTGTGAAAAGTGTAAACGCTTTCCCCGGTCGCCGATACAACCCCTCAGTCTTTTTGCTCCTTCGGAGCAAAAAGCCAGCTCCCCTTGCACAGGGGAGCCGAGGTTCGTCCTCCGTCGGCGGGGTGCGGAGCTTGCACAGGGGAGCCGAGAAACGCTCCGGAAACCCTCGGCTCAAACGTTATACCCTGTCAGGGGATACAACCCCTCAGTCAAAACCTGCGGTTTTGCCAGCTCCCCTTGCACAGGGGAGCCGAGAAACGCTCCGGAAACCCCTCGGTGCGAACTTTGCACGAGGGGCAAGGGGCTGCTGCGGGTATCGGCTTTGCGGCTCCGCCGCCCTCGGCAAAAAAGCTTTTGCCGAAAAAATGTTGCCGAATTATTAACATTCTTAATCTTTTATTAATGTTGCGGAAAAAGCTGCTTTTTTGCTTTTGCTTATGCTATAATTATGCCGCAAAAACAATAAAAACAAGGCAAAACGGCTTTGTAAATTCGCAGAAGGGAGTTTTTGTTAAATGAAAACTTTGGGCAACATTCTCTGGTTTTTGTTCGGCGGATTTCTTCTTTGGCTTGAATGGAGCATTTCCGGGCTGCTGCTTTGCATAACCATAATAGGGATTCCGGCGGGCAAGCAGTGCTTTAAGCTTGCAAAGCTTTGCGCAACCCCTTTCGGAAAGGAAATCGACTATGCAAGAGCAGGTGCGGGAAGCGTAATTCTCGATGTGCTCTGGGTGCTTGTTTTTGGTTGGGAAATTGCCGTAACCGCATTTTTTAACGGCGTTTTGTGGTGCATAACAATAGTGGGAATCCCCTTTGGAAAACAGTTCTTTAAGATTGCGGCACTTGCCTTTGCTCCCTTCGGCGCAGTCGTAAGGGGCTGACCGAAACCGAAGAAAATGCTTTTTGGAAGAAAAAATTTTTTCAAAAAAAATTTTTTTCTTCTGCAACAAATCGGTCTGATTTTATTACCTATCTTTATGAAAGAAAAATGCTTTTTCCTTGAAAGGAGAACAAATTACGAATGAAGAAAATTACAAAATTTGCGGCTCTCCTGCTTGCGGTGCTTATGGTGCTTATGAGCTTTGCGGGCTGCAATAAGAAAAACGAAGAACAAACCGTTGAGGAATATGTTTATCCCACAAGCTACATAGAGCTTAAAGGACTTGAAAACGCAAGACTTACCGGTATGACGATAATCGGCGGAAAGGCTTATGTTCTCGCAAATGCGCCAACCGGCGAAACCGTTGAGGAAAAATATATCGACGAAAACGGCGAGCAGCAAAGCTATCAGAGCGATGTTTATAAAAACACCCTCTATGAGGTGGATATTGCCTCCGGCGAGATGAAGACCCTCGACGGGTATGTTGACAACACAACCAACAACACCGTGGAAAGCGGCGAGGACGACCCCTCCGTACAGAAATATTCCTCCGTTATGACCCTTGCCGAAACGGCGGAGGGCAAGCTTGCGATAGTCCGCAGCGAAACCGAAACAAAATTTGATGTTCCCGCAAGCTTTAATCCGGATACGGACAGCATTTGGCAGTATAACAACAGCTCCACCGTTGTTTGCTATGTTGATATTCTTGCGGCGGACGGCAGTGCGGAAAACACCTTTACCGCACTTGAAAAGCAGTATGGCAGCGACGACTATTTTAATATCAACAAAGCCGCCTGTGACGGAAACGGAAATTGGTATTTCTTCACAACGGACGGCATAACCGTTTGCGGTTCGGACGGAGCAAAGCTCTTTGATATAAAAACCGACGACGGTATGTCCGTAAATAATATGGTAAAAACCGCCGACGGCGGAATCGCCGTTGTCGGCTGGGACAACAACGGAAAAACAAAGATTTGGACGGTGGATACAGCCAAAAAAGCCCTCTCCGCCGGCGTCGAAATTTCCGGCGCAACATATTTTAACGATGTATTCCCCGGAAATTCCTCCGAATATGATTTCTTTGCAACAAACCAAAGCGGAATTTTGGGCGTAAACGCAAAAACCGGCGAAGCAGCCAAAATTTTGGATTGGCTTGATTCCGATATGTCCCCGGATTATATCGATCTTTCCGCAGCGATGGAAAACGGCGACTTTGTTGTCTATAACAGGGATTGGGACAGCGACAAAGAGGAGCTTATCCACCTTGTAAAGACAAAAAACGACCCGACAAAGCAGAAAAAAATCATAACCCTTGCCTGCAACTATATGGCAAGCGATATGCGGGATATGGTTGCGGAATTTAACAAAACAAATAACGAATACCGCATTAAGGTAACGGATTATTCCCAGTATAATACCGGCGATGATTATAACGCCGGCACAACAAAGCTTAATACCGAGATTATTGCCGGCAATGTGCCGGATATTATCCTTTTGGATTCTCAGATGCCCATTACACAGTATGCCGCAAAAGGGCTGCTCGAGGATTTAACCCCTTATATGGAGCGGGATTTCGGCAAGGACGCCTTTGTTGAGGACTTTTTCAAGTCCCTCCGCGACGAGAACGGAAAGCTCTATGAGATATATTCCGCATTCGGCATCAGAACCGCAATGGGACTTACAAAGGTCGTCGGCGACGGAACAAGCTGGACCTTTGAGGATATGAAAAACGCCCTTGCTTCTCTTCCGGAGGGCGCACAGGTTTATAATCAGTTCTATACAAGATCCTCCGCACTTTATACCTTCCTGTACAGCAACATGGAGAAGTTTGTAAACTGGGAAACCGGCGAATGTAAATTCGACACTCCGGAATTTACGGAGCTTCTTGAAATGGTAAAAACCTTCCCCGCCGATGACAGCATAGATTACGGCGAGATAGATTATGATACGGAGGAAAGCGAGCAAAGCAGGATACTTTCCGGAAAACAGCTTCTCCTTGATATAAGCATATATTCTCTTCAGGATTTCCGTGTAAACACCTTCTATACCTACGGAAAGGACATCACCTTTGTCGGCTTCCCGGGAACAGGCTCCGGCTTTGACTCCTACGGTTCGGGCTATGCCCTCTCCGCAAAGAGCAAAAATAAGGAGGAGGCTTGGAAGTTTATAAGCCAAATCCTTACCGCCGATTATCAAAACGAACAGAACAAATACGGCTATTTCAACGGTCTTCCCACAAACAAAGAGGTGTTTGACAAAATGATGACCGAGGAAGCGACCCCGGATTTTGACCCCGATTCCGTGGATTCCACCTACGGAATGACGGTTGCCGGCGGCGGAAACTCCGGCGATTTGGAAATCCCCGTATTCAACGAGGGTCTTACCAATGCGGAGGGCGTTCACGAAAAGCCGAAAACCACCTATTGGATCTCCGCCGGAAACAAGATTGATGTCTATTCCATGACGGATTACGAAAAAGAGGTTTTCCTCGATCTCCTTAAAAATACAACCGTATTTATGCGCTATGACAGCAGCCTCTCCGACATTATAAAAGAGGAGACCCAGCCCTTCTTTGCCGGACAAAAATCCGCCGAGGAAGCCGCAAAAATGATACAAAGCCGCGCCACCATTTATGTAAACGAGCAGCGGTAAAATTAAACAGCTTTTCTCTTTCTCTGCTTTCCGGCTCTTTCCCTTTTTTCTTCTCGGGGAAAGAGCCGGGATTTTTTTTATGCGTTTTTGAATTTTAAGATAAAAAATAAAAACAAAATGTAAAATTATTTTTATAAAGGGCAAATATCTTGCAATAATCCGGCGATTTTTATATACTAATATTATAAAGGCACTGCCAGATTTTATCCGAAAAAACGGACATAAGAAAGGGGAAAACGGAGTTTATGAAAAACAGTCTGAGGCTTGTTTCGATTGTTCTTGCAATGCTTATGCTGCTTTCGCTTTTTGCGGGGTGCAATAAGAATAAGACCGACGATTCAAGAACCATCGAATTTGTCTATGTTCCTACTTTTACAACCCTCGAGGAGGGTATGCAGGACGGATATGTAGCCAATATCGCAAAAGGAAAGGATGCACTTTTCTTTACCGTTCGCCAAAGGGAAGGCGAGCATGAAACAACCTATACATATTATGACGAAAACGGAAACCCCGTTGAAGAAACCTATATGGAGGCAACTTATGTTACCCAAATAGGTAAGGTCGATTTTGACGGAAAAAATATGACCATGCTTCCGGATTTCAGATGGGAAAACGAAAGAACCGTTGAAGAGGAGAAAGAGGTATACTCCTCAATAAATTCCCTCCTTGCGCTTAATGACGGAAGGCTCTGCGTTCTTCGGTACGAAAATATAACGACCTATGATATTCCGGATAATTTTAACCCCCAAACCCAGTCAAAATGGGACTTCGGCAAAACCGTATATACATATTACTTGGATATTCTTGACGAAAGCGGAAAAACCGTCGAGACAAAGCAAATTGCCCAATCCATAGACGGCGAGGGCCACGGCGCAGACTATGTAACCGTGGATACCGCAGGAAATCTCTATGTCGGAACATGGGAAAAGGCGACCGTTTATGCGCCGGATTTTTCCACTGTGCTTTTTGAAACAAAGGCAGGCGACGACTTCAGCTTTAACGGCATCATCTGCCTGAATGACGGAAAAGTTTATGCAAACGGCTGGGGCAAGGAGGGAGTCGAGCTCCGTGCCATCGACCCTGAGAAAAAACAGCTCGGCGATTCGATAAAGCTTCCGGATTCAGCATATGACCTTATTCCCGGAACGGACGACTATTTTGCATATTACAGAACCTCAAGCGGGCTTATGGGTATAAAATCGGGAAGCGAAGGCGCAGCCGAAATGGTCATAAACTGGCTAGATTCCGATATAGATGTAAATCAAATCGGAAACATCGTTCCGATTGACAACGAGCACTTTGCCTCCCTTAACACAAGCTGGAACGAGGACTATTCAAAAAGCAGCGTTGAGCTTGTAACTCTTGAAAAAACAAAATACAACCCGGAAAACGAAAGAAAAATAATAACAATAGCCTCCATGTATATGAACTATAATGTTCGTCAAAGGGTTCTTGATTTTAATAAGAAAAATTCCGAATACCGCATAAGAATGACGGAGTATTCCCAGTTTAACACAGGCTCCGACCAAAACGCCGGCATAACAAAGCTTAATACGGAGATAATCGCCGGACATATTCCGGATATATTCATTGTGGGCGACGGCTTGCCGGTGGATAAATATGCGGGCAAGGGAATCCTCGAGGATTTAACTCCGTATATGGAGCAGGATTTCGGAAAGGACGCCTTTGTTGAGGACTTCTTCAAATCCCTCCGGGATAAGGACGGAAAGCTCTACGAAATTTACAGCTCCTTTACGATCCAAACCGCCGTCGGACTTAAAAAAGTCGTCGGCGACGGAACAAGCTGGACCTTCGAGGATATGAAAAACGCCCTTGCTTCCCTTCCGGAGGGTGCAACCGTTCTTGACGATGACTATTCAAGAGAATCCGCCGTATACTCCTTTATTTACACAAACCTAAACCGCTTTATCGATTGGTCCACCGGCGAATGTAAATTTGACAGCGAGGAATTTATAAACCTGCTCAACTTTGTAAAATCCTTCCCGACAGCCGAGGAAGTACAGAAAAAGCGGGGCGACGATTATAAGTGGAAATCCCCCGTCCAAAGAATAAACCAGGGCAAGCAGCTTATTATGGGCGAGGAGATATACTCTATCTCCGATTTCCGGGGCGGAACCTTCTATGCCCTAAACGGCGAGCCGAGCTTTGTCGGCTATCCCGGAATGGGAAGCAGCTTCGGAACAGCCGATAACGGCTTTGCGATTTCCGCAAAAAGCGAATATAAGGACGCCGCATGGGATTTTGTAAAGTATATCCTTACGGATGAATATCAGGAAGAGCGCAGTTGGGGCGGCTTCCCCACAAGCAAAGCCCGCTTTGAGAAAAAGCTTGAGGAAGAAAGAACCCCCGAATTTGAAGAATATATGCCCGATGAGGAAGCTCCGGCAGAAGTTAACCTTAACCCTGTTACCTATTCAAATGCGGGCGGCGGCAACTACTACGACAACGAGTATACCCTCCTTTCTGAATTTAACAAGGGTCTTACCGACGAGCAGGGAAGAAAGGAAACTCCGAAAAACTTTTATTGGTATTATGACGGCGAAAAGGATTGGGAGATTCCGGTCTTTGCGATGACAGAGGCGGAGGAAACCGCAATCCGCAATCTTATAAAGAACACCACCGTGTTCAGCCGCTATGATTCAAGCGTTTACGAAATTATAAACGAGGAGATTCAGCCCTTCTTCCAGGATCAGAAGACTGCGGAGGAAACCGCAAAAATGATTCAGAGCCGTGCAAAGATTTATGTAAACGAGCAGAGATAAAAAATCCTGCATATGCTTTGTTCTGCCGCCCGCCTCTGCGGGCGGCAGAACATTGACAAAAAAATCCATCAATAAGCAAAGGAAAAAATTTTTTTGTAAGAAAGCAATGAAACAGAAAGAAACTATGCAGAAAACAAACGGCGCAAAGCCGAAAAAAGGGCTTTCCGCAAAAGCGGCGGATAAGCTGCGCAGCATACTTTATCTTTCGCCCAGTGTACTGGGCGTTTCGCTGTTTTTCATTCTGCCTTTTTTCGTGGTTGTGTATTATTCGATTATACGAAGTCCCATAAACCCGGAATTTGTCTTTTTGGAAAACTACAAAAATGTGCTGGGCAACTCCTCGTTCCAAACTGCGGTAAACAATACCCTTAAATTTTCGGCAATGGCAGTGCCCCTTGCGGTAATCCTCTCCATTGTCCTTGCGCTGATGCTGGAGGAAAAAATCCCCCTAAAAAGCCAGTTCCGCACTTTCTTTTTAAGCCCGATAATGGTGCCGGTCGCCTCCGTCGTGCTTATTTGGCAGGTGCTTTTTGACTACAACGGCGCACTTAACGAATTTATCACGACCTTTGGGCTTGATAAAATCGACTGGCTGAAATCCGAATATTGCCTTGGGGTAATAACGGTGCTCTATCTTTGGAAAAACCTTGGCTATAATATGATTTTGTTTATGGCTGCCCTTGCCAATATACCGAGGGAGCTGCTTGAGGCGGCGGATGTTGAGGGTGCGCCCGGCTGGTACAAATTTTTTGCCATAAAGCTGCGCTATCTTTCGCCAACGGTGCTTTTCGTAACGATTCTCTCCATGATAAACTCCTTTAAGGTATTCAGAGAGATATATCTGCTTACGGGAAAATACCCCTACGAGGGGCTGTATATGCTCCAGCACTTTATGAATAACACCTTTGCCTCCCTTGATTACCAAAAGCTTTCCGCTGCGGCGGTTCTTATGGCAGTATTTATGGTCGGGCTTATTGCGCTTCTCTTTAAGGTGGAGGACGCCTTCGGAAAGGATGTGGAGGGCTGATGAAAAAGAAAAAAATCATCGGCAGAGCCATAACCGTGGTCGTCTGCGCAATATTTGCTCTTATGTTTATAATGCCTACGGTGCTTACCATAACAAACTCCTTTATGGAGCAAAGCGAGATAAACGCCAACTACGGCAAGATTTTTCAGAATTTTTCCGGCGGAAGCAAAACCTTTATTTCGGATAAGGTCACCCTAAAATTTATTCCGGATAAGGTCACCCTTTCCCAGTACATAACCGCCCTTGTAAAAAGCCCGGATTACCTCTTCAAATTTTGGAACTCGGTTATCCTTGTTGTTCCGATAGTTATTTTTCAGGTGGCGACGGCTGCGCTTGCAGCCTACGGCTTTACCCGTTGGAGGGGAAAGTTCCGCAGCTTTATGTTCTTCTTTTATGTTATCCTGATGCTTATGCCATATCAGGTAACCCTTGTTCCGAACTATCTTGTAAGCGACTGGTTTGGGATTTTGAACACCCGCTGGGCAATAATTTTTCCCGGAATGTTTGCGCCGTTTTCGGTTTTCCTGTTAACAAAATTTATGCGGCGCATACCCGTTTCTCTTATCGAAGCGGCAAAGCTTGACGGTGCCGGCGAATGGCAGATTTTTACGAAGATATGCCTTCCCCAGTGCCGAAGCGCACTCTATTCAATAGCGATGCTTGTCTTTATCGACTATTGGAACATGGTGGAGCAGCCTATAATCCTGCTTCCGGATGCCGAAAAGCAGCCGCTTTCGGTCTATCTTTCAACAATAAATGCCGGCGAGGTCGGAATTGCCTTTGCCGTTGCAACAATTTATATGATTCCGACGCTGCTGCTCTTCCTCCATGGAGAAGAATACCTTGTTGAAGGAATTGCACACCAAGGCTCGGTGAAAGGATAAATTATTATGGCAGAAGAAAAAGTCAAAAAAAGAGAATGGGTCAAGAACGCTGCGATAATCTTCCTAAGCATTATGCTGGTGCTTACCTTTTTCTCAAATACATTTTTGCTCCGTTCCCTGCCGGAGGTTTCCACCCAGTATGTAAGCTCCGGCACGATAAACACAAAAATCAGAGGCAGCGGTACCGTTGCCGCAAACCAAACCTATGATGTCACCATCGACCAGAACCGAAAGGTTGATTCCGTTCTTGTAAAGGTCGGTCAAAAGGTAGAGGCGGGCGATGTGCTTTTCACCCTCCAAGAGGGCGACAGCTCCGACCTTGAAGCGGCAAAAGAGGAGCTTGCCAATGCAGAGCTTCAGTATCAGATAAAGCTGCTTGAGGCAATGATGAACAAAGGCGAAAGCTCCGCCTCCTCCTCCGCACAGGCAGCCTACGACGCATGGAAAAAAGCAAAGAGCAACGAAAGCTATGTCTATGCCGGCTATAAAGCCGTTACCGAGGCAACAAAAGCCCGTGACGAAGCAAAACAGCACCTTGTTGTCCTTGCCGGCGGCGAGGATAAGCTTTCCGGAATCGTAAGCCTGAAGGAGCTTCTTTCCGAAGCAAAGAAAAATCTTTCGGAGGCGGAAAAAGAGGTTGCAAGAATTTCCGCAGACCCGGATTATACAAACCCGGAAAGCCCCAACCACGAGGGTGCGGTTGCAAAATACAACGCAGCCATGGAAACAAAAAGTGCATGGCAGGCAGCCGTTACCGAATACCAAACAAAGCTTGAGGCATTCGGCGTACCGGAAACGGAATATAACATTCTCTATGATAAATATGTTCTTGCGGAACAAAACGCCGCAGCAGCGGAAGCAAAATACGGCTCCGTAACAAAAAGCGATTACGACAGTGCCGTTGCAGAGCTTTCTCAGGCGGAGGAGGCATATAATTCCGCAATAAAGGCTCTCCGCACCGAGCAGAACAACGAGGATATACAAAAGAAAATCGACGCTCTTAACGAAAGCAAGGAGCAAAAGGAGCTTGAAAAGCTCCGTAAAAAAGTTCAGGAGCTTTCCGGCGGAGATATGGGCAACGAGGTCGTTGCAAAAACCGCCGGCACCATAAGCGAAATCAATGTAAAAGCAGGCGGAGAAGCCGCCTCCGGAACGCCCCTTGCAACAATCGAGCTTACCGACAGGGGCTATACCGTAAGCATTTCCGCAACTGCGGAGCAGGCAAAAAAGGTTTCCGTCGGCGATACGGCGGAGGTTTCCTCCTATTGGTGGGGAAGCGAGATAAAAGCCGTGCTTGACAGCATAAAGAACGACCCAAGCTCCGGCGGAAAAAACAAGCTTCTTGTCTTCACTGTTTCCGGCGATGTTGAACCCGGAACAAATGTAAGCCTCTCCATAGGTCAAAAGAGCCAAAACTATGATTCCATTGTTCCAAAAAGCGCAGTAAGAAGCGATACAAACGGAAAATTCGTCCTTGTTCTTACCGAAAAGCCAAGCCCCATCGGAAACCGCTATGTTGCAACAAGAGTTGATGTCCAGGTGCTTGCGGAGGACGATGTTTCCGTAGCCGTAACCGGGCTTAGCTACGGCGATTATGTCATCACAACCTCAAGCAAGCCGATAGAGGCGGGCACCCTTGTCCGTATGGCGGAGGGAGCGTAATAATTTGAAAAACGCTTTGGATTGGATTAAAAAACATAAGCTTTCCGTGGCGATAAGCCTTGTGCTGATAATCCTTGCCGGGTGCTGCCTTGGGGTATATGCAAAAATGCGGAACACTCTTGAATACACAAAGGCGGCGAAAAAATGGGCGGGAAATTCCGGCGAAAGCTTTGCCTATATTTCCTGCTTTGTTCCGGAAACCGCAAGAATCGACCAACAGGCGGTGTATTCCTTTAAGAGCACATTGGAAACAAAGCTTACCGAAAACTCCATGGAGGCGGCGGAGGGACGCACCCTTTGGACCTTTGCCTATTGCGGAAACGGCTCCGTTTATGCAAGCACGGATAAAGGCTCCGCAACGGTGGAGGCTCTCGGCGTCGGCGGGGATTTCTTCTTCTTCCACCCGATGCTCCTTCGCAGCGGAAACTATATTGCGGAAAGCGACCTTATGCACGACGGAGTCGTCATCGACAAGGAGCTTGCATGGAAGCTTTTCGGCGCAATCGAGGTTGACGGAATGGAGCTTGAGATCTCCGGAAGAAAATTTTATGTTGCCGGCGTTGTGGAGCGGGATTCCGACTTTGCAAGCGAGGAAGCCTACGGAAAAGACATCGGGCTTTATATGGCTTATGATGTGTTTAACGAGGTTTCCGGCGAGGAGATAAATTGCTACGAGCTTGTTTTCCCAAACCCGGTTACAAACTTTGCAATGAACATTGTTAAGGATAATTTCCCCGGCGGAGATACCGCCGTTTATGTTGACGAGGGCGCAAGATACGGCATAAGCGGAATTTGGAGCGTCATAAAGGATTTCGGAAAGCGTTCCATGCGCACCGACGGCGTAATTTTCCCCTATTGGGAAAATGCCGCCCGCCTTACGGAGGATTATGCCGCAGCGGCATTGCTGCTTTTCTTTGTGTTTATCCTTGTTCCGGTGATAATTGCGGCGGTGCTTGTGTATAAGTACGCTAAGAAGGGTGCCTCCGTCCTTTTGGGAAAGACAAAGGAGCTTTCCGTAAAGCTTTGCGACGATATGAACGACAGGCTTTACGAAAAAGAGCAGCACGCCAAGGTTTTGGAAGAACAGCGGCTTGAGGAAGAAAAGAAAGCGGAAGAAGCCGAAGCCGATGCGGAAAAAGCCGATAAAGACGACGGCAATGATTTTTCCGCCGACGACCTTTCCGAGGAAGCATATTCCGAGGACTCCTCCGCCGATTAAGATTTGTTCAATAACAGAAAAAAAGCTCTTTCCGTTTTTTAGGGAAAGAGCTTTTTTGCATATTCGGATATAAAAACAGCCTGCAATATTCTTAAACGAACCTTTCCCTTTGCAAAGGAAAAATAATTTTATACAAACCGCAATATTTCTTGTAAAAGCTACAAAAAGTATTGTTTTTGCTATTGAATTTGCCTCAAAAAAGGTATATATTAAGTTTTTGTGATTTTAAGAAAAACGCTTCGCCCGGATTAAGGATTGCCGGGCAATTTTAGTGAAAAAGAAGGGAAAATTTATGACTGCTTTGCTTTCGATTTCTGTTGCGATAATCGCCGGGCTTTTGATGACAAGAGTGCTGAAGCCCTTTCATCTCCCCGATGTTACCGCATATCTGATTACGGGCGTTCTTGTGGGACCATATGTGCTCGGCGCATTGGGCGTGCCGGGGCTTGGGTTTAATACCGCAGGGGATGTTTCCGCCCTTACGCCGATTTCCAACACAGCCCTTGGCTTTATCGCCTTTGCGATAGGTAACGAATTTCGCCTTTCCGACCTTAAAAAAACCGGCAAGGCGGCAACAATAATCGGAATTGTTCAGGCACTTGCCGCCGCATTGCTTACGGACGCCGCACTTGTTGCCTTCCATTTTGCAATGCCGGAAAAGCTTTCTCTTCCTGCGGCAATAACCCTTGGCGCAATCGCCACGGCAACCGCCCCCGCCGCAACGCTTATGGTCGTTCGGCAATATAAGGCAAAGGGCGAGCTTACCGATTTGCTGCTTCCGATAGTCGCCCTTGACGACGCAGTGGGGCTTGTTGTCTTTGCGGTAAGCTTTGGTGCGGCAAGAGCGATGAACAGCGGAGCCATCGACCTTGTTTCAATAGCTGCGGAGCCGCTTTTGGAGATTGTTCTTTCCCTTGTTTTCGGCGGCGGGCTTGGCTATTTGCTGACCCTTCTCGAAAAAAGATTCTTTTCCAACAGCAACCGTATGTCTATGACGATCGGTTTTGTACTTCTGACGGTTGCGCTTTCCTCGATAGAATTCAGCCTTGGCGGGCTGCATATTTCCTTCAGCTCCCTGCTTGTTTGCATGATGCTCGGAACCGTTTTTTGCAACACCTGCCCGCTTTCCTTTGACCTTATGGAGCGTGCCGACCGCTGGACTGCGCCTCTTTATGTATTTTTCTTTGTCGTAAGCGGTGCGGGGCTGGAGCTTTCGGTTTTCAAGGACCCTTGGGTGGTGCTTATGGGCATTATCTATGTGCTTGTTCGTGCGGCGGGAAAATATCTCGGCGCATTCGGCGGGTGCATTGCCACAAAGCAGGAGAAAAAAGTTACGGATAACCTTGGAATTGCGCTTTTGCCCCAGGCGGGAGTTGCCCTCGGTATGTGCGTAACCGCAGCCCAGCTTGAGGGTGACGGCGAGATTATCCGCAACATCGTGCTTTTTGCAATCCTTATTTATGAGCTTATCGGTCCGACGCTGACAAAGCGTGCCCTAACCCGTTCCGGCGATATTGTTGCAAAGCCGGAGGAATATAAGAACCGCCGAAAGGATCTGCTTTCCGGCGAAAGAAAGTCCTGGAACCATAAAAATTGATGTTTGAAGAGGGTCCGTGCTCAAATGAGCACGGACTTGATTTTCTAAAAAAGCCGCTGCGCCAAATTTGAGCACGGAAATTTTTTTAACGCTTGCGGAGGTGAACAAAGCCGCAGCAAAGGAGCAATGCCGCCCCGCTTTCCGAAAACCGCTCCGCCGCTTATACCGTTTTTTTGGCTGTCCGCCCGGCTTGCGGGCAGCCAAAGCGGGCAACCCCCGCCCTATAAAAAACGCTCTCCGCCTGCGGGCGGAGAGCATTTTTTCTTCCGAAAAATCACATTGATTTTTTTGCTTCAACAATAGCCTTTGCAAGCTGGTCTGCGCAGGAGGTTCCTCTTCCGCGGCAGTCGTTTCCGGAAAGACGGCTTACAACATCGTCGGCGTTCCAGCCCTCAAGGATTTTCGGGATTGCGGCAAGGTTTCCGGGGCAGCCGCCGGTAAAAACGATGTTGTGTATCGTTCCGTCATCGTTAAGGTCAAAGGTGATTTTGGAAGAGCAGGTTCCGTGGGTTTTGTATTCGTAGTGCATTTTTATCGCTCCTTCTGATAAATATGTATGTCAAAAGCTGCCTCGGCGGCAAGCTTTTCAACGCCGTTAAGCTTTTCCGCACCCTTTGCGGAGGTTTTCCAGTAATACGGAGTCATCTGAAAAAGTGCGGCTATGTCCTCTCGGTGCTCAAGGTCCATAACAAAGCGCAACCGCCTTGTTTCCCGGTGCTCAAAACCGGGATAGGCAATGTCCTCCTCTTTGTTTTCATAGGGCTTATCGTAGATTGCAGCCTTCAGCTGCCAAAGATGGCGTGCCCCCGGAACAACATAGATGTAGTACCCGCCGGGCTTCAGCACCCGAAGATATTCCTCCCGGCAAAAGGGGCTGAACACATTGAGCACGGCGTCAATGCTTTCGTGCTCAACGGGCAGATCAAAGACGGAAGCCACCGCAAATTCAATATTTTTGCTGCGCTTTGCCGCCCGCTTTACCGATGGGCGGCTTATGTCGATCCCCGCCATAACCGGGGCTGCGTTTTTTGAACACAAAAAATCATATATCCCGGCGGTATAATATCCCTCGCCGCAGCCGCAGTCGAGCACCGTTTCGCCCCCCGACGGAAAAAGCAAAAGCAGCTCTTCACACAAAGCCTCCATAAGCGGGGAATAGAACCCTTTGTTCAAAAAAGCGGAACGGGCGGCAGCCATGGCTGCGCTGTCGCCGGGAATTTTTGAATTCATTTTGTTTGCCGGAAGAAGGTGAACATATCCCTCGGCGGAAAGGTCAAAGCTGTGTCCGTTTTCGCAAAAAAAACGTTTTTCCTCTTTATAAAGCGGTTTTTTACAAATCGGACAGATAAAAAGACTCATAACGGCTCAAAAAATCCTTTCTCCGTAAAAATACCAAAGGGCAAGGTGCAAAAGTATAAATGCCGGAACAAGAACAACAAATTTAATATGCTTTGTTTTGTGGCGAAAGGCAACCATGGAAAGAAAAGCCCCAACGCCTCCGCCGATGAATGCGAGGAACAGCAAAAAAGCCTCCGGAATCCGCCAAAGGTGCTTTTTTGCAAACTGCTTGTCCATAAAAAAGGCTGCCGCCGCAGCTATGTTAATAATTATGTAGTATATAGCCGCAATGCGTTCTTCCATAAAAACACCCGTTCGTCAAAAAAAAACTTTTTTCGGCAGTGCTTTTGCCGAAAAACATCTATAAAATTCTATCACTAACCGCAAAAATCGTCAAGCAAAAGAACGGTTTTTGCTGTTTTAACAATTAAAAGCGGAAAATTGCGTTTTTCTATTGACGGCGCGCTTTGCACTGTGGTATGCTTATAAAAATTTTTTCGGAGCGGAGGATGTTTTTTTTATGAAGCGGCGGCTTTGTTTTAAGGAATATGTTTATGTGGCGAGTATGCTTTTCGGTATGCTCTTCGGTGCGGGCAACCTTATTTTCCCGGTGCATCTCGGTCAGCTTGCGGGAGGCGCACTTTGGAAGGCACTTCCCGGCTTGCTTATAACCGGCGTGGGGCTTCCGCTTCTTGGGGTTGCCGCCCTCGGCATTTCAAAAAGCGAGGGGCTTTTTCATCTCAGCGGCAGAATAAGCCGCCCTTTCGGAATGTTTTTTACCTGCGTGCTTTATCTTACCATAGGTCCGTTCTTTGCGATTCCCCGCTGTGCAACGGTTTCGTTTACCGTCGGGCTGGAACAGGTTATTCCGGAGGGCGGAAATCTTTCGCTTTGGCTTTTTGGCTTTACATTGGCGTTTTTTGCCGCAACGCTGCTTTTTTCCCTTTGTCCGGGAAAAATTCTTACATGGGTAGGAAAAATCCTTAATCCGTGCTTTCTTGTATTCCTCGGAATACTGGTATTTACCGCTCTTTCAAATCCCGCAGGAAATATTTCCGACCTTGCGCCTATGGGCGGCTATGCGGAAAATCCCTTTTTCACCGGCTTTTTGGAGGGATATAACACAATGGATGTTCTTGCAAGCCTCGCCTTCGGAATAATCGTTGTTCGGGTGATCCGCAGGCTTGGGGTTGAAGAACCGGATGCCGTTGCCGCAAGCACCGTCCGTGCGGGAATTTTTAGCTGCCTTTTTATGGGCGTTATCTATGCGGCAATCGCCCTTGTCGGTGCGCAGAGCAGGGGGATTTTTGAGGCGTCCGCAAACGGCGGAATTGCCCTTGCGCAGATTGCAAGGCATTATCTCGGGAATGCGGGGCTTTTTGTCCTTGCGGCAACGGTAACGCTTGCCTGCTTAAAAACCGCCGTCGGGCTTGTTACAAGCTGTTCGGAAACCTTTTCCGCCCTGTTTCCGAAAGGACCGAAATACCGTGCATGGGCGGTTATTTTTTCCGGAGTTTCGCTGTTGTTTTCAAACCTCGGTTTAAGCACGATTATCGAATATTCCGTTCCCGTGCTGATGTTCCTTTATCCTCCGGCAATAGTGCTTATTTTCCTTTCCCTTTTCGGAAAATTTTACGAAAACGACCGTGCCGTTTCCGTCTGCGTAATGGGCTTTACCCTTGCGGCTGCGGTTTATGACCTGCTGTATGCTCTGCCGGACCATGTAAAAACCGCTCTGCATCTTGAGGGTGCGATTTCCGCCGTCGGAAAAATCCTGCCTTTTTCGGATATAGGCTTGGGCTGGCTTGCTCCTGCGGCTGCGGGGCTTTTAATCGGGCTTTGCCTGCGCTTTTTCCGGAAGAAAAAACGCCCCGCCTAAAGCTGCTTTGCAGAGGGCGGCGTGCTCAACAAAAAAAGAGCCGTGCTCAATCTTGAGCACGGCTCTTTTTGGCGGGAAATTATTGCTCGTACCGCTCGAAGGAATATCCCTCGTTCCGAACATAGTCGATTACATCGCCGAGGATGGCTGCGTTTGTTTTTGAAACGGCGTGGAGCAAAAAAATCTCGCCGCTGTGGAGGCTTGCCGTCACCTTATCAAAAGCAACGCTTTCCTCATACTGGTTATTCGGATCCCAATCCTTGTATGCAAAGCTCCAAAAAACGCTTCGGTAACCAAGCTTTTGGAGAAGAGCAAGGTTCTGTTCGGAAAAAGCACCCTCCGGAAAGCGGAAAAGATACATTTCGTAATCAAAATTTTCTTTCACATAATTGTGCAGGTCGGCTACATTGTCATAGCCCTCCTCCGGGGAAATCGTGGTCATGTTCGGGTGCTTTGAGGTATGGTTGCCGACGATATGTCCCTCGTCTATCATGCGCTTAACAAGCTCCGGCTCGCTTTTTGCATAGGGCAGAGTGATAAAGAAAACGGCGGAAACGCCTTTTTCTTTAAGCGTATCAAGGATTGCGGAGGTATAGCCGTTTTCATAGCCTTCGTCAAAGGTGAGATAGACCTTTTTGTCGAATTCATCGCCTGTTCTTACAAAATCGGCGGAATATTTTCCGTATTCCGCCTGAAGAAGACGGCATGCCGTGGGCTTTCCGTCGTCGTCAAAGTTTTTGCCCGGTCCCCACGGCACCTGCTCCGTTTTAAGCCCGGCAAGATATTCAAATTCGGCAGAAAGCTCGTCCTTTTTGGCGATCTCGTTTTCCGGGTTATATGGGGCGATTGCGGGGTCGCTTTCCGGCTCCGGCTCGGAGCTTTCCTCCGGTGCGGAGGAAGGCTCAATCGGGGTTATCTCAACAGGAGCAAGGCTGCTTTCGCCGGAAACGACCCCGCTTTGGGAGCCGTTTCCGCTTTCGCCCCTGTTTTTTTGACAGCCGGAAAATACCGAGAGAACAATAAGCAGGGAAAGCCCTGCGGAAATCAGTTTTTTCATCTTATGCACCGTTCCTTTCCGAAAAAAAAGCTGCTTTTGCTTCGAAGCCTTTTTTCGACTTTATTTTAGCATACTTCATCTCAAAATAAAAGCACCGACCTTATTATGCGCCAAAAGGGAATTAAAAAAACTAAAAAAGCAATTTTTTTACAAAACCCCCTGCGCAAAAAAGCCGTATTCCGAAAAAAATTTAGCCGAGTTCGGAATATTTTTCGCATTGTTAACAAATATTACATAACTAAATTTGCGGATTGTGCTATACTTAGTAATCGTAGAAATATCCCTTTTTATTTTTAAGGAGGTTTTTTTGAAAATGAAAGCGATTAAAAGAATTTCAGCATTGCTTCTTGCGGCAGTTATGGTTTTCTCCCTGCTGCCCGTATTTTCGGAAGTATATGCATTTGAAATGAACGAACAGTTCAGCAAATTTACAATGTATTTTGACCCCGGCTCCGGTGCGGGCACCATAGGTCAAAGCGGAAGAATGGACGCCTATACCGATGACGAACACAAAAAACCGAACAGCGTTCTTCTTCCGGACGCAAGCAGCCTTGGCTTTGCTTATACCGGCTATTACTTCAGCGGCTGGAGAATAGGCGGAAAAACCTATGCCGCCGGTGCTGCATATACCTTCAGCACCTCCGACGCAAGCAAAACAAGTGATGACCAGTATGCGGTATATGCTACCGCCCAGTGGACGAAAAACGGAACCTCAACTTCCTCCTCCACAAGCACGGAATACATAAACGGCACCTATCGCCCCGGCGATAAAGCAACCGGAAGCGCATACGCAAGACAGTATAAAAAAGGCGAGGAATTTACCCTTGACCAATGCAAGTTTACCAGAGAGGGCTATACCTTTGCCGGTTGGGAGATTGAAGGAACAGTTTATCCCGCAGGAATAAAAGCAACCTCCGCCTCCGACTTTATTGCCACCGCAACATGGAAGGCTACCGGAATCCATATCGGCGAGGATTCTTCCTCCACAAGCAGCGCAAGCAGCACAAGCAGCAAGCCCGCCTCCAGCAAGCCGGCAAGCAGCAAGCCGGCAAGCAGCAAGCCTGCCTCCAGCAAGCCCGCAAGCAGCAAGCCTGCCTCCAGCAAGCCCGCAAGCAGCAGCTCCTCCTCAAGCGTTGCGGAGTCCTCCGTATCCTCAAGTGCGTCCTCTTCCGTTCCGGAAACTCCCGTAACCCCCGAGGTTCCGGAGTTCACCCCGGTCGTGCTTTCTTACAGCATCTCCGGTGATATTCCCGTAACCGGTATCGAGTTTACTCTTAAAGAGGATTTGGGCGGAAAAGCGGCTCTTGCCGTTTCCGTGCTTGATAAATACAGCGCAGCCGACGATGTTACCTCAAAGTTTATTGCGGACGGCGATACAATCGCCGCATTCGACATTTCCGCTCTTGTTGACGGCGCAGCATACAAAGGCTCCTCCGAGGGTACGATTAAATATACCCTCAACGGAACCCAGGCAAACGCAGCCTCCAACTATAAGGAATCCGTTGCGGCTCTTGTTCATGTAATCGAGCGCAGCAAATTTACCGGAAGCTCCTACTATATGCAGGAGGACGGCAAGGCATATCTCTATAATGTTGAAACCGGAAGCAAGTCCGAGGTCGGCAATATCTCCTTTGCGGAGAGCGACGGCGTTTTCCGTCCCGTAATCGGCGATGTAAACAGCCTTTCCGCCTTTGCATACCTTGCAAACGAGGATATAATCGTTGAAGCAAAGCTTATGCCCGATATAAACGCAAGTGAAGTTTCCATGGATATTTCCTCTTTCTCCCCGGTAATGCTTGTAAAAATGGAAATGGGCAAGGCGGCGGCAGCCTCTTCGGGTATCCCCGTTTGGGTGATTATCCTCATTGTTGCCCTTGTTCTTGTAATAGCAGCCATTATTGTTCTGTTCTTTGTTCTTCGCAATAAGGGCGGCAAGGGCGGAAGAAAGTCCGCACCCACTGTTGAAAGACGGGTCGTACACCACCAAAGCTCCAAGGTAACCGGCTTTGATGACGACAGCTTTTGATTTTTTGAAAAGCTTTTTCCGCATAAAAAAACTCCGTGCTCATTTTGAGCACGGAGTTTTTCTTCGGCTTATTTTTACAAAAGTCTTTTAAGTGCGGCGGCGTCGGTAAGGTTCACCGTTACAAAATTCCCCTTATAAAATACGGCGTAATTATTAAAAACGCAGGGAAGATTTTTTGCTTTTTCAAGGGAATCTATATGGACGAGGGAAAACGGCACGCCGTTTTCGGTACAGGTTTTCTTCACCAATGCGACGGTTTGCGCAATATAGGGGCATTGGTCGCTGTAATATACGGCAAGCTCCTTCGGGGCAATTTTTCCCGCCTTTGCCGACGGCGCAAACCGGGGCTTTGTTCCGTCAAAGGAGAGGGCAAGCAGCTTATAGCCGTAATCCGTTTCGTCAACCGGAGCAAAGCCGAATTTTTCCGCAAAGCTCTGGTCGGAAAGCCAAGCCTTTTGCTTATCAGCCCCAAGCATACAAATGCCGGATTTTCCTTTTGCCTTTGCGTCCTCTATGCAATAATTCATAAGCTCATCGCCGTAACCCATGCCTTTTTTGTCGCCAAGCACCCAAAGGCAGTATATATACATATAATTTTCGCTGATAATGGGAACCCACGCCGTTTCAAGCGG
Organism: uncultured Oscillospiraceae bacterium; assembly: GCA_934466455.1. Classification (GTDB taxonomy): domain Bacteria; phylum Bacillota; class Clostridia; order Oscillospirales; family Ruminococcaceae; genus UMGS1668. Next base: position 516 of record CAKSLF010000022.1, on the reverse strand, counting down.
AGCATATTCGATAAAAACAGTGGCTTTTTCGTTAAGCTTGCGAAAAATATGCCCCTCGCCAAGCCGTTCCCGAAGCCAGCTGCGCTTTGCTTCAACTCCCGGGTGGGTCGTTTTGCTGCGGATTATGCAGCAAAGATGCTCTTTTTCGATATTTTCCGGGGTAAGGTTTATAAATTCGGGAGCCATTGTTCAGCCCTCCAATAAATCGAATGTTTGTTCTTTTTTGATTTTACCACATTCCCGCAAAAAAAGCAATGCTTTTGACAAAAAACAATTCCCGCCACGCCGCCCGCTTCAAAAGGCGCAAATTTTATCCCCTTGTGCGGGGTTCACAGCGAGGGTTTGCGGTGTATTTCTTGGCTCACCTGTGCAAGGGGAGCTGTCAAAACCGTAGGTTTTGACTGAGGGGTTGTATCCCCGACCGGCGAAAGCGTTTGCGCTTTTCGCAGTTTACCCCTTTTCTTTTGTAACCAAAAGAAAAGTCGTAAAGCGGTAAAAGAAAAGTTTTACAACCCC
>CAKSLF010000021.1 GCA_934466455.1 uncultured Oscillospiraceae bacterium | reverse complement strand
AAAGCCGCTCTGCAAGGTAAGCGGTATATCACAACCCCCTCCGCCGCTGCGGCGGCACCTCCCCTAAAGGGGAGGGGACGGAAGCAGCGGAAAGCGGCATAAACACTCTCCATACAACCCCTCAGTCTTTTCGGCTTGTAAACAAGCCGAAAATCCAGCTCCCCTTACACAGGGGAGCCGAGATTCGCCCGCAGTCGGCGTGGTGCGAGCCTTGCACAGGGGAGCCGAGATTCGCCCGCAGTCGGCGTGGTGCGAGCCTTACACAGGGGCGCACGGAAAAGCGGCGGCAAACGCCGAAGCAAAGCATAAAAAATACAGGACCGTTGCAATAAATTGCTAAAAATGCTACACTGATATTGTAAAAGTATATTTCATATAACCGAAAGAAGCGTGTTCAAAAATGAAAAAGATAATTTTTGTTGTTCTTGCGGTGCTTGCGGCGGCGGCTTTGCTTTTCGGATGCCAAAAGGCGGGAACTACGGGCACGGAGCAAAGCGGCAAACCGAGCGTGAGCGAGAGCGACGCCCAAGGCGAAAGCGAACCGGAGGAAAGCCAAAGCGAGCCGGAGCAGAGCGAAAGCGAGAAGGAAAAGCTGCTTCCCCCGGTGGAGGGTCCGGACGAAAACGGAAAATTCCCGGCAATTTCAAAGGACGCCTATGAAAAATATATTATGTATTCCGACCCTGTAAGCGGGCAAGCCGAACGCCCGAGCGATTCGGAAATAACTCCGTTTTTGGAGGATAAATTCGTACAGAAATATCTTAAAGAAAAATTCCCCGATATATCGGATTGGAAAACGGTTTTTGAGGATCACCGCTATTGGCACGATTCCTATGCCTACGACCCGTATACCTATTCCTACGGGGACGGCTATTGCCCTTATTATACCGTGATACTTGCTACCGAACAGGGCGGAAGCTTCGACCGTGTTTTCCTAAAGGGGCATATATATATTGATGTTGAATATGACGGATTGGAAAACGCCTATGTCCCGCAATATGTGTACAGCGGATTAAACGGAAAAACCACCGAGGAATATCTTCAATGCGGGGATTTTTCCGGCGCAAAGTATATTTCACAGCCCGGAGAAGGGGCGATCTGGGTTCCGGAGGTATCGACGACTCTCCATATAGAATATAACCGGCTTTTAAGAGTACGGGTAAAGGATGCGGACGCTCCGCTTTTGATAGAGCATTCTTATGATTCCGAGCACTGGTACTTTGCCGATTATGTAAAAACGGCAAAGCCGCCGGAGAGCCGAAGCGGCGACGCCCTTCTTGTGCTTGAACAGGGAAACGACGAATATATGCTTGCCTACTATGATTCCTCCGAACAGGCGGTTGCCGATTTTGAGAACATAACATATAACAAGTATTACAGCTTTTCCTTTGTTACGGATACGCTTTTGAGCTATAACGACATCGCCTCAAGCGCATATTATTTCTATGATTTTTCCGACGGAGCCGACCCTGCAAAATGCATATTGGCACTTTACGGAAACGGCGGGGAGCTTAAGGGCGGAGCCTTCAGCGAATTTAGGGTTTACGACGCCCTTGCGGACAGAAAGGACGACGACCGCTATATGCTCATTTATGCGGATACGGATTCGGAAAAGTTTTATATAGCGTATTTTTCCATAGCGGACGGACTTCTTACTCAAATCACCCTTGACGAAAGCCCGGAGGGCTATATCGGCGACCACAGCGTTAGGGGCGGAATAGCGTATATAAGCTATAACGACGGCAACGGCTTTAAGCACTATGCCGTTGACCTTCGTCCGGATAAAGACCACACAATTCAGGAAAACGCATGGTGATTTTTACAAAAAGAGGAGCGTGCTCAAAAATGAAAAAGACAATTTTGGTTGTTCTTGCGGTGCTTGCGGCGGCGGCTTTGTTTTTCGGCTGCCAAAAGGCGGGAACTACGGGCACGGAGCAAAGCGGCGAACCGAGCGTGAGCGAGAGCACCGCCCAAGGCGAAAGCGAACCGGAGGAAAGCCAAAGCGAGCCGGAGGAGGCTGCGCTTCCGAAAATCGCTCCGCCGGACGAAAACGGAAGATTTGCGCCGATAGACTCCGCAGAATGGTTCGAAAACTACGAGCCGCTTGTTTGGGCGGAGCTTCCCGAAAAAACGGACGGATCGGATATAACGCCGTTTATGGAGGATGCGGATTCCGCGGCAAAGCTTAAAGAAAAATACCCGAAAATCGACGATTGGAATATTGTATTTGAAAAGGACTTTTATAAAACCGGATTGGGATATGATTCGGAAAAACAGACCTTTGTAACCGCATATCTTCCGGTGCGGTTCGTGATACTTTCCACGGAACAGGGCGACGGCTTTGATATTGTTTTTGCGTGCTCAAAGCATTACATAGATACCGATTATGAAAATGATTATACCGGCGGCAACGGTTATATTATTCCGTATGAAGCCGTGTATGTCAGTACCGGCACCGCAAACAAAAGTAAAATTGAAGGCATTGATTTTTCCGAAGGGCAGATATATGAAAGTCCGGGAATGCACCTTGAAAACATTCCGTATTTAATCTGGCTTCCGAAAACATCCTCCGTATTTATTATGGAGGAGAGGCTTCCCTCCCTTATAAAATTTGAGGGCGCAGCCGAGCCGGTAAAAATAAAATATGTTTTGGCGGCAAAGGATTGGCAAAAAAGCTCCGGCGATGCCGGATTTACTGCGCCGAAAAGCAGAAAAAACGACTTTTTGATAGTTTCGTCAAAGGGCGAAGAGGATAACGCCCTTTGGCTTTATTCCGCGGCGGACGGCACCGCAAGGATTTTGGAGGGGCTTGACAGCTTTTATACGATTTCCTACGGTTTTGTTTCGGATACCTGTTTGGAAGCATATACAAGCGGCGACGGAACTTTCCGCCATTACGATTTTTCCGAAGGTGCGGACCCGACAAAATGCGTTTGGAGCATTAGCGGAAACGGCGGCGGACTTCTTGGCGGAAAGCTGACCTACGCTACGGATTACGGAAGCATTGCGGACAAAAACGACCCCGACCGCCTTGTTATCCTCTATTCCGAGGACGAGGACAATATGTTCTGGATTTGCGGCTATACCTTGGCGGAGGGAGTGCAGACAAACTTCTGCCTTGACCTTCCGGCGGACGGAGTTGTCGGAAGCTGCAGCGTTAGGGGCGGCATTGCGTATTTCTCCTATTACCCCGCTCCCTATACCATCGAAAACAGGATAAACTACGCCGTTGATGTTCGCCCGGAAAGAGAGCACAAATTGGTAGCGAACGCATGGTAAAGCGAACAGATTAAAAAAAACGCCCCGGCAGACGGTTTTCTCCGTCTGCCGGGGTGTTTTTTTCTTCGCCGTATATTTATTCGCTTATTTCGGAGCGGCTGTTTATGATTTCGATAAGCTCCCGCTCGCTTTCGATTTCTGCGGCATAGGGATAGGTGGCGGCGGTGCGCTCAAAAACCTCGAGGCATTTTTTTGCCATGGTAAGGTTCTTTTTATAAAGAAGCTGGTAGGCGTATGCAAGGCGGCGGCGGGAAACATAGCTTGCTGTGGCTTTTATATAGCGGTCAAGCCGGGGAGTAAGCAGAGGATCTATCTCCGCCGAGGGCGCAAAGCGCAAAATCCGAAGAAAAAGCAGCTCGCAGAGCAGCTCGTTTTTTTGAACGTCGAGTATTCCCGGTGCCTTTATCATATATTCGGCGGTTTTTTCCGCCTTTTCAAACTCCCGGCGGTCAAGGTAATAATTAAAGAGCATTACGCCGACGGTGCAGCTTATCGGGTCGGAAAGCTCCTCCCCCTCCGGAAGACGGAACCATTCCTCCGGCATATTGCGGTAGCGTTCGCCCTTTGTAATCAAGCCGTTTGCATAAAGCTGAAGCCAAAAATCCCTAAGGCTTCGCCCGCCCCTGCCGAGTATTGCGGCGTTAAGACCGTCGTTTGCAATGCCGCCGACCCGCATGGGTATTCCGTTTGTAAGAGCCATTGAAAAGCCGGTTACAGCAAAAAGAGCCGCAAACAGGGAAAAAAGCCCCGTTTTTCCGGCGGCAAGGTATAAAAGCAGCGAAAAAGCCGCCGTTACGGCGTTTGCGATACAGCCGCCGAGATTATAAAGGCGGTAGGGCATATCCGCCCGCCAAGCCGGCGGCATCATAAGGCACTGACCGGCGGTTCCGACAACATTGAATATTTTTATCCGGAGCCTTCCGTCCTTTTTTAAGAACATAAAATGCCCTATACGGAAGGAGATAAATTTGTACCCGGTAAAAAGCCCGAAAATAAGGTGACCGCCCTCGTGTATTATGGTTTGGATAAAGGCGGAAGCCCAAGCCAAAAGCATTGCCGCCGCAAAAAACAGCGCAAAGGAGCCGATACCTTTTTCCATAAGCACTTCAAAGTCCGATGACAGCACTATCATAACGCCGTATGCCGCCCCGGTTAAAAGCATAATTGCTTTTGCGATAATATCGCCGGAATTTTTCTTCAAGCTTTCGCCGCCCTTTTTGTTTTTCTGTTTATTTTATTATACAGCAAGGCGGAGCGAAAAATAAAGCCGCAATGTAAACGAAAAATTAAAAAATACGCATTTTTTTCTTTTCGGGGGCATATTCTTCCTTGTAATTTACTGCTTTGCGGAGGGTGAATTTATGGACAAGAAAAAATGGCGTTGTTTTTCGCCAAGGGATATTATTAAAGATTTGAAAAAGGGCTTTTGGCCTTTTGCAAAGGCGGGGCTTGCGGTTTTCGGCTGCGGTGCGTTTGTTTGGGGAACGCTTTGCCTTGCAAAGGAAGGCTCGCCCATTTTCTACTGTGCGGTGGCGTTTGCCTCCCCCGGCTCCGTTATGGAAATGTGGCAGGAGGAAAATCTTTTTGAGCACGACGAGGCGATTGCTCCGCCGGAGGAGCAGCCCGCCGAAAACGGCGATGAGCACGGAAAAGAGCAGGATGAGCACGGCGGGCTTTCCGCCCCGGAGGAGCAGCCGCCCGCAGAGCAAAAGGACATTCCGGAGGTTCCGGAGGAACGCCGGGGAACGGTTAAGGAGGTCTTTTATTCCCCAAAGGCGGGCGGCGCATATATCCGATACGAAAACGCAATGATAAAGAATTGCACAAAATATACAAGCGAAAAAATCCTCTCCGTGCTCAAGACAAAAACGGACATTTCTTTGAGCACGGATTTGCCGGAAACCCCGCAGGTGCTTATATATCACACCCATGCAACGGAGGGCTATGAGCCGGCGGACAGGGGCTATTTTGATACGGAGGGAACATGGCGCACAACCGACCTTTCCGAAAATATGGCGGCGGTTGGCGATGTTATCTGCTCCGTGCTCAAAAAAAACGGAATAGGCACAGTGCATGATGTCACCCTCCACGACGACCCGGGCTACAAAGGCTCCTATCAGCGGAGTGCGGTTACGATTTCAAACCACCTTGAGGAAAGCCCGACAATAAAAATCTGCCTTGATATTCACAGGGACGCAATCGAGCCTTCCGAAACGGAGATAATAAAGCCGACGGCGGTTATAGACGGAAAAAAAGCGGCGCAGATTATGATAATCTCCGGCTGTGACGACGGAACAATGAATATGCCGGATTTTTTTGAAAATCTGCGCTTTGCCGCCGCCCTCGCAAACGAGATGCAGACCCTCTATCCGGGGCTTTGCCGCCCGATTCTTTTCGATTACCGCAAATACAATATGGATTTATCGACCGGGCTTTTGCTTATAGAAATCGGCGCAACGGGAAACACCCTTGAGGAAGCGCAGTATTCCGCCGAGCTTTTGGCAAACGCAATAGTAAGCCTTTTTGCGAAAAAATAAAAAACGGAGGCGGGCTAAAAGCCTGCCTCCGTATGGATTTATCGACCGGGCTTTTGCTTATAGAAATCGGCGCAACGGGAAACACCCTTGAGGAAGCGCAGTATTCCGCCGAGCTTTTGGCAAACGCAATAGTAAGCCTTTTTGCGGAAAAATAAAAAGGGAGCGGCTTTTTGAAAGCCGCACGAAGAAAAAGGAGAAAGGCAGGCTTTTCGCCTGCCTTTCTCCTTTTCATAAGTATTATCTTGCGTATTATCTTGAGTATAGCACAAAAAGCGAAAAAACGCAAAGAGCTATTTTTTTATATACCGCTGGTTTCTGCTCTGCGGTTTATCGGAGATTGTCATTTGTATAAGCCCAAGCTTTATTGCCGGGTGAATATAATTTCGCCGGGCACTTTCCTTTGATTTAAGCCCAAGCAGCTCCATAAGGGAAGAAAGCGTATAGGGTACGCCGTAATCCATTACTCCGAGAAGCTTTTTTACATATTCCGAAATATCCTCTCCGGCGGTGCTTTGTGCGCCGAATTCATCAAGAATTTTATTGATTTGTTCCAACGAAAAAAGAATAAATGTATTTGAACTTCCCTCTCTGTGGCATTTTGCTATTGCATTATAATACTCATCCTGAAATTTTTCAATTTGACTTTCAATCGGTATATATTCAAATATTGGGTTCCATTTTGTAAGAAATGCGCTGTGCCAAAGTCTTGCAATTCTTCCGTTTCCGTCGGAAAAGGGGTGTATAAACACAAACTCATAGTGAAAAACACTTGACATAATAAGCGGGTGAACGGACCCTTTGTTTTGCCGGAGCCAGTCGAAAAGCGACTGCATAAGCTCCGGCACCATTTTTGCCGGAGGTGCCATAAAAACACACCGCTCCCCGCAGAAAACCCCTTCCTCTCCGCTTCGGAACCTGCCGGGTTCCGAAACAAGAAAGCGGGTCATTACCTCGTGCATTGCTTTAAGCTCGTTAATATCAAAAGGATTGATTTCACCAAGCTTTTCGTATGCGGCATAAGCGTTTTTTACCTCCTGTATTTCTTTCCTTTCTCCAAGAACGGCTTTTCCGTCAATAACATCTCTGACCTGTCCGGCAGAAAGGGAATTTGCCTCTATTTTAAGGGAAGAATGTACGGATTTTATTCTGTTGTTTTTCCGCAAATGCGGCTTTGCCCGCATATTCTCCGTAACGGAAAGTCTGCCGACTTTTTCGGATATTGCGGAAACTAACGAAAGCATTTCGTTTGTTATGGAAAAGGGCGGAGTATACATTTGTATTCCCTCCTGTCATAAGTATTATCTTGCGTATTATCTTGAGTATAGCACAAAAAGCGAAAAAACGCAAAGAGCGGGGCGGGCTAAAAGCTTGCCTCCGTTTTTTTATCATAAGTATTATCTTGCGTATTATCTTGAGTATAGCACAAAAAGCGGAAAAACGCAAAGAGCGAGGCGGGCTAAAAGCCTGCCTCCGTTTTTTTATCATAAGTATTATCTTGCGTATTATCTTGAGTATAGCACAAAAAGCGAAAAAACGCAAAGAGCGGGCGGGCTTTTTTTTGCGGAAAAAGGGAGCGGGCGTTTTTTCGCCGTTTTTTTCGCCGCATAGCGGATAAAATGTATCCTTGGGGAAGTATTTTCCCCAAAAAGGAGGTATATAAAAAATGCGGTCGTTCAAACGCTCTTTTTGGATAACCCTTGCTTGGGCTGCGGCGATAATCTGCGGCACAGCCGCAGCGGCGGCGGTTTCTGCCGCCGCACAGAGAAGCGGCTTTTCCTCCGGGGAGTTTTTCGTCTTTGCCTTTGATAAGGGCGCGCTTTTCGGCGAGGTTTTCGGAAGCCGGTTTTCCTTTGATTTTTCCCCGGCGATTGCTGCGGCAAGGCGGCTTGAACCGCTTGCGGTTTTTCTTCCGCCATGGTATCAGCTTCTCTTGCGCTTTATCATATCCCCCGCCGCCGTTCAGTAGGAAAGCTCCTTTATCACATCAAGCCCGAGGGCGGGAAACACCGCAAGCTCCGCCGCAAGGGCGATTAGCCTTGCTCCCCGCTTTACGGTAACATCTATTCCGCAGGGCGCAACAAGAAGCGGATTTTTTTCCGCCGGGGCGGGAAAAGCCGCCACCGTCGGAAGCCCGACGCAAACCGCCGGCACGCCGAGGGTTTTTTCGGAAAGCTCGAACCTTTCCCTCCCCGCTCCGGAACCGGGGCATATCCCGCCGTTTGTAAGCTGAACGGTTTTTCCGATATGGGAGATGTCTTCGGCGGCAAGGGCGTCTATCAGGATAAGGGCGGCGGGCTTTGTCATGGCTATTACGGAGCTTATCATCTCCGGGGGAGAAAAACCGGTTTTTCCGCAAACTCCGGTTGAAAGGCAGCAAAGCCGCCGCCCAAGAAAGCTTCCGGCGGTCATCATGCCTATGGCTTTTGCGCCGAGGGAATCCGCCGCAAGCTCCTCGTTGCCTATACCGACGGCAAGAACCGTTCCCTTTTTCGGCAAAAGGGAGGAAAGCTCCGCCGCAAGGGCGGCAATCTCCCCGTCGCCGTCCTTTGTCGGGTCAAGAATACTTTCCGCCTCCATGGTTATATATTTTCCTGCCGGGCGGGAAAAAAGCTCCTCCATTTTTCCCGGCGCAATCTCGATTTCGGTTATATCAACGCCCCCGGAGCGGTGAAAACGCTTTTTCGGCAAATTTTCTTCGGAAATTCCGTCAATTATTTCGGAAGCAAGGTCACTTTTGATTGACAAAACGGTTCCTCCTTTGTTATAATTGCTCCATACCGGCACTGCAAACCGTGTTAATGCAAATCCGGCATATTTTTTGAGCCGCTATCTTTGACGAGGAAAAAATATCCCTGCGGGTATTTTTTATTGTTCTGCGCCAAAAAAACGGCTTCAAACCCTTGACAGAACGGAACATTTCGTATAAAATGATTATTTGTGAATGTATCCGATAAGCGAAGGAGGTGTAACTGAATGCCGAATATTAAATCCGCTAAAAAGAGAGTTAAAGTTATTGCCGTTAAAACCGCACGCAATAAAGCAATAAAGACCAATCTTAAAACTAACATCAAAAAAGCAGAGCTTGCCTGCGCCAACGGCGCAGAGGACAGAGAAGCTGCTATCCGCCTTGCCATCAAACGTGTTGACCAGGCAGCAGCAAAGGGTATCCTTCATAAGAATACCGCAGCAAGACGCAAATCCGCCCTTGCAAAAAAGCTTAATGCAGCAAACGCCCAGTAATTTTTGATATTACGCAAAAAGCTCAGCCCCGCCGTTTTTCGGCGGGGCGTTTTTTTATTTGTCCTTCGGCTTAAAAATCAACGCAGCAAGAAGTCCGAATACAATCGAGGCGGTTATTCCGGCGGAGGCGGCGGAAATTCCGCCGGAAAGCGCACCGAGTATTCCGTCCCGAGCAACCGCAAGGCGCACCCCTTTTGCAAGAGCGTGACCAAAGCCGCAAAGGGGAACGGTTGCCCCCGCCCCGGCAAAATCAACAATGGGCTGATAAAGCCCAAGGGCGGAAAGCAAAACTCCCGCTACAACAAAGCCCACCAAAATCCGTGCGGGGGTAAGCTTTGTGCGGTCAATAAGAAGCTGACCGACGGTGCATATCGCACCGCCGACAACAAAAGCCCATACATAGTCCATCAAAAAATCCCTCCCTTTTGAGAAGAATAGCAAACAAGATGGGCAACCCCGGGAATGGTTTCGCCCTGCTGAACGCTTGTCGGGCTCATAAGCGCACCGGTGGAAACAAGGAGGGCGTTTTTTATCTCGCCCCTGCTTATGCGGGGAAGAAGATGACAGCAGGCAACAGCCGCACTGCACCCGCAGCCGGAGGCACCCGCCTCCACCTGCTGCCGCTTTCGGTCATAGAGCAAAAGCCCGCAATCGTTATAGTTTTCTCCGAGAAAAAAGCCTTCCTTTTCAATAAGCTCCCGCAAAAGCGACGCCCCGACAAAGCCGAGGTCGCCGGTTAGGATAATGTCGTAATCCTCCGGCGAGGTATAGGTATCCCGAAAAAATGTGCAGAGGGTGGCGCAGGCGGCGGGAGCCATCGCCGCACCCATATTGTTTTGGTCGTTTATGCCAAGGTCCTCCACCGTTCCAAAGGTTACCGCCTTGATAAAGGGGGCGTTTCCGTCCTTTTTGATGAGGGCTGCGCCGGCTGCCGTTGCGGTCCATTGGGCGGAGGGCGGTCTTTGACCGCCGTATTCAAGGGGAAAGCGGTATTGCCGCTCCGCCCCGCAAAAATGGGAGGAGGCTGCGGCGATGCAGAGCCTTGCGGGGCCGTCCGCAAAAACCGCCGCAAGGGCGTTTGCCTCCGCAAAGGTGGAGCAGGCTCCGTAAAGCCCGATAAAAGGAACGCCGCTTCCCCTTGCGCCAAAGGCGGAGGCAACGCATTGGTTGAGCAAATCCCCCGCAAAGGCAAAATCCGCATCGGAAAAGGAAAGCCCGCATTTTTCAAGGGCTTTTTCCGCAGCAAGCCGCTGCATTTTGCTTTCCGCCTTTTCCCATGTTTTTTCGCCAAAGCGGGAATCCTCGTTAATTATGTCAAATTCGCCGCCGAGGGGACCCTCCCCCTCCTTTTTTGAGCCGACGGCGGCAGCGGCGCAAACGCCTACATTGCCGTCGATAATTACGGTTTGTTTTCCTGTTTTGTGAGCCATTTTATCACCCCGAAAAAAAGCGGACAGCCGCCACAATGCTGTCCGCCTTTCTGTTTTTTTTGTTATTTTGTCCGGCTTTTTTTCGGCTATGCCTATATTGCCGAAATAAGCAGATAGATAAGCCCGTATACAACGCTTGCCGCAACGCCGTAGACGATTACGGGACCCGCAACGGTAAACATTTTTACCCCGACGCCCAAAATCCAGCCCTCGCTTTTGAACTCCATTGCAGGGGAAACAACGGCGTTTGCAAAGCCGGTTATCGGAACAAGGGTTCCGCCGCCGCCGAACTTTGCGATGTTGTCGTATACTCCAAGCCCGGTAAGCAGAGCGGAAAGGAATATAAGCGAAATCGAGCACAGAGTTCCCGCCTGAAGAGTGCCGAGCCCGGCGGCTTTATATAGGTTTGTTAAAAGCTGACCTATGGCGCATATTGCGCCGCCGATTAAAAAGGCGCAGCAGAGGTTTCGGGCTTCGTTTGTCGGAGGAACGGCGGAATCGCCCATCTTTTTATATTCTTTAGGAGAAACCGGCAAGAAAAAACACCTCTTTTTTTCTGTTTTATGCGTTTATTGTCGCCGTTTTCGGAAAAAATATTCCCGGAAAAAATTTTTTTGAAGGGAGCGTGCTCAAGCGGTGCTCAATGTGCTCAAAAAATGGTGGAGGGCTGCCTTTGCCGGGCTTGCCGCCGGGATTTTGAACGGGCTTTTCGGCTCCGGCGGAGGGATGGTTGCGGTGCCGGTGCTCAAAAAAAGCGGACTTTCCGTAAAAGAAGCCCACGCAACCTCCGTTTTGATGATGTCGGTGCTCTCTTCAATAAGCCTTTGGCTGTATTTGAGCACCGGGCGGCTTGACCTTTCGGACGCCGCACCCTTTATTCCCGGCGGAATTGCGGGCGGCGCATTAGGCTCGCTTATTTTTACAAAAATAAAATCAAAAACACTGCGGCGGCTTTTTGGCGGGTTTGTTATATTTGCCGCCTGCAAAATTCTTTGGGGGCAGATTTTTTAGATGAACATTCTTGATTTTTCCGCCGGGCTTGCCGCCGGGCTTTTGAACGGGCTTTTCGGCTCCGGCGGAGGAATGGTCGCTGTGCCGGTGCTCAAAAAAAGCGGGCTTTCCGTAAAGGAAGCCCACGCAACCTCCGTTTTGATGATGGCGGTGCTCTCATCAATAAGCCTTTGGCTGTATTTGAGCACCGGGCGGCTTGACCTTTCGGACGCCGCACCCTTTATTCCCGGCGGAATTGTGGGCGGCGCAATAGGCTCGCTTATTTTTACAAAAATGAAATCAAAAACGCTGCGGCGGCTTTTCGGCGGGTTTGTTACATTTGCCGCCTGCAAAATTCTTTGGGGGCAGATTTTTTAGATGAACATTCTTGATTTTTCCGCCGGGCTTGTTTCCGGAATTTGCAGCGCAATGGGCGTTGGCGGCGGAAGCATTCTTTTGCTTTACCTAACGGCGTTTGCCGGTATGCCCCAGCTTACCGCCCAGGGGATAAACCTTGCGTTTTTTCTTCCGACGGCGTTTTGCGCAATTTTAATACACCTTAAAAACGGCTTTGTAAAATGGCGCAGCGCAGTTGTTTCGGCGGCTTTTGGAATACCGGGAGTATTTTTCGGCTCGTTTATTGCGGGAAGTATTGATAAAGAGCTTTTGCGCACGGCGTTTGCGCTGTTTTTGCTCCTTATCGGTCTTCGGGAGCTTTTTGCAAAAAATTAGCTTATGGCGGCGCACGAACCCCGGCTCCCCTGTGCAAGCCCCGCAGCGAGGGTTTGCAGGGTGTTTCTCGGCTCCCCTGTGCAAGGGGAGCTGGCACGGCGGCTAAGGACTAAAACGCCGTGACTGAGGGGTTGTATCCCCCGACAAGGGAAAGCGTTTGCACTGCACTTCCCGCTCTCCCGCTTTGAGCGGCAGCGGCGGCGAAGCCGCAATCGCAAACAAAATGCCAAAATCCGCCTTGCGCAGGCGGCGGATTTGTGCTATATTAAAATCGGAAAATAAAAAGAAAGGCGGTATTTGCCATGATTGAAGAAGAAGAGGGCATTTATATCAGATGTCCATATTGCGGAAAGTCGATTCTGCTTCCCCCGGGGTATGACCGCCCCACCTATCTTTGCCCAAAGTGCAAAAAGCCCGTTCCGATAGACGAGGGCATTTTGCTCCGCCTTAAAGAAATGTAAAAATGCCTGCCCTTGCAACCCGCAAGGGCAGTTTGGTTCGGAGAACGGGGCGGGCAGCGCACATTTTGGCTTTTCCCTTTTTGGGGAAAGCCGAAAAGCCCGGCGTAAACGCACGCCGTTTTCCAATGCCTTCGCTCCCTCCCCTTTAGGGGAGGTGCCGCCGCAGCGGCGGAGGGGGTTGTGATATACCGCTTACCTTGCAGAACGGTTTTGTTCTGTGCGGAAAAGCCTGCGAGCCGTCAGGATAGCCGAGCGAAATAGGTATACTGAAAATACGCCGTTAGGGACCCCGTCGGGGACGGCGTTGAGAAGAAAACAACTTTTCTTTTGGTTACAAAAGAAAAGGGGTAAATCCTAAAAGCGTAAATACTCCCGCCGCATCAACCTGTCCGGCGGCAAGGCTTTTCTTTTGATTATAAAAACAGAGTAAACAATAGAAAGTGTAAACGCTGTACCCGGTCGGGGATACAACCCCTCAGTCTTTTTGCTCCTTCGGAGCAAAAATCCAGCTCCCCTTGCACAGGGGAGCCGAGAGGCGTCCTCAATCGGCGGGGCGCAGACCCCGCACAGGGGCGGCGGGAAACGCCCCGCAAGCCGGGCTTTTTCCGGCTTGCCCTCGGCGAAAAATCGGGATTTAATACGGAAAAATTATTATTTTTGGAGGAATTACATATGAAGCTTGCAGAGGCACTTCAGGAGCGTGCCGACCTTAACGCAAAAATAGACGAGCTGCGCCGCCGCCTTGGAAACAATGCCACGGTGCAGGAGGGCGAAGCCCCCGCAGAGGACCCGGCAGAGCTTGTTGCTCAGCTTGACGGCTGCATAGCCCGCCTTGAGGAGCTTATTGCCAAAATCAACGCAACAAACTGCGCAACCGTAACGGATATGGGCACCCTTACCGAGCTTATCGCACGGCGGGATTGCCTTAATATCAGAATTTCCGCATACCGTGACCTTATAGGCGACGCAAGCTGCCTTTCCCAAAGGGCAAGCCGCACCGAAATAAAAATTATGAGCGCAGTTGATGTAAAGGAACTTCAAAAACAGGCGGACGAAATGGCAAAGGAGCTTCGCCTCGTTGACAACAAAATCCAGGAAACAAACTGGCTTACCGAGCTTAAATAAGCGCAGCGGGAAGCAGGTAGCCTTTGCGGGGCGAATGTTATCTCTGTGACTGAGAATGAGTTCACAAAAATTGTGCAGCGCGTGGGCGGCGATTTTTTTACGATTTTTGCCCGGACAACTCACACGGGTACGCTTACGGATTACATTTATTACCGAACATTGACCGCTTTGGCGAGGGCGGGCAAGGGGCAAGCCTTGCTGCGCAGCGTCCGCAGAAAACTGCGGACGCTTTTTTTTGCGCCGTTTTTCAAAAAAAATCCGCCAACGCCTCCGCCGCCCCCTCCCCTTTAGGGGAGGTGCCGCCGCAGCGGCGGAGGGGGTTATGATATACCGCTTACCTTACAGAGCGGTTTTGTTCTGTGCGGAAAAGCTTTCGAACCGTCAGTATAGCCGAGCGAAACAGGTATATTGAAAATACGCCGTTAGGGTCCCCGTCGGGGACGGCGTTGAGATTAGAAAGCACCCTGTATCCGGTGGAGAGTTTATTCCCCCTTTCCAAGGGGGAGTCTCACGCGGGAGCGTGAGGGTGGGGGTTGTAAAACTTTTCTTTTACCGCTTTACGACTTTTCTTTTGGTTACAAAAGAAAAGGGGTAAACTATGGAAGACTTACGCCGAGGACGGCGCAGAGGATGAAAACGGCTTTTCTTTTGGTTACAAAAGAGCGGAGTAAACAGTGAAAAGCGCAAACGCTATACCTTATCAGGGGATACAACCCCTCAGTCAAAACCTACGGTTTTGCCAGCTCCCCTTGCACAGGGGAGCCGAGATTCGCAGCGCAAACCCTTTCGCCGGTCGGGGGATACAACCCCTCAGTCACGGCATTTTAATCCCTAACCGCCGTGCCAGCTCCCCTGTGCAAGGGGAGCCGAGGTTCGCTCTCCGTCGGAGCGGTGCGGGGTTTGCACAGGGGAGCCGAGGTTCGCTCTCCGTCGGAGTGGTGCGAACACTACAAAGGGGGCGGGGCTGTATTGAAAGCGGCATATTTTTTGAAAAAAAACAAAGCCCTTTTCGGAGCTTCTGCTCCGAAAAGGGCTTAATCGCATAACCGATTATCAGTATTTATCCACAACCTCAAAATCCCAGATGTCACGGTAGATAGCCTCGACCTCTTCCTGAGTCGGAACACGGGGGTTGGTCTTGGTGGTGGCGTCCTCAAGAGCGGCGGCAGCCATCTTTGGAATTGCGCCGAAATATTCTTCCTTGGAAATCGTCTTGATGTCCTTTATGCAGCAAGGCTCTTCCATCTCTCTTGCAAGAATCTTGAGGTAATTCATAAGGGAACGAACGGTGGAAACCTCGTTGAAGTTGATTATGCCGAGAGAAGCGGCAATCTCGCAATATTTCTTTGCGCAGGGCGGAAAACCGTCGTGGGGAATGGTCATATCCTGAATATTGCTGTTATAGGCGATAATATGAGGAAGAAGAATGGAGTTTGCTCTTCCGTGGGGGATATGGAAATGTGCGCCGAGCTGGTGGGACATTCCGTGAACAAGCCCCAAGCCGGCTGCGTTAAAGGCAACGCCCGCCATGCAGGAGGCAACATGTATCTCCTGCCTTGCCTCGGTATCGTCCGGGTTAAGGTAGGAACGGCAGAGAAAACGGCAGCAAAGCTTTATTGCACGCTCCGCAAGGGCATCGGAAAAATCGTTTCTGCCTGTGCTGGTAAAAGCCTCGATTGCGTGGGTTATGATGTCCATACCGGTATCTGCGGTGATTGTTCTCGGAACGGTTTTTACGAGAACGGCGTCGAGTATCGCCTCGTCCGGGATAAGGTCACGGTCCTCAAGGGGGTATTTTATCTGCTTTTCGGTATCGGTAACAACGGCTACCTGGGTAACCTCGCTTCCGGTGCCGCTTGTTGTGGGGATTGCGATAAATTTTGGGTTAAAGTCGGCGCAAATCTCGTGGGAGAACTTTTTAACCGCCTTTGTAAAGTCGATTGCGGAGCCGCCGCCGACCGCCATAAGGCAATCCGGCATCTGTTCAAGGGCTGCCTTTACTCCGATTACGATTTTATCCATTGGCGGATCCGGCACAACATTATCAAAAATTTTATAGGGAATGCCGTCTTTGTCAAGGCGGTCCGTAACATGCTTAATAATGCCGCTTTGTACGGTAAAAGGGTCAGCGACTATCATTGCGTTTTTGCTCTTTTTTTGGAGCAGGTGGTCAAGGGAATTTTCGCCGAAGAAAATTTTTGTTTTAAGTTCAAAATCCTGCATTTTTTCCTCCGTAAGCATAGATTAAAATTGCAAAATTGTTTTTTCGAATTTACTACACATATATTATAAACCCTTTCACGGTAAAAATAAAGCCCCCGCCGAAATTTTTTGTAAAAATTTTAACCGCAAAAACGCATCCGTCTCTGCGGGAAAAGCGGCGGGGGCGTTTCTCGGCTCCCCTGTGCAAGGGGAGCCGGATTTTTGCTCCGAAGGAGCAAAAAGACTGAGGGGTTGTATGGAAAGTGTTTATGCCGCTTTCCGCTGCTTCCGCCCCCTCCCCTTTAGGGGAGGTGCCGCCCGGCGGCGGAGGGCGAATCTCGGCTCCCCTGTGTAAGGGGAGCTGGCAAAACCGTAGGTTTTGACTGAGGGGTTGTATCCCTGACAGGGTATAGCGTTTACACTTTTCACAGTTTACCCCTTTTCTTTTGCAACCAAAAGAAAAGCCGTTTTCTTTCTCTTTGCCGTCCTCGGTGTAGGTTTTTCACAGTTTACCCCTTTTCTTTTGTAACCAAAAGAAAAGCCGTTTCCACTCTCCCGCCGTCCCCGACGGGGTCCCTAACGGCGTATTTTCAGTATACCTATTTCGCTCGGCTATCCTGACGGCTCGCAGACTTTTCCGCACAGAGCAAAGTCGCTCTGTAAGGTAAGCGGTATATCACAACCCCCTCCGCCGCTGCGGCGGCACCTCCCCTAAAGGGGAGAAAGTCGCACCGCAAGCCCTCGGTGCGGGGCTTGCACAGGGGAGGCGAGAAATGCGGCGGAGCCGCCTTCTTCGAAAAAATTTGTGCGGAGAAAGGCGGAATACCCGCCGTTTTTTCCCACCGAATGGCTATTTTTGGCTTATAATTTGACAAAGGACACCATTTTGCATATAATATAAGTTATTGTAAAGGAGGCGTACCATGCAGAGGTTTCTTTTCGGCTTAAAATGCGCTTTTGCCGTGCTTAAAAGCAGGGCTTTTGCCCTTGCGGTATTTTCCGCCGCAGCCGCATTTTTGCTGTGCTGGATACCCTCCAGAGTAAAAACCGTCCGGGTTGATTACGACGGGGAAATAACCACCGTGCATACCGCCGTTTGCGACCCGGCGCAGATTTTGGAGCGGCTTGGGATAAAGCCGGGCAGGGACGATGTTGTAACAGCCTCCGGTTTTGAAAATCCCGGTTTTTTCGGCGATTATTCCGAAACAAATTCCGAAATAAAGGTGCAAAGCGCATTCGATATTGAAATTGACGCAGACAAGCTTCGCTATCATGTGCTTGCCGCCGAGGGCGACACCGTCGCCGACGCCCTGTATGCCTCCGGGCTTTCCGTTCGGGGAACGGATTATATAAATACCTCCGCAGAAAAAACCGTCGAGCCGGGGGATATTATAAAGATAACCCGTGTTGATTACATAATCACAACCGAGGAGGAAACCATACAAAGAGGGCAGAGCTATCGGGGAACCTCGCTTATCTCCGGCGGAAAAACCGTGCTTCTTTCTTACGGAAAAAACGGCACCCTGCTTAAAACCTACGAGCAGAAAATCGTTGACGGGGTTATGGAGGACAAGGTCCTTGTTTCCGAGGATGTTATAAAAAAAGCCACCGACGACAAATATGTCGTCGGCGACGGAAGCGTTATCTCGCCCCTCGATTACGGATACGATATTGTAAACGGCGTGCCTTCCTCGTACACAAAGGTATATGAAAATGTCCGTGCAACGGGCTATTACGCTCCCCCCGGCGCAGGAACCGCAACGGGTCGCCTTGCCCAAGTCGGCTATGTTGCCGTTGACCCGAAGATAGTTCCTTACGGAACAAAGATGTGGATTGTTGCCCACGGAAACACCGGCTTTGTCTATGGCTATGCCCTTGCGGCGGACACCGGCGGAGCAATGCTTTCCGGGAAAAACTTTGTTGACCTTTATTACGATACATATTACGAATGTGTGCTTAACGGGCTGCGTTATGTTGATGTTTATATTTTGGAATGAGGTGTTTTTATGGTTGAATTAAGACCGATTACCGAAGAAAATTTTGAAGAATGCGTTGCTCTTGATGTTAAAGAGCAGCAGCAGGACTTTATTCCGGAAAATATGTGCTCCCTTGCGGAAGCGTATGTTGCAATGACAAGCGGCGACCTTGTGCCAATGCCCTTCGGCGTATACGACGCAGAGCAGAATGTTATGGTCGGCTTTGTCATGCTTGGCTATTGCGAGGAAGGCGACGAGGATGTTCCCGAGCCTTATTACTGCGTATGGCGCATTATGACGGACGCAAACTGCCAAAAGCTCGGCTACGGAAAAGCCGCTCTTAAAAAGGCGATTTCCGAAGCGAGGGAAATGCCCCTCGGCAATGCGGCAAAGCTTTGTGCCGCATACACCGCCGACAACAAAGCGGCGGCTGCGCTTTTTGCTTCCGTTGGGATGAAAGCCGGCGCACCGGACGAAAACGGCAGCGTTCTTGCCGTTATGGAGCTTTGATTTTCCGATACCTAACCGCCGTGCTCAAAAAAAATACGGTCTGCGTTTTTGCGCAGACCGTATTTTTGTATGTTAAGCAAAATTAAGCTTTTTTCCATTTAACGCCTTTGGGGGTATCCTCAAGAACAATGCCCATGGCTTTAAGCTCATCACGGATTCTGTCCGCCTCCGCCCAGTTTTTTTCCTTGCGGGCTTTTTGGCGGGCGGCTATCATCGCCTCAACCTCGTCGTCAAGGCTCTCTTTTTTGCGGTTATAGAGGATTCCGAGTACGGAGCAAAGCTCGTCAAAGAGCTTTGCCGCCGCTTCGAGGGAAGCTTTTCCGCGGGGGGCGGCGATATAAGTATTTATGTCACGAACAAGGTCGAAAAGCACGGCGACGGCGTCGGCGGTGTTAAGGTCATCGTCCATTGCGGCGATAAAGCGGGCTTTTTTGTCCTCAAGAGAGGAGAGGAACTCCTCCTCGCCGCCCTGCGCCGCCTCCGGCGCATTCTCCAAGGCAAAATCAAGGTTATCCCGGCAGGTATACATACGCTCAAGAGCCGCCTTGCAGGATTCGATTACGGAAACGGTGTAGTTTAGCGGCATGCGGTAATGCGCCTGTATCATCATAAACTTGATAGGCTCGTAGCCGTATTTTTCGGCAACATCACGGACGGTGAAGAAGTTTCCGAGGGATTTGCTCATTTTTACATTATCGACATTGATATAGCCGTTGTGCATCCAATAATGGGCATAGGGCTTTCCGGTGCAGCATTCGCCCTGGGCGATTTCGTTTTCGTGGTGGGGGAAGATAAGGTCCTGACCGCCGCAGTGAATGTCGATCGTTTCGCCGAGGTAGTTGCGGATCATTGCGGAGCACTCGATGTGCCAGCCGGGTCTTCCGTTTCCCCAAGGGGAAGCCCAGAAGGGCTCGCCGGGCTTTGCCGCCTTCCAAAGGCAGAAATCAAGGGGATCCTCCTTTTGGTCGTCGGCGTCTATTCTTGCGCCGGATTCAAGGTCGTCAACGCTTTGATGAGAGAGCTTTCCGTATTCGGCAAATTTGCGGACACGGAAATATACGGAGCCGTCGCCGAGGGGATAGGCAAAGCCTTTTTCCTCAAGGGTTTTGATTATGTCGATTATTCTGTCCATATTTTCCGTTGCACGGGGGTGGATGGTTGCCTCCCGCACGCCAAGACCGGCGGCGTCGGTTTTATATTCGGCGATATACCGCTCCGCAAGCTCCGGCACGGTTGTGTTTTCCTCCGCCGCACGGCGGATAAGCTTATCGTCGATATCCGTAAAGTTTTGGACAAAGGTCACCTTGTTCCCAAGAAACTCAAGATAGCGGCGAAGAACATCAAAAATGCAGATCGGGCGGGCGTTTCCGATATGGATATAGTTATAAACCGTCGGCCCGCAGGCATAGATTTTGTATTCGCCGGGCGTTATCGGAACAAGCTCCTCCTTTTGCCTTGTCATGGTGTTAAAGACTTTCATAATTTTATATCTCCTTAAAATAATTTGCGTTTTTTTACGAGGGCGGCAAAGCCGCCGAGCCTCTCGGCTACCAGTCGGCGGAGTGCGGCTTTCTCCCCTTTAGGGGAGGTGCCGCCGCAGCGGCGGAGGGGGTTGTGATATACCGCTTACCTTACAGAGCGGCTTTGTTCCGTGCGGAAAAGCCAGCGAGCCGTCAGGATAGCCGAGCGAAACAGGTATACTGAAAATACGCCGTTAGGGACCCCGTCGGGGACGGCGTTGA
>CAKSLF010000020.1 GCA_934466455.1 uncultured Oscillospiraceae bacterium | reverse complement strand
AAAAAGCACTTACGAAAGTAAGTGCTTTTCTTCTTTAACTCGGATTTGAACCGAAAATGCCCTCTTGGCGTTAGCGGCTTTCCGCTTCGCTTTTCGCTTGCGTTAAGCCGACGCCTGCGCCACGGACGGCTCGCTTCTTCGCCCACCGGGTGCGCTTCGCCCTCCGTGCCCGTTGGGCAACCAAAAAAGCACTTACGAAAGTAAGTGCTTTTCTTCTTTAACTCGGATTTGAACCGAAAATGCCCTCTTGGCGTTAGCGGATTTCCGCCGCATCTGCGTTTTTTATCCTTGTGTGTTTATTTAGCGATTTCGTGCTCAAATAATAAAAATCCCGTGCTCAAAATGAGCACGGGATTTTTATTCTTCTGCTTCTTTTATAAGTTTTTCCCTATAAGCCTTTGCTGCCTGTTCATTTTTGTTGTCCCCAAAGTGATAATACACTCTATCCTTTAGATTATCCGGCAAATATTGCTGTTTTACATAGTGGTTGCGGTAATTATGAGCATACTTATACTTCGGCGGCTTATGGCTGTCGGCGGTTTTGGGGTGAACATTCACCAAGTGCTCCGGAACGGAACCGGAAAGTCCGTTTCTCACATCCTCCAACGCCGCATTGATTGCAAGCATTCCCGTATTAGACTTTGGCGCAGTACAAAGCACAATAACCGCATCTGCGAGGGGAAGCTGCGCTTCCGGAAGACCGAGCTGGAGCGCAGTATCCACGCAGGCTTTTACTATCGGAATTGCCTGCGGATAAGCAAGACCTATGTCCTCGCAGGCAATTGCCAAAAGGCGGCGGCAGGGAGATATAATATCCCCTGCGTCGATAAATCTTGCAAGATAGTGCAGTGCGGCGTTTTCGTCGGAGCCTCTGACCGATTTATGAAACGCCGAAAGAATATCAAAGTGGTCGTCGCCCTCATGGTCATAACGGTTTGCGCTGCGCTGCGCCGCCGTTTTTGCGTCCTCCATGGAAATTATTCTGTTTCCGTCGGAGTTCATTTTGGAAGCAAGCCAGCAAACCTCAAGCGCATTTATTGCCTTTCTTGCGTCGCCGGAGCAATTCCACGCAATATGGTGCAATACGCCTTCCTCCGTGAGCACGGAGGAATTTTCATCGTGCTCAATCTTTTTAATGGCGTGCTCAAGTGCTTTTTCTATTTCTTCCGGCTCTATCGGCTTAAATTCAAAAACCGTGCTGCGGCTTAAAATTGCGTTATATACATAAAAATACGGGTTCTCCGTTGTGGAGGCGATAAGAGTAACTCTTCCGTCCTCAATAAACTCAAGCAAGGTCTGCTGTTGCTTTTTGCTGAGATATTGTATCTCGTCAAGATACAGCAAAACTCCGTTTGCCCCGTCAATCCCGCCGGTTTCGGCAATAACCTCTCTTATATCCGCCGTTGAGCAGGATGTTCCGTTGAGGTGACAGAGCTTTTTTCCCGCTTTTTTCGCAAGAATACGGGCAACAGTGGTTTTCCCCGTGCCGGAAGGACCGAAAAATATAAGATTCGGTATCTCGCCGGAATCGGCTATTTTGCGAAGAAGCTTTCCTTCGCCGAGGATGTGCTTCTGTCCGCACACCTCCGAAAGCTCCGTAGGTCGGAGCCTGTCTGCCAATGGAGCTGACATACCTTTCATCTCTTTTCGTGCTTTATTATCAGATTTGTTCGTCAATTTTAAGCATAGGCAAAACGGGTCTGTATTTTGCCTTAAGCCACTCATTAAGGGTTCCCTTACGGGAAAGGTGGTCAAGCATATCCGCTCTTTTAACCTCAAAGGCAACCTTATCTCCGGAATTTACAATATCCTCTACATAGGCGTAATACTTAACAAGGTCGTCTTTTCGGTAGGTTGTTTCCGACCACTTATTTTTATCGCATACCGCTTTATATCTTTTTTCATCTATCGGCTTGCTTTTATCGCAGGTCAGCCTTTTAACAGATGCAAGTCCGCTTGCTCCGACAACCGATTTGATTTCTTCCTCCGAGCACTGTGTATCTTCAAGCAAATCATGGAACAAGCCTATAACCCGAGTAAAGACACCTTCTCCATCTAACAGCTTATAAACCGAACCGGCGTGTTCAAAGGCTTTTTCATCATAGTATTTATGTGCCAAATCAACCGCTTTTGCAAGCATTCCCGTTTTGTCCGCTTTGACCCGCTTGCTTTTTACTTCTTTCACACAAATGTCTCTAACGCTGTTGTAAAGCCTTATTCGTAAAGCGGGAAGCGGGCGCAAAGCTCCGCAACGGCGGATTTTACTTCGTCACGGGTATTTTCGTAATCAAAAGCGGTTTTTGCGATAAAATCCGCGATCTGCTTCATTTCCTCCACGCCGAAGCCTCGGGTCGTGACCGCCGGGGTTCCGAGGCGCACGCCGCTTGTGACGAAGGGCGACTGCGGGTCGCCGGGAATCATATTTTTGTTGGCGGTGATGTTTACATCGTCAAGGCGGTGCTCAAGCTCCTTGCCTGTGATTTCGGTGTTGCGAAGGTCGAGCATCATAAGATGATTGTCCGTTCCGCCGGAAACGAGATTAAATCCGTTATCCTTCAGAGCATCGCTCAATGCGGCGGCGTTTTCAACGATTTTCTTTTGGTAATCGGCAAATTCCGGCTTTAATGCTTCGCCGAAGCAGACGGCTTTCGCCGCAATTATGTGCTCCAGCGGGCCGCCCTGTGTGCCGGGGAAAACCGCCTTGTCGATTTGCTTTGCATATTTTTCTTTGCAGAGGATAAGTCCGCCCCTTGGGCCTCTGAGGGTCTTATGAGTGGTGCTTGTCACAACATCCGCATAGGGCACCGGCGACATATGAAGACCTGCGGCAACAAGTCCGGCGATATGCGCCATATCCACCATCAGGTATGCGCCGGCTTCGTCGGCGATCTCTCTGAATTTTGCAAAGTCGATTGCCCTCGGATAAGCGGAAGCACCGGCAACGATTATTTTCGGTTTACACTCAAGGGCGATTTTGTACACTTTTTCGTAGTCTATACAACCGGTTTCCGCATCCACGCCATAGGGAACGAAATGATAGGTTTTTCCTGAATAATTCACCGGGCTTCCGTGAGTGAGGTGCCCACCCTGGGATAAATCCATACCCATAATTGTATCGCCGTACTCCGCAAGAGCGAAATATGCCGCAAGATTTGCTTGCGCCCCGGAATGGGGCTGCACATTTGCGTGCTCCGCACCGAAAAGCTTGCAAACCCGGTCACGGGCTATGTTTTCCACCTCATCGACATACTGGCAGCCGCCGTAATAACGGTGGGCGGGGTAGCCCTCGGCGTATTTATTTGTGAGCACACTGCCCATGGCGGCAAGCACCGCCGGGGAAACAAAGTTTTCCGAAGCGATAAGCTCTATGTTGCTGCGCTGGCGGAAAAGCTCGCGCTCCATGGAGGCTGCAAGCTCCTGGTCATATTCTTTCAAAAAATCAATGCTTTGCGGCATATCCTTATACATAATCATTTCCTCCTTTTGCAAACCATACTATTTTAGATTATAAATTAACCCACGGCAAATATCAAGTTTATTCGGCTGAATACTCTAAAAAATAATTATATTTTACTTTATCTTGCGTTGCTTTTGTGTTATACTCTATTTGTTATATATGCTCGGAGGAATTTTTATGGATTATGTCTTTGTTATAAACCCCGTTGCCGGAAAAGGCGGAATGGCAGACGATATTGCAAGGGATATTCGGGAATTTTTTGCGGACCGCAGCGAAAATGTGAACATATATCTCTCAAAATGCCCCGGCGACGCAATCCGCTTCGGAAAAGAATATCCCATTCCAGAGGGAAAAGAAATATGCTTTGTTGCCTGCGGCGGCGACGGAACCTTCTATGAAGTGGTAAACGGTGCTTTCGGTCGTCCCGGAGCAAGCTTTGCAATCTATCCATGCGGAAGCGGAAACGACTTTATAAAGAGCATCGGCGGAAAAAAAGAAGATTATTTTGATTTTCAAAAGCTCGTTGACGGCAAAATCAGAATATGCGACGCAATAAATGTAAACGGTCATATTTGTTCCAATCTCTGCAATATCGGTATCGACTCAATAATTTGCGACAGAATCACCTATTTTAAGAATTTGCCCGGAATTTCCGGCAAAATGGCATATAACCTTTCTACATTTACCACTATCGGTGCCGGTGCCTTTGGTCATATGGGTTATCCCATGACAATATCCTTTGATGACGGCGAAAGTATTTCCGGCAGATATATGCTTTCCGTTTTTGGAAACGGAAAAGTCTACGGCGGCGGTTATTACCCCGTGCCGGACGCCAAAATTGACGACGGCTTTATAGATTTTTGCTCAATAAAAGAGGTTGGCGTTATTAAAGCCGGCGAGCTTATCGGCAAATATAAAGCCGGAAAGCATGTCGGTAATCCGAAATTCGACGGCTATCTTGAAATGCGCCGCTGCACCCGTGCTCATGTTGAAAGCCCGGAGGAGCTTACCGTTTGTGTGGACGGAGAGATTTTTAAGAGCAGCAGCGTTGATATTGAAATAATGCCCTCTTCCCTGCCCTTTCGTATTCCTGCCGGAAAATAACAAGAACTGCAGCGGCAGTGCGCCTATTCGGCGCACTGCATTTCCGTTTTTATAATATCTGTAAAGGAGAGCTTTTTTATGAAGGTTTACTGCGGAAAAATCATCACCTGCGACGAAAACAATACCGTGGCAAAATTTCTTGCGGAGGACGGCGGAAAAATTGTTTTTGTGGGCGACGAGCTTCCGCCGGAGCTTGAGCAAGCCGAAAGAATAAATGTCGAGGGTGCGCTTGTTCCCTCCTTTGCGGATACGCATATACATTTTGCTTCCTTTGCTCTGTTCCATTCCGGGCTTAATGTTATGGAAGCAAAAAGCAATGCCGAAATCCTCGATATGCTTAAAAAGCACCTTTCCGAAACAAAAGACAGCTTTATTATCGGCTTTGGTGCTTCTCCGTATTCCGTATGCGACGGTCATCTGGTCACAAAAGACGAGTTGGACTCCGTTTGTCCGGATAAACCGGTTTTTATAGTAAAATACGACGGTCACGCCTGCGTTATAAATTCCGTTCTGCTCAAAAAGCTCGAAGGTAAGGTTTCCGGACTTCGAGGTTATCACCCGGACACCGGCGAAATGAATCAGGAAGCATTTTTTGCCGTTTCCGACTATGTTACAAATTCAATTTCTCCGATAAAGCTTGTTAAAAATATGCAAAGAGCTGCGGATTATATGGCATCCAAGGGCATAGGAATGATACATACCGTAAGCGGCGTCGGCTTTCCGAGGGATCTTGATGTGGATATGGAACGCTGGGTCGGAAGAGGCTTCCAAAACGGAATGCAGCTTCGCGTCTTTTTTCAGACCATGGACATTGAAAAGGTCCGGAAACGCCGCCTTCCCCGTATAGGCGGGTGCTTTGCAACCGCATTGGACGGTTGCTTCGGCTCCATGGACGCCGCTTTGCTTGAGCCGTATGAGGGGCAGGACGGTTATAAGGGCGTTCTCTATTATTCCGATGAGCAGGTAACGGATTTTTGCAAGCGTGCAAACCGTGCCGGACTGCAAATCGAAATGCACGCCATCGGCGACGACGCCTTTCGTCAGGCAACGACGGCTCTAAAAGCTGCTCTTGATGATTTTCCGAGAGAGAACCACCGCCACGCAATAATTCACGCCTGCCTTCCGACAAAAGAAGGCCTTGACATCTGTGAAAAATACAAAATCCTTCTTCCGGTACAGACGGCTTTTATAAACTGGAAACAGGAGCCGGACGAATACCTTGAAAAGATCCTTGGCGAACGCAGCGCACGCCTCAACCCGATTCGTGATTTTTGGGACAGAGGCATAACCGTTTCCGCAGGCTCGGACGCTCCATGCACTGACCCGGACCCGATTATGTGGATTTACAAAGCCTGCAACCACAGCGTTGCGGAGCAATCCCTTTCCGTTTATGAGGCTCTCCGTATGTGCACCTACAACGGGTACTATGCCACCTTTGACGAAAAAGAATTCGGCACTCTTGAGAAGGGCAAATTTGCGGATATGCTGATTCTTTCCAAAGACCCATACTCCGTTCCAAAGGAAGAGCTGTATACAATAAAGCCGCAGCAGCTTTTCCTTGGCGGAAAACCCTATGAAGAGGTTTCCGGCGGTGCGATTTCACATATTCTTCGCGGAATCGGAAGCAAAAACAAAATTTGACCAAAAAAAGATGCGGACGGCAAAACCGTCCGCATCTTTTTTTGATTATTAAATTATTCCTCTACGGGCTTTTCGGCGGGTTCTTCAGGCTCCACCTTTATTTTTTCGGAGATTTTTTTCAAGTCGGCTATGCTGTCGGCAACAAATACAGAGTCCTCCCCGGCAATCTTTTTAAGAGCTGCGGCAATATCCTTATCTTTTCCGAGGATTATAAATGTATCAAAGCCGTCTTTCATTGCGGCATTCGCCGCCTCAAAAAATCGTATTGCATTGACCTGCTGTTTTGCAAAATAATCCGATGGAAGTATCATATTATCAACAAGCTTGCCATATAAAGTGGAATAAAGGTTTACCGAAAGCTTGTTGTGTGTAAGGGGGCGCAAAGCGTCCTGGAGCTTTGCAACATAGGGGAAAACCATCATGGAATGGAGCGGCAGGGAGTCTTTAAGCTTTACCGGCTGCACCTTGTGCTTTGAAAGCTCGGTAAGCACAGCTTTAAGCCCATCTTCGTCGCCTATAAGTACCGTCTGCTCCGGAGCCTCTACGGCAGTCATCTGAACAAAGCCGGACATAACCTTATCCGAGGCAAGACTTACAAATTCGTGTTTAACATTGCGCAGACGGTAGGTATCAAGCTTTCCCGCTTTTACCGATTCCTTACGCATTTCCTTATAAGCCGTTGCGGCGGTTATCCCGTCCTCCGGGGAGAAAACCCCGCCGGCGGTCATTGCGGTGATTTCTCCCGCACTGTAACCTATAAATGCCTCCGGCGCAGGGATTATATCCTCCGCTGCCTTTACCAAACAAAGCTCGTGCAAAAGCTGGAGCTGAAAGCTGACCTCCGGGTCGGAAACCTCCGCGGTCTTTCCCTTTGCGGAAACGGCTGCGGCGTCTATACCAAGAGCCTCGGAGCCTTTTTTATATATTTCCTTACATTCGTCGGAATACTCGCAAATATCTTTTCCCATTCCGGCATGGACGCAGCCGTACCCCGGAAAAACAAAAGCAATTTTTTTCAAGGCAAAAAACCTCCGTTACTATGTGATACAAAATATAATATAGCACAAATTTACCGTTGTTTCAATGAAAAGAGAAGAATTATCGCAGCAAAACACAAAATATATCAAAAAAATATTGACAAGACCAAGGGTTTTGGTTATGCTTATTTAAGACAAAATTTAGGGATGCACTTCCCTTTTTATTTATTAGGAGGTTTTTCAAATGGTATTTGAGAAGGTAAGAGAAATCCTTTGCGACCAACTTGACATTCCGGAAGAAGAAGTTACTCTTGATTCCAATATTGTCGACGACTTCGGTGCGGATTCTCTTGATATTGTTGACTTCATTATGTCCCTTGAGGAAGAATTCGACAAAGAAATCCCGGACGAGGATGTCGAAAAAATCAAAACCGTGGGCGATGTCGTTTCCTATATCGAAAATTCTCTTTAATTAAGGCATAAAAATTGCGGAACACTTTTCCGCCAAGCGTACAAAAAGACTTTTTCGACATACAAAATAACGGAACCGCCCGGTTCCGTTATTTTGGTTTTTTTGGAAAATGTGAGGAGTGAATTAAAATGGCAGATCAGAAAAAAATGGTTGAAGCCATAACTTCCATGGAAGATGACTTTGCCCAATGGTACACCGATGTTGTAAAAAAAGCGGAGCTTGTTGATTATTCCAGTGTTCGCGGATGCATGGTGCTCCGCCCCTATGGCTATGCCATCTGGGAAAATATTCAGAAGCTTTTTGACGCCCGCTTTAAGGAAACCGGGCACGAAAATGTTTATATGCCCATGTTTATTCCCGAAAGCCTGCTTCAGAAAGAAAAAGACCATATCGAAGGCTTTGCACCGGAGGTTGCATGGATTACAATGGGCGGCGGCGAGCAGCTTCAGGAAAGAATGTGCGTGCGCCCCACCTCCGAAACCCTTTTCTGCGACCATTACGCAAGGGTCATTAAGTCATACCGTGACCTGCCAAAGCTCTATAACCAGTGGTGCAGCGTATGCCGTTGGGAAAAAACCACCCGTCCCTTCCTCCGCACTATGGAGTTCCTTTGGCAGGAGGGTCACACCATGCACGAAACCGCAGAGGAGGCCATCGAAGAAACCGAGCGTATGCTTAATATCTATGCCGATGTTTGTGAAAAGAACTTTGCTATACCTATGGTAAAGGGTCAAAAGACCGAAAAAGAAAAATTTGCCGGTGCGGAGGCAACTTATACTATCGAAGCAATGATGCACGACGGCAAAGCATTGCAGTCCGGCACTTCCCACTATTTCGGCGACGGCTTTGCAAAAGCATTTAATGTACAGTTTACCGGCAGAGATAACCAGCTTCACACTCCCTTTGAAACCTCATGGGGTCTTTCTACCCGTATCATCGGTGCAATTATTATGACCCACGGCGACAACAACGGGCTTGTTCTTCCTCCCGATGTCGCTCCTATTCAGGTAGTTATCGTTCCCGCCGCACAACATAAGGAAGGCGTTCTTGAAGCCGCAAACGCAATAAAAGACCGCCTTGCAAAATTCTGCCGTGTAAAGCTTGACGACAGCGAAAACTCTGCCGGCTGGAAATTTGCCGAATATGAGATGAAGGGCGTTCCGCTCCGCCTTGAAATCGGTCCCCGTGATATTGCGCAAAACCAGTGCGTTCTTGTTCGCCGTGACAACAGAGAAAAATATTTTGTTTCCCTCGATGAGCTTGAAACCAAGATCCCGGAGCTTCTTACCGCAGTTCGCAACGGGCTTTATCAAAACGCTCTTGAAAATCGCGAACGCCGCACATATACCGCACACAATCTTGATGAATTTATTGAGCTTGCAAATACCAAAAGCGGATTTATCAAATCCATGTGGTGCGGCGACAGAGCCTGCGAGGATAAGCTTAAAGAGGTTGCGGGAGTTTCTTCCCGCTGCATTCCCTTTGAGCAGGAGCATATCGGCGATACCTGCCCCGTTTGCGGAAAGCACGCCGACAAAATGGTCTATTGGGGCAAAGCATACTGATAGAATTTGTTATAAAAAAGCCGCTAAAAATCTTCCCATACGAGGTATGGGAAGATTTTTTGTTTTATTTCTAAGAAAAAATATGTAAAGCAATATGCCTTCTTGTACCGAGTCGCCTTTCAATCCGCCGCCTTTTTATATGCACCGGTATTTTTCCGATTGTCTGTTCCATAAAATAATACGGTAATCAAAATGTCTTTTTGGGGGTGCTGTTGTTTGGGAGCTGCGGGAAGCTTTATAGAAAACGCCGCAAAATTTGTTTGGGGACCCGGGCTTTTGCTGCCCGTGCTTTTAAGCGGAGCTTTCTTCTGCATCACAAGCGGATTTTACCCGCTTAGCAAGCTTCGTCTTATCATAAAAAGCACCCTTGGCAGTAAAAAGGGCGGTTTTTCCGCAATGGCAACCGCCCTTGGCGCAACGGCGGGCACGGGCAATATTGTCGGAGTTGCCTCCGCTATCGCCATAGGCGGCGCAGGTGCGGTTTTTTGGATGTGGGTCGGCGCATTTTTCGGGATGATGCTTAAATTCGGGGAAGCCGCCCTTGCGGTAAAGTACAGAGGCGGTGCAATGCGTTACATAGAGCTTGCCTTCGGCGGAAAGCTTCCGGCAATATTTTGGTGCATATGCTGTATTCTTGCCTCCTTCGGAACGGGAAATATGGTGCAAACAAACGCCGCCGGAGCAATCTGTTCCGCCGCATTCGGGGTGCCGCCGATTGTCTTTGGTGTGGCTCTTGCCATACTTTCCGCCGCAGTTCTCTTTAAGGGAACAAAAGCGGTAATAAAAACTTCTTCCCTGCTTGTTCCTTTCATGGCTGCATTTTATGTAATCGGCTGCTGTATTCTTCTTTTCATATGCCGGGAAAATATCCCTGCCGTAATACAAAATATTTTTTCCGAAGCATTTACCCCCGCCGCAGCCGGCGGAGGAATCGCCGGAATACTTTCCTCCGAAGCGATTAAAACCGGAATTGCCAGAGGGACCTTTACCAACGAGGCGGGTATGGGTTCCGCTTCCATAGCCCACGCCGAAAGCAGCGGCACAACCCCGGAGCAGCAAGGCTGTCTTGGTATTGCGGAGGTTTTTCTCGATACGATTTTATGCTGTACGCTTACAGCCCTCGCCGTGCTTTCCGCCGGGCTTGACCGTATTGACGACGGCTCCGCCGCAGCGGCGTTCGCAAAGTTTTTCGGCGGCTTCGGCGAAGCTTTTCTTGGAATATCAATGTTCTTTTTCGCCCTTGCGGCGGTTATAGGCTGGGCTTTTTACGGAGAAAAAGCCCTTGGCTATATTACCGGCAGTAAAAAAGCCGCCGCAATATACAAAGCGGCTTTTTGCCTTTGTGCGGCGGCGGGGTCATGCCTTGGTCTTCGCACTTTATGGAGCATTTCCGACATATTCAACGGGCTTATGATTTTTCCAAACCTTGCTGCGCTTTTACTCCTTAAAAATGATATTTTAAGCATAGCCAAGGGAAAAAGCGAAAATTAGACCTTTTTTCAAAATTATCTTCAACCGTATCTGCGTACGGAAAAGGACATAAAGGCATTTTTGCCTTTATGCCCTTTTCCTTTTTCAAATTCGGACGAAAAAATATTTTACAGCGTTTCTTTTACCTTATCGACCAGCTTTATAACATCTTCGTCCGCATCAAGGCTGTAAAGCAATCCGTAAGGGATACTGTAATCCCAATTAACCGGTATTGAAACAAGCCCGGGATGAACATCCTGCCAACATTCTATTGTAAGCAGCACATTTCCGGTTTCTGCGCAGCGGTTAAAGACCGACATATCGTAAAAATACGGCGTGTCCTCAATTTTTATTTTCGGATAATTGATTTCCAAGTCATTACGGATAAAATCGTTGACTCCCGAATCTCCTTTTTTTACCATCATAAGCGTTTCGCCCTCCAAGTCGGAGAGCTCGACCGTTTTTTTATTTGCAAGCCTATGTTCCCGAGAAACAGCTATCATTTTTTTGTACCTGCCAAGGGGCAAAAAATTGCAAAGAGAAAGCCATGCTTTTGAATCGCAAACGCCTATGAGAAAATCAAATTTTTCTCCGAGGCTTTTTATCTCCGACAATATGCCCTCATGATTATCCTCAAAAGGCACAAGGTGCAGCTTATAGCTCGGAAAATCATGATTAAGCTTATACCACAAATCCATAAAGGGCTTTGCCGGGTTTAGTAGAGAAGTACCGACGCAAAAGGTTGTATCGTACCTATCCGCCGCAGCCTTTGCCTCCGCAACGGACTTTTGAGAATAATCTATCATAAATTTTGCGTCACGGTATATCACCTTTCCCGCAGGAGTAAGACGGATTCCGGAG
This sequence comes from uncultured Oscillospiraceae bacterium, assembly GCA_934466455.1. Taxonomy (GTDB): domain Bacteria; phylum Bacillota; class Clostridia; order Oscillospirales; family Ruminococcaceae; genus UMGS1668. Next base: position 8,732 of record CAKSLF010000020.1, on the reverse strand, counting down.
GGCGTTCTTTCTATCAACTTAACGGACAGATGCTCCTCAAGATTATTTATCTGCTTCATAACTGCGGTAGGCGAAATAAAGAGCTTTTCTGCCGCTTTCGTAAAGCTTCCGCAGTCAACAGCCTCTAAAAATGTATTAAGCAACGGATTATACATTGCACACCTCTATAAACTTTTAGTTAATACAATGATAACATATCGGATATTCTCTGTCAATGTGCTTGGTGCTATACTTATGACAGATTAAAGAAAGGTGGTTTTCAAAAAAATGTCTGACAAGCTTATTGCTTTCTATTCGAGAGCGGACGAAAATTATGTAAGCGGTGCTCTTAAAACACTCGAGGTAGGAAATACGGAGGTCGCCGCAAACATAATAAAGGAGCTTACCGGTGCCGATATTTTCAAAATCGAGCAGGCAAAGCCCTATTCTGCGGAATACAACACCTGTATTGAAGAAGCGAAAAACGATCAGAACAAGGACGCCCGCCCCGAGATCAAAGGCTATCCCTCCTCTATTGATAAATATGATGTGATTTATCTTGGATTTCCAAACTACTGGAGCACAATGCCAATGGCTGTGTTCACATTTTTGGAGCATTTTGATTTTAGCGGAAAGATTATAAAGCCGTTTTGCACCCATGAGGGCAGCGGTATGGGAAAAAGCGAATCCGATATAAAAAAACTTTGCCCCAACGCCACCGTTGAAAGCGGACTTGCTATTTACGGAAGCCGTGTTGACAAAGCAAAATCCGATATTGAAGGTTGGGTGAATAAAATATGAAAACCGTTACCGCCGGAAGATATTACCTTGGAGAATTTGCCCCGAAATTTGCCGAGCTTAATGATGACATTCTTTTCGGAGAGGTATGGTCAAGGGAAAAAGAGCTTTCTGCAAGGGACCGTTCTCTTATCACCGTTACTGCACTGTTGGCGCAGGGGCTTTGCGATTCTTCCTTTGAATATCACATTAAAGCAGCAAAAGAAAACGGGATTACAAGGTCGGAAATTGCGGAAATCATAACTCATGCCGCATTTTATGCCGGTTGGCCAAAGGCTTGGGCGGCATTTAGGCTCGCAAAAAATGTTTGGACAGAAGCCGAGGGGGAAAGCGAAAAACAAAAGCACGAAAACTCCATGCCATTCCACATAGGAGAACCGAATACCGGCTTTTCAAAATATTTTACGGGGCAAAGCTATTTGGCTCCGGTTTCAAAAAGTCAAATCGGTATTTTCAATGTCACCTTTGAGCCCGGCTGCCGAAACAACTGGCATATTCACAATGCCGAAGAAGGCGGCGGTCAAATACTTATCTGCGTCGCAGGAAAAGGGTATTATCAGGAATGGGGTAAAAAGGCACAAATCCTTTTGCCCGGCGACACCGTTAACATTGCCCCCGGAGTAAAGCATTGGCACGGCGCAGCAAAGGACAGTTGGTTTTCTCATTTGGCAATAGAGGTTCCCGGCAAAAATCCATCGACCGAATGGTTGGAGCCAGTGACGGACTACGAATATAATTCACTGTAAAAATATCTACGGAAAGGACTTTTTCGGGTGACTGTCATGATGTATGTAACATTGTCTAACGGGGTAAAAATGCCGCAGCTTGGCTATGGCGTATATCAGGTAACAAAAGACGAGTGCGAGCGATGCGTGCTTGACGCACTAAAAACCGGCTACCGCTCTATTGATACCGCTCAATCCTACTTTAACAAGGAGGAAGTGGGCAACGCCCTGCAAAAATCCGGCGTTCCGAAGGAAGAAATCTTTCTGACCTCTAAAGTCTGGATTGAGCATTACGGCTATGAGGAATGTAAAAAGAGCGTTCTTGAGTCAATGAGGAAGCTAAAAACCGATTATATCGACCTTATGCTTTTACACCAGCCCTTTGGCGATTATTACGGTGCCCGGAGGGCACTTGAGGATTTGTATGAGGAGGGAAAGCTCCGTGCAATAGGCATTTCAAACTTCTATCCCGACCGCATGATTGATATTGCTTCTTTTTCAAAGATAAAGCCCATGGTCAACCAGATAGAAATTCATCCTCATAACCAACAAAAAGCCGCAAAGGAATGGAATGAAAAATACGGCGTACAGCTTGAGGCGTGGGCACCCTTCGGCGAGGGCAGAGGCGGAATGTTCGATTTACCCGAGCTTAAAGCAATAGCCGACAGCCACAAAAAAAAACGTTGCTCAGGTAATTATCCGTTGGCATCTGCAAAGAGGAATTGTTGTTATTCCGAAATCCACGCACCTCGAGCGTATGGAAGAAAATTTTGATGTGTTTGATTTTACTCTTACGGATGGGGAGATGGCTAAGATTGCCGCACTTGACAATGATACAAGCTCCCCCGACAGTGAAAACGAGGCTCCGGAAGGCAACAAGACCCTTGTTGTTTATTACTCTGCAACGGGAAGCACAAAAGCCGTTGCAGAAACCATTTCCGATACTCTTGGCGCAGATATTTTTGAGATTGTGCCCGAAGAGCCTTATTCAAGCAGCGATTTGGATTGGACAAACAGCGACAGCCGTGTATGTGCAGAGCATAATGACGAAAGCAAGCGGAGTGTTCCCCTTACAAAATCCGTACCCGATAATTGGGAACAATACGATACGGTTTATGTAGGCTATCCGATTTGGTGGGGAATTGCGGCATGGCCCATAAACGGTTTTATAGAGGGAAACGATTTTTCCGGTAAAACCGTTATTCCGTTTTGCACCTCCGCAAGCTCCGGGCTTGGCAGCAGCGGCGAGCTGCTTGAGGAAGCCGCAGGCTCCGGAAGTTGGCTTGAAGGCAAAAGATTCCCGTCAAACGCCGCAAAAGAGGATATAAGCGAATGGCTAAGCGAAATCTCGGCAAATTAAAGCCTTTTTGCAGATAAATTATCTTATCGCATATGAGAATAATAAAAAAAATGCGGCTTGCTTTTTGCAAGCCGCACTTTTTTATTAAAACAATTATTTTGCGTTATAGAAAGCTTCGGAAGCCTTATGCATCATAAAGACATCGATTTTGGAGGCTATCTCCATAGGAGCGTGCATTGAAAGAAGCGGAACGCCTACATCAATGGTATCTACCTCAAGGCGGGAAATATATTTTGCAACGGTGCCGCCGCCGCCTTCGTTTACCTTACCAAGCTCACCGGTCTGCCATACAACGCCGCCTTCGTCCATCATCTTACGAATTTCGCCGCAGAACTCTGCGGGGGCGTCGTTGGTGCCGTATTTGCCGCCGGAACCGGTGTATTTTGTTACAACAATGCCGTAATTAAGATATGCGGCATTGTTCTTCTCGTGAACACTGTCAAAGGTGGGGTCAACCGCACAGTTTACATCGGCGGAAATGCATTTACTGTGGCTGAGGATTACATGACCGGGGATTCCGTAGGGACGACCCAAATCCATTGCAAAATAAGAGAGCATCTTGCTGTTCATGCCGGTAGGACCGTCGGAACCGGTTTCCTCCTTATCGGCAAAACAGGCGACCGCAGTATATTCCGGGTCTGCGGCAAGAATACCGGTAAGCTCGCCGTATGCGCAAACTCTGTCGTCGTGACCATATGCGCCTATAAGGCTTCTGTCAAAGCCGACATCGCGGGCTTTTCCTGCGGGAACCATGGTAAGCTCTGCGGACTGGAAGTCCTGTTCGGTAATTTCGTATTTTTCGAAGAGAATATTTGCGATATTAAGCTTTACCTTTTCGCTTACTGCGTCATCTCTGAAGGGGGTGGAGCCGATAAGGATATTAAGCTCCTCGCCACGGATTCCGTCGCCGAGCTTTCTGTCCATCTGCTCCTTTGCAAGGTGCGGAAGAAGGTCGCTTACGCAGAAAACGGGGTCATTCTCGTCCTCACCGACATTAACCGTAACGGAGGTTCCGTCCTTACGAACGATTACGCCGTGGAGTGCAAGCGGAATTGTTGTCCACTGGTATCTCTTGATTCCGCCATAGTAATGAGTCTTAAAGAGGGCAAGCTCTTTGTCCTCATAAAGAGGATTGGGTTTAAGGTCAAGGCGGGGAGAATCAATATGCGCAGCGGCAATATGAAGACCCTCCTCAAGAGGACGGCGTCCGATTTTTGCAAAAAGGAACGCTTTGTTGCGGTTATTTATATATATTTTATCGCCCGCAACATATTTTTTGCCGGGTTCAAAGGGAACAAAGCCCTCTTTTTCAAGCATAGGAACACACCAGTCTATAAACTCACGCTCGGTTTTGCAGGTGCTTATAAAGTCCTTATAGGCTTCGCAATAATCATAGGCTTCGGCTACTTCTTCCTCGGGGAGAGTAAGCCCGGCGTTTTTAGGCGCACGGAGAAGTTTTTCCTGAAGAAGCTGACCCGGAGTTTTTTCTTTTTCGCTCATGTTTTTTTCTCCTTTATGTAATTTATTTTTATTTTATGTAAAAATCAGTCGAAATCATAAACAGATTTGTATCCGTCACGATAAGAGCTGACTTTTTCAACATATTTTGATGTTTCGCCGTAAGGGATATTAAAAAGCGTTTCACCGTCGGAAGAATATTCGGGATCCTTCAGCCATTTTTTTACCGCATTCGGTCCCGCATTATAGGCGGCGTAAACCGTATTCCAATTTCCGAAGCTGTCGTAAAGATAAGCAAGAAGCCATGTCCCGTAATCAACATTTACCTCCGGCGTAAAAAAGTCGTCCCATTCCGCCCCTGTTGCGCCGCGGTAGTAATCGATCCATTCATATGTGGTTTTTGTAACCTGCATAAGCCCTCTTGCGCCAACTCGGCTTTCCGCCTCCGTGTCAAAGTTGCTCTCCGCACGGATAACCGCAAAAACCACAGAAAGCGGAACTCCGTTTTCCCTTGCCTTTTCCCTTATTATATTTTCATACTTGATTGGATACGCCCAGTGCTCAAGGGTTTTTGCAGAGCGGTTCATCATAATTCCCGCAAAAACAAGAAACCCCAGAATAAGCACCAGTAGGGCTGCGCTTTTTAATGCTTTGCTCAAGATATATCCTCCGCAGAAAAGGCTTCTTTGCCTTTTTCTATTTCTTCAATCACCTTTTCGGTTTCCCTCTCAAGGTCGCCGGGGGTACCGTTGTTTTTTATGACATAATCCGAGTTTTGTGTATAAAAGTCCTCCGTATGCTGTGCGGAAACCCGGCGCAAAGCGTCCTTTTTGCTTATTCCGTCACGGTGGATTATTCTTGTAATGCGGGTTTCCTCTTCTGCAGTTACGGAGATGAGCACGGAGCACATTTTTGAGCACCCGCTTTCAATAAGCGTTGCGCCGTCTATTACTATAAGCTGCGCCCCGGTGTGCTCATAAGCCGTAACTCTGCCCTTTATTGCGGAAACAATATACGGAAACATTATTTTATTAAGCACGGAAAGCTGCTTTTTATCCGAAAAAACGATCCTTCCGAGGGCTTTTCTGTTAAGTCCGCCCTTATCATTGAGCACCCTACATGAAAAATGCTCAACAATCTCCGTAAGGCATGAAAGATCGTTATCCGCAACCTCATGCGCAACGGAGTCCGCATCTATTACGGCAGCACCCTTCATCTTGAGCAAGGCTCTTACCGTGCTTTTTCCTGCGCCGGTTTGCCCGGTAAGTCCTATTATTTCCGCCATAATGCTCCTCCGTCAATCAAGAGTGATTATATCAAAGCCTGCCGCACGAACAAGGCGATTATATACCGCCATACCCACCCCGCTTGTTCTCGGAGAATGTGCATACACACACAGCGCACCGGCATCGTCCAGCTCACGCAAAGCGTCGAAGAGGCGTTCCGCCTGCTCTTCATCGGAAAATTTTGAGCCATAGCACACCGTGCTCACTCTGAGCATGGGAGCTTCCTCATCAAAGCAAAGGGCGAATACGCCCTCTTCATTTGCGTGTTCATTTACATATTCTACATATTTTTCGGTGCTTGCTTTAACAAGGCTCACCTTTGCTTTTGGCGCATAGTGCTTGTATTTCATACCGGGAGAGAGCACCTTTTCCCCATCACCGAGCTTTTCGAGTACGGCTTTTGAAAGTCCGACCTCGCCTATTGCGTCCCGCAGCTGCTCAAGGGTAACATATCCCGGGCGGAGCAGCATCGGCGTTTCATCCGCAAAGGAAATTATGGTGGATTCCACCCCAACGGCGCAGGGTCCTCCGTCTATTATTGCGTCAACCCGTCCCGTAAGGTCATGCACGCAATGCTCAAAGGTGGTCGGGCTTGGGCTTCCGGAAAGATTTGCGGAGGGTGCCGCAAGGGGCAGCCCTGTTTTTCTTATTATCTCCTGCGCCACCGGATGCGCCGGAAAACGCACCGCCACCGTAGGGAGGTTTGCGCTTGTAACCATAGGGATTTTGTCGCTTTTTTTCATGATCATTGTAAGGGGACCGGGCCAAAATTTTTCCGCAAGAATCCTTGCTTTTTCCGGAACCTCCGCCACAACATCGCCAAGCATATCAATATTGCATATATGGACGATAAGCGGATTATCTCCGGGTCTTCCCTTTGCCTTAAAAATGTTTGCACAGGCAACCGGGTCAAAGGCGTTAGCGGCAAGCCCATATACCGTTTCTGTCGGTATTGCCGCAAGTCCGCCGTTTTTAAGAATTTTTGCAACGGTTTCGATTGCGCCGTCGTTTTTTGCGTCAAGAAACAGAGTTTCCATAAGAGTTATTCCTCCCCACGAAGCTTTTCCGCACGGTCATTTGCGATAAGCGGTTCAATAAGCTCGTCAAGCTCCCCGTTTACTATGGAGTCTATTTTATAAAGCGTAAGTCCGATTCTGTGATCCGTAACTCTCCCCTGCGGGAAGTTATAGGTGCGTATCCGTTCGCTGCGGTCGCCGCTTCCCACCTGGGATTTGCGTTCCGCCGCCCTCGCATCGTCCGAAGCCTGCTTTTTTTGTTCATAAAGACGGCTCCGCAAGACCTTCATCGCCTTATCCTTATTCTTATATTGGCTGCGCTCATCCTGACATTCTACCACCATTCCCGTCGGAATATGGGTTATGCGGATTGCGGAGCTTGTTTTGTTTATGTGCTGACCGCCGGCTCCGCTTGAGCGGAAGGTATCTATCTGCAAATCCTTAGGGTCAATTTCAATCTCAACATTTTCCGGTTCCGGCAAAACTGCCACGGTAACTGCGGAGGTTTGTATTTTCCCCTGGGAATCCGTTGTTGGGACACGCTGTACCCGATGAGCACCGCTCTCAAAGCGCAGCCTTCCGAAAACTCCCTCTCCCTCTACGGAAAAGGAAATTTCTTTATAGCCCCCAAGCTCGGTTTGGTTGGCATATATTACTTCCGTGCGCCAACCCTTTGATTCCGCATACATCGTATACATTCTGTAAAGCACCGCCGCAAAAAGAGCCGCTTCTTCTCCGCCCGTTCCGCTGCGTATTTCCATAATAACGGAACGGTCATCATCCGGGTCTTTCGGAATAAGCAGTATTTTAAGCTCCTCGGAAAGCCGTGCCATAAGATTTTTGCTTTCTTCAAGCTGTTCCTTTGCCATATCCCTAAGCTCTTTGTCCGTTTCGGAGGAAAGAATGTCTTCCGCTTCATCAAAATGCGACTTTGCCGCTTTATATTCTTTATATTTTTCCGCAATAGGCGCAAGGGCACGGTACTCTTTCATAAGAGCCGTATAGCGGTCGTTATCGCTTATTACCTCCGGCTGATAGAGCTGGATTCCGTCCTGCTCCCAGCGTCTTTCGATATCCGCAAGCTTATCTATCAACCGCTGCGCCCTCCCTGATTATTTGTTTTATATTCTTTTCGGCTTTGCTGCGCGGAATTTCAAGCTCGTGCCCGCATTTTTCGCACCGCAGCTTAAAATCCATTCCGGAGCGCAAAACCGTAAAACTTGCGCCGCCGCAGGGGTGATTTTTTTTCATCACAAGCGTATCGCCTATTCTTACATCCATAGCTGCGCTCCTCCTTTTTTCAAAAACACTCTATAAAATAATAATATAGCATATTTATATGATTTTTGCAACTTTGCCGCACAAAAAAACGGAGGAACGGAAAACCATTCATCCTTAGAAAAGCAGCGAATATACGATTTTAATAAAAAAGGCTCTGCAAAAGCAGAGCCTTTTTTATCTATCGCAAGGTGCGATTATTTTCTTTTGCCGAGAAGAACTGCAATGCCGGCAAGAACTGCGATTGCGGGAAGAACAGAGGGAACCTCTGCGCCGGTGTTCGGGTTATGCTCGGTATTGGGCTTTATAACGGTGTTGCCGCCGATATTGATGACGGTAGCTTCCTGATGATAGCCGCAAACCTTGCAGTCACGGTATTTATCGGTCTTGCTCTTATACTCAAAGGTCCAATCGGTAAAGTCGTGCTCGTGGAGGTCAAGAACTTCGCCGCAGCGAGTACATTTCTTCCAGTGATCCTCACGGTTATAGATCCATTTTCCGCTGTGGTCGTGACCGAGAGCCTTGAGCACGATGTCTTTAGTCCGAGTTTCCGCCCAATCTACGGTAAAGGTTGCGGTGTATCTGCCCTTGCCGTTCACTAGGCAGGTAGCGGGGGTGATTTCCGCATAGGTCGCATTTACGGTTTCGGTTTCAACATGGGAAGCGTCACGGTTGCAAACACGCTTTGCGGTGCACTCGTAGCCGCCCTCAACCTCTTTCCAATCGTAGGTGGTGGCGTTCCAATCGTGATCGAGAGCATTGAGAACAATGTTCTTGGTTTGGGTTTCCGCCCAATCTACGGTAAAGGTTGCGGTGTATCTGCCGGTGCCGT
>CAKSLF010000019.1 GCA_934466455.1 uncultured Oscillospiraceae bacterium | reverse complement strand
AACCTCAAGGTTCTTACCGATGCGGAAGCAGAGTATGAAAGACTTAAAAAAGCGGCAGAGGATGAAGCGGCAGCAAAGGCCGTTGACAATCTTATCGCAGCAATCGGCAAGGTTGAATTTACCGACGAGAGCAAGGGAAAGATTGACGCCGCAAGAGCCGCATATGACAAGCTCACCGACGCACAGAAGAAGCTTGTAAAGAACCTCAAGGTTCTTACCGATGCGGAAGCAGAGTATGAAAGACTTAAAAAAGCGGCAGAGGATGAAGCGGCAGCAAAAGCAGTTGACAATCTTATCGCAGCAATCGGCAAGGTTGAATTTACCGACGAGAGCAAGGGAAAGATTGACGCCGCAAGAGCCGCATATGACAAGCTCACCGACGCACAGAAGAAGCTTGTAAAGAACCTCAAGGTTCTTACCGATGCGGAAGCAGAGTATGAAAGACTTAAAAAAGCGGCAGAGGATGAAGCGGCAGCAAAGGCCGTTGACAATCTTATCGCAGCAATCGGCAAGGTTGAATTTACCGACGAGAGCAAGGGAAAGATTGACGCCGCAAGAGCCGCATATGACAAGCTCACCGACGCACAGAAGAAGCTTGTAAAGAACCTCAAGGTTCTTACCGATGCGGAAGCAGAGTATGAAAGACTTAAAAAAGCGGCAGAGGATGAAGCGGCAGCAAAAGCAGTTGACGAAGCGGTTGCGAAGCTTGCTCCCGTTACCCTCAACAGCGGCAAAGCCATTGAGGCTGCAAGAAAAGCATTTAACGCACTTACTCCTGCGCAGAAAGAGCTCCTTGCACCCGAAACCGAGAGCAAGCTCAAGGCTGCGGAAGCCGAATATGCCCGCCTTGTAAAGGAAGCCGAGGACAAAGCAGCGGCTAAGGAAGTGGAGGACAAGATTGCAAGGCTTCAGCCTGTGACCAAGGACAGCGGCAAAGCGATTAAAGACGCTCGCAGCAGCTACGAAGCACTTACTCCGGAGCAGAAGGAACTTGTTTCCGAGGAAGCCCTCAAAAAGCTCATCGCTTGCGAAAAGGCATACGCCATTCTAATGAAGGACGAGCGTGATGACAGGAGAGATAACTCCTCCGTAATCCACATTACCGCAAACGCCGCCGCAAAGGGCGAACAGAACCCCCATACCGGCGCACCGGCAATGAGCATTGCGCCCGCAATGCTCGTGCTCGCAGCAGCGGCACTCGTGCTCAAAAAGCACAAATAATTAAATTGTGAATCACTTCTCCTTCCTTTAAGATGCTTTAGAAGCACGACAGTGCCCCTCTGTGTGGTCAGACACAGAGGGGCACTTGTTTTTTGAGCACGCTCCGCCGTGCTCACCTTTGCGGCGGTACTCGAAAGAAAAAAGCCGTGCTCAAAAGCACAAATAACTGAAATTTGACGGATTATTTGTTCCTTTTAATACGGCATAAAAGCAAAGCAGTGCCTCCTCCGTTCGGCTAAACATAAGAGGTGCTTGACATTCAAGCATAATATAAATAAAAAGTGGTAGAATGTTTTGAATAAGAATAAATATATGATATAATATTTACAAATACTCTTTCGTGCTGAAAAAATGAAAAATAAAGCAATTAGGAAACAAGGTCAGCAAAAAAATTGCGGAAGTTTTTTGATAAGTGGGTGACAAAATGAAGAATAAAAAAATAAATTTGGTTTTAATCTTTGGAGTTATAAGTGGGTTATTTGCACTAATAATTCATTTATTGTTTTCATTTGCTGCACCGGACAAGCTGTTTGAAGCAAAATGGAGTGCCGGTGAAATTCTTACATATAGCAGCACGGTTTCTCTGGGACTATTGGCAGTTTGGCAAAATAAAAAGTTTAAAGAAGAAAACGACGCAGCACAACTAAGAACGGAAAAACTCGCTATGAGAGCAAACGAACTTTCTGTAATTAGCAGTATAATAGATCATGAAAACAAAAAAATAAATCATTTAAAAACATTGAGAGAAGAATTGACGCACACTTGTGATCTTTCTGAGTTGATATATGAATTGGAAAAGATAAGTCTTGAAAATATTAGTTTGGAAGGAATGGAGAAACTCAAAGTATTTTCGAGAGGAAAGGCTAACACGCAATATGGTAAAATTGAAGCTTTAGTGATCGAGTTAATAAGCGAGTTGGCGACATATTCAGAGAAAAGTGCGGGGAAGCTTATAGAGGAAATTACTTATTACAAAGACTGTGCATTTAAAGTTATAAAAAGTTTAAGCACTTTTGCGCCTCTTGATGAATTGTACAAAAACAAAATGGAAGCGGAGGACAAGCTTTTGGCGGATATATCGGAGTTTATATTATACAGGGAAGAATTGCTGCGTAAAGTAATTTATGAAAGCGAGAACCTTGAACAGATAAAAGCTATGTATAACAAATGTAGTATGAATTAAGTACCAATAACTAAGAAATACTGTTTAATAAAAGGAGAAAAACAAAATGGGAAATTGCGGCATCGGCTTTTACTCATATACTCCAAAAAACTTTTATAATAAAAATTGCAACGAGGAATTTATGCAATATATTATGAGTAGAACCCTATTGAAAGACGGATGGAAGAGGGGAGACCCAAACAAATTTGAGCCTGATTATTTTTGCGATGGAGTGCCCTTTGAATTTACAATGGCATCTACAGGTGAAAAAGGGGACACATATGTAAGAAAAATAAAAAATGCAGAATACGCTTCAGACGATGTTGAAAAAGATGCAATGGATTGCATATTGAAAAGTGTCGAAAAGAAAGCGAAAAAGAAATACGCCGTGGGGCAGGTGAATTTATGTATTCTTTGCTTGTTGAATTTATATGACTGGATGAGCGTCGAATATGGATCTGTTTTGGTTACAGGCAATGAGCTAAGAAGGGAGAAATTCTTAGATAATTTGAAGGCTCAATACATAAACAGCAAAAGATTTGATAATATTTTTATCCTCATACCGGGTCTAGCTGCAGAATGGTGGGTATTTGACGTGAAAGAGGGTACTAAAAGCTATGTACAGCTTAAAGAAAGGGAAATGGTTGAAGGAAAGATGCCGTATACAACCATAAAGTCCGATTATAGTGAGCGTATATTTGAAAATTTTATTTAAAATCAAGGTGACAAGAGCTTGACACAAAATGAGAACTGATTTATACTGATATAAATTGATACTAATAAATATCAGGTGATTTTATGGACATAGAAAATTTTGCAAAGATATTCAGAGATAAAAATTCAGCCGATTATAAAAATATGAAATACAAATACGGCGAGAATTTTGATGCGTTTTTACAGGCACTGAAGGAGCTTTACTATATCAAGTTGCCGATTTTGGACTTCGACGGGGAAAATCTTGTTTTCGTTGACGATGGAACACGGATAAAGCAAAACGCCGCAAAGCGGCTTTTGAGCACGCAGGACAAAAGCTACGGCTTTCGCGCTGCAGAGGATGAAATCGTGGCGACCTCCGCCATTGAAAGCATTGATTTCAGCCGCGACAGCGTTCGCAAAATACTAAAAGGAATGGCTCCGGCGGACGAGCAGGAAAATCGCATACTTGGCATAAAGCGTGGAATAGAGTTCATTTCTGTGCCGGAAAACAAGATAACAGAAGAAAACATATATAGGCTTTACATGATGACGGTGGGCGATTTTCTGCCGCCGGAGGACAGGCTTTCCGAAGGAAAGTTCTACCGCGATGATGTGGTGTATGTAGTTGGCGAGCAGGTTGAGCACGCAGGTTTGGCGGCGGAAAAAGTACCTGAATTTATGCGGGCAATTGTGGAATTTGCGAACTGCGACGACGATATAAACGACCTTGCAAAGGCCGCAATCGTGCATTTCTATATGGCGTATGTTCACCCGTATTTTGACGGTAACGGCAGAATGGCGCGGCTTTTGCACCTGTGGTTCTTGGTGCAGAAAGGCTATCGGTCGGCACTGTTTGTTCCGTTTTCAAGCAGAATACAACAGACGAAAAAAGCTTACTACGCTGCGTTTACGCAGGTGGAGGAGAATAGAAAGTATAGTGGTGTAATTGATGTGACTCCGTTTGTCAAGTACTTTGCGGATTGCGTTTATGCCGAAATTGGCGAGGGCTACACCGCAAACGGCACATTCGGCGAATATGAAAGAGCACTGCGCGAGGGCAAGATAACCGAAAAGGAAGCACAGCTTTGGAAGTTCGTGATTTCACATTATGGGACGGAAGAATTTTCAACAAAGCAGCTTGAAAAGGATTTTGGTAATGCTGCCTATGCGACTATCCGGGCGTTTGTGCTAAAATTTGAAGGCATGGGTTTGCTGGTTTCAAAAAAGTATGGAGCAAGAGTAAAATATGCCGTTGCAAAAACGATTTGAGCACGGATGAGCACGCAATATCCCGATTTTGAGCACGGTGCGGTACGCTTCCATTCTTGCTATTTTTTGTGTGAATATATTGACAAATCTTAATAAATGGTTCATAATAATTTAACAGTAAAAGTGAATTTACTTAAAATAGAATATCGGCATATTTCGGAACACGGCTTTGCGCTTTTTTGCGCAAAGTACAGAGGAACGGGGTGGAAATCCCCGACGCAGAAACGGCACTGTGAATGTGGGAAAGGAAGCTTTCGGCGCAAAGGCGCAGCCACTCGCAAAAAAAGCGGGGAAGGCGAAAGCAACCCGTGCGGCAATACGCCGCAGAGCACAAAGTCAGGATATTCGGTTCCAATCTCCGCTTTTGGCTTTCCCAAGCGGAATATATGTGAGTGCATAAATGCGTTTGCACCAAAGTTTGGAAAAACTTTGGTGCTTTTTTATTGTAAAATTAACGGTACTGTGCCCGCTTAATGAGGACAAGGTTCGCCGAAAAGCCGAAAAACGGCAATTACGGCCTTTTGGTCGTTTGCGACATATGAAAAAATTAAAGAGGAGGGAATTTTGATGAAAAAATTCCTGTCATTATTGCTGGCAGCAATGATGATTTTGTCCGTAATGCCTGTAACGGTGCTTGCCGATGGGATGGAGGCACTTGATCTTGCACCCGTTGGCGAAGTGCTTGAAGAGGCAGATCCTTCCGTGAGCAATGAAGTAGCCACTCAGGCTGTTTCTCACACCGTCGAGTACGACGGCGGCAGCGTTGAAGCCGTCGAAATCGGTACCTGCCGCACAAACGGCGGTGAAAAGCTGTATTTGGCACAGCTTCCTTACGGCGCAACCAATATCAGTGCCGGCGATATGTTCTTTACAAACGTATATCCCAGATTAGCTGATAGGGATACAAGCCTTTGGGTAGAGAACGAGGGCTTCCTCACCATGATTGAAGAGCTGAATACAAATGAAAACATGAATATCAGCTTCAATGACGGCTTTACTCTTCCTACCACCAATGTAAAGGGTTTTTTCTGCGAAGCCTATTATAGCGACGGTCAAAAGGCGGTTATCATTCAGGTAGCAAGCTCCGAATCCAGCAGCGGCGAAGGCTGGGACGGCGCAACTGCAACGGAACCGAAACAGGTTAACGAGGTATATCAAATTGGCACTGCGGAGGAGCTTGCGTGGTTCGCCGCAAAGGTAAACGATGGAACAGCCGCAGCGGCAAACGCCGTTCTTACTGCGGATATTGACCTCAACAATAAGGAATGGACGCCTATCGGAAATTATCCCAACAGATATGTAGGAAACTTTAACGGTCAGAATCATACGGTAAAAAATATGTCCATAACCGTTGGCGCAGAATACATCGGTCTTTTTGGCTTTGCGGCAAAGAGAACAATAGAAAACATTACCGTTGAAGGCAAAATTGACATAAAAGACCTTGCGGCACGGGTTAAGTGCGGCGGTCTTATAGGATATCTCTGTTCCGATATATATGACGGCGACGAAACCGCCGCCGGAAAGGTAATTAACTGTGTCAGCAAGGTTGACATAACCGTAAGCGGAAGCCTTAAGCAAACCTCTAATTTCGGCGGTCTTATCGGAAGCACTGCTGTAGGAGCAAAGGTTATAGGCTGCGCTTATAAAGGAAACATTTATTGCGGAATAACTCATAAGGCAGCACAAAGCTGGCGCAGATCTGTTTATGTTGCCGGTATTGTGGGCAATGCAAACGATTCAATAATAGAAAATTGCTATAATAACGGAACTGTTATAGGAAAAGTGTTTGGACAGAGCGCAACAATGGTATGCGGCGGTATTTCAAACTTTGTCGGAATAAGCCAAATCCAAAATTGTTACAGCATCGGAGGGGTAAGTGCAGAGGCGGAAAACGGAGTTTCCGGCTGCACGCTCTATTGCGGCGGTGTTCTTGGATATCTTACAAAAAATCCGAAGGACGCATATCCTGCAAACTGCAATTATCTTGAAGGATCCTCTTTAATGGGAATAGGCTCTGTTAACGACGAAACCGTTGACGACGCAACAAGCGGCTTTGCCGCATTGACCGCAGAAAAGCTTAAATCTGCCGAATTCCTTGCAAAGCTTAATGCGGCGGAATCCCTTACGGGCGAAACGGTAAAGTGGACTGTCGGAGAGGACGGCTATCCCGTAATTTCCAATAATGCCGACGAAGGAGCACTTGTTGTAAGCTACGACGGCGGAAGCGTAACCGCAGAGCGAATCGGCGAATATATGGGCTTTGCTACGGCTTATCTCGCCTCGCTTCCCTATGGCGCAACAAATCCTAAGGTACCCGGCGCAGAAACCTATATTCCGGAGGAAGCACCGAACGGCGAAGACTCCTGGATGAAAAACGAAGATTTTGAAGAAGCCATAACAGGTCTTGGAGTTGCTTTTGACGACGGAAAGACCCTTCCGACAAAGGATGTTAAGGGCTTTGCCGTAATGTGCAGCAATGCCGACGGAATGTACCTGGTAATCGTGCAGGTTTCCACCGCCGCACCCGCTACCGAAAAGACCATAAGCGTTGACGGCGTTTTTACTCTTACATATGTTTCAAGCGGCGAGGGTAAAATCGAAGAGGTAGGCACGGCTGCAAGATCCGGCGGCTCCGGTAAAGCTTATGTTATAACGCTTCCGGAGGACGCAGAAATTAAGTCCTTTGCTGCATTGCAGGAAACGGCAACATTTTCCGGCATAGGAACTAAGCTTCACTCAAAAGGTATTCCGACGGTCGAAGAATACATAGAAAATGAAAAATTTGAAACACAAGGTCCGCAATATAAATTATTTATATATAATGCTACAACTTTTAAGTCCGGGTATCAGCTTCCCATTAGAAATGTAAAAGGCTTTGGAGTATATATTCAGGATAAAACAGTTAATTCTTACGACACAATATTTGTTCAAATAGAAGTTAAACAGGAAGGAATAGGTATGGAGGGCGAAGGAACAGAGGGAAATCCCTACATAATCAAAACCTCCGAGGACCTTGCCTATATCTCAAAAGAGTGCAACAACGGCGATGTATTTAAGAGAGTGTATTTCAAATTTGCGGACGATATTGACAGCATAACTCTTCCCGCAAACTGGACTCCTATCGGAACAAGCAAAACGGGCTTTTCCGGAAATATAAACGGAAACGGAAAAACTCTTATTGTTCCGAAGAACAGCCTTTCCCTTATCGGTGTGCCGAAAGGCTGCACAATCGAAAATTTAAGCATTTACGGTGAAAAAATTCCGGGCTACGGTCTTGTAGAGGGTTATACCACAAGCTGCACCGGTCTTATTAAGAATATCACGATAAAATCCGGCTCTCATATTCTCAAGTCAGGTCTTATCGGCGGCTACGGCAACGAATCCGTCAATATTTACGACTGCACCGTGGAAAAGGGCGTTGTAATAGGCGACGACGGCACATGGGGCGACCTTGCGCTGGCGAAAGTGGATTATATGTGGGCAACACCGATTGAACCGCTCAACGGACAGGATATGATAGGCTCGTTCTGCGGCGCATGGAACGGCACTATCACCGGATGCGTCAGCTACGCAACCGTCTACGGACGCAACTATGTCGGCGGTATCGTCGGCTTCAAGGGTCAGTCCATGCGTAAGTGCATTGTAAACAACTGCGCATTCTACGGCGACATTATCGCCACCGGAGAGGGCGTCGGCGGCATCGTTGGCAGCGGTTACCTTGCGGGTTCTGCACCGAACAGTCCCTGCGTTACTATCGAAAACTGCTATGCAACCGGCAGCATTCAGGGCAAAGACAAAGTCGGCGGCATTTTCGGCGGCGAGCTTGGCGTTAAAAACAACTGGGGCAACGGCATAGGCAGAGTAAGAGGAAACTACTTCAGCGGAACCGTGTCCGCAACAGGCGAAGACGCCACCTTTGGCGGCGTAATCGGCTTTATGAAGTCGATGGATCTGTACAACGATGTTGAAAACAACTATTTTGCGGAGGATTGCGGTGCAGCAAACGGAATAGGCGCAGTAGAGGTTGTTTTCAATGCAGATAAGGTTGATTACAACACATATACAAAATACGGCAGAGATGACGACCCCATGACCTCCGAAAAGGTAACCAAAAAGGTGACCCGTGCTCAGGTTACAAACGGAGAGCTTGTAAAGCTGCTCAATTCCGGCGAGTACGGAAGAAATAACTGGCAGCAGGGTGCGGAGTATCCCGTATTCGGCGAGGGAAAACATGTAATCGGAATTACCTCCATAAATTCTTATGACGATTCCGTAAAAGGCCCGTTGGAAGCCAACCCGCCTATAAGCATTCCCATGGAGGGCGGCTATGAATCCCTTTACAGCAAACACATCCTTGTAAAATACAGCGACGGAACGCAGGAAGAAATAAATGCGTCCGAAGGTGAATTCGGCGGAATCGATTTTACCGACAAGGAAAGAATTCAGCTTGCTCATCTTACATATAAGAATTACAAGCTTACCTTTGGTGTAGAGCTGTATAAGTCTGCAACCGGTAAGATGAAGGTTTCTATTCAAATTCTCGGAGATTCCGCTCATGGCACGGACGGAACCGTCCATACCCTCAAAGGCGGAAACCTTACCGAATGGTTCCCGATGACGGAGTACGAAGTTTATAATAACCAGACGGTAAGAACCTTTATTAACAACACCATCGCCCAAAGAAAAGTCGGCGTAACAATTACAAATCCGGGCGGCAACTATATCACGGCGGTCGAGTATAACGGAAACAAGGTTTCCGCCGGAGATAACGGCGAAAATTCCTGCTGGCAGTTTACAATAAACGGCGTAAACAGTGCTCTCGGCATTGCGCAGCAGGATCTTCATGACGGCGATGTAATCGTTCTCTATTACACCGACGATTACACCAAAGAAAACCCCACCGCAAACTATGACGAGGTTGCGGCGGTAAAAGCCGCAATCGAA
The DNA here is from genome assembly GCA_934466455.1 of uncultured Oscillospiraceae bacterium. GTDB lineage: Bacteria > Bacillota > Clostridia > Oscillospirales > Ruminococcaceae > UMGS1668. The sequence goes on along the minus strand of CAKSLF010000019.1, from coordinate 13,669 downwards.
GCAATCGGAGAAGTAACTCTTACCGATGAATGCAAGGCAAAAATCGACGCCGCAAGAGCCGCTTATGATAAGCTTTCCGAGAATGCAAAAACCTATATCGACAACTATAAAAAGCTTACGGACGCCGAGGCGGAGTATGCCCGGCTCCTTAAAGAAAAAGCGGATAAGGAAGCGGCAAAAGCCGTTGAGGATAAGATTGCGGCAATCGGCAAGGTAACTCTTACCGATGAGTGCAAAGCAAAAATCGATGCGGCAAGAGCGGCATATGATGCGCTTACTCCCGCACAGAAGGAGTTTGTAAAGAATTATAAGACTCTTACCGATGCGGAAGCCGAGTATGCCCGCCTTGTAAAAGAAGCCGAGGACAAAGCAGCCGCAAAGGTGGTAGACGATCTTATCGCAGCAATCGGCGAGGTAACCCTCACCGATGAGAGCAAGGCAAAGATCGATGAGGCGATAAAGGCATTCGACGCGCTTACTCCCGCACAGAAGGAGTTTGTAAAGAATTATAAGACTCTTACCGATGCGGAAGCCGAGTATGCCCGCCTTGTAAAAGAAGCCGAGGACAAAGCAGCCGCAAAGGCGGTTGACGATCTTATCGCAGCAATCGGCGAGGTTAAGCTCACCGAGGAATGTGATGCAAAGATTAAAGCCGCAAGAAAAGCTTTCAATGCCCTTACTCCCGAACAGAAAGCTTTTGTGAAGAACGAAAAGGCTCTCAACGATGCGGAAGCGGAGTATCAAAAGCTCTTTGATCAGCATAAAGCCGACGAAGCAGCGGCAAAAGCCGTTGACGAAGCGGTTGCGAAGCTCGCTCCCGTTACCCTCGAAAGCGGCAACGCTGTCAAAGCCGCAAGAAAGGCATTTGACGAACTCACTCCCGCACAGAGAGAACTCCTCAAGCCCGAAACCGAGAATAACCTCAAAGCAGCGGAAGCCGAATATGCCCGCCTTGTAAAAGAAGCCGAGGACAAAGCCGCCGCAAAGGCTGTTGACGACAAGGTCGCAGCAATCGGAGAGGTAACCTTTACCGATGAAAGCAAGGCGAAGATCGACGAGGCAAGAAAGGCGTTCGACGCACTTACTCCCGAGCAGAAGAAATTCCTTGCAAGCGACACAGAAAGCAAGCTTGTTGCAGCGGAAAACGAGTACAAACGCCTTGTAAAAGAAGCCGCCGATAAGGCTGCGGCAAAAGAGGTCGAAGACCTTATCAACGCAATCGGCACTCCTATTACAAAGGACAGCAAGGCTGCAATCGACGCAGCAAGAACCGCATATGAGGCACTTACTCCGGAGCAGAAGGACTTTGTTTCCGAGGAAGCCCTCAAAAAGCTCGTCATTTACGAAAAGGCATACGCCATTGTAATGAAGAACGAGCATGAAAACAAGAGTGATGACAGGAGAGATAACTCCTCCGTAATCCACATTACCGCAGCAGCTGCCGCAAAGGGCGAACAGAACCCCAACACCGGCGCACCGGCAATGAGCATTGCGCCCGCAATGCTCGTGCTCGCAGCGGCGGTGCTCGTGCTTAAAAAATACGGCTGATTAAATTTTTCATAGAATCACTTCTTCTTCCTAAATATGTGATGCTTAAAAAAAGCAGGACAGCAGCCCCTTTGTACGGTCAGGTGCAAAGGGGCTGCCGTCTTTATATAAGAAAAAATCCGGGAAGCGGGCATAAGCCGAGCACGGATAAAATTTTTGTTCCGCCTTGAAAAATTTTGTCTGAATAAGTATAATATATGTATTAAAAAGCGGGGAGAGTAAAAAATGTCGGAGGTAATGGTAGAAACAAGCGCAAGGCATGTTCATCTTTCAAAGGAGCATATTGAAATTCTTTTCGGAGCGGGAGCGGAGCTTACAAAAAAACGGGAGCTTTCTCAGCCGGGGCAGTTTGCCTGCGAGGAGAGGGTTACCGTAATCGGAAGCAAAAAATCCATTCCGAATGTAATCGTACTCGGTCCGGCAAGGGCGCAGACCCAGGTTGAGGTTTCTCTTACCGACGCCCGCACCCTTGGCGTAAACGCACCCATAAGAGAAAGCGGCGACCTCTCCGGCTCCGGAAGCTGCAGGCTGGCGGGTCCCTGCGGAGAAATCGAGCTTTCCGAAGGGGTTATCGCCGCAAAAAGGCATATTCACCTTGACCCGGAAACCGCAGAAAAATTCGGCATTTCGGATAAACAAACCGTGTTTGTAAAAATAAAATCCGAGGAGCGCACTACGATTTTCGGAGATGTTGTAATCCGTGTAAGCCAAAAATTTTCGCCCGCAATGCATATTGATACGGATGAGGCGAATGCTGCCGGAGCAGCTTCGGCTGTCGGCGAGATAATCATGGGGGAGCTTTGAAAATTTAAGGCTTTTTCCGGTATGGCGGGCGGCGGCATTTTTTATAAGAAAAATTCAACAAAAAATGTCGCAGTTTTTGCTTTGTTGACGAAAACGCCTTGACAAAGGCTGCGAAAAGTAGGATAATCATAGGGTAGATTTTCCTGTATTTTGACAAATGAATAGTACGAAAGAATTATAAAAGAACGCGCAAAAAAGAGAGCCGCACGGTATTACCGTGCGTGCGAGCGCACATTGCACACGCAAAACAGATGCGTGCGTTTTGCCGTATTGCGGAGCGAAGCCCATTTTATGCCATTGCACCGGAGCAGAAGCCGGTGTGAGAAGGCGGGAACAGCTGTGAAGCATAGCCGGAAGACTTATTCGGACGGAGTATGTATATATTTATGCAAATGGCATTATATAACAAACAATTTACACCTCGTGCGAATAGGTCCGGCGACTTTTCCGCATGAGGTGTTTTTGTTTTCGGCAATTCCGGCGAAAGCCGTTTTTGCATAGATAAAAAAAGAAACGGAAGGAGATTTTTTTCATGAAAAAAATCCTGTCATTACTGCTTGCAGCGGTAATGGTGCTTTCAATGCTTCCCGTAATTGCATTTGCGGATGAAGCGCAGCAGGCAGAGCTGCCGTCAGTCGAGCAGCCCATCGAAGAACCGGTTGACGAAGAACCCGTTGCCGAGGAACAGGCAGAGGTCTATAACGCAGCCGCACCGCTTTCCGGCGGAGTAGAGGTAGAGCTTAAAGGCATGCACAACGCACAGATAGCAAGCCTCAAAGTATATTCCTATGACGGAAAGGTCAAGGGCGACGCAGACTTTCTTGACGGAAACACAGCCATTGCGGACGGCTATCAGCTTAAATATATCGTAACTCTTCCCGAGGGCGAATATTGGGCAGAGGGCTATGACGAAAAAGGCAACCTGAACGGCGGAATTGCATTTACCGTTGACGCAGACCATACCGTTTTTACTTTCCGCCGTGTTTACGGAATATATGCAAGCAACAGCGGTTGGGTATACGGAACCGATTATGACTTCAGCCTTGATATAACCGGCAAGGACGGCACAAAGCGTGAAGTTACAATAGGCGACGCCGATAACTGGGGCACACTTAAAAAGAGCTGCCTCTTTATGGACGGCGATACCGTTATAGTAACCTTTAATCCTCTTGGAGAAAAGGCAGAAACCGCAATGTCCACTACCGTAAGAAAGAGCGGAAACCAGACAACCAACAACAATATAGATGTTTATGCAAAAATCCCGCAGGCACTTGCAATCACCATAAAGGCACCCAAGGGCTCCACCATAAGCACCGGTGCCTTCGGAACATACTATATATATAATTTCTTTGAAATGCAGTCCTGCACCGAGGACGAAAACGGCGTTACCGCTGTTTTCAGAGTACCGGACAGCGTAAGCGGAAATACTTTCTATCGTGTTCAAAACCCGCAGGGCGTAACCTATTGGCAGTTTGAAGCATGGAGTGCCTCTAAGGAAATCACCGTTACCGCAGAGGATCTCCATATCGGAGATTCCTCCTTCAACAAAAATACCATATATCGCTTTGAGAAGAATGTATACGACCGTGCCGATATATATCTTAATGTCAACGGCAAGGGATATATGGATATGTCCGTCGGCGAGACCTTTGAGCTTAATGTATTCCGTAACTGGATGGCAATAGAAAGCTTCTTTAATGCAAAGGTCGCACTTCCCGATATGCATTATCGGGTAGTTGATTTTTACGGCAACCCCAGCGATGTTGTAAGCATCACTCCGGATGAAAACAACAGCTCCGTTGCAAAGATGGTAGCCAACAAAGCGGGTACCGCGGTTGTTCTTGTTACTTATGATGCAATGACTCATATGCAGGGACAGAGCAGCACAAAGAGCAAAGAATTTTCCGCAATTTGGCCCGAATGCACCGGCGTATTTGTAGTAAGCGTCGGAGCGGACGGCTCTTCCATTGAAACCAATATGACGCTCGACAGAATCGACGGCGCAGAAAGCGTACTCGACGCCGAGCACGATATTCTCTTCTACATGGGCAGCAAGGGCGCAACCTATACCTTTACTCCCGAAGACGAATGCACCGTTTCCGTTGCACGCCCGAATATCAAAGGAAACACCCTTTCTTATAGCGGCTTTACTTACAGCGGAGTTTCCGTCGGAAAAAATCATGAGGTTACCGTAACCGGTCTTACTACCGGCAGAAACATCATCAAGATTGAAAAGAACGGCGTTGCCACCTATCAGGTAATCACCGCAAGAGAAGTAAGCTATAAGATGTACGACAGCGAGGGCAATGAGATTGATTTCTATACCAACAGACCCAAAGCGGGCGAAAAGGTAAAGATCCAGTTTACAAACCTTATTAACCCCATTGAAAAGCTTTCCGGTGCTTATAACTTCAACGCATCTATCTATTATAAAGCAGAGAATGAAACAACATTCCGCTCCAATCCGGGCGGCGGCATTGGCGTTTACGACTTCAGCGGAAACCCCGTTCGTCAGCTTATCGAGATAACCGTTCCCGCCGATTGGGAAAACGACAGCTATTCCCTTGTTAAGGGCGCAATCAAGATGGGCGGCTGGGGTACATTCAGACCCGGTTATCACAGAGGAATTACATACGCAACCGGTCTTGATCCTAACTTCAACGCTCCTACATCGGCAATGGTTCTCAGCCGCATTGACGGACTTTCTATCCCCGTTGCAAACGCAGCATATGAGGAAAACAGACCTCTTGCCGCCGCAGTTGAGGATTTGATTAACCAAATCGGAGAGATCACCGAAACAAGCGGAACAAAGCTTGTTGCCGCACTTGACGCATACAATGCTCTTACCGACGCACAAAAAGAACTTGTGAGAAACTATGATGTTCTTGCAAAAGCGGAAAGAGAATACCGCTCCCTCTTCGGAAGCGCAGCAGGCGGCGAAACCATTCATATCGGTGCAGCAGCCGCAGCAGCGAAAAAGGGCGAAGAGAACCCCAACACCGGCGCAGAGGTTATCGGCTGACGCCGCAAAGCTATTTTTTGAAGCTCACCTTTATATAATTTGTGCCAAAGCAAAAATCCCCGTGCTCGTTTTTTGAGCACGGGGATTTTGCTGCGCTAAAATAAATTTCAAAAGAGCTTAGCCTTTACGGAATTTTTCGCAAAGCCCAAGGTAAAGAAACACGATTGCTGCGGAAATAAGCACGCCGCCGACTATATCGGTAAACCAATGAACGCCGGAAACAAGCCGCCCGATTACTATTGCGGCGGAGAAAACCGCACACAGCGAACAGAGAACGGCGGCTTGAGCACGGTTTTTTGCCCGGCTGAAAAATTGGTGGGCTGCGGTGCCCATAATGCAGAGAGAAAGCACGGTGTGCGAGGAGGGAAAGGATGCTTCAAGCCCTCCGTCAAGGATAACCGGGCGGAAATTTACCACTGCGTGCTCAAACAAAATATACACGAGCACGGCAGCCGCATAGCACCCGGCGAGGAAGTAAATATCCGTATCCACCTTCTTAAAGCTGCGGCGGCTGATAAGCTGCCAAAGCCCGAAAAGAGCAAACCCGCCGGCAACGCCGATTGCCGCAAAGCCGAGGACATCGGTGATTTTATACCAAACAAGGTTTACTCCGAAAAAACCGTGTACAGCTTCGTTAATTGCGGCAAGCCCGACGGAGCTGCCCTCCGGACCTATTGCCCGAACATCAACAAATTTAAGTACGGCAATCAGCACGCAGAAAAGTAAAAGAAAAATTCCGGATAAAAGAAGCTTTGTATTTGCACGGCTTTTCATATTATAAATCCTCCGAAAAGTAAATTCGTTTTTTAGTATATCCGCAGCTTGCGGATTTTTTACAACTGTTATTATAGGCGCAGAGGCTTTTTCTGTCAAGAAAGCGGATAAAAGCTTAAAAAAACCTTAATTAAACCCGCAATAATGCCGCCGCTTGTTCGGCGGCGGCATTATTCTTCGTCTTATTTTTCTTCGTTTGCTTTTTCCCCGGATTTAAGCTCTTTTTCCAAGGCGGATTGCTTTGCAAGGATCGCAGTGACTTTGTTGTATAAATCCTCAATCATAATTTCGGTTTTAAGGTTTACCTTATAGTCGTTTTCCGCACGGCGGCGGTCCTTTTCCTCCTGGCGGTTTTGGCTCATCATAATAAGCGGTGCCTGGATTGCGGCAACGCAGGAGAGCACAAGGTTAAGCAGAATAAACGGGTATGGGTCAAAGGCTTTTGCCGCAAGAACCGTATTTATAACCATCCAAAAAATCAAAACGCCGGTAAAAGAGAAAATAAACGCCCAGCTTCCGGCAAATTTTGCGATGGAGTCTGCGGCACGCTGACCGAGGGTGTATTTTTCACGCTCTTTTTCCGGATTTACGGAAACCTTGCTTCCCGCAAGAAGTTCAAGGACCTCCTCGTCGGTCATATCGTGCTCAATATCTTCGATTATTTCGTTAAGCAGCTTTCTGTTTTCTTTCATAATAATCCGTTTCCTTTCAAATACACTATGATTTCTGATTATAATATCTTTTTTCGGCAAAATCAATGTTTTGAGCACGCAAAAAAAGTAAGCGTACCCTGCGGGCGGGTACGCTTACTTTTTACAGCATAATATAGACAAGCGCAAGGAGAAGCTTTGCGTCGGCGTGCTCGTTCCAAAGAAGCCACAGCACGGCAATAATAATCAGCTTATCGCCGCCAAAGCCGCCGAGCATATCCGAGATTGCGGAGAAAGGATTTTGCGGCGAAGCTCCGCCGGAGCAAAAGCTCCCGGCAGGGGGCGGCGGCGCAAATCCCGGCGGAAAAAAGCTCTGTCCCCCCGGCGGAGGGCAGCCGCCTATGGGAAAACCGCCGCCTGCTTTTCCGCCCTGCGGGTTAAAATTTTCTTTTGGCGGAGGCTTTTGCTCCGGGGCGGCTGCCGATTGAGGAAAACTCCCTCCGGCAAGAAGACGGGCACGCTCCCGGCTTTCTTCAACACGGCGTTCCGCTTCTTTCTGCATTTCCTCAAGCACCTCCTCGGAATAAATATTGTGATACCATTTCAAGTGTTACCCCCTCCGAAGATGCCGCAATCCCGCAATGCGGGCAAAACGCTTAAAAGCCGGAGCATATTTATTGCGTCGTCCGCCTTTCTTGGGTCTTTAAGGTAAGGGCGAAGCGCACGAAGCAGGCAGACATTTTTGTCGTCGCAATTCATTTTTGAAAAAATCTGCTGGATTTTCATAAGGGAGTTTATGTCTATCCCGCCGAGGGGCGGCGGGGTGTTGCAGGGCGGAGGGGGCGAGGGCTGCTGAAGGCTGCCGAGCAACGCCGAAAAATCAAGAGGCGGCGCAGGCTGCGAAGGCTGGTTTGCGGCGGGCGGCGGTGCAGCGGGAGGAGCCTGAGCATTTTGCGGGGGCTGCCCAAGCATTCCTATAAGGCTGCGTATGCTTTCCTGCGCCTGGGGGTTTTGAAGAATTGCGGAGAGCTGCTCGCTCAAATCCGGCATATCAGCCGCCTCCCATCAGCTTTTTTATTACCGCCCGGGCGGCGGGATCGGAAAGCAGGCGTTCTATTGCGGCGGGGTTATTGAGGTACTGCTGAATGGGAATACCGGCTTTGTTTGCAAGGCTTTCCGCATTTCCGCTTTGGAGCATGGAAACGATCTGTTCCCTGCTTACGCCGAGTTTTTCTGCGGCGGCGTTTATAAGTGCCTGCTGCTGGGCGGGGGTAAGGTTCATTCCTCCGTTTGGATTATTCATAAAAAATTCCGCCTTTCACAAAAAAAGATAGCTTTTCCGCCTTGTGCGGGGCACAAAAACGGAATATAATAATTCATATGAAGCGGATTTTTTCGATATTCCGAAAAAAAGGAGGGCGGTATTGTGCTGCGTGCGGTTGTTTTTTCGGACAGCCACGGAAATTATGATGTTCTTGAGCGTATTATGGAACGCCATAAGGATAATGCCGGGCTTTTTATTCATCTTGGCGACGGCGAGCGGGAGCTTGAATATCTAAAATTTATCTATCCGGAAAAGAAAATCCTTTTTGCCGCAGGAAATTGCGATTGGGACAGCGAAGCTCCGGATTGCGGCATGGTCGAATTCGGAGAGAAGCGCATATTTTACACCCACGGCTATCGTTTTGGGGTAAAGGGCGGCTTGGAAAAGGCGATTGCCGAAGCGGAAAGCCGGGGAGCGGACATTCTTCTTTTCGGTCATACACACATTCCGTTTATCGGGCGGGAAAACGGTCTTTATATAATGAACCCCGGAAGCTGCGCCTGCCCGAGGGAGGGCGCACCCACCTACGGCGTAATCGATTTTACCGAAAACGGGATTTTTATGTACACAACGGAAATATGACGGATTATACGAAAGCCGCCCATGCTTGAATTCATGGGCGGCTTTTTGTTCGCAAAAATGCGGAATCAGTATTCCTTTCCATTCCTTTATATTTTTATATTTGGATATGATTAATTATATCAATATTTTTTTATGACATTTATCGCTTCTATATCGGAAAATTCGCCTATGGCAAATGTTCCGGAAACTTGTTCGTCTTCATTTTGCGCAAAAGCAGAAATGAAAATTATGTCAAATCTGATTTCTGCTTCAAAAAAATGTGAGGAACCCGGATTAAGCTCATCAAAGTCTAAAAAAGACCGTCCCTCTCCATTCCTATCGGAAAGAGCGAGATATATATAAAATGGTTGAACTTTAACTTTATCCTTGTTTGGAAGGGAAAGATAAAGGTTATTTTCAAATTCGTTTTCAGATGATTCATTTCGCTCGCATACCACAAAAAGATTGTCGTTATTATCACGGTAATAAGGGTAAAAAATAGCATTGCCGCTTTCATCTAAAGATAAAATGCCTTTTATTGAATGATCAACATTCGAATCATAAACTATTGTGTAAGAGTTGTCGTTGCAAATGGCATAAGGCATAGATGTATTATATGAGTAGCCTATAAAGTATTTACTTGAGGGTTTGGCAACGGTACCGCCAAAAACGCTGTCGTTAGACCGAAGTTTTACATATTTGGGAACATCAAAATTCCACCCAATGGCATAATTTACGGAAAAGTTTTCTAAATCGCTTCCATTAAGGTCAAAACCTTTTCCTGTAAGGTCTTTATAACTGCTCCACCTGCTTGTAAATTCCGCAAGGGAACTTCTTACATCGGCGGAGGCGGTGACCGCACCGGCAAAAACGATTACTGCGGCAAGAACAAGCATGGCTACGCCGTTTGTAATACGCTTGAGCACGGAAAAAGCCGCACGGCTGTTTTTCTTTTTGCGGATTTTTGAAATCATTCCGTCGATTACGGAAAGGCTGGTTTTTTTCGGCTCGGCTTCAAGCTCCGAAAGGAGCTTTTTGCTTTCGTCCTCGCAATATTTTGCCATTACTCTGCGGAAAAAAGCGTCCTCCGCCTCTCTGCGCAAGCGTTCGTCGGAAAGAATATATTCGGATTTTGGCATTAAGCGTCACTCCTTTGCAATATTTTGTATGCGCGGCGGCGGGCACGGGAAAGCGCACTGCGCACGCTGTTTACGGAAATTCCGAACTGGGCGGAAATTTCCTCATCGGTTTTTTCAAGAAGATATTTTGCCTCCAACAAAAGGCGGTCCCGCTCTCCGAGGGCGGCGACGCTTTCTGCGGCGGATTGCAAAAGCTCTTCATGAATGTATATTTCCTCCGGCTGTGCGGAGGGATCGGCGGCGCAATCGTCGCTTATAAAAATCGGCGAGCAAACGGCTTTTTTCTGCTTTCTCAGAGCGTCAACGGCGGCGTTTCTCGCTGCCGCCATAAGGTAGTAGGGAAGCTTTGCGGGGTCTATCTCCATAAGCATATCCGCCTTTTGAATAAGCAGCAGAAAAGTGCTTTGCACAACATCCTCCGCAAGCCCCTTGTCGCAAACAACGGCAAAGGCTTTTTTAAGCATCGGCGCAGAATAACGCAGATAAAGCTCCTCCATAAACTCACGGCGAATGTCGTCCTCCATTGCCGCAATAAATAAAGGCAGCATGAACACCCTCCTTTTTCTTTTTACTGTTAATATGGTACCATATAAAAGGGCTGCATAAAAGTCCTTTCATATATTCAGACGAAAAAAATGAAAAATTGCAGCAGGCGGCGGCAAACTTTTTGTAATTGCATAAAATAAAAAAAGCCCGCATATGCTTTTCCAGAAAAAGCAAAAGGAGAGGAATACTTATGGGGCTTGATATAACAAAATGCAGCGTTGTATGCTGCGGAAATCCCGAGGAAAAAAAGGCGGTTCTTCCGGTTGAATGTTCGATGATACTTCCGGATTATTATCCCGATGTTATGAAGATTTTGCGCTATTCCGCAAGGGCGGTTCTTTCGCCGGTTCTGTCGGAGGAATCCGGAGAAACGGTATCGGGCAACATCAGTATAGAGGTGAACTATGTTTCGGAGGAGGGCGAATTTTGCTTTTGCGGGCAAATCCAGCCATTCAGCCATGTTTTTTCCGGCGGGGGAAATGCCTGTGCGGCGGAAGCCGGCGCAAGGGTTGACGATGTAAGCTGCCGGGCGGTTAATAAGCGGCGCATTGATGTTCACGCAGGGCTTGAGCTTACATTGCGGACCCTTTGCGCACAGCGGCGGGATTTTATAAGCTCCGCTTCGGGAGCGGGAGCCGTATGTAAAACGGATTTTGCCGATGTAACGGTGATTTTGGGAGAATTTTATAAAAACTTTACTCTTGAAGAAGAGCAGGAAACCGGCTACGGAAAGCCGCCGATAGGAAGAATCCTCCGCACCGGAGCAACGGCGCAGATTGAGGAATGTCATGTTATTCAGGATAAAATTGCGGTAAAGGGCAATGTATCCGTAAAAATGCTTTGGACGCCGGAGCGGGAAAACCTTTCCGACCCGGAGGAATATTGCACGGCAAGCTTTAATTTTCCGGTAAGCAGAATGATTGACGCGCCCGGAATACAGGACGGCGATACCTGCGACGCAAGGCTTACGGCGGATTTTCCCGAAATTACTCCTGCGGAGGACGGCGGCACCGTAAAAATAAGGGTTAAGATATGCGCTTTTGCAAGGGTTTACAGGCAGGAAAAGGTTGAGCTTGTTTCCGATATGTTTTCGGAAAAATACGAATCCTCCTGCGAAAACGCCTCGGCGGAAATCATAAGCGGGGCTTTTCCTGCGGAATTTACGGATAACATTAGGGAACGCATTGATTTTTCGGATTCCGGCACAGAGGTAATAGATTGTTTTGCGGAAGCTTTTCCAAAGCCGGAGCTTTTGCCCGGCGGAAAAATCCGCTTTGGCGCAAAATTTTTTGTATTCGTAAAAAATGCCGAGGGAGAAATATCCTGCTTTGAAAAGGAAACGGAGCGGGAGGCGGATTTTCTTCCGGCAAAGGACGGCGCAGCGTTTTATAATCTTTCCGCAGCCGTTATCGGAGAAAGCTGTGCTCCGGGGCGGGGCGGAGCGGAAATTTCCGCAGACATCGCCATAGACGGAACCGTTTATGCAAAGGGCGCAATAAACGCTCTTGAAGCGGCGGAAATCGACGAGGAAAAGCCAAGGAAAAAATCCGTCGCCGCAGTTGTGTTCTACTATGCGGAAAAGGGAGAGGATATCTGGGAAATCGCCAAACGCTACGGAACGGACTGCGAAAGAATAAAAGCGGAAAACGAGCTTTCGGGCGAAGTCCTTTGTGAAAAAACAATGCTTATAATCCCGTAACGGTCTTTAGGAAGAAAAGCGGCAAAAGCAATTTGTGCTTTTGCCGTTTTTTTCTTCCGGGAGCAAAAGAAAGGCAATAAATTATTTTGCTTTTTTCAAAAAAACTGTACTTTTGTACGATGACAGGCTTAATATTTTACGATATAATACAACTACAAATATCTTTTAATCAGAAAAGGGGAAGGATATGGACCGTTTTAAGAAAATAAAAATTATTTTTTCGCTTCTGCTTTGCATAACGGTTTTTGCCGGGTGCATACGGCTTCCGGAGCTTCCGGGAAGAAAAGAAAGCAAAGCTTTCTCCTCAACGGAGGAGGATAAGCAAGGCAAAAGCCGTCCGGATTTGAACGGCAAATCCGATAAAAAGGAAGATAAACAGCAAAAAGCACCCTCCCTTGCGGCATTGCAGGAGAAAATAAGCAAAAACGCCTGCAAAGTCGGACTTGCGTTTCTCGGATATGTGGGAAGCGAGGCAAGCTACGACGAAGTCGTTGGATTTGTAAGAAGCTGCGAGTGCGCTTCCGAAAACGATTTTCTCTGCAATCTTTCCGAAAGCAATATAGTATCCCATGAGGGCGGGGAGCTTTATGCGATTGTTCCTGCGGACGACAGCGGAGCCATCGTCATTTATCCTTCGGAAATTTCGAAAGAGGCAGAATATTCCGACGATAGGGAGAACCCTCTTTGTGTCGTAAAGCCCGGCGAGCCGGTCGTTTTGCGCTGCAATATAAGCGACATTTATTCAAATGTGCTTGTCTGCATAGAATATGCCGACGATACCGTTGAGTTTCGCCCGTATCTGTCGCTTATGGACGGAAGACTCGGAGCAGTGGACGGCTGCTATGATTTTTCAATATACCCGGAGGACGGAAACGGAGAAGCGGATATTGACGCCAATGTGCAAATCGCCTATGAGATCCTTATGGAAAACGAGGAGATAAAAAACTATATTGACCTTGGAATGGTTGTTCAGTATACCGGGGCAACGGAGGAAATCGACGGTCGCCAATGCTATGTTTTCTCCGTCGGAACCGACCACGGGGATTATGTCGTAACCGAGTTTTTCTATGCGGTTTGCGACAATCTGATTTATTCATATGACGGAATAAACGACGGATGGAGCACCGTCGGGATAGACTGACTGCACTGAAAAGGAGAGCGTAAATGAGAAAAACGGAGCGCAGCGGAGGATTTTTTCTTTGCCTTTTGCTGAACATTTTTCTTAATCCGGAGGGGCTTATAATAGCGGCGGTGCTTTTTGCGCTGCATCTTTGGGTTGATATTCCGCTTTGGATTTCCCTGCTTGTCCTTGGGATATGGCTTGTTATAATTATTGCCCAAATGCTTTTTATCGGGTGGGCAAGCCGCTGCGGAAGCGAGCATACTCCTCCCCAGCAGAACAAAAACCCATATTCGGCAAATGCCGACACATACAAAAAGCATTAGGCGGTATTTTATAAATAAAAATTTTTTTTGAAAGGGGATTACATAAATGGGACTTATAAAAGCGATAGGCGGCGCAGTGGGCGGCGTAATGGGCGACCAGTGGAAGGAGTATTTTTACTGTGATTCAATGCCGGTTGATGTTCTTGTAAGAAAAGG
>CAKSLF010000018.1 GCA_934466455.1 uncultured Oscillospiraceae bacterium | reverse complement strand
TCACGCGGGAGCGTGAGGGTGGGGGTTGTAAAACTTTTCTTTTACCGCTTTACGGCTTTTCTTTTGGTTACAAAAGAAAAGGGGTAAACTGTGAAAAACTTACGCCGAGAATGGCGCAGAGGATGAAAACGACTTTTCTTTTGGTTACAAAAGAGCGGGGTAAACTGTGAAAAGTGTAAACGCTATACCTTATCGGGGGATACAACCCCTCAGTCAAAACCTACGGTTTTGCCGGCTCCCCTTGCACAGGGGAGCCGAGAAACGCTCCGCAAACCCTCGGTGCGAACTTCGCACAGGGGAAGCAAAAAATACGGCGCAGGACGCAAAAAAAGGCTCTGCCGAAGCAGAGCCTTTTTTTCATCTATCGCAATATGCGATTATTTTCTTTTGCCAAGGATAACTGCAACGCCGGCAAGAACTGCGATTGCGGGAATAACAGAGGGAACCTCTGCGCCGGTGTTCGGGTTGGTTTCGGTGCCGGGCTTAATCTGAGTGCTGCCGCCGATATTGATGACGGAAGCTTCCTGGTGATAGCCGCAAACCTTGCAGTCACGATATTTGTTGCTCTTGCTCTTGTACTCGAAGGTCCAATCGGTAAAGTCATGGTCGTCGTGGTCAAGGATCTCATTGCAGCGGACGCAGAGTTTCCAGTGGTCCTCACGGTTGTAGATCCATTTTCCGCTGTGGTCATGACCGAGAGCAGGCAGCTCTATCTCGTATTCGTCGCCGCAAACGGTGCAGCGGCAAAGCTTTTTGCCTTTTTCGGTGCAGGTAGGCTCAACAAGAACCTTTACATCCTCAAGGTGATCCATGCAGGTGAGGTGATCCCAAGTTGCGGTATAGGTGATGTCATGATCCTCGGTTACAAATTCGGTAACCTCGGGGGTCCAGCCCATAAACTTCCAATCGGTGTAGTTATCGGTGCTGCCCTGGAACTTAGGAGTTGCATAGCTGTACTTTGTGGTATAGCTTTCGTTCGGGAAGGCTGCGCCGTTTACGCCGTCGGTATAGGTTATGGTGATGTCTTTAAGCTCAAAGCGTGCTTCAAGAACTGCGCCGCTTTCGGCAAAGCTAAGCTTTCTGAGGCTCTTCATGGAAGTGCCGTTGAGGCTTCCTGTGGTAACAAGGGTTTCGCCGTCGTACCAACCTACAAAGTTATAGCCCTTTGCGGGAACGGCGACAACGGGAGCATAGAGTGCATAAGGAATAACTCCTGCGCTAGTACCCTGATTGCCACAATACATCTTGAGGGTCTGTACACTTACGGGGTTATGGGAACCGTATTCGATATGGTCGCCGCCCTCGCCAAGCTGTGCGACCCAATGGGTCCACTCATAGGATTCCCATTCCGCATAAAGAGTAACATTCTCTGCGGGCATGGTGATGGTATCGTTCATTGCATAATGAGTGCCCTTGCCGTCTGCCTGGGTGTTCCAACCAAGCTGGCGATAGTTGGTGCTGAAATCGTCGGAAAGCTTGATATAGAATTTGTTGCCGTCCATTGCTTTTGCAAGAGAAACGCTTTCGCCTGCTTCAAAAACGGACTTGGAGGTATATTTTGTTGCGGTATTTATGGTAAGTCTTCCGCCGTTTCCGTTGAAGGTTACCGTATAGGTGGGAACAAGCTCCCACTGTGCAACATAGGTTACGCTTTCGGTAACGGTTTCCGCAACTGCGGGAAGCCAACCGGCAAATTTATAGCCCATACGCTCGGTGGAACCGGTGAATGCCGGAGTTGCCGCGCCTGCTTCGAGGTTATCATAGGTTTCGGTTGCAAAAACATCTCCGTTGCAGCCGTCGGTATATCTTACGGTAAGACCGGCGGGAACTTCGCTTGCGGGGCGCATATCAACGGCAACATAATTTGCAACAATCTGACCGTTGCTTGGGATTTTGGTGAACGAACCGGAATCATTGCGGACACACCAGCCCCAACCGTTCTTGTTTGCATAGTAAACCTTGAGGGTCTGGGTTGCGGGGCGGACATCATTGAAATAATATTTCCAGTCATCGGTGATTTTTCCGAAGCTGCTTGCATAGTGCCTGTCGGTCTTAATGGAGTTGCTTGCGGCAGCTTCAAATTTATCGCCGCTTGCAAAATTAAAGGTTACGGTTGTGGTATAAAGCTGGGTTTCTTCATCAAGAACAAGGTCGCCGATAGTGTAGGCAACATTCTTTGCACCGGTGGTAGGTGTAAAGCTGCCTTTCTCAAGCTTGCCGTTTATGGTAGCTTCTATATAGACTCTGATTTTCCACTTGTCAACGGTGGACTTGCTAAGCTTGCTGGGCTTTTTGCCGACTTCGTTAGGCGTACCGGGGTCAATCGGTTTTATCGGGTTTGCCGGGTCGATTTTGATAGCCTGTTCTTCGGCGGCTCCAAGCTCATTAAGCTCGACGGCTTCCGCAGCAAGGGCGGGAACCGCAAAGCTTACAAGCATAAGAAGTGCGAGCAGTATGCTCAAAAATTTCTTCATGATTTTTTCTTCCTCCTGTATGTATTCGGATTTTCGGCTATAAAAGGCATAAAAATGCCCACCTAAATCCATACACAGAATATACCACAGCTTTTGGCAATATGCAATATTTTGTATTGTAAAATTTTTATTTTTTCAATGATTTTTTTATTGCAAAAGCTTGTTCTTTGAATGAAAGTTTGCATTTTATCCAATCAAAATCCACCCGCCGTATTGTTTTCAATATAGATTGTCCTTTTTGTAAACCTTTGGAAGCATTATCAGCAAAATGCATATTTTCGGTATAATTATTCGTATATGGCGGAAAATATGCAGTATTTTCCGTCCCGGATGCAAAAAATCGTGCTTATTCCTCCGCAAGAAGCCGAGGTATATCGCTTTCGCCGAAGACGGCTACGCCGTTTTTTGAAAGGAGGGCGGCGGCGACGCCGCTTCCCTCAACAAGCGTTCCGGAAAAGCTTCCGTCATACACCTTTCCAAAGCCGCAGGAGGGGCTGCGCTCTTTAAGAACCGCCTTTTTGCAGCCGAAAAACCGGGCGAGGCGCAAAGCCTCCTCCGCTCCACGGCGGTACTGCGCCGTTACATCGCAGCCGGATTTTGAAAAAACGCCGCCGCAGCGTATTTCCGAAGGCTCCCTTGGGGTTGAAAGCCCTCCGAGCTGCTCCGGACAAACCGGAATAAGGTAATATTTTTCCGAAAGGGCTGCGGCTTTTTCCGCCGGCTTTGATTTTCCGTCATAGCGGCAGCAAAGCCCAAGCAGGCATCCGCTTATGAGCACGGGTTCTTTTTCCATAAACACGCTCCTGTTCCGCTTGAGCACGGTGCGTGCTCAAGCCCTCTTTTTATACAAAACATTATAATATACCAAAAACGCCGCCCGGTCAACGCATACGGAGGGTTTTTTGCTATTGCCAAGGGGAAAAAACCGTGATAAAATAGCGGTGTAAACGATTTTTTTATGAAAGGATGTGCCGCAATGGAGGACTATTTTGAAAATGCGCTTTTCGGCACGCCGTTTCTTTCCGCAGTTATAGTTGCTGCGGGTTCTTCCCAAAGAATGGGTGGCGGCGACAAACAGTTTATGGAGCTTTGCGGCGTGCCCGTGCTTGCACGGAGTATGCGGGCTTTTGAGCTTTGCCCGCAGGTTGAGGAAATCGTTGTTGTAACAAAGGAGGAGCATATTCCCGATGTTCGGCGGCTTTCCGAAGAATACGGGATAAAAAAGCTTTCCGCCGTTGTTACGGGCGGCGCAAGCCGTGCGGAATCCGTAAAAAACGGCGTTGCCGCCGTTTCTTCCGGGGCGGAATTTGTTGCCATTCATGACGGCGCACGCCCCCTTATAAAGCCGGAGGATATTTCCCGCTGCGCCATGGACGCTTTTCGCTGCGGCGGGGCGGTTCTTGCCGTGCCGGTTACGGACACCGTAAAATACGGAAGAAAAAACGGCTTTGTCGAATACACTCCGGCAAGGGAAAAGCTTTTTGCCGCTCAAACTCCCCAGATTTTTGATGCGGAGCTTTACCGCACCGCAATGGAGCGTGCCTTTCGGGAGCTTTCCGACTGGACGGACGACAGCCGGGTTTTTGAAAACGACGGCAGGCGGGTTTTTCTTACTCCGGGCAGCCGCCGGAACATAAAAATCACCTCGCCGGAGGATATTTTAATCGCCGAGGCGTTTTTGAAGGGCGGTGCCGCCGAATGATACGCATAGGTCACGGCTATGATGTTCACCGCTTTTCTGCCGGACGGAGGCTTGTGCTCGGCGGGGTCGAAATTCCCTCGGAGGAGGGGCTTTTGGGTCATTCCGACGCAGATGTTCTTTGCCATGCGCTTACGGACGCTCTTTTTGGGGCTGTCTGTCTTCCGGACATAGGGCGGCATTTTCCGGACAGCGACCCCGCCTATGCGGGCGCAGACAGCACAAAGCTGCTTAAAGCAGCCTATGCGGAGGTTTTGAGCATGGGCTACGCCCTTGTCAATGCGGACTGCACCGTTATTGCGGAAAAGCCGAAGCTTGCGCCGTATATCGCTGCAATGCGTTCCTCCCTTGCCGCCGCCTTGGGTACGGACATATCCAATATCAATGTAAAAGCCACCACGGAAGAGGGGCTTGGGCTTTCCGGCAGCGGAATCGGCGCACACGCCGTTGTGCTGCTTGAGAAAAGGTGAGAGGAAAAATTTTTTTACGCAAAAGCCGCCCGAAAGGGCATTCTAAAAAATTGCGATTTACATTGACTTTGCGGAAGTTTTCATATAATATATAGGTAGAAATAAATTTTGCGAGGTAAACAAAATGGCTAAAGATATTGAAAAAAATGTTCCCGAGGAAGAGGGCTTCGGAAACGATATTCTCACCCTTGTTGATGAGGACGGAACCGAACACGAGTTTGAGGTTATCGACAGCCTTGTAACCGACAACAACGAATACTTTGCCCTTATCCCCACCGAAACTGCGGAAAACCTTGCCTCCGACGACGGCGAGCTTGTTATCCTCAAGGTTGTTGAGGATAACGGCGAGGAGTTCCTCGAGCCTATTGAGGACGACGACGAATTTAACGAGATCTCCGAGATTTTTATGGATCGCCTTGATGAATATTACGATTTTGACGCAGGCGAGGAAGAATAAGCCGTGGCAGAGGAATTTGAAAGCTATAACAGCGTTACCCTGACGGACGAAAACGGCAGGGATATTGAATTTGAGCTTGTTGACGCCATAGAGCACGGCGGAAAAAAATACTGCGTGCTTTTCCCCGCCGATATGCCGAAGGAAGAACGCCCTGAAAACGACCCGCTTATACTCGAGTATATTACGGACGAAGACGGCGATTACCTTGAGGAGCTTTCCGACGAAGACGAATACGATGAGCTTTACGGAATATTTCTTGACGGCGTGGAATAATAAATAACAAACAAGCGATTTTATCGTAAAAACAAAAAAAGCGCACTG
This sequence comes from uncultured Oscillospiraceae bacterium, assembly GCA_934466455.1. Taxonomy (GTDB): domain Bacteria; phylum Bacillota; class Clostridia; order Oscillospirales; family Ruminococcaceae; genus UMGS1668. Next base: position 18,037 of record CAKSLF010000018.1, on the reverse strand, counting down.
CCTTGTGCGAGAATCGTCCTTTATTTTAATCCAACACTTATTGAAACGGGAGCTACTCTCCTTCCGCGTAGTGTATGCCCGGATTTTCCGGGGAACGCCAAACGGTAGGGTGGGCGTACCCACCTTGTCGAAAGACGGGTTTCAATTACGGACTGTTCGGCAAGGCGGTGCGCTTTTTTTATGAAAGGAAGACAAAAAAATGTGGCTTGAACGAACGGAGCTTGTTCTCGGAAAAGAACGCCTTGAACGGCTTAAAAACGCCCGGGTTGCCGTAATGGGGCTTGGGGGGGTCGGCGGAGCCGCCGCCGAAGCCCTCGTCCGAGCGGGAATAGGACATATTCTTTTTGTTGACGGCGACCGGGTTGACGACACCAACAGAAACCGCCAAATACTCGCCACAACCCAAACCGTAGGCACGGACAAAATTTCCGCCGCAAGGGCACGCTTTTTAAGCATAAACCCCGAAGGCGATTTTTCCTTTATCAAGGAGTTTTATCTTCCGGAAAACAGCGAGTGGCTCTTTGAATGGAAGCCGGATTACATCATCGACGCCATAGACACCGTTACCGCAAAGCTGGACATAGCCGAAAAATGTAAAAAGCGAAATATCCGCCTTGTTTCCTGCCTTGGCACCGGAAACCGCCTTTATCCGGAAAAGCTGCGCCTTGGCGATATTTCGGAAACGGCGGGCTGCGGCTGTCCCCTTGCAAAGGTCATGCGCCGAGAGCTGCGCCGCCGGGGTATCGAGCATCTTTCGGTGCTTTTCAGCACCGAGGAGCCTGCAAAGGCAACAGCGGAAAGCGACGCCGGCAGGCATCCGCCGGGAAGCGTCTCCTTTGTTCCGCCGGCGGCGGGATATATCCTTGCGGGAAAATGCGTCCGTGACATTGCGGGCGTTTAGACGCCTTTTTTTGCGGCAAAAGCCGCCCGCTCAGAAAACAAAATTTACTGCGCAAACAAAAAGCAAGACAGCGAACAGAGGTAAAAATATGATAAAACCGGGAAAATACAGACATTTTAAGGGCAAGGAGTATGAGGTAATCGGCGTTGCAAAGCACAGCGAGACCCTTGAGGAAATGGTGGTCTACCGCCAGCTTTACGGCGAGCATGGGCTTTGGGTCCGCCCCGCCTCCATGTGGGAGGAAACCGTTGAACGGGACGGAAAGACCTACAAGCGTTTTACTTACATCGGCGAATGAGCACAAAAAAGCTCCCCGAAAAACGGGGGGCTTTTTTGTATGCTCAAATTTATTTTTGTTCGATTATAACGGGGTTTTCCTCCGAAGAGGGTCGCTCAAAGCCGCCCCAAAAGCAAAGCAATTCATCTTCCGAAACCGGCAAAGCGTTTGGGCCGTTTTTGCCCTTTCTTTCGGAAAGGCGGCTTTTGAGCACGGAAAGCTCCGCTTTCATATAGACGAGCACCGGCTCTGCGCCGATTTTTTCCGCAAAGCGGCAAAAATCCTCCCTTTGAGCACGCTTGCAAAAAGGCATATCCACGGAAACGCTTCTTCCGGCGGCAACAAGGTTAGCCGCACGGCTCTTTATGCGCTCCGTTGCCTGCCGCTTGAGCACGGCTTTGTATTCCTCGCCGAGAAGCGGATCGAGAACAAAGAAATCCGGCCAAAGCTCCTCGTCTATCGAAAGGCGGACAACGCCTTTTTGCTCAAGCTGCTTTGAATAAAAGGTCTTTCCGCTTCCGGAAATTCCGCATATCATATACAGTTTCGGTTTTTCCGTGCTCAAAGGAAAAAGCCTCCTTTTTTCGTGCTCAAAAAAATATTCCGCCCCGCAAAGGGAAAAGCAAGCCTACGGCTTTTCCGAAAGACCCCAGCCGCAGACATCGCCTCGCTGCATTGCGCCGAGGAGCTTGCTTCCGAGGCAGTCGTAGCCCTCTTCTTTTTCAAGCCGCTCGATAAGCAGCTTTACATGCTCCCGCTCCGTATGCTTATCGGCGGGGCAGCGACTTTTTACTATCGGGAAGCCCTCGTGCCGGGCAATGCGGGCGATTTCGTCCTCGTGACAGTAAATAAGCGGGCGGATTACGGTGATCTGCTTTCTTGAAAGCCATGTTACCGGGGAAAAGCAGCCTACTCTGCCCTCGTCAAAAAGGTTCATCATAAAAGTTTCCACCGCATCCTCAAAATTATGCCCAAGAGCCATCTTGTTGCAGCCGTGCTCCTTCGCCAAATCGTGGAGAAGCCCCCGCCGCATTCTTGCGCAGAGGGAGCAGGGGTTTGCTTCCCTTCTGTCCTCAAAAATGATGGTTCCGATATTCGTTTGCTTTAATACAAATTCAATATTCCGCTTCTTGCAGAACTCCGCTACGGCGGAAAAATCGTTCGGCACGCCGCCGAACTGCGGGTCGAGGGTTATTGCGACAACGGAAAAATCTTTTCCGAGAAAACGCCGCAGCCCGGCAAGCCCCGCAAGGGTTGCAAGAGAATCCTTTCCTCCGGAAACGCCGACGGCGATTCTGTCGCCGTCCTCTATCATATTATAGTCGATGATTGCTTTTCGCATTGCACCCATCAGCTTTTGAAGCGTGCTTTCGCCTGAAATATGTATCACTCCTGTTCCGCACCGGCATTTGCCCAGTCAAAGCTGCGCAATTCGCCGGTTTCCTGCATATCCGGATAGTCCCATTGGCGCAAAACCTCGTATGCGGCAATGGCGACGCTGTTTGAAAGATTTAGGCTGCGCAGGGTCGCCCGCATGGGGATACGAAGTGCGGTTCCGGGATTTTTGAAGAGAAGCTCCTCCGGAAGCCCGGCGTCCTCCCGCCCGAAAACAAGAAAACAGCCCTTTGGGTAGGAAACATCGCTGTGGCGGTGCTGTCCTTTTGTTGTAAAATAGAAAAATTCTCCGCCGGGATTTTTGCGGAAAAAGTCCTCAAGCCCTTCGTAACAGCTTATATCAAGCTTATCCCAATAATCAAGCCCGGCACGGCGGAGCTTTGCGTCGTCGATAACAAAGCCCATGGGCTTTACAAGATGGAGAGCCGCCCCCGTAACGGCGCAGGTTCTTGCAATATTGCCCGTATTCTGGGGGATCTGCGGCTCCACCAGAACTATATTAAGGGCGGCGGGGGATTTATTTTCGCTCATCTTCCGCAGCAGTGCTTATATTTTTTTCCGCTTCCGCAGGGGCAGGGGTCGTTGCGCCCGACTTTTTTCTTTGATGAGGCACGGGGCGAAACGGTTCCGTCGCCGCCGCCCTCCATAGGCACGGCAACCTGCTCACGCTTCGGCTCCTCGGCACGAAGGCGCACCGTCATAAGCATTTTTACGGTATCCTCTCTGATTGCCTCTATCATATTGTCGAACATCTCAAAGCCCTCGATACGATATTCGACAACGGGGTCGTGCTGTCCGTAGCCACGGAGGTACATTCCCTGTTTAAGGTCGGACATTGCGTCTATATGGTCCATCCATTTAAGGTCAACATTGCGGAGAAGGGCGACCCGCTCCAGCTCCCGCATTGTTTTTTCGCCGAATTCCTTTTCTCTTGCGGCGTAGCGTTCCTCCATAAGGGCGGAAATTTTTTCGGTTATATCCGCCTTTGTAAGCTTTTCAAGCTCGTCCTTATTAAAGCGCAGGTCGCCGTCCGTAAGAAGCCAGCCGGCGTAGTAATCCCGCAAGCCGCCAAGGTTCCAGTTTTCTCTGTCCTCATCGGAGGCAAGATAGACATCAACGGTTTTTTCAACGCTTTCCCGGCGCATTTTTGCAATATCCTCTTTAAGATCCTCACCCTCAAGCACCTTGCTGCGCTGTCCGTAGATTATCTCACGCTGTTTGTTCATAACATCGTCGAATTTAAGCACATTTTTTCTTATCTCAAAGTTTCTTCCCTCAACCTTGCGCTGTGCGCTTTCTATGGAGGAGCTTATAAGCTTTGCGTCAATGGGCATATCCTCGTCGATTTTAAGGGTATCCATAAGGCTTTGAAGACGGTCGCCGCCGAAAAGCCGCATAAGGTCGTCCTCAAGAGCCACATAAAAGCGGGTTTTTCCCGGGTCGCCCTGGCGTCCGGCACGGCCTCTGAGCTGGTTATCTATACGGCGGGATTCGTGCCGTTCCGTACCGATTATATAAAGACCGCCGGCATTGCGGACCTCCTCCGCCTTCGGCTCGATTTCCGCTTTATACTTCTTAATCAAATTATGGTAAAGCTCTCTTGCGGAAAGAATATCCTCCGCCCCGGTTTCAAAATATCCGGTGGCTGCGTTTATCATATCCTCGTCAAAGCCCTGTTTTCTCATTTCTGCCTTTGCAAGGAACTCCGCATTGCCGCCGAGCATAATATCCGTGCCTCGTCCCGCCATATTTGTGGCTATGGTCACTGCGCCGGGAGTACCCGCCTGGGCAACGATTTCCGCTTCCTTATCATGGTGCTTTGCGTTAAGCACATTGTGGGGAACGCCCCTTTTCTTGAGCATATTGCTCAAAACTTCGGACTTTTCTATGGAGATAGTGCCGACGAGCACCGGCTGGTTTTTTGCATGAGCATCGACTATCTCGTCGATTACCGCACGGAACTTTGCCGCCTCGGTTTTATAAACAACATCGGGCATATCCTTTCTTATAACGGGCTTGTTTGTGGGAATTTCCACAACATCAAGACCGTATATCTCACGGAACTCGTCCGCCTCGGTCATGGCGGTACCCGTCATACCGGAAAGCTTTGTGTACATACGGAAATAGTTTTGGAAAGTGATAGTTGCAAGGGTGCGGTTTTCTCTTGCGACGGTAACGCCCTCCTTTGCCTCGATTGCCTGATGCAAGCCGTCGTTATACCGTCTTCCGAGCATAAGACGACCGGTAAACTCATCGACGATTATTACCTCGCCGTCCTTTACCACATAATCCACATCACGCTTCATAACTCCGTGCGCTTTTATTGCCTGATTTATGTGGTGGAGCAGGGTCATATTGTCGGCGTCGTTGATATTTTCCACATTAAAGTATTTTTCGGCTTTTTCTGCGCCCCTTGGGGTAAGGGTTGCGGTGTTTGCCTTTTCGTCAACGATATAATCTGCGGAAACATCGTCGATTTCCTCTTTATCGTCGTGCTCTTTTACCTTTATTGCGGTAAGAGTGCGGACAAATCTGTCCGCCTTTTGATAAAGGTCGGTGGATTTATCTCCCCTGCCGGAGATGATAAGCGGGGTTCTTGCCTCATCAATAAGAATGGAGTCCACCTCGTCCACGATTGCATAGTTAAAGCCCCGCTGAACAAGATTTTCCTTATATGTGACCATATTGTCACGAAGATAGTCAAAGCCGAATTCGTTATTTGTTCCGTAGGTTATATCGGCGGCATAAGCCTCCCGGCGGGCGTCGTTTTCCACCTCGTGGATAACAAGACCGACGGAAAGACCCATATAGCTGAACACCTTTCCCATCCATTCGGAGTCGCGCTTTGCAAGATAATCGTTTACCGTTACGATATGAACGCCCTTTCCGGTAAGGGCATTAAGGTATGCGGGCAAGGTTTCCACAAGGGTTTTTCCCTCGCCGGTTTTCATCTCGGCAATGCGTCCCTGATGAAGAATGATTCCGCCGATTATCTGGACGGGATAGGGGCGCATTTCAAGCACACGGTCGCAAGCCTCCCGGCAGGCGGCGAACGCCTCCGGAAGAATGTCGTCGAGGGTTTCTCCGCCGGAAAGCCTCTCCTTAAAAATTGCGGTTTGGGAGCGAAGCTCCTCCTCGCTCATCTCCTTGTATTTATCCTCAAGAGCAAGAACCTTTTTTACCGTCGGGTCGATGCGCTTCAGCTCTCTTTGGGAATAGCTTCCGAATATTTTATCAATAAGACTCATTTTTTTCTCCTTTTCTCAAATGTCCGCAGAGGGGCAGGCTTTTGGCGGCAAATTCTCCTATAGGCAAATTCACCTATTCTAAAAGTATATTTTATCCTTATATTTATCTAAAGTCAATTAACGAGGTGTTAATGTTTTGCTTCGATTTATATTTTTTTCCGAAAAATCCGCTTTATCTTGATTTGCAAAAGCTTTTTTTATATAATCAAAATGGAAATCACTCCGAACCCGGGGATTTTTATTTATAAACAGAAAGGGGTTACCCGTAATGAACTGTTCCAAAGATGTGGAAAGAATGTGCTGCGTAACCAAGGGTCCGAACCATGGCCCTGCCCCCATTCCCGAAGAGGGACGCTGGGTAAAGGCTTTTGATGTCAAGGACATCTCCGCCCTTTCCCACGGCGTGGGCACCTGCGCTCCGCAGCAGGGTGCGTGCAAGCTCACCCTTAATGTAAAAAACGGCATAATCGAAGAAGCCCTTGTTGAAACAATCGGCTGCACCGGAATGACCCATTCCGCCGCAATGGCGGGAGAAATCCTTCCCGGAAAAACCATTCTTGAGGCACTTAATACCGACCTTGTATGCGACGCAATCAATGTTGCGATGAGAGAAATTTTCCTCCAGCTTGTTTACGGAAGAAGCCAGACCGCTTTTTCCGAAAACGGCTTGCCGATAGGCGCAGGGCTTGAGGATTTGGGCAAGGGTCTTCGCAGCAGCGTAGGCACAATATACTCCACCGGACTAAAGGGCGTTCGCTATCTTGACCTTACCGAAGGATACATAACCTCCGTTGCCCTTGATGACAACAACGAAACCATAGGCTATAAGTTTGTCCGCCTTGGCAAGATGATGGAGGATATCCGCCACGGAATGTCCCCGGCGGAAGCCATGGAAAAGAACACCGGCACCTACGGAAGATACGCCGGCGCACCGAAATATATCGACCCGAGAGAAGAATAAGAGAGGAGGACCTGTATTATGGCTGAATTTGAAGGAAAAGAAAGAAGAATGCCGAAAATCGAGGTCTGCCTCGCAGAAAACGGCATAGCCTCCCTTGAGGAAGCAAGAGAAATATGCAAAAACGCCGGAGTTGATGTTGAAGCTCTTGTAAAGGGCGTACAGCCAATCGCTTTTGAAAATGCCGTTTGGGCATACACCCTCGGCGCAGCAATCGGCATTAAAAGAGGGGTAAAATCCGCTCCGGACGCCGCCCGCTGCATCGGCGAGGGCTTGCAGGCATTCTGCATCCCCGGCTCCGTTGCCGAACAGCGCAGGGTCGGTCTTGGTCACGGAAACCTCGGCGCAATGCTTCTTTCCGAAGAAACAAAGTGCTTTGCTTTCCTTGCCGGTCACGAATCCTTTGCTGCGGCGGAGGGCGCAATCGGCATTGCAAGAAACGCCAACAAAGCAAGAAAAACCCCTATCCGTGTTATCCTTAACGGACTTGGCAAGGACGCCGCATACATTATCTCGAGAGTAAACGGCTTTACCTATGTCGAAACGGACTTTGACTTTGAAAACGACAAGCTCAACATCGTCCGTGAGGTAAAATTCTCCGACGGCGAGCGTGGCGCAATCCGCTGCTACGGCGCAAACGATGTTCGGGAGGGCGTAGCCATTATGCAAAGCGAGGGCGTTGACATTTCCATTACGGGAAACTCCACGAACCCGACCCGCTTCCAGCATCTTGTTGCCGGCACCTACAAAAAATGGTGTGTTGAAAACGGAAGAAAATATTTCTCCGTTGCCTCCGGCGGCGGCACGGGCAGAACCCTCCACCCGGACAATGTTGCTGCGGGTCCCGCCTCCTACGGGCTTACGGACAGCATGGGCAGAATGCATTCCGACGCCCAGTTTGCGGGTTCGTCCTCCGTTCCCGCTCATGTGGAAATGATGGGGCTTATCGGCATGGGCAACAACCCCATGGTCGGCGCAACGGTTGCAGTTTCCGTCGCCGTTTACGAGGCCTGCAAATAACAAAACGCCTATTTGTTTATCGAAGAAGAGGTATGCCCCAAAATGGGGCATACCTCTTTGTTTTTTGCCATTCGCCCGCTCCGGAAAGGGGCGGGCAATTTTTATTGCGGCGCACGCTTCTCGGCTCCCCTGTGCGGAGTTCGCACCGAGGCTTTGCGGAGCGTCCTCGGCTCCCCTGTGCAAGGGGAGCTGGATTTTTGCTCCGAAGGAGCAAAAAGACTGAGGGGTTGTATGGAAAGTGTTTGCGCCGTTTTCCAATGCTTCCGCCCCCTCCCCTTTAGGGGAGGTGCCGCCGCAGCGGCGGAGGGGGTTGTGATATACCGCTTACCTTGCGGTAAGGCTTTGTTCCGTGCGGAAAAGCCTGCGAGCCGTCAGGATAGCCGAGCGAAATAGGTATATTGAAAATACGCCGCCCCGGGACCCCGTCGGGGACGGCGGGAGAACGAAAACGGCTTTTCTTTTGGTTACAAAAGAGCGGGGTAAACTGCGAAAAGTGCAAACGCTATACCCTGTCAGGGGATACAACCCCTCAGTCACGGCGTTTTAATCCTTAACCGCCGTGCCAGCTCCCCTTACACAGGGGAGCCGAGATTCGCCCTCCGTCGGAGCGGTGCGACTTCCTCCCCTTTAGGGGAGGTGCCGCCGCAGCGGCGGAGGGGGGTCTTAACACGAGGCGGCTTGCGCTTTTTTTGGCAAGCAAAAGGGTCCGTGCTCAAATGAGCACGGACCCTTTTGCTTATTCCTCCGCAAGCGGAGTATAATATTCGTTTTTATAATTTATATAGTGCTCAACAAAATGCTCGGTATCGCCACGGTGTATCCGGCGAACAAATTCCTCCTCGGAAACGGAGCTTTTTCGGAATTGCACCGCAAGAGAAACGCCGATATTGGAACAATGCTTTGCAATGCGCTCCACATCAATAAGCGTTCCCACAAAAAGCGAGCCTGCCTCGTAGGAGCATTCGCCGCTTTTTATCCTTGCGGTATGGCGGGAGCTTATAAGCTCCGTCATCTCGCTTACAACAACGCAGAAAGGCTCGATTTCCGCACAGCCACGGCGGTTTTCCTCTGCGGAGCATTTTGCGGCGGTGGTCATAAGCGCAAGAACAGCCCTGCTTAGAATATCAAGCTCCGCCTTTCCTTCGGCGGAAAGCCCCTTGCCCTTATCGGTAATATCGTTTGCCGTTTCGCTTATGCTCAGGGCATGGGCGGCAATGTGGCTGCAATCGTCGCTTCTTGTCAAAAGCCCGGTTACGGCTTTTGCCTCCGCCTCCGAAAGCTCACATTCCGCAATCTTCAAAAGATAGGCGTTAAGAGCCTCGTTCATACGCATAACGGCGGTATATTGCTCGTTTATCCTGTCGGCGGAGGCGGTTTTGTCGCCGCCGAGGCGGCGCAAAGCGTCGGAGACGCAATCTGCCGTTGTATTTGCGATTTTTGCGTTTATCATTTCCGCCGCACTTATTGCAAGGGCGGGGGTTACAAGCAAATGCTCGTCAAGGGCGGAAACATCGCTGTCAACCTCCGTTCCGTCGCTTGGAACGGAGAGGGTGCAAAGCTTTTCAAGAAGACCCGTGAACGGCAGGAAGATAAGGGTCATCACAACATTAAAAATCGTATGGAAATTTGCTATTCCGCTTTTGTCGATTGCTTCGCTCCAAAAATCAAATATGCCGATGCTTCTTAGGACAAGCACCCCGACGGTAAACAAAGCCGTTCCTATAACATTAAAATAAAGGTGGGAGAGGGCTGTGCGCTTTGCCGCCTTTGAACCGCCGATGCAGGAGAGCATAGAAGTAACGGTGGAGCCGATATTCTGCCCGAGAATTATCGGAATGGCGGCAGCCCATGTAATTGCGCCGGTTGTGGAGAGTGCCTGCAAAATACCTACGGAGGCGGAGGAGCTTTGGAGCACCGCCGTTACCGCTGCGCCCGCAAGTATTCCGAGAAGCGCATTGTCGCCGAGGGTCGAGAACATATTTACCATAACCGGGGAATCCTTTAAGCCGCTTAGGGAGCTTTCCATTTGCAGCATTCCCATAAACAAAACGCCGAAGGCGACCATAATCTCGCCGACAATTCTGCTTTTTGCTTTTTTTCCGAACATAACCATAGCTGCGCCGATAAGCGCAAGAATAGGGGCAAAGGTAGTCGGCTTTATAAGCTGGAGCAAAAAGCTGTCGCCCTCAACGGCGGTAAGCCGCAGGATATGCGCCGTTACGGTTGTTCCGATATTGGAGCCCATAATTATTCCTATTGCCTGAGAAAGCTTTATTATCCCGGAATTTACAAGCCCTACGGTAATAACCGTTGTTGCGCCGGAGCTTTGAACAAGGGCGGTTATCACTGCACCGAGAAGCACGCTTTTCCAAACGCTTCCCGTAAGCTTTTCGAGAATCTGAGAAAGCTTTCTTCCGGATATTTTTTCAAGGCTTGCGGAAAGGCAGTGCATTCCGTAAAGGAAAAGCGCAAGCCCGCCCGCCGCCGAAAGACCGTCGTAAAAAGTAAACAATTTTTTCCCTCCCAACGCAAATTCACCTATTATAAATTATAAACCATTTTTGCCGCCGTGAAAAGGGCTTTGTTAAAAATTTTACTTTCTCCCGCATTTTTTGTGCGCTCCCCTTGCGGGCAAAGTCCGTACCGGCAGGGGGCGGCGTAAACGCTATATCCTGTCGGGGGATACAACCCTTCAGTCAAAACCTACGGTTTTGCCAGCTCCCCTTGCACAGGGGAGCCGAAGTTTGCCCGCAGTCGGAGCGGTGCACTCCCTCCCCTTTAGGGGAGGTGCCGCCGCAGCGGCGGAGGGGGTTATGATATACCGCTTACCTTACAGAACGGCTTTGTTCCGTGCGGAAAAGCTTGCGAGCCGTCAGGATAGCCGAGCGAAACAGGTATACTGAAAATACGCCGTTAGGGACCCCGTCGGGGACGGCGTTGAGATTAGAAAGCACCCTGTATCCGGTGGAGAGTTTATTCCCCCTTTCCAAGGGGGAGTCTCACGCGGGAGCGTGAGGGTGGGGGTTGTAAAACTTTTCTTTTACCGCTTTACGGCTTTTCTTTTGGTTACAAAAGAAAAGGGGTAAACTGTGGAAGACTTACGCCGAGGACAGCGTTGAGAAAGAAAACGGCTTTTCTTTTGGTTACAAAAGAGCGGGGTAAACTGTGAAAAGCGTAAACGCTTTACCTTGTCGCCTATACAACCCCTCAGTCTTTTTGCTCCTTCGGAGCAAAAATCCAGCTCCCCTTGCACAGGGGAGCCGAGAAGCCCGGCGTAAACGCTATACCCTGTCAGGGGATACAACCCCTCAGTCTTTTCGGCTTGTAAACAAGCCGAAAATCCAGCTCCCCTTGCACAGGGGAGCCGGGGTTCGCACTTCGTCGGCGGGGTGCGGGGATTGTGCAGGAGCCGAGAAGCACACGCAGCCGGCGGGCGAGCTTGCGGGATATAAAAAAAGAGCCCGTATTCCCCCGAATACGGGCTCCCTCGCCTTTTTGCGGGATTAGTCCCTAAAAGGCTCTCTTGCGGTGTAGGTGGTATGAAGCAGCTCGTGAGCACGGTGGGAGTTCGGCTCGCCGAGGAATTCTTCATAAAGCTTCTGCACCTGGGTATTTCGATAGCTTTGGCGTATAGTCGCACGCTCGTCCTCGGAATAGAGGGCGTTTGCACGCTTTTGAATGTATGTATCAAGGATATCCGGCTTTTCGTTGGGGAGGAAGCAGGTGCGGACATAAGGCTGACCGCCGCCGTTTACGCAGCCGCCGGGGCAGCCCATAATCTCGATAAACTGATACTTGCTTGTTCCGGCACGAACCTCGTCCATAAGGATTTTTGCGTTTTTCATGCCGTGGGCGACCGCAACATTAACGGGAGTTCCGTTTATGCTTATGGAAGCCTCTTTTATTCCCTCAAGCCCACGGACGGCTTCAAAGGTTATCGCCTCGTGGTCCATACCGGTGATGGTGTGATAAACGGTGCGGAGAGCAGCCTCCATAACGCCGCCGGTCACGCCGAAAATAACGCCTGCGCCGGAAGCCTCGCCCACAAGGTCACGGTCAAAGTCCTCATCGGGAAGACGGTTGAACTGAATACCGGAACGCTTGATAAGGTCGCCAAGCTCCCTTGTTGTAAGAACGGCGTCCACATCACGGATGCCCTCAACCTCCATTTCCGGGCGTTCTTTTTCAAACTTCTTTGCGGTGCAGGGCATAATTGAAACAACAAAGACCTCTTTCGGGTCATATCCCATTTTCTTTGCATAGTAGGATTTGATTATTGCGCCCTGCATCTGGTGGGGAGATTTGCAGGAGGAAAGGTGGTCAAGCTGGTCGCCGTAATAGGTTTCGCAATAGTTTATCCAACCGGGAGAGCAGGAGGTTATCATCGGGAGCACGCCGCCGTTTTGCATACGGCGGAGAAGCTCGGTTCCCTCCTCCATAATGGTAAGGTCTGCGCCGAAATCGGTATCGAAGACCTTTTCAAAGCCAAGGCGGCGAAGGGCTGCAACCATTTTTCCGGTAACGGGGGTTCCTATCTTCATGCCGAACTCTTCGCCGAGGGCGGCACGGACGGCGGGCGCAGTTTGGACGATAACATGGCGACCCTTTGCCATTGCTTCGTCAACCTTATCTATTTCGGATTTGAGCATAAGTGCGCCGGTTGGGCAAACGGAAACGCACTGTCCGCAAAGGATGCAGGGGGATTTTCCGAAGGGACGGTTGCCCGCAGGGGCAACGATTGTGTTAAAGCCGCGGTTTTCAAAGCCGAGAACGCCGTTTCCGTGGGCGTTTTTGCAGCGTTCGATACAGCGTCCGCAGAGTATGCATTTTCCGGTATCTCTTATAATAGAGGGGTTGAGCATATCAACGGTAGTGGGAGTTTTTTCTCCCTCGAACATATCCTCTTTTGCACCGGTAAGCTTTGCAACTTGAAGAAGCTCGCATCTTCCGTTTTTGTCGCACTGCTGGCACTTCATGGAATGGTTGGAGAGAAGAAGCTCGACGCTTGTGCGGCGGGCTATTGCGGCTTTCGGAGAGGTTATGCTGATTTCCATACCCTCCGAAACGGGATATACGCAGGAGGCAACAAGGCTTCTTGCGCCTTTTACTTCAACAAGGCAGACGCGGCAGGAGCCTCTGCTGCATTCGCCGTGGTTAAAATCGCAAAGAGAGGGGATTTCGTATCCGCAGCGTTTTGCCGCCTCAAGAATGGTTATGCCTTTTTCCACAAGATAGGGGTAGCCTTCGATTTTAATGCTTATCAGTTCCATTTTAGTACCTCCTTATTCCTTGGAAATTGCGCCGAACTTGCAGGAAGCTATGCACATTCCGCAGCGGATGCAAACATTGGGGTCGATTGTGAACGCAACCTTGCCGACTTCGCCGGAAATGGCGTCAACAGGGCATTTTTTGGCGCAGAGGCTGCACTTACGGCATTTATCCGGGTCGATAAAGTAATCCATAAGGTTTTTGCAGACCTTTGCATGGCATTTTTTATCCTTGATATGCTCCATATATTCGTTATAGAAGTTGGAGATAGTGGAGATAACGGGGTTTGCCGCACTCTGTCCGAGGGAGCAGAGGGAGTTGTTTTGGCAGGCTACGCTTATTTCTTCAAGCTGCTCAAAGTCGTTCATATCGGCTTTGCCCTCGCAGATTTTTGTGAGTATCTCAAGCATACGCTTTGTTCCGATACGGCAGGGAGAGCATTTTCCGCAGGATTCGTCACGGATAAATTCCATATAGAATTTTGCAACATCGACCATGCAGTTATCCTCGTCCATTACGATTGCGCCGCCGGAGCCCATCATGGAGCCGAGGGATACAAGGTTATCAAAATCTATGGAAGCGTCAAGCTCGTGCTCGATTATACAGCCGCCGGAGGGGCCGCCGGTTTGGATAGCCTTAAAGCGTTTTCCGTGGGGAATACCGCCGCCGATGTCGAATACAAGCTCCCTAAGGGTCGTTCCCATGGGAACCTCCACCAAGCCTACATTGTTTACCTTTCCGCCAAGGGCAAATACCTTTGTTCCCTTTGAACCGGCGGTGCCGTATTTTGTAAATTCCTCAACGCCCTCACGCATAATATAGGGAACGGTTGCAAGAGTTTCGACATTGTTTACGATCGTCGGGCAATCCCAAAGACCCTTTACCGCCGGGAACGGAGGACGGGGACGGGGCATACCTCTCTGTCCCTGAATGGAGTTTAGCAGGGCTGTTTCCTCGCCGCAGACGAATGCGCCTGCGCCAAGGCGGATATGAGCGCGGAAGCTGAAGCCGCTTCCGAGAATGTTATCGCCGAGAAGTCCTTCCTCCTCCGCCATTCTTATGGCGTTGCGGAGGTGCTTAACTGCGGTGGGGTATTCCGCACGGACATAGAAATAGCCGTCGGTTGCGCCGATTGCATAGCCGGCGATGGTCATACCCTCGATTACGGAGAGGGGGTTATCCTCAAGCATGGAGCGGTCCATAAATGCGCCGGGGTCGCCCTCGTCGCCGTTGCAGACAACATATTTCTGACCGTCGGGCTGGTCGTATGCAAATTTCCATTTGCGACCGGTCGGGAAGCCGCCGCCGCCTCTGCCTCTCAGTCCGGAGGCGAGAATATCGTTTACGACCTCGATGCGGGGCTTTGCAAGGGCTTTTGCAAGACCCTGGTATGCGCCGACGCCGAGAGCCTCCTCAAAGCTGTTGGGGTCGATTACGCCGCAACCGTGGAGGGCGATTTTCTTTTGCTTTTTATAGAAAGGAATTTCTTCCTGCTTAGAGATTTTTCTGCCGGTTTGGGGGTCGGTATAGAGAAGACGCTCGACGATCTCGCCGCCGAGAACATCCTTATCAATAATCTCCTCAACATCGGCGGGGGTTACCTTACGATAAAGCACATCCTTTGGGAAGATACGGAGGAAGGGTCCCTGGGAGCAAAGACCGAAGCAGCCGACCCGGCGGACCTTTACCTTATCGCCGATGCCTTTTTCTTCGATAACATGGTTAAGAGCTTCCTCAAGTCCGTTTGCGCCGCTTGCGGTGCAGCCGCCGCCGCCGCAAAGCATAATATATGTTTTTCCGTCGTTGCCGTTAAACTTTGTATCAAGCATTTCCTTGGCGACGGCAGCCCTCTTCAAAAGTTCTTCAGTCGTTCTGATCATTGTTCTTTGCCGCCTCCTCGCTCAAGCAGTCTTCAATAATTTTCGGCACATCTTTTACATTAACATGGGGATAAACCTTTCCGTTTACGGTAACGGCGGGGGCTATTGCGCAGGCACCGATGCAGCGCAGAGCGTCGATTGTAAAAAGTCCGTTTTCGGTCGTTTCGCCGGGCTGAATATCAAGTTGGGTGCAAAACTCGTCTATTACCTGCTGTGCGCCTTTTACATAACAGGCGGTGCCGAGGCAGCAGCCGATGACATATTTTCCGTTCGGCTTTAGGGAGAAGAAAGAATAGAAGGTTACTACGCCGTAGATTTCCGCAACGGAAATTCCGGTTCTTTGAGAAACTATCTCCTGAACCTCAAGCGGTATGTAGCCGTACTCTTTCTGGATGTCGCTCAAAATCACTATGAGCGGGGTTTTTTCCGAAACATAGCGGTCGCAGATCTCGTTGATCTTTGCAACCGCAGCTTCGCTTAAATGTGCCATGGTGTTTCCTCCTTGAAAAAAGTCTTTTATCTTTCTGCAAAACAGTATTTTCTGCCGATATACATAAAAAAGGCGATGGAAAAGGAAAAAAGGCGTTTGCGGAATACGGCAAAAAAAATCCCCTGCTTTTTTTCTTAAAAAAGGCAGGGAAAGCCGCAAGCCGTTTTTTGTATTTTTTCAAAAAGCCGCCGTTTCTTTCGGTTTTTCCGAAAGAACGCCGCTCCTTTTCTCAAAAACCTACGGGCTTAACAGCTTTTGCCGCAAAAGGGCAAAGCCTGCTTCGGATTTTGCCAAGGGGTATGTGCTTACTGTTAAATTATAAACCATAAAAGCACGGTTGTAAAGAATATTTTGAAAAAATATTAACGGTTTTATCTGTGTAAATTTTCGTATTTTGAAAATTTTGCGGCGTTTTTTGCCGAAAAAACAGGGATTTCATCATTATATCGACACATTGCACAAAAAATTGACCCGATTTTTATGCAAAATGTTGAAAATTAAAAAACGGCGTTTTTCTTTTTTCTCGGTGAACTCTTTAACAAAATTTCAAAGTCGTCCGTTTTTTGGCGGAGAGGAGCACCCGGCAAAAACGCCCTGCGGCTTTTGCCGCCCTCGCCGAAAAGCTTCGGTTTATATACTTTTGCTGCGGCGTGCCGCATACCGCCGGTATGCGTTTTTTCAAATGAGCACCGCCAAAGACTGTGTTGACTTGCCATATGCGGAGTGATATTATTATGTAGTAATATTTTTTTGAAAGGAGCAATAGCTATGGAAGATTTTACTTTCAGCAAACTTGAATATGTCCGCCCGGATTTTGACGAGGCGGAAAAGGTCGCAAAAGAGATGACCGAAAGGGTTAAAAACGCAAAATCCTATGCCGATGTTAAGCAGGCGATTCTTGACCTTGACGAATTTATGAAGGATTTTTACACAATGCTTACCATTGCGAATATCCGCAACACCCTTAATACCACCGATAAGTTCTATGAGGACGAAATTGCGTTTATCCAGCAGCGGGCACCGGAGGCGGAGGGTTCCTTTGTCGGCTTTACAAAGGCGGTTGTCGAATGTCCCTTTACCGATGAAATCAACGCCGACCTTGGAAAAGAATACCTTGTTTCCGCAAAAAGGCAGCTTGACCAATACGACGATACCCTTGTTCCTTTTAAGCAGGAGGAAGCCCGCCTTGAAACCGAATATCAAAAGCTGATGGCTACCGCCGAAATTGAATTTGACGGCAAAAAGCTTAACCTCTACGGAATCCAAAAGTATTTTGAAAACCCGGACAGAGAAATCCGCAAAGCCGCCTTCAAAAAATACTCCGAATTTTATGAGAAAAACGAGGAGAAGATGGAAGAAATCTTCGATAAGCTCATAAATGTCCGCACAAAAATGGGTCAGGCACTGGGCTATAAGACTTTTACTCCCCTCGGCTATCTTCAGCAGGGCAGAAGCGACTACGGTCAGGAAGAGGTCGCTTCCTTCCGGGAGCAGGTACGCAAGGAAATCGTTCCCCTTTGCGAAAAGCTTTATAAGGCGCAGGCAAAGCGCATAGGCGTTGATACCCTTATGGCTTATGACGAAAAATTCGTCTTCCCGGACGGCAACGCAGAGCCTATCGGCGACGAGGATTATATGGTCAGGGAAGCACAGAAGATGTACCACGACCTTAGCCCCGAAACCGGCGAATTTATCGACTTTATGATAGACCACGAGCTTATGGATCTTACCAACAGACCCGGCAAGGCAAACACCGGCTATATGACCGACCTTCCCAAATATCTTGCACCCTTTGTTTTCAGCTGCTTTAACCACACTATCTTTGATATGCAGGTTCTCAGCCACGAGCTTGGTCATGCCTTTGCCGGATACCGTGCAATGCGCCACCAGCCTATAAGCGATTATTATTCCGAAAGCACCGATATTGCGGAAATTCATTCCATGTCCATGGAGCAGTTCTGCTATCCTTATGCGGAGCGTTTCTTCGGCGAGGCTGCGGACAAATACCGCTTTGCCCATCTTCAGGAGGCAATAACCTTTGTTCCCTTCGGCGTAGCCGTTGACGAATTCCAGCATATCGTTTACGAAAACCCGCAGCTTACCCCCAAGGAGCGCACCATGGAATGGCACAAGCTTGAGGAAAAATATATGCCCTGGCGCAAATACGAAAACGACCCCTTTATGGAGCGGGGCGGCTATTGGTACCACAAGATACACATCTTCCTCTATCCGTTCTATTACATCAACTACACCCTTACCACCATGGGCGCAATGGAGTTCAAAAAACGCTATGCCGAAAACAGGGAAGAGGCATTTAAGGATTACCTCACCCTCTGCGACATCGGCGGAAGCCTCTCCTACCTTGAGTCCCTCAAGGCGGCGCACCTCCATGTTCCTTTTGAAGAGGGCAGCGTTGCAAACGCAATTTCCTACGCAAAGGATATTCTTCTCAAAGCAATCGAAGAGGAGCAAAAATAATTTTTGCTCCTCTATATCCCCCGCCCCGGCGGGGGATATTTTTTCGCCCGCAGGCTTTTCCGCCGGGGCGGGAAAAGCGGAATTGCGGATATTCCTCAGCCGAAAACGCCCCGCCGTGCTCA
>CAKSLF010000017.1 GCA_934466455.1 uncultured Oscillospiraceae bacterium | reverse complement strand
TGTTCTTCTCGAATGTTGTTCAATTTTCAAGGTCCTATCTCCTGCCACCTCTCGGTGACAGCTTTGTCATTATATCAAATCCATTCGCCTTTGTCAATAGTTTTTTCAAAATTTATTTCACTTTTTTACGAAAGTATTAACAAAGCGTCAGCCTCCGCCAAAAAGCGAGGATTGCATTCCATAAACGGCAAACGCAACGATAAAAGCGACAAGGAAAAGCAACATGAAAATCCATCCTTGGATATTTTCCCTGCGAGCCTGCTTTTCTTCTTCTGTAAGCTGTTTTTTCTTCAAGCCGGTTCCCCCTTTTTTGCGGTTTTATTTACTATAACACAAACCGCAAAAAAACGCAAATATTTTATGTAATATACTATATATAAATACGCCCGGCAAGGTTTTTTAGTTTAATACATTTTTATTTTTGCGGAAGGCAAAGCTACGCTTTGCAATCGTATATATTATTACATATTATGATGCGCTTAATCCCGGTAGCGGCAGCAAATGTGAATAAAATGTGCTTTTTGACGAAAAATATTTCAAAAAGCTATTGACAAAAGCCGTCCGAATATAATATAATAGTTTTCGCCTTATGATGGCAAGATGATTTGGCGGCATAGCTCAGTTGGCTAGAGCATGCGGTTCATACCCGCAGTGTCACCGGTTCGAATCCAGTTGCCGCTACCAGGCCCGATGGTCAAGAGGTTAAGACACGGCCCTTTCACGGCTGTAACGCGAGTTCGATTCTCGCTCGGGTCACCACAGCAAAAGAGCTTCGATTTTATCGAAGCTCTTTTTGTTTTATTAAACTTTCGAAAAATTTATAAAATGCTTTATTTTTACAGAAAGATGTTGTATAATGAAACAAACGGAGGTGTTTTTATGTATACATGGACTACCGCTCAGGTTAAGGAGTGCGCAAAAAACGCTCTGCGCTCCTTTGGTTATTGGCGTGCATTCCTCGTAACTCTTATTATCGCATTTGCAGCCGGCTGCTTTTCCGGCGGAAGCAGTGCCGCAAGCGGTTCTTCCGTTAAGGACAGTGCCGCCTCGATTGACCCTGCGGTTCTTTATGCCGCAGCCGTTATTGCCCTTATTATTTTTGCGGCTTCGCTTGCTTTTTCTGTTTTTATAAGCGGTCCCCTTCTCGTCGGTCAAAACCGCTACTTTATGGAGCACCGCGGCAGCAATCCCGAGGTCGGACGGGTTTTTTGGTCCTTCGGCTGCGGAAATTATCTTAATGTCGTAAAAATAATGTTCCTTATGAGCCTTAAAATCTTCCTTTGGTCGCTGCTTTTTGTAATTCCCGGAATTATAAAGTCCTTTGAATATTTTGCAATTCCCTACATACTTGCGGAAAATCCCGGAATTGATTCAAAGCGTGCGTTTGAGATTTCAAAGCAGATGACAATGGGTGAAAAATTCAATATTTTTTGGCTTGGAATCACCTTTATTGGATGGCATTTGCTTGCTGCGCTTACCTGCGGAATCGGCGAGCTTTTCCTTGCGCCCTATATTCAAGCTACAAACGCCGAGGTTTATTCCCTGCTGCGTGACAAAGCGCACCAAACCGGAATAAGCGATTTTAACGAGCTTCCGGGCTTTTTCCTCGCTTGATAAAACGCAATTTTCCCCTTGAGCATACCGCTTTGCGGTTATATAAAAAAGCGAGCACGGTTTTCCGTGCTCGCTTTTTTATTGTCTGCTCAAAATTACACCTGTACGGAATAGTTGGGAGCTTCCTTGGTGATATAAATATCATGGGGATGGCTTTCTTTAAGTCCCGCTCCGGTTATGCGCACAAACTGCGATTTTTCCTGAAGCTCCTCGATGGTGCGGCAGCCGCAATAACCCATGCCCGCACGGAGTCCTCCCATAATCTGATAGACGGCTTCGCCAACGGTGCCTTTATACGGAACACGACCCTCAACGCCCTCCGGAACAAGCTTTTTGTTGTCTTCCTGGAAATATCTGTCCTTGCTGCCGTTTGCCATTGCGGAAAGGCTTCCCATTCCACGATATACCTTAAAGCGGCGACCCTGATAAATCTCGCTTTCGCCGGGTGCCTCGTCACAGCCCGCAAGCATGGAGCCGAGCATAACTGCGTTTCCGCCGGCAGCAAGTGCCTTTACTATGTCGCCGGAATATTTCATTCCGCCGTCGGCAATTACCGGAATACCGTATTTTGCACCGACCTTCGCCGCTTCGTAAATTGCGGTGACCTGCGGCACGCCGATACCGGCAACAACACGGGTCGTGCAGATAGAGCCGGGACCTATACCGACTTTAACTGCATCCGCACCGGCTTTTATCAAATCCTCGGTCGCTTCGGCAGTGGCAACATTTCCTGCAATCAAGGCAACTTCCGGGTATGCCGCCTTTACCTCTCTTACGCAGCGCATAATTCCTGCACTGTGACCGTGGGCGGAGTCCAAAACAAGCACATCAACGCCCGCTTCCACAAGTGCTCCCGCTCTTTTAAGGACATCGGATGTAACTCCGATTGCCGCACCACAAAGCAATCTTCCTCCCTTATCCCTTGAAGCATTGGGATACTGCACGGCTTTTTCTATATCTTTGATTGTAATAAGACCCTTTAGTCTTCCCTCCCCGTCAACAAGAGGAAGCTTTTCGATTTTATGGCGTTTAAGAATTTCCTGCGCCTCGGAAAGAGTTGTTCCCACGGGAGCGGTAACAAGGTTATCCTTGGTCATAACATCTTCGATTTTTACATTAAAATCGGTAAGAAACCGCATATCACGGTTTGTGATAATGCCTATCAGCTTTTTGTCGTCGTCGCAAATCGGAACGCCGCTTATTTTGTATCTGCCCATAAGTGCGTTGGCGTCGGCTGCTGTGTGGTCCTTGGAAAGATAGAACGGATTTACGATGACTCCGTTTTCGGAGCGTTTTACCTTATCGACCTCTCCCACCTGTTTTTCTATGGGCATATTTTTATGGATTATGCCTATTCCGCCCTCTCTGGAAATGGCTATTGCCATTTCGGACTCCGTAACGGTATCCATTGCCGCAGTCATAATCGGAGCATTGAGCACAATTCCCCTTGCAAGAACGGTTTTTGTGTCAACATCCTTAGGCAGAACATCCGACTTTGCCGGAATAAGCAGCACATCATCGAAGGTAAGCCCTTCGTAAGCGAATTTTTCGTTTGCGTTTGGATTAACCATTTTAATGACCTTCTTTCTATATATTATACATATTATAAATAAACTGAGCGAGGATAAATTTTTTCTATTCTATCACGGTTTATTGCATATTGCAAGTGTTTTTTTGCTTTTTCCAAAAAAACATTTTCCTTATCCTTTCCGTGCGGCAAAAACAAAATTGTTCCCCGTGAAACACTCCTCTCCCCTATAAAAAAGGCTCTGCTTTTTTTGCAGAGCCTTTTTTAACAGACAATTATTTTTCGGTAATTCTTTCGGTGCCGCCCATATAAGGCTGAAGTGCCTTCGGGATTCTGACGGAATACTTTTCTCCGTCAAACTCAAGGTTGTTTTCCAAAAGGGCGATAAGCATACGGGGCGGAGCAACAACGGTATTGTTAAGGGTATGGGCAAGATATTTCTTTCCGTCCTCGCCTTTTATGCGGATTCCAAGGCGGCGTGCCTGGGCGTCGCCGAGGTTGGAGCAGGAGCAAACCTCAAAGTATTTTTTCTGTTTGGGGCTCCATGCTTCAACATCATAGGATTTTACTTTAAGATCGGCAAGGTCGCCGGAGCAGCACTCAAGGGTGCGGACAGGAATATCGAGGGAGCGGAAAAGCTCGACGCTGTAACTCCACATCTTATCAAACCACTTCATGCTGTCCTCGGGCTTGCAAATAACTATCATTTCCTGCTTTTCAAACTGATGAATACGGTAAATTCCTCTTTCTTCTATTCCGTGGGCACCCTTTTCCTTGCGGAAACAGGGAGAATAGCTTGTAAGAGTAAGCGGAAGAGAAGATTCCGGAGTTATTGTATCAATAAATTTTCCTATCATGGAATGTTCGCTTGTACCGATGAGATAGAGGTCCTCTCCCTCAATTTTGTACATCATTGCGTCCATTTCCTCAAAGCTCATAACGCCGGTTACAACATTGCTGCGGATCATAAAGGGCGGAATACAATAGGTAAAGCCCTTATTTATCATAAAATCGCGGGCATAGGCGGTAACTGCGCTGTGCATACGGGCAATATCGCCCATAAGATAATAAAAGCCCTCGCCGGCAACTCTTCCGGCGGCTTCTTTATCTATTCCGTTGAACTTTGCCATAATATCGGTATGGTAGGGAACCTCAAAATCCGGGTGGGTCTGTTCGCCAAACTGCTGAACCTCGACATTTTCGCTGTCGTCCTTGCCTATCGGTACGGAAGGATCGATAATGTTCGGTATTTTCATCATCAGGGATTTTACTCTTGCCTCAAGCTCATCCTCCTGCGCCTCAAGCTCGGCAAGACGCTGCGCTTCTTTTGTAACAAGCTCCTTCATTTCCATGGCTTCTTCTTTTTTGCCCTGCGCCATAAGGTTGCCTATCTCTTTGCTGACCTTATTTCTGTTTGCACGCAGCTCGCAAGCCTCTGCGTTTGCGGCACGCTTTTCTTCGTCAAGGCGTATTACCTCATCTACCATGGGGATTTTTTGGTCCTCAAACTTTTTTCTGATATTCTCTTTAACAAGCTCGGGGTTTTCTCTTACAAATTTAATATCAAGCATTTTTTATTTCCTCCTCATTTTTTCATATCGGCAAGGCGTTCGCAAATAGCTGCAAGCTCCTGTTTGCTGTAAAACGGAAGCTCGATTACTCCGCCGTTTTTATTTTCTGTGATTTTTACCGGTCTTCCAAGCTCGTTTGTTATTGCAACCTGCATTTCCCGGTAGTATTTATCCTTTGGAAAGCTCTCTTTTTTTGCGGGCTTTTTTTCGCCCGGCTCTTCCCTTTTTGCCGCAAGGCGTTCCGCCTCTCTTACGGAAAGCCCCTCCGCCGCAATTCTCTTTGCAAGGGCGGTGCGCCGTTCCTCCGGTGCGGAAAGAACCGCTTTTGCGTGACCTGCGCTTAACTTCCCTTCCGCAACCATCGGAAGAATATCCTCCGGCAGAGTAAGTATGCGCAAGGTATTTGCTATTGCAGGGCGGGATTTTCCTACTGCGGCGGAAAGCTGCTCCTGAGTCATACCGTACTTATCCATAAGGCGGCGGTAGCCCTGCGCCGTTTCCACGGCGTTTAGGTCTTCCCTTTGCAGATTTTCGATAAGCGCAAGCTGGTCGGTTTCCTCATCGGTTATTTCCCTAATAAGCGCAGGCACCTCCGAAAGCCCGGCAAGGCGGGCGGCACGCCATCTTCTCTCCCCCGCAACTATCTGGTATGTTCCGCCGGAGGTCGGTCTTATCAAAAGCGGCTGCAAAACGCCGTGCGCCGCAATGGAGTCCGCAAGCTCCGAAAGAGCTTCCTCATCAAACTGTTTTCTCGGCTGGGAAAGATTCGGCTCTATTTCGGAAATTCTTACCGTGGTAACGCCGCTTTGGCTGTTGTCCCGGTTGTCCTCAAAAAGTGCCTCAAGACCTTTTCCAAGTCCTCTTGACTTTGCCAATTTTACTCCTCCGTTCTGCTCTTTGCAATTATTTCGTCCGCAAGAGCCAAATACGCCTGGCTTCCTTTTGACGCAAAGTCGTAATATATCACCGGCTCGCCAAAGGAGGGTGCTTCCGAAAGGCGGACATTGCGGGGAATTACCGTTTTGAACACCTTTTGCGGAAAATACTTTTTAACCTCTTCAACAACCTGAACCGTAAGGTTAAGCCTTGCGTCGTACATTGTGAGCAGCACGCCCTCAACATCAATATAGCTGTTATAAAGCCGCTTTACGCTGCGAACCGTTGTCATAAGCTGGGAAAGACCCTCAAGCGCATAGAACTCGCACTGTATCGGAACAAGAATACTTGTGCAGGCGGCAAGCCCGTTTATGGTAAGAAGCCCGAGCGACGGCGGACAATCTATACAAATATAATCGTACTGCCCCTGCACCTTTGTAAGTGCCTGTTTAAGCCTAAGCGCACGGTTTTCCATATCCACAAGCTCAATTTCCGCCGCCGCAAGATCAATGCTGGAGGGAAGTATATCAAGATTTTTGAACTTTGTGCGGATTATCGCCGTTTCGGCGGAAGCTTCGCCGATTATTACATCATAAACGGAGCGTTTTATCTCCCGTTTGTTTATCCCAAGCCCGGAGGTTGCGTTTCCCTGCGGGTCGGAATCAACCAAAAGAACTCTTCCCCTTGTCCTGTATGCCAGTGCGGCGGCAAGGTTTACCGCCGTCGTCGTCTTTCCGACTCCGCCTTTTTGGTTTGCGAATGCTATTATTTTGCCCATTTTCCCCTCCGTTTTTATTATTACCTAATTATTATAATCACTTGCAGCCTTTTTTTCAATCGGTTTATATATATTTATTAAAATAATATTTTTTCGAATGTTCCACGGGGAACATTTTTGTTTTTCGGCAATGTTCCCCGTGGAACAAATCAAAACGAAAAGGAGCCGCCTTTTTTGGCGGCTCCTTTTCGTTTTTTCAGGGGAATGTGTCTTTGGCGAAGCAACGGAGTGCTTCTTTTTTATATAACTGACGGCGCACATGCGGAATACGCCGGAGCAGTCCTTGGGGATTTTGTCCGCCCTCTTTTTTGAAAGGCGGAGCTTTTCGGTATGCTTACCGAATAAATAATATTTTCATCGGATTCCGTAACCGTGCTTACCGCTCCTATTCCGGAGGTTTTCATCACATCAACTGCGTGCTCAAAGGTATTTATAAAAAGGCGGACATCCTTTACTATATACACAGGCTTTTTCGGTGCTTTCTTTTTATCGCAAAGAGAAGCAATATAGCGTTCCGTTTCCGCAACACTCATACCCTTTTCCGCAATATGCGTCGCTGCCCTTTCCCTTTCTTCATTTGAGGGAAGGCGCAAAAGCTCTCTTGCATGGCGTTCGGAAAGGGAGTTTTCTTCTATTATTTTACGCACGGCAGAGGAAAGCTGTAAAAGCCGCAGCTTGTTTGAAAGCGTTGACGGGGCTATTCCAAGGCGGCGGGAGGTTTCCTCCCTGCTTACCGCCCATATTTGTTCAAGCTGCTTTATTCCCTCCGCTTCGTCAAAGGGTCCGAGGTCGCTGCGCTGTAAATTTTCCGCCAAAGCCCAAACTGCGGCGTCCTTATCGCAAAGCTCATAAACAACGGCGGGGATTTTTTCTCTGCCGATAAGAGCGCAGGCACGGAGCCTGCGCTCCCCGGCGATTATCTCATATCCTTCTCCCGCTTTTCTTACCGCAACCGGTTGAATAAGCCCGTTTTCCGCAATGCTTTGTGCAAGCCTCCTAAGCTCCTCTTCCGAAAAGCTTTTTCTCGGCTGAAAGGGGTTTGGGTGAATAAGGGCAAGAGGAATATTTTCCACGGCAGCGTTTTGCTTTTTCAGCAAGTCGAAAACGCTCATCTCATCACCTCCAAGGATATATTACCACAAGTTTCCATATTATGCCAGTGTTTTTTATCGCAAAATCCGCCTTTTTTTGACAGAATGTTACAGAGATTATGCCCGCAGAGCAAAGAAAAAGCCGTATTTTCTTTTATTTTGTCGAAAACTGCGATATTTTCTTTATGAAAATACGCATAAATATTTATCGTTTTTCGATAAATATTTATTGACTTTCGGCATATGCTATGTTATGATGAGTACAGAAAACAAACAAGGAGGCTTTTTTATGAACCAAAAAACTCTTTCCGTCGTGCTTAAAATCGTAACGGTGTGTGCGGCGGTTTGCATCGGGATTATATTTTTTATGGCCGTTCCCTGTTACGGAAAAGCCGTCGCCATCAAATATCCCGAATTTGCATATTGCTATGCCCCATGGCTTGTATTTCTTTTAATTTTCAGCCTGCCCTGCTTTGCGGCACTGTTTTTTGGCTGGAAAATTGCCGAAAATATCGGGCTTGATAACTCGTTTTCCTATGAAAATGCAAAGCACCTCGGAAAAATCTCCGTCCTTGCCGGGGCGGATACCGCATTTTTCTTTGCCGGCAACATAGTTTTGTTTTGCCTTAATATGAGCCATCCGGGTATATTGCTGCTTTCGCTTTTTGCGGATTTTGCCGGAGGAGCCGTCTGCATAATCTGCGCTGCGCTTTCCCACCTTGTTCAAAAGGCTGCTGCAATGAAAGCGGAAAACGATCTTACGATATAAAAAAGGGGCGTTTTTATGGCTATTGAAGTAAACCTTAATGTTATGCTTGCAAAAAGAAAAATGAGCATGACCGAGCTTGCCGACAAGGTCGGTATTACCCTTGCAAACCTTTCCGTACTAAAAACAGGCAAAGCAAAAGCCATTCGTTTTTCAACTCTTGAAGCAATTTGTGCCGCTCTTGATTGCCAGCCCGGCGACATTCTTGAATACAAAAAGGAGGAATAAACCCTATGAAAAAAATTGTATCTCTGCTTTTTGTTTTACTGATGCTAATGAGCTTTTCCGGCTGCGGAAGCTTTGTTCCCCGCAGCGACAGCGTATATATTAAGGTGTATAATTTTACGGGAAAAAGCCTTTCGAGCATCGCCCTTAACGAATATAACCGCTCCGTGCTCAAAAGTACGATCGTTGCGCAAAATGCGGACGGCTCCTGCTACAAACCCGGCGAAAGCCTTATTTTTGAGGTGCTCGACGCCGAGCCTGACGATTTTTCTTTTGTTATAACGGCAACCGAAAAAGACGGCAAGAGCTTTGTTTCCAATAAAATTTCCGCCGCAAGGCTTTGCCGGGGAGTGATTTTTTCCTATTCCGCAGACGAAGCGGACGGCAGGCTTGTGCTTGAATACAAGGGTGCGGAATCATGAGCACAAGGGCGATCCGCATTTCTCTTGCGGTGCTTGCCGTGCTTCTTGCGGGATTTATCACCATTGTTGCGCTTACGGAAAAATCCCCGAGGGTTGAGGAGCTTAGAGAGCACATTTTTCTTGATGTTGCGGAAAGGGACATTGAATATTATCACGACAGCCACGGCGGATTTTTTGGCGACGGCGAAGCCGTTGCGGTTTTCCGAGCAAACGAGGAAAACGCCTTCGCAATAAAAAAAGCCTGGAGCAACACCTTTTGCGGCAGCCGAGCTGTGCTTGATATTCTTTACGGCAAAGGCGGCGTTTTTGAAAACCACGGGATTTTTCCGCCAAAAAACGGCTTTTTCTTTTATAAAAACACCGGCAGCGGCTTTTCCCAAAACTTTATTTTTGCCGTTTTTGACCCGGAAAGCAGCAAGGTTTATTACTGCCGTTTTGACACATGACGGCAAAATTTGCGAAAAAGGTCTTTTCTTTGCCGAAAAAACGGCTATAATGTAAGTATAGTCTTTTTGGAGGAGTTGAAAATCCGTGCTTACCTTTATTCTTATGCTCATAAAAAAGGTGGATATTTTCGGAGCCGTCGGCGCAATTCTTGCGCTGTGCTGGGTGCTCTATCTTATCCTTTTTTCCGCCGTTCGCCCAAACCGCGGAAAACGCCAATACAAAGCCGCATTTATAACCGGCGCAATAGCAACTCTTGTTTGCGACATCGTATGGTTTTTTAAGTTTTTCGATAACTTTACATATCTTAAGCCGGGCATAAAGGAGCTTGCGTGGCTGCTTGCTCTGCCCGCCGCCATGCTTGTGCTTGTTATGTTCCAAAGCTATTTTAACATCGGGCGTTTTGAGCACGAGCAGAAGCAGCGTATGAAGGAAGCGGAAAAACAGCGCAAAAAGGACTCCCGCCGCAAAAAGCACGAGGATATGCCCCCGCCTCCGCCCATGCCGGAGCAATAATTGCTTATATGAATAAAAAATCCCTTGCCGTTATGCAAGGGATTTTTTTGTTTTTTTCTATTCTTATGCCTGTGCGGGCTTATCCTTATCCTCGATATTCCATCTGCACTCCATGGGGGTTTTGCCGCCGCAGCAGTTAGGCTGTGATTCGGGAGATTTGCAGCATGCTTTTTCCTTTTTTACCTCTTCAAGAATTTTTTCAACAAGCTCGTCTTTTCTTTCGCTCATAAATAAATCCTCCTTTTCTTTAGGCTTATTATAAGTTTAGCCCAAAGCGGAGGATTTAATCAACACAAAAGCGGAAACTCCGCAATTTCGGAAATAAAAAAAGCAGTTTCGGAACGGCGTGCTCAAAAAAAGCGTTTGCAAAGCTCATTTTTTTGCAAACGCTTTTCTTCGTATCATTTTATCGGTTTTTTGCTTATTTTTGTTCCCTGGCGGGGATATTTTTCCGGGGTATGCTGTGCCTTGTCTATAACGACCACGCTTCGTCCGCCCGCAAGAGGAAGCTCGTAGAGCTTTACCTCCCGAATTTTTCCGCCAAGGGCGGCAATCGCCGGCTTTGCTTCGGAAATTTCCTCCTCCGCCCCGGCGGTTTTCATAGGGGCAAAGGTCCCGCCGACCTTTACAAGCGGCAGGCAATATTCCGCAAGCACAGAAAGGTTTGCAACCGCCCTCGCCGTAACAAAATCAAACCCTTCCCGCAAGGCGTTATCGTGCCCGGCGTCCTCCGCACGGGCGTGAACAAGCTTTGCGGAAGACCCTATCTCGGAAAAAGCCTCCTCCAAAAAGGTAAGGCGTTTTTGGAGGCTGTCTATGAGCACAAGCTCAATATCCGGGCGGGCAATTTTGAGCACCGCTCCGGGAAAGCCTGCGCCGGTTCCCACATCGGCGACCCTTGCGCCCTGCGGAATTTTTGCAAAGCGCAAAAGCGCAAGGGAATCCAAAAAATGCTTTAGCGCAATTCCCTCGTCGTCAACTATTGCGGTAAGATTCATTTTTTCGTTCCATTCCACAAGCAGCCTTGCGTAAATCTCAAGCTGCCGAAGCTGCTCTTCATTAAGAGGAACGCCGTATTCTTCAAGATAGCCCCGCAAAATTTCCGTTACCATAGGTTCCTCCTTTACTTTTGAAGCCAGATAAGCAAAACGGAAACATCCGCCGGGCTTACGCCGGAAATCCGCCCCGCCTGCCCTATGTTCATCGGGCGTATTCTGTCAAGCTTTTCCGCAGCCTCGAGCCGCAGCCCATGGATTGCTTTATAGTCGATATCCTCCGGGATTTTCTTTTCCTCAAGGCGGCGCATCTGCTCAACCTGAGCAAGCTGCTTTTTAATGTAGCCCTCGTATTTTATCCCGATTTCCACCTGTTCGATTACCGATTCCGGCAAGGGGGTTCTTCCGCCGTCGAAGGGCGCAAGGTCGGCATAGCTTATCTGAGGGCGGCGCAAAAGCTCCGCCGCACGGATTCCCTCGGTGAGAACCGCCGTTCCGTGCGCCTCCAGCATTGCATTAAGCTCCGGCGACATTTTTATTGTAGTGTTCTCAAGCCGCTCCGTTTCCTCGGCGCAAAGACGCTTTTTTTCAAGGAATTTTGCATAGCGTTCCTCACTTATAAGTCCGATTTCGTGCCCAAGGGGGGTAAGGCGCATATCGGCGTTATCCTGCCGGAGGATAAGGCGGTATTCGCTTCTGCTTGTCATCATACGGTATGGGTCCATAACGCCCTTTGTAACAAGGTCGTCAACAAGGGTTCCGATGTAGGAATTGCTGCGTTCAAGCACGATCCCCTCTTTATTTTGGCTGCGCCTTGCGGCGTTTATTCCCGCAAGAAGCCCCTGCGCAGCAGCCTCCTCATAACCGGAGGTTCCGTTAAACTGCCCCGCGCCGAAAAGCCCCTTTACCTTTATAAATTCAAGGGTCGGTTTTAGGTCAAGACTGTCGCAACAGTCGTATTCGATTGCGTAGGCGTTGCGCATGATTTTTACATGCTCAAGCCCCTTTACGGAATGATAAATAGCTATCTGAACATCCTCGGGAAGAGAGCTGCTCATTCCGGAAAGGTACATTTCGTCCGTATGCAGCCCCATCGGCTCCACAAAGAACTGGTGGCGGATTTTTTCCGGAAAGCGCATTACCTTATCCTCGATGCTTGGGCAATAGCGGGGACCTATACCCTCGATTTTTCCGGAATAGAGGGGCGACCTGCCTATGTTCTTACGGATTATCTCATGGGTATCCTCGTTTGTATAGCCTATCCAGCAGGTCGCCTTGTTTACCAAGGGACCCTCGGTTTCAAAGCTGAAGGGAACTATATGCTCATCGCCGTACTGAATTTCCAGCTTATCGTAATCAATGCTGTCCTTTGCAACTCTTGCGGGGGTTCCGGTCTTAAAGCGGCGAAGCTTTATCCCAAGATTTTTAAGGCTTTCGGAAAGGGGCTTTGCGGGCTGGCTTGCGTCGGGACCGCTTTCGTATTTTCTGTCGCCGACATAGATTATTCCTTTAAGATATGTGCCGGTGCAGATCACCACATTATGCACCTCATAAAATGCGCCGAGATGAGTTGTTACACCAAGCACGCCGCCGTTTCCGTCGCTGCGCACCTCAACGATTTCCGCCTGCTTAACATCAAGGTTTTTCTGCTGCTCCACGGTATGCTTCATCAGGATATGATAGAGTGCCCTGTCCTCCTGAGCACGGAGGCTGTGTACCGCAGGACCTTTTCCGAGATTGAGCATACGGCTTTGTATCATCATTTTATCCGCAGCCTTGCCCATTTCTCCGCCAAGAGCGTCGATTTCCCGCACAAGGTGACCTTTTGCGGTGCCGCCGATTGACGGATTGCAGGGCATATTTGCGATTTTATCAAGATTAAGCGTAAAAAGGCAGGTTTTTGCCCCAAGTCTTGCGGCGGCAAGAGCCGCCTCCACCCCGGCGTGACCTGCGCCGACTATTGCCACATCATATTTTCCCGCAAAATATTCTTCCATGCTCAATTCCCTCTGTCAATATTATTTACCCACGCAGAACCGTGAGAATACCTGTTCGATAACCGCCTCCGAGGCTTTTTCCCCGGTAAGCTCATAAAGTGCGTCAAGGGCTGTTTCTATGCAAATTCCGACTGCGTCAAGGGTCACTCCGGAGCAAAGTGCTTCCAAGCCTTCCTCAAGGGCTTTTTCTCCCCTTCGTGCGCAATCAAGCTGGCGTTCGTTCGCCATAACCGGCTCTGCCGGGTCGAGGTCAGCCGTTTTCAAAAGCCTTGAAAGAGCCTCTCTGAATTCTTCCTCGCCGTCGCCCCTTGCTGCGGAAACCGTGACCGTGTATTCAAAGCTGTTTTTTATAAAATCAATATCCGCCTGCCGTTCAAGGTCGGATTTGTTGATTACGGCGACGACCGGGCGATTTTTAAGCTTTTCGATAAGGTGCATATCGTCGCCGTCGAGTGGTGCGGAGGAATCAAAAACCGCAATTACCGCATCGCAGCGGTCAAGCGCACTGTTTGCCATATCAACGCCGATTTTTTCCACTATATCGTCGGTTTCTCTTATTCCTGCGGTATCAAGCAGGCGAATCGGAATATCTCCGACGAGCACGGATTCCTCCACAACATCTCTTGTTGTTCCGGCAACGGCGGTTACTATGCTTCTGTCCCTGCCGGAAAGGAGGTTCATAAGGGTGGATTTTCCCACATTTGGCTTTCCGGCAATTACGGTCACTGCGCCCTCCCTTATTATTCTTCCGGCGTCGTATGTTTCGATAAGGCGTTTGAGCACGGCTTTGGCATCCGTGAGCACAGATTTTACCGCATCCTCGGAAAGCTCGGGAACATCCTCCTCCGGATAATCCGACCAGGCGGCAAGGTGGCTTTCAAGTGCGGTTAAATCCTCGGTGATTTTTCTGATTTTTTTATAGAGTGCGCCGTCGCGCAGCGCAAGAGCGGCTTTTCCTGCGCTTTGGGAGCCGGCGGAGATTATATCCATAACCGCCTCCGCCTGGGTAAGGGTCAGCTTTCCGTTGAGGAATGCCCGCTTTGTAAATTCGCCTCTTCCTGCGGGCAAGGCTCCGGCGGAAAGTGCCGCCCTAAGAACTCTTCGGAGCAATGCGGGGCTTCCGTGGCAGCTAAGCTCCACAGTATTTTCCCCGGTATAGCTTTTCGGAGCAAGAAAAACCGTTGCAACAGCCTCGTCAATATCGCCCTCGGAATCAAAAACCCTTCCGTAAGCGCAGCTGTATCCTTTAAGCGTGCTCAGGGCTTTTCCGCCCTTAAACGGGCGAAAGCATTTTTCGCCTATTTGCACTGCTTCCTCTCCGGAAATTCGGATAACTCCAAGCCCGGAGGCGGAAAGCGGAGTGCTTATTGCCGCAACGGTGCTCATAAAAAATTCCTCCCATGCTCAAAAATAGGTTTGGAACAAAAAACCGGGACAAAGCTTTTTTCTAAAAAAGCCCTTTCCTCGTTTTTTGTCAAAATTCGTGCTCAAAATAATTTTACAAAAAGTGCCGGTACATTCGCACCGGCACTTTTCTTCAAAAAATCAATCCAGATCAATCCTGCCGTAAAGGGAAATTGCGCTGGTGTCTTTTTTTGGCGGTTCGTTGCTTTGGGGAAGAACCACCTTTTGGCTTTCTCTTCTCTGGCTGCGGTCACGGCCGCCTCTTCCGCCTTTTCTGTTTCCGTCAAAGCGGCGTTTTCCGTCGTCACGGCGGGGCTTTGCTCCGCCAACGGGGCTTATAACAACTCTGCGGTTCGGTTCGCTTCCGGTGGATTTGCTTGTTGCGCCGGAAACTGTTTGAACGGTGGAATGAACGATTCTGCGCTCATAGGGGTTCATCGCCTCAAGAGTAACGGCACGCTGGTTTTTAACCGCCTGAACAGCCATTTTTCTTGCATAAGCACGAAGACTTGCTTCACGCTTGCTGCGGTAATCGTCAACATCAAGCACAACACGGACATAGCTGCCCTCGCTTCTGTTTGCAACAAGGGAGGCAAGATACTGCATTGCGTCAAGGTTATCTCCTCTTCTGCCGACTACTGCGCCCATATCTGCGCCGGAAAGCTGAAGAACAATCATGCCGTCCTTTTGAGAATAGGTAACATTGGCGTCCGTATGACCGAGGGCAACAAGCACATCCTTTATATATGCGGCAGCCTCGCCGCCTTTGAGATCAAGAACAGCCCTGTCGATTACCTTTACCTCGACGGCTTCCGGCTCCTCTTCCTTTTCAACAACGGGAGCAGCCTCTTTAACAGCCTTTGGCTGTTCTTTTTTCTGCTGTGGCTTTTGCTGCTTCGGCTTGTCCTTTTTTTGGCGGTCGGCAGGTACTTTTTCTGCCGGCTTTTCGGTTTTTTCAACAGGTTCTTCCTGCTTTACGGAAGAAAAAGCCGGTTTTTGGGGCTGTTCCTTAGGCTTTCTCTCCGCTTTTTTCTGCTCCTTTGGAGCAAATTTACTAAGATATTCTTCCTGAACGGTTGCTTTTACCTTTGCAGGAACGGTCTTGAGTCCGAAGAATTTCTTCTTCGGCATTTCAAGCACTTCAAAATCAACATTCTCTCTCGACACACCTAATTTTTCACAGGCTGCATCAAGAGCTTCTTCCCAAGTTTTGCCGGTGGCAATAACTTCTCTGTCCAAAAAAATGCCTCCTATTTATTTAAGGTCGTCGTCGGTAACCTCAACATATTCTTCGCCGTATTTTTCTGCGTCGCGCTTTCTTGCTGCGGCAAGCTTGCGGCGGTTTTCTTCCTTTTGGCTCATACTGATTTCTTCGCCGGAAGCTTTATCGGATTTTTCGCCCTTGTTTTGCTGAAGCTCTTTAAGGCGTTCTCTTGCTTCAACTCTCTGCTGGCGTTTTTTCTCCTTATTTGCGTCCATTTCTGCCTGTGCCTGCTCCGCCATCTTTTTGGGGTTATATTTGATGTTGAGGAACACGCTTTGAATAAGCATTGCTATTGCGCTTATTACCCAATAAAAGCCTGCGCCTGCGGGAACAACAAAGCAGATGTATGCGGACAAAAGCGGGAACATATAAAGCATAATTCCCATTGCGCCCGCACTCTCCTGAACAGGGTTTTTCTTCTGCATATAGAAGGTCTGGGCAAACTGGAACACAACGCAAAGAAGCGGGATAAGAAGGTACCAGTTAAATCCGCCCTCGTAGGTAAGGGCAAGCTTTGGAACAACGGAAAGGTCAAGACCGAGAAAGCTCATATCAAAGTTTTCGATTTTTTCCACAATTTCCGGGTTAAAACCGCCGAAAAGCTCGGGCTGTGACTTAACTATCTTCATAAGCTCGATTTCGGAATAATAAGAAGCGGTCTGGATATTATGACCGGCAGCGTTTGCCGCTGCAATCATATCGTTTATAACTGTGCTGCCCACCCGAAGGACATGGTAGATGGGTCTGTATACAACATCGATAACACCGAAGAGAATCGGGAACTGGATAAGCTGAGGAAGACAGCCGGAAAGAGGGTTGTACCCTTCCTCGGTATAAAGCTTTTGAACCTCTTCGTTATATTTTTCCTTGTTATTCGAATATTTTTTCTGGATGCTATCCAGCTTTGGCTTAAAAAGAGCCATTTTTGCCTGTTCTTTCTGGCTTTTTATAGAAAGAGGAAGGCAGATAAGCCTTGTTACAACAGTAAAAAGAACTATTGCAAGGGCATAGTTATTTCCGGTTACTAAATAGCAGCCCAGCATTACAAAGCCGAGGGGCCAACCGAAAATCTTCATAATAAACTGCATTGATTACTCTCCTCCTGGCGTTGGAGGCTGATCTGTTTTTTTCTTGTTTTTGTTTTTCTTATAATAATTCAAATCCCAGCTATCCGGTACGGGGTCAAATCCCCCTTCGTGAAACGGATGACAACGCAATATCCGCATAATCGCCAATAACCCGCCCTTCAACGCTCCGAATCTGGAAATTGCCGTATAGGCGTATGAAGAACAGGTCGGGTAGTACCGGCAGCAAGCCGGCGTATATGCAGAAATTGCCGTTTGATAAAACCGGATAATAAACAGAAACAGCTTTTTCATTCTTTTTCTTTGCTCTGTAAGGCGCCCAGTTTGCACAGCTGGGCGGTCAGGATGGGGGTCAGAGCGGTAGACTT
The DNA here is from genome assembly GCA_934466455.1 of uncultured Oscillospiraceae bacterium. Classification (GTDB taxonomy): domain Bacteria; phylum Bacillota; class Clostridia; order Oscillospirales; family Ruminococcaceae; genus UMGS1668. Next base: position 16,397 of record CAKSLF010000017.1, on the reverse strand, counting down.
GGTAACGGTGGTTTTTGTTCGGGCAACAAGAACTATATCAAACCCCGGCAAAATCTGCGGGGCAATCTCTCTGTATGCAGCCCGAAGGACCCTTCTTGCACGATTTCTTGCCACTGCGTTTCCGATCTTCTTGCTTGTCGTAAGACCAAGGCGGGTTATTCCAAGCCGGTTTGGCGTAACATAACACACAACGCATGGGTCGGAAACGCTTTTTCCCCTTCGGTAAGCTCGCAAAAAATCGTTGTTGCGGGTCATAGAAAGCGTTTTCATAAATCACCTCTTATTGTTTTGCCGTTTTTGCCGCAAAAAAAGCGGCACCATCTTCTTATAAAAAAGCGGCAATACAGCGGCGGTTTAATCAGTAGCTGAGGTGCTTTCTGCCCTTTGCTCTTCTTGCAGCGAGGACTTTGCGGCCGTTTTTGGTGGACATTCTCTTCATAAAGCCGTGTACCTTCTGTCTGTGGAGTTTTTTAGGCTGATAGGTTCTTTTCATTGCCATTGCGGTTTCCCCCCTTTCAAAAATTGCCTTGCAAACATAGAGTATACCGCCTAAACGAAAAAAAGTCAATAATAACTTATAAATTGTATACATAATAAAAGGAAAAAGGTCCGATTTTTTTTGGAGGAGAAGAATTTTTTCTTTATTCAAATCCCCTTTTATAAATTATTATACTATTATTATAAATGTTGTCCTAAAAATCTGTTGAAAACCTTTTCAAACGCCGGATTTTGTGCTATAATAAATCGGTATATTGATTTTGTTTATTCCAAAAGTATCGGAGGAAAATATGGATTCTTTTGAAGAGCTTTTTTCATTGGTAAAAGAGTATTGTAAAACGCAGATGACGGAGGTTGCCTATAACATCTGGATAAAGGATATTACGGCGGAAAGCTTTGATAACGACACCGTTGTTCTTGGGGTAAGCTCCAATTTTAAGAAAAACCTTGTTACGGAAAAATATAAAGCCCTGCTTTCAAGAGGTTTTGAACAAACCCTCGGTTTTCCGGTTGATGTTCAGATTTCCGTTGTTGAATACGAGCCGGAAAAACAGCCGGAGCCTATTCCGGAGGTCCACGGTGTTCAGGAGGTTTCTCCCCTTTTGGACAGCGGCGACTATGTATACACCTTCGATACCTTTATCGTAGGCTCCTCCAACAAATTTGCCCACGCAGCCGCCCTTGCCGTAGCAACTCACGATACAAGAAACTATAACCCGCTTTTTATTCACGGGGACAGCGGTCTTGGAAAGACCCATCTTCTTTTTGCGATTATGAACGAGGTAAAAAGCCGCAAGCCGGACGCCCTTATAGTATATGTAAAAGGCGAACAGTTTACCAACGAGCTTATTGCCGCAATAAAAAACCAAACAACGCCGGATTTTAGGGAAAAATACCGCAAAGCGGATTATCTTCTTGTGGACGATATTCAGTTTATCGCCGGGCGGGATTCCACCCAGGAGGAATTTTTCCATACCTTTAATACTCTTTATGAATCCGGAAAGCAAATCGTCCTTACAAGCGACCGCCCTCCTAAAGAAATAAAAACCCTTGAGGACCGCCTTCGCACTCGTTTTGAAATGGGACTTATGGCGGATATTCAGCCGGCGGATTTTGAAACCAGAATCGCTATAATCCAGCGCAAAGCGGAGCTTCTTCATATGGATATTCCGATTGAGGTTGAGGAATACATAGCAAATAACCTTAAAAGCAATATCCGCCAGCTTGAAGGTGCGGTAAAAAACATAAAGGCAAATTCCTTTATATATGACAACAAGCCCGTTACCATACTTATGGCACAAAACGCAATAAGAGATATTCTTAACGACAGCCAGCCCGTTCCCGTAACAATAGGAAAAATCATAACGGAGGTTGCCCGAACCTTTAATGTTTCCGAACAGGATATTAAGAGCAACAAGCGTGCCGCCAACATAAGCCGTGCCCGCCAGGTTGCAATGTATGTTATAAAAGACATAACACAAATGAGCATGGCGGCAATCGGCGACGAATTCGGAGGAAGAGATCATTCCACCGTTGTTTATGCCATAAGCCAAACGGAAAGAGCCATGAAAATGGATTCCCGCCTCAGAGAAACGATAGAGGACATCACAAAAAATGTAAGGGACTCCTGATTATAATTTTTAACCTTTCCCCATGTTAAAAAATTATGAAAACAGGTTAATTTAACAGAGTTTTCACTTTTAAGCCGATTTTTATCAACAGTAATAAAAAGGAAACTCCTTCTTTCAACTTTTCAATATTTTTTCAATATTTCGTTTCTGAAAATTTGAGCTTATTTTTTCCCGCAATAAAGAGAAAAACATCGGTTTTCAACTTTTGCGGCTCTCCTACTACTGCTACTGAATATATAAATTCTTTCTATACGACAGGAGGAAATTAAATGAACTTCTTTTGTATGCGCTCGGAGCTTTCCGAAGCACTGAACAATGTAACCCGTGCCGTTGCCGCAAAAACGACCCACCCCGCCATGGAGGGCGTTTTGATTGAGGCGGAGGACGACAAGCTGACCCTTTCCTGCTATAACATGGAGCTTGGGATAAAAACCTATCTTCCCGCAAGGATAAACGAAAACGGCTCCATTGTACTTAATGCAAAGCTTTTTTCCGACATAATCCGCCGTCTTGATTCCGAAAATATCGAAATTGAGTGCGACGAAAAATGCATGACAAAAATAAAAGGCGGCGCAGCGGAATACAGCATTATAGGAATTGAAGCGGACGAATTTCCGCAGCTTCCCTCCGTTGACGAGCGTATCAATTTTACAATAAGCAGCACCGTGCTTAAAAGCATGATAGACCAAACCATATTTGCGGTTGCCGTAAATGATTTTAAGCCCGTTCATACCGGCTCAAAATTTATCATTGTTGACCATATGCTTTCCGTTGTTTCCGTAGACGGCTTCCGCCTTGCAATAAGGCAGGAGCCGGTAAGCTATCACGATGAACTTGATTTTGTCGTTCCGGGAAAATCCCTCTCCGAGGTATCAAAGCTTATAAGCGAGGAAGAGGAAATTCTTGTTGCGCTCAGCCAAAAGCATATAATCTTCAGAATAGGAAAGTACGATGTTATTTCAAGATTGCTTGAGGGTGAATTTATAGATTTCCGTTCTTCGATTCCGACAAACTCGACAACGGAGGTTGAAGTAAAGGTAAGAGAACTTCTTAACGCAATAGAAAGAACAAGTCTGCTTATAAACGACAGACTTAAAAGCCCCATCAAGCTGAGCATCGGCGGCGGCGAGATAAAAATTGCCTGCTCCACCGCCCTCGGTAAGGTAAATGATGTTGTTTCCTGCGAGGTAAAGGGCGAGCCGGTCGAAATGGGATTTAATAACCGCTATCTTTCCGAGGCATTGCGTGCAACCGGCTGCGATAAGGTAAAAATTATGATAACAAGCTCCCTTGCACCGGTAAAAATCGTTCCTATGGAGGGAGAAAGCTTCCTCTTCCTCGTTCTTCCTGTAAGAATGAGAGCGGAAATGTGAGAGAAACTTTCATGTGCCTGTTTTTTGAAAGAGGAGAAGAATCCGAACAAAAAAGAAAAGACAGAAACTTAGAAACCGACATAATCAATATTCTGAATATTTATGAAGTCAAAGACGCATGGGTTATTGCGAATATGATTATGCAGAAAGTAAAGAAATATTATAAGGAAAATAATGATGGCGAAAATTGAACTTAAAATTGTAAGACGCCCGAAAACCTCCGCACCGGCAGAGCCTGCTCCGATAAATACGGAGCCTGTTGAGGTTTCCATAAGAGATGAATATATAAAGCTTGATTCCTTCCTTAAATTTGCCGGAGCGGTCCTTTCCGGCGGAGAAGCAAAAGAGCTTATCCAGGGAGGAAAGGTAAAGGTAAACGGCGAGATTTGCACCATGAGGGGCAAAAAAATGCGTCCGGGTGACGAAGCGGAGCTTTCCGGAAGAATTTTTAGGGTGGCTGCGGAATGATATTCAAAAGGCTGGAGCTTTCTGATTTTCGGAACATAAAAAGCCTTTCCATGGAGCCTTTTGAAAGAGTAAACATAATCTGCGGCGAAAACGCCCAGGGAAAAACAAATCTTATGGAGGCAATGTGGCTTTTTACCGGCGCAAAGAGCTTTCGTAAAACAAAGGACAGCGAATTTATCCGCTTTGGGCAGGAAAAAGCAAGCCTTTTTGCGGAGTTTTTTGCGGAGAACAGAGAGCAAAACGCAGAGATAAAATTTTCTCCGGCAAGGTCGATGAAAAAAAACGGAATTGACATACGGTCGGCTGCGGAATATGCCGGAACCTGCGGCGGGGTCGTTTTTTCTCCGGGGCAAATGAATCTTTTTAGGGACGGACCTAAAGAACGCCGCCGCCTTGCGGATACCTCCCTCTGCCAGCTTTATCCCAAATATATATCCGTTTTGGCGGATTACAAAAGGGTGCTTGAACAAAGAAACGCAGTATTAAAGGACGCAAGGTTCCATTCCGCTTTGCTCGACATGCTTGAGGTTTATGATTCCCAGCTTGCAAGGCTTGGCGGAAGTATTTTGAGAACAAGAATAAATTATTGCGAGAGCCTTAAAAAAAAGGCGGAGATAATTTATGAGGGAATGTCCGGCGGAAGAGAAAAATTTTCCGCAGAATATATAAGCACCTGCTTTGAGCACGGCGAGCACCCGGATTGTTCTATGAGCACAGCGGAGCTTGCTCAAAAATTTTACGAAAAGCTCTGTTCTTCAAAAAGCTCCGACCTTGAGCACGGGATAACCTCCGTCGGTCCCCACAGAGATGATATTGAGGTGACCTTGGACGGATTTCCCGTTGCGTCTTTTGGTTCCCAGGGACAGCAGCGAAGCTGCATTCTATCAATAAAGCTTGGGGAAGCAAAGCTTCTTGGCGAGGCGATGGGCGAACCGCCGCTTATCCTGCTTGACGATGTTATGAGCGAGCTTGACGCTCCCCGGCGGAAATATATCCTAAACAGCATCGGCGACAGCCAGATTTTTCTCACCTGCTGCGACGAGGGGCTTTTTTCCGGACTTTCCGAAGGAAAGGTCTTTTATATGCGGGGCGGAGAGATAAGCAAAAAATAAAGGGGGCGCAGGCTTTTGTATCTGTTTCTCGGCGGAGATACTTCCGTAAGGGAGGATAATATAATCGGCGTTTTTGATATGGACAATACGACGGTTGCCGCCTCCACAAAAAAATTTCTTGCCCGTGCTCAAAAAGAGGGCAAGGTTATTACGGTAAGCTATGAGCTTCCGAAAAGCTTTTGTGTTGCAAAGGACGGAGAAAAAGAGATAGTTTATATTTCTCAAATATCCCCCGCAACGCTTAAAAAGCGAGGAAATCCTTTTGTTATTAAATAAATTCACATAAAAATCATTACCGAAAAAAAACGGTTATTTCAGGAGGTAAGCTGTGGAAAACACTCCGTTTGCTGTGGGTCAGGAAAAAGAGACCTACGACGAAAATCAAATACAGGTTCTTGAGGGGCTGGAGGCAGTCCGCAAAAGACCGGGTATGTACATCGGCTCGACAGGTCCTAAGGGACTGCACCACCTTGTTTATGAAATTGTTGACAACGCAATAGACGAGGCTCTTGCCGGTTATTGCACGGATATTGATGTGGAAATTCTTCCGGGTAATGTAATTAGAGTTACCGATAACGGAAGAGGCGTTCCCGTAGGTATCCACCATAAGCTTGGTATTCCGGCGGTTACGGTTGTATTCACCGTGCTTCATGCCGGCGGTAAGTTCGGCGGAAGCGGATATAAGGTTTCCGGCGGTCTTCACGGAGTCGGTGCTTCCGTTGTAAACGCCCTTTCCGAATGGCTTGAGGTCGATGTAAAAAACGGCGAGCATATCTATCATCAGAGGTTTGAAAGAGGCGTTGCCGTAACGGACCTTGAAATTACCGGCGACACCGATGAAACCGGCACAACGGTAACCTTTAAGGCGGACGGCGAAATTTTTGAAACCCTCGATTATGATTACGATATTCTTTGCCAAAGATTGCGCGAGCAATCCTTCCTCAATGCCGGAGTTAAAATCCACTTTGCGGATTTGCGGGACGAGGAGGCTCTGAGAAAGGAAACCTTCCATTACGAAGGCGGAATAAAGAGCTTTGTAAGCTATATTCATAAGAAAAAGGGTCTTGAGGTGATCCATCCGGAGGTGCTTTATTTTTCCGCAAGAAACGGAGATTCCACCGCCGAGGTTGCAATGCAGTATAACGACAGCTATAACGAGCTTGTTTTGAGCTTTGCAAACAATATTCATACCGTGGACGGCGGTACTCACGAGATGGGCTTTAAGAGTGCTCTTACAAGAGTGTTCAACGATTACGGAAGAGAGCACAAAATCCTTAAAGACGGCGACAAAAACCTTTCCGGCGACGATGTAAGAGAAGGTCTTACCGCTGTTGTTTCCGTAAAGCTTACCAATGCGGAGTTTGAGGGACAGACAAAAACAAAGCTTGGAAATACGGAAATGCGCACCATGGTGGATAATATGCTTTATGATAAGCTAAAGACTTATTTTGAAGAAAATCCCGCCGTTGCAAAGGCTATTTTTGAAAAATCCCTCGGTGCAGCCCGTGCAAGAGAGGCGGCACGCCGCGCAAGAGAAACCGCAAGAAGAAAATCCGTGCTTGAAAGCGCACAGCTCCCCGGAAAGCTTGCGGATTGCTCCGATAAGGACAATATAAATACCGAAATTTATATCGTAGAGGGAGATTCCGCAGGAGGCTCCGCAAAAATGGGCCGTGACCGTACCTTCCAGGCAATTCTTCCCCTTTGGGGCAAAATGCTTAATGTAGAAAAGGCAAGAATTGATAAGGTATATAATAACGATAAGCTTACCCCCGTTGTTCTTGCTCTCGGCTGCGGAATAGGGGACGAGCTTGACCTTTCAAAGCTGCGCTACGGAAAGATAATTATTATGGCGGATGCCGATGTTGACGGTTCTCATATCAGAACGCTGCTTCTTACCTTCTTCTTCCGCTATATGCGCCCGCTTATTGAAGAGGGACATGTATATATCGCCCAGCCGCCGCTTTATAAGATAACAAAAGGCAAAAAAGTCCGCTATGCTTATTCCGACCTTGAAAGGGACGAGCTTCTTGCAGAGATGTATCCCGAGGGAACACAAAAGAGCGACGTTCAGCGGTACAAGGGTCTTGGTGAGATGAACCCGGATCAGCTTTGGGAAACCACAATGGATCCGGAACGCCGCATTATGCTTAGGGTAAATCTTGAGGACGCCGCAACGGCGGACGAAGTATTTACCATTCTTATGGGCGACAAGGTTGAACCGAGAAAAGAGTTTATTGAAACAAACGCAAAATATGTACAAAACCTTGATATTTAACGGAGGAACAGTTTTATGAGCGGAAGCATACTTGAAGCAATGAGCTTTAGGAAAAAACCAAAACAGGAAATAAAACGCATCGAGGTATCTCAATACGGCGAACCGAAATATCTTTTTACCCATACAATAAGCCTTGATGAATACCGTGAATATAACATGGAGGTTTCCCAACACAGTATTGAGGTTGACAAAAAGCTGAAGAAATACGGCGCAATAATTATGGGAGTAATCGCCGCTGCATTTCTTGTAATGTCTTTCTTCCATTTTGACCTTAAAAATTATCTTGACGAGGGAAGAAGCTTTTGGCAATGGATAGATACAACAGGATTTATGTTCTATTTTGTTGTATTTGCAATGTCCGCATTTCTTTGCTATCATCTTGCAACCTTCTATAAAAAGTTCCCGAAAAAAATAGCAAAGGCAACAAAGGACTATTATGAAACAACCCCCTATCTCACTCATGAGATAACTCTTGCGGTTTATGAAGAGGGCGTGCTTGAAAAAGCAATAGTCCGCGATGAATTTTTCCCTTGGGAAAAATTCCAGAGATGCTGGCAGAGCGAAAATGTCGTATATCTTGAATTTAACCTTGCAAACCAGCTTTTCCTCGGAAAACACAACTTTGCCGATAAGGGAGTTGACCTTGGCGAATTTATGAGCTTCTGCAACGAGCATATTGAGGAAGCAAAACGCCTTGCGGAAGAAAAAGAAGCCGCTGAGGAAGCCGAGGAAGAAGCCGAAGAGCTTGAATTTGAAGAAAACAAAAAGAAAATAGCCGAGCTTGAGGAGCAGGCAGAGGAAGAAAGCCAAAAGGGCGAGGAAGAATAAAAAAGCCGGCTTTGCCTTAATTTTCAGAAATAATTGAACGGAGGAAACCGTTTTGGACGAAAAAGACATCTATAAAGACGAAGAATTTGCCGAGCTTGACCTTACGGACGATATGCCCCATGCAAAGCTTATTGATGTGAACATAGAAAAGGAAATGAAAAAATCCTTCCTCGACTATTCCATGTCGGTAATCGTTTCCCGTGCGCTTCCCGATGTAAGGGACGGTCTTAAGCCGGTTCACAGAAGAATACTCTATACAATGTACGAAAACGGGCTTGACCCTTCAAAGCCCTATCGTAAGTGCGCCGATACCGTAGGTAATGTTTTGGGTAAATATCACCCCCACGGCGACGCTTCCGTATACGACGCAATGGTAAGACTTGCACAGGATTTCTCCCTGCGCTATCCCCTTGTTGACGGTCACGGAAACTTCGGTTCCGTGGACGGCGACCCGCCCGCAGCCTATCGTTATACCGAAAGCCGCATGAGCAAAATGGCAACAAAAATGCTTACGGATATTGATAAGGATACGGTTGACTTTATGTCAAACTATGACGACCGCCTTAAAGAGCCGGTTGTTTTGCCCGCAAGATTCCCAAGCCTTCTTGTAAACGGAAGCATGGGCATTGCCGTAGGTATGGCAACGAATATCCCGCCGCATAACCTTAGGGAAACAACGGACGCCGTTTGCTGCCTTATCGACAACCCGGACGCAACCCTTGACGAGCTTATGGAGCACATAAAGGGACCGGACTTCCCCACCGGCGGCATTATTATGGGAAGAGCGGCTATCCGTGCCGCATACGCAACCGGCAGAGCAAAGATTACTTTGCGCTCCGTAACCGAAATTCAGGAATGGAAAAACGACCGCTACCGCATTGTCGTAAGCGAAATTCCCTATGGAGTTAATAAAGCCCGCCTTATCGAAAGCATTGCCGACCTTGTAAAGGAAAAGCGCATCGACGGAATCTCCGACCTGCGTGACGAATCCGACAGAGATGGTCTTCGTATAGTAATAGAACTGAAGCGTGAGGCAAACGCCCAGGTTGTGCTAAATCAGCTTTTTACCTACACCCAGCTTCAGGATACTGTTGGCGTAATTATGCTTGCCCTTGTTAACGGTCAGCCGAAGGTGCTTACTCTTAGGGAAATTCTTCAAAATTACATCGACTTCCAAAGAGAGGTCATAACCCGCCGCACAAGGTTCGACCTTGGAAAAGCAAAGGAACGCCAGCATATTCTCGAGGGCTACAAAATCGCCCAGGATAACATCGATGAGGTTGTTCATATAATCCGCACCGGTCGTGACGATAACGAAAACCGCCCCCGCCTTATGGAGCGTTTTGGACTTTCGGAGGTTCAGGCAAACGCAATTCTTTCAATGCGCCTTGGCAGACTTTCTGCACTTGATGTGGAGAAAATTGAAAACGAGCTTAGGGATATCACAAAGAAAATCGAAGAATTGGAAGCAATTCTCGGCGATATTCATCTTGTGGACAACATCATCAAAACCGAAATCAGAGAAATCTCCGATAAATTCGGCGACGAACGCCGCACCTCCATTGAAACAATCGGCGGAGAGATGGATATTGAGGACCTTATCCCCGTTGAGGACAGGGTTGTTACTCTGACTCATTTCGGATATATCAAGAGCCAGTCCGTGGATACCTATAAAGCGCAGCGCAGAGGCGGAAGAGGCATTTCCGGCATGACCCGCCGGGACGAGGACTTTGTGGAGAATCTCTTTGTTGCCTCCACCCATGACTTTATTCTGTTCTTTACAAGCAAGGGCAGAGTTTTCCGCATAAAGGGCTACGAAATCCCCGAAAGCCAGCGTGCCGCAAGAGGCGCAAACATAATCAACCTGCTGCAAATCGAGCAGGATGAAAAGGTTACCGCAATGATAAAAATCGGCGGCGTAATCGACGACGAAAATACCTACCTTACCATGATTACAAAGCAGGGCGTTATTAAGAGGACCCGCCTTACCGCATACCGCAATGTACGCAAGGGCGGTCTTAACGCAATAAGCCTTGACGAGGGCGACGAGCTTAAATGGGTCCGCATGACCGGCGGCGAGGACGAGCTTATTGTTGCGACCCACGACGGCATGGCGATACGCTTTGCCGAGGCGGACGCAAGAGAGCTTGGAAGAACCGCAAGAGGCGTTAAGGCGATCGCCCTTGACGAGGGCGACGAGGTTGTCGGCGTTGAGGTTGTTACCGCAGGAAAAAGGCTTCTTACCGTAAGCGAAAGCGGTCAGGGTCGCCGTACCGATTTTGATGAATACCGTATTCAAAGCAGGGGCGGCAAGGGCGTTAAAAACTATAAAAACGGCGAGGTTGCCGGAATCAAAGCCGTTATGGATGACGACGATGTTATACTTATCAGCGACGACGGCGTTATTATCCGCATAAAGGTAAGCGAGATAAATGTTCAGTCCCGCTATGCCGCAGGCGTGCGTGTAATGCGCATAGGCGAGGGCAACCGTGTTGTAAACCTTGCCGTTGCCCCAAGAAGCGAGGACGGCTCCGCTCCGGACGACAGCGATATTCCCGAAGGAGAGGTTGAGCACGAAACGGCGGAGGAATCCCCCGCAGACGCTCAAAATACGGAAAATGCCGATGCTCAAGCGGAAAATCAGGCATAATGCATAGCACAAAAAACAGCACGGAGCATATTTATGCTCCGTGTTTTTTTATGCGCCGTGCTCAAGACGGACAAGCAAAAAAGCCTTTTTTCCAAAAACGGAAAAAGGGCTTTTTTGCACAAGATAAACAGAGAAAAAAAGAGGGGCGAATATCTTTTACTCTTCCAAAAAATCTATTCATGCGGGAAAAAATAAGTTTGGAACACGAATAATAAAATAATAGAGAAGAATCGCCGGCTTTTCAAGGGGGAATACAAAAACGGCAGGTTTGATGTAAAAAACGGCACGCCAAAGGAAAATTTTTTTGCTTTTGCTGCGGCGCAGCGGAGATTTTCCCTTTTTCCGAAAAAAATATGCGGTATGCCTCCTTTTGGGCATACCGCATTCGCCGTAATATTTTTCAAACTAAAGCTGTTTGTCCAAAATCTCACGGTATTGCATATAAAATTCCGTAAAGGTTCCACGGTCAAGCTCCGCACGGATTCGGCTCATCATACTGTTGTAAAAATAGAGATTGTGCAAAACACAAAGGCGCATCCCAAGGCGTTCGTCCGCTTTAAGCAGGTGGCGGATATATGCCTTTGAATAGCTGCGGCAGGCGGGACAGCCGCAGCCCTCCTCGATCGGTGCGGGGTCATACTTAAACTTTTCCGCAAGAATACGGATTTTTCCGTTCCAGGTAAAAACATTGCCGTGCTGGGCGTTTCTAAGCGGAAGCACGCAGTCGAAAAAATCGACACCTCGGTAAACGCCCTCCAAAATATTAAGCGGCGTTCCGACGCCCATAAGGTAGCGGGGCTTGTTTTCCGGCATAAACGGTTCCACGGCGGAGATTATGCGGTACATTTCCTCCGGGGTTTCTCCGACAGAAAGACCGCCGATTGCATAGCCGTCAAGGTCAAGGGCGGCAATTTCTTTCATATGCTCCGCACGGATGTCGTCATAGGTGCCGCCCTGATTTATTCCGAAGAGAAGCTGACCGGGGTTAATGCAGTCCGCCTGCTCTGCAAGGCGGGTATGCTCCGCCTTGCACCGGCAAAGCCAGCGGGTAGTGCGGGCAACGGACCTTTCCACATAATCCCTCGGCGAAGGGTTTTCTATACATTCGTCAAACGCCATGGCAATATCCGAGCCAAGGGCGCACTGAATCTGCATTGATTCCTCCGGACCCATAAAAATGCGCCGTCCGTCAAGGTATGAGGTAAAATATGCGCCCTCCTCCTTGATTTTACGAAGATTGCGGAGGGAAAAAACCTGAAAACCGCCGCTGTCCGTAAGCACGGGCTTATCCCAGTGCATAAATTTATGGATACCGCCAAGGCGGCGGATAAGCTCCTCCCCCGGCTGCATATGCAGGTGATATGTGTTGGAAAGCTCTACCGGCGAGCCTACTTCAAGAAGGTCGTCGGTGGAACAGCCGCCCCGTATGGCTGCGGCTGTTCCCACGCTCATAAAAACCGGCGTTTCGATAATTCCGTGGGGCGTTTCCAATGAGCCGCGGCGGGCTTTGCCCTCTTTTGATTTAAGAATGAACATATATTAAAATCCTTTCGGCGATTTATGTAATTTGCGCTTTCTCTTCCCTTTTCGGAAAATGGGCGGCGCAGGCGGGGTTATTCCACGGAGTACATTAAAAAAAGCCGCCTGTTCTTTTCCCGGAAAAAGTCCTCCATACATTGACAAAAGCCTGTTTCCCGGTAGTTGTAAAAGCGAAAAGCCCCGTCTTTTTCTCTTGAAAAAGCAACATAGTGTGCGGAAAAATCCCGGCGCATATAAAAGATTACGCCCTTTTGGGGATTACTTTTAAGAAAGCTGCTTTTTTTAAGAAAAAGCTTTGCAAAGGCAAAGTTCTTCCGCAAAAAGCGGAGCATAAAAATCGGACTTGTTCCAAAAACGCCCCCGAGCACAAGCCCGTGCTCAAATTCGGAAATAAGCTCCGGAATTTTTGCCGGGCGTTTTACTATATGCAGAAGATTGTATGCGGCAATAAATCCGCAGCCGCAGTAATCCGCAGGGCGTGCTCCGCAGCGGAGAAAGCCAAGGCGGTTTTGTTCCTCAATAAAGCCGTCGGCAGAAAAAGCTCCGCATTGCGGAAAGCCCTGCTCCGCTGCGGCGGCTTTGTTTTCCGCAAGGTTGCGCTTTTTTGAAAAGCGGAGGTTTTTAAGCGATATTTTTGCCATATCAGTGACAGCCGCCGCACTCGCCGCATTCGCCGCAGCCGCCTTTTCCGCCGGAAAGGTCGCTTCCGTCTTTAAGGTAAAGCGGACATTCCCCGCCGGAAAAAACCTCCTCGGGCTTTTTTTCAAAGCGCAGGCAGGAAAGGGTGTCGCCCCGCTTTTTATAGGTGCAGTTTCTGCAAACAAGGCTGCGGTTAGAAATTTCCTCCCCGCCTATTTCAAGGGTTATGCGCCCGGGAATATAGTTTTTTCCTTTGCTGCCCTTGCAGCCGCATTTTTTCTCCATGCTCAAAAAAATCCTTTCATAAAGTCAATGTGTATTTGTGCTCAAAATATTTTGCCGCTTTTTTTGGCGGTGTTTTTTTGGAAAAAAGAAAACCGTTATTCGGTAACTATAAGCTTTTCGGTAAAGGCTTTTCCGCATTCGCCGGGGATTTTAAGGCAAAGCTGCCAAAGGTCCTCCGCCGCACCCTCCGCTGCGGCAAAAGCCGCAGCCCTCTCCGAAGTTTTTGAAAGCTCCGCAAGAGAGGAGCCTATCGGTACTCCGGTATTCGCTTCCTTTGCAAGGCGCAAAATCTGCGCCCCGGTTTTGTTCATTCCGAGAATACGGACATAGGGCAGCTCCCCGCCGGCGAAGACGCTTTCCCTAAGCCCAACGGCAGCCGCCGCTGCAATGCGCTTTATCCTGCTCATGGTGTAACGCTTTGTTTTTATTGCGGAATACAGCCCGTCAAGCGTTCCCGCTCGGCGGGAAGCGGCATAAACCCGGTGATAAAGCCCCTCCGCAAAGCAATCCGGCAAAAGGGAAAAATCATCCTCGCTCATCATTCTTAGGCGGGAAAGAGCAGCCGCCTCGTATTTTTCCCGAAGAACGGGCAGTCGCCCGGCGGAATATTCTTCTATAATCATACTGCGGATTTCCTGCGGAAGATACGGAAGGGCTTCCGTCGGCTTTGAAAGGCTGCGCAAAAAGCTTGCGGAGGCAAAGCCGTTTTTTCGGGGAGCCTCGCCGTGAAGCGCACCCCGGCGAAAAACCGCCGCAGGCTCTGTTTTTCCGCCGAAGCGCAAAAGCCACTTGCAATATTCGGTGCCGAGGGTGTCGTTTGGGCTTTTGCAAAGGTAGGAAAGCTCCGGACAAAGAGCCTCCGCCGCAAGAAGGCGTGCCGCCGGGGCGGAAACACCGGCTTTGTGCCGTTTTTTTACCTCCTCAAGAAATTCCGGGCTGTCCGAAACTTCGGCAAAGCGCATTATATTCTCCCCGGAGCCGCTTTCGCTTCCGAAAGAGAGAACATCGACGCAGCCGAGGGCGGAAAGCACCGAAACCCCGCCCATGGCAAAGCGTTCCGCACTTCCGAGGGCGTAGTACGCCGGAAGCTCCAAAACAAGGTCAGCCCCGCAGGCAAGGGCGCACCTTGTGCGCAGGCTTTTTGAGCACCAGGCAGGCTCGCCCCGCTGGGTAAATTCTCCGCCAAGAACAACGACAACTGCGTCGGAAAATTCCTTTGTTTTTGCTATGTGGTATGCGTGCCCCTTATGAAAGGGGTCGTATTCCGCAATAATTCCTGCAATGCGCATGAGATCAATCCTTCTTTAGTGATTAGTGGTTGGTAATTAGAAATGCGGAGCCGTACACGGTGCTCTTTTTTTGCGCCATGCTCCGATTTTTCGCTTTACTGTGCGTTTTTCTGCTTTCGCAAAATTTATTCGGCGGAAACAGAAAATTTTCTTAAAAAACCTATTGCAAAAACAAAAATTTATGTTATAATAAAGTCAAGCAAAAAGAAAATATTCTTAGAGTTCTGTGGTGGAACGATTATTTTTTCTTTTTGCAAAGCCGTTTTTTCAGAACAAATGTTTTGAAAAATGCAACAGGGGGTGATTTTTTTTGAAATATGAAAAACGGAGGTGAGTCCGAAATTCAGCGTTGATTGAATTTTCCTTTGGAAAGGGAAAGCACGAACAGGTTCGGCTTGCACGGCAAGCCAAGGAAAGAAAAAAGAACAAACAAAACAAAAGAATTATTGTATTGCTCCGAAAAACGGAGCGGAAAGGAAAAAATTATGGCACTTACACTTAACAAAGAATACTATTTTATAAGCAAGGAATACAGCAATATGGTTCTTAATGTCTATGGCACAAGCTCCGTAGCCAACGGAAGAAATGTATGCCTTTACGAAAAGGACGAAAACGGCGAGGATAAAATGCAGCTTTGGAAATATCAGTATGACAGCGGCTACGGTAACAGATTGCACTGCGTGCAAAACACGGATTATGTGCTTGACAGAAGCAGCGGAATGACCAATTCCTGTGCAAACAATGCGCATACATACAAAAAAGACCTTACCGGTGCGGCAGAAAGTGCGGTTACTTTTGTAGCCGTTTCCGGAGAAACCAATGTTTACAGAATCCGCCTTACAAACAGAGTAAATAATGAGTTTCTCTTTCTTACCGCAGCAAACAACAACGGAACTCTTCCGGCTTCTGCCATAACCTCCTCTAATCTTACAACCGCAAACAAAAATGTTTACTGGGCAGCCGAAGCCGCCTCCGGCGCAGCTTACAGAAAGCAGTGTTGGGAAGCCGAAGAATATACCTCGGGCGGATCTTCCGGCGGAGGAGAAACTTCCGGAACCCCGCAAAAGCTTGTAGGTCCGTATATATACAGCGGCATTACAAATGACTACCAAAGTGAAGTCGTAACCTCCAAATGTGGCTGCTATGGGTACAACTTCCACTACGGAACCGACTTTGGGGGACGCACAAACACAAGCGGGACTAAAGACACCACAATAAAAGCAAGCGGAAGAGGCGTAGTTGTTGACAAAAGGGATAAAGATTACAACAGCACCGCTCTTGGACAAACATTGGTTGTAAAATACGACAATGTTCTTGACAAAAACGGAGCAAATATCGGAGATGTATACTTTAGATACTGCCATCTTGCCAGTATAGCAGTAAAAAAAGATGAAGTTGTTTCTGCAAGCACCTTACTGGGAGAAAGGGGACACTCTGGAACGGGATGTCCAGACAATCAGCCCCATCTCCACCTCGAAGCCACAACTAATCCTGAAGCTACTGCCTCTAATTCTCAATCTGAAAAAGGTGGGCTCACAGATTCCCAAAAGTTCGATGTAAGAAATGTTCTGTACACCAAAACAAGCACCACCGGTATAGGAAAACGAGAGTGCATGGTTGACCACAGCAGCCCGTTTAACAGCAATATTTATTGCAGCCACGGAAATGCATGGTACAGCCTCGACTCTTTCCCGAGTTACGACTGAGAATCATAATCAACCGTAACCGATACTGTTTCTATCACTTGCCGGATGAAGGCAATAGCGTTTGACATATCATAATTTTCGTCAAACGCACCGTATTCGTT
>CAKSLF010000016.1 GCA_934466455.1 uncultured Oscillospiraceae bacterium | reverse complement strand
TTAAGCGTTTCGTCCTTTAGCAGCCCGACAAGGTTTGCTGCAATGCCTTGTTCACGGTATTCCGGCAGAACCTCTGCGCCGATTTGCCAAAAGAGCGGGCTATCAAGAGAGGCGGCTGCCATCCCAACAATTCTGCCCTTGTCCTTTGCGGCAACGGCAAGGATATCCGGGGCATTTTCGTCAAAGCCGAGGGCGTCCTGTGCAACGGAAACATCAAGATAGCGTTTAAGCTCGTCCTGCTCGATCCATTGGATGTCAAATTGCTCTTCGGTTTTCGGAAGTTCCGGGTCCGGAACATAATATTGGTACATATCGCTTATGTTATGCCCGCTTAGATAGAGCTTTTCCTCAAGAGCAACGAGGGCTTTTTGTTCAAAAATCCAACTTGGGTCGTGACCGGCAAAAAGCGTCCTAAGCTCGCCGAGAAGCTTGCGGTTTACGGAAAAAACCGCCGAGCCGCCAAAGCAGCAGCCGCTGAGCATTCTGTCGCAATCGCCGAACATATTGCGACCGGGGTTTTTGGCTGCTTCCGTAACAACGATTTCGCAGCTTTCAAAATCGCTTTCGGAGCAGTTCATATCAATGGCAAGCTGTTTTTTTACGGTTTTTACAACATCGTATTTATCCACAAAAAGCACCTCCGCTTTTATTATTTTTTCGGATTTATGAAAAGCTTTTAAACAGCTCTTCGATTTCTCTGCGGCTTCCGCCGCAGCTTCCCTGAACAAGCTCGGGTTTTCCGCCGCCTCGCCCGCAAAAAACTTCGCCGATTACTTTTGAAATGCTGCGGCAATCATTTTTATTTGAGGCAACGGCGTATTTCCATTCGCCGTCCCTGCCGCTAAATACCCCGGCAACGCCAAAGCTTTCCGCAAGTGTAAGACAAAAACGGCGGATTTCGTCGGGGGATAAATTCTCCTCGAAAACGGCGATTCTTTCGCCGGTGCCAAGGCTTTTTGCTTTTATAGCAAAAAGCTCACGGCGCAGCGTGCCCTCATAAATTTTGTGCTCGGTAATTTCGGAAGAAAGCCGTTCAAAGCCGGAGCAAAGCTCCTCCGGCTTTATGGAAAGGGAAGTGGTTACCCGCAAAACATCGGCGTTTTTACGCCGATAATCGAGATAAGCCCGCTTTCCGCAAAGCATAAACAGCCTTGTTCCGCCTTTATAGTTTTGGAACGAGGTTATTTTAATAAGCCCGATTTCGCCGGTTTTTGCAACATGAGTTCCGCAGCAGGCGCATATGTCATAACCGGGAACCGTTACTATACGAACTCTGCCGGAGAGCTCCTTTTTGCTGCGGTAGGGGAGAAGAGCAAGCTCGTCTTTTTCGGGATAGCTTATCTCTATGGGCAGGTTTTTATAAACCGCCTCGTTTGCCTCCTTCTCAAGAAAGCTTATATTTTCTTCGGAGAGAGGAACATCAAGGTCGATTGTTGTGGATTCAAGCCCAAGATGAAAGCCGACATTTGTCGCCCCAAAATGAGTATGGGCAAGCCCGGAAAAAATATGCTCTCCGCTGTGCTGCTGCATAAAATCAAAGCGGCGGTTCCAATCAATGCGCCCGGTAACTTTTATGCCGGTTTCAACGGGCTTATTGATTTTGTGCCAGATGACACCGCTTTCGTCCTCCTGCACATCAAGAACATCCGCATTATACAATGTGCCGAGGTCGCAGAACTGACCGCCGCCCTCCGGAAAAAATGCCGTTCGGTCGAGGGCTGCAAAAAATGCACCGTCACCCTTCCGCCAACAAAGAACGGTGGCGGAAAATTCGGTCATGTAAGGATCTTTATCAAAAAGTCTTTCGGTGGGCTGCATAAGATTCCTCCCAAAAACGCTTAACTGAATACAGTATATCACTCACAGGGCAAAATAGCAATTGATAATTCAAAAGGGATGTGTTATTATATATAAGTAAAGTTGTACATACTGCTGTTTGGGAGATGATTTTTGTGGCAGTTGCTCTTGTTACCGGCGGAAGCAGGGGAATAGGCGAGGCAATTTGCCGCCGCCTTTCCGAAGATGGGTATACCGTTGCGGTGAACTACTGTAAAGACAGTGATAAAGCCGAGGCTGTTGCAAGCGAAATCGGTGGAAAAGCATATAAAGCCGATGTTTCAAATTACGGAGAGGTCTGCGAAATGTTTTCTGCAATCGAGCGGGAGCTTGGCGCACCGGAAATTTTGGTGAACAATGCGGCAATCTCTGTTGTGGGCGTTTTTCAGGATTGTTCCGATGAAGAATGGGACAGAATTTTCGGAATTAATGTAAAAGGCGTGTTTAACTGCTGCAAGCGTGCCCTAGGAAATATGCTGCAAAGGCAGCACGGAAGTATAATAAACATATCTTCAATATGGGGAATAACCGGGGGAAGCTGTGAGTGCCACTATTCGGCAGCAAAGGCGGCGGTTATAGGATATACAAAATCCATGGCAAAGGAACTCGGACCATCCGGTATAAGGGTAAACTGCGTTGCACCGGGTGCGGTAAAAACGGAGATGAACGCCCGCCTTACCGAAGAGGATTGGGCGGAAATACTGGAGGGAACTCCGGTAGGACATATAGGTGCACCGGAAGAGGTGGCAGAAGCTGTGGCTTTTCTTGCGGAAGAAAAGGCGTCTTATATAACGGGCACCGTGCTTAATGTAAACGGCGGTTCCGTTATCTGAATACGGAAAAATGAAAATTTCTTTTTGGAGGAATTAAAATGATAAAACTTACAGGAACACAAAGGGAACTCATGGAAATACTTTGGGAAAACGGTCAGATGACTTTGCATGCCCTTACAAAAGCTGCGTTGGGAAATGCCGTTACCCCCAACAGAACGGACGCAATCCGTGTTGTGCTGCTCCAGATGGTAACAAAAAAAGCAGTAAGCGAAGATGCAACCGTTTCTCCGCATATCTATACCCCTATTGTTGACCGCAGTGAGGTTGGATTTGAATCCGGATTTGTTGACGCCGCAAAAGCTGAGGGAAATGCTCTGCTTACGGCTCTTTCCTGCGGAATGGGGCTTCCCGGTGAAGTATTCAGCGAGAATGAGGGAAGAAAAATTGACGAATCGAACGGCACTTTTCAGCGTACCGTTACCGATGAAGCACGCAAGCAGGCAATAAAAGAGGTTATGGCGCAGATTTGCCGTGAGCGTGATGAATACGAAGCGGAAAAAGCAAGAAAAAAAGCAGAGGAAGAGGCAAAAGCCGCCGATGCCGAAAAGGAGGAAGAATAAATGCTTGACAGCGAATACAGATACGATACCCAGCTTCTTATCGAGCGTACCGATACCGACCTTGACGAGGACGAAATCCACGATTACCTTATGAACGAAATCCCCGGCGACTGCCTTATAGCCGTTGGCGACGAGGATTTGATTAAAATCCATTACCACACAAATACCCCTTGGAAGGTGCTTGAATATTGCAGCACAAAGGGAGAAATTTTCGACATTGTTGTGGAAGATATGGACAGGCAGGCAAGAGGATTAAAAGGATAATCTTAATGTGCGGACGGCGTGCGCCTTTGGCACACGCCGTTTTCTATGCAGCAAAAAGAGCTTATGCCATAAAAGGCATAAGCTCTTTTTGTGTGTTGGAAGAAAAATATTTTTTCGGCAAAAGCCGTGCTCCCAAGGGAGTTTACCCTTGGGAGCACTCCGGTCGGTTTGGTTTCTGCGCTTACTTTTATATATAAAAGGCAGTCTTGCCGCCCGTGCCGTTTTACTGATTTTCAGGGATTAAAAGACCGTAGTTATCGTCGTTGCGGCGATAAACAACATTGATTTCGCCGGTTTCGGGGTCACGGAACATAAAGAAGCTGTGCCCCAACATGTTCATCTCAAGAATAGCCTCCTGAACATCCATTTGGTTTACATGGAAACGCTTTGTGCGCACTACGCCATAATCGTCTGACTGCACATTTTCGTCAATGGAGGGCTGGAATCTGCCGCTTTGGAACTTGCGCTCAAGCTTTGTTTTGTTGCGGATGATTTGCTTGGTAAGCGCATCAACGACGGCTTCAAGAGAATCCGCCCTGTCGGAGGTGGTTTTTTCTGCCCGGAAGAACATTCCGCCGGAGGTAATCATTACTTCCACTGTTTCGTTGCCGTTCTGGTTGCTCACCGTCACGGCTGCTTTCGCATCATCGCCAAAAAATTTATCAAGCTTTGTAAGCTTTTTTTCGCACCTTTCACGGAACGAATCACGAATGGCGGTGTTTTTGGAAATGTAACTGATGTTCATACTTCTGCCTCCTTTGCAATAGCACTTGAAAGAAAAGCTCGTCTTTTCTTTCTTGCAACTTTATTATAGCACTTTATGCTTTGTAGGTCTATCATCTTTTTTTACGAAATTGTTAAGAAATTATTATATAAAATGCACAAATAGCTGCAATTACTTTCAAAAGAAAAACTGTTCAATATTGCATAGGCTTTTCCATCTCGGAAAGCAGGCGGAAGGAATATCCCTGTTCAATAAAGCCGTCTATTATTACGGGCAGGGCTTCAACGGTTGCGGAATGTCCGGCGGCGTCGTGCAAAAGCACGACGACTTCGTTTTTGCCCTTTGCACAGCGAAAGACATTTGCTGCAATTTCCTCTGCGGAAATGTATTTGTGGATACTGTCTTCGCCGTCGGCGTTCCAATCAAACCAAACAAAGCCGCGGCGGGACATTTCCTTTTTTATTGCTTTTATGGTGCCTTTGTCGGCGTGACTGTTTGCGCTTCCTCCGGGAAAGCGAAAAACGGAACATTTTTTCCCGGTTACGGAGGAAATCCAGCTTTGCTCTTCGTTAAGGTCGCACAAAAAGCTGTCGGCGGAAGAATAAATTTTGCCGTAATCGTGACAAAAGCTGTGAAGCCCGATTTCGTGCCCTTCTTTTAGTATGCGTAAAATACGCTCGTCTGTAAGCTCGCCCTCGGGACCTATCACAAAAAAGGTTGCGGGAACCTCCTTTTCGGCAAGAATATCAAGTATTTTATCCGTACAGGAGGAAGGTCCGTCGTCAAAGGAAAGACAGACAAATTTTTCTTCGGAGAAAGAGCCGTGCTCACTTTGAGCACGGTCTTCTGCGTAAAAATCCGGGTATGGGTCGGCCTTGACGCTTTTTACCGCAGGAAAAACCAAAGTCGTGCTCAAAATGAGCACGAGCATGGGAAATGTCCAAAGCCGCAGTCTGACCACGGAATAGCCTTTTTTCAAATAGTGCAAAAAATATCACCGCTTATTGTGTATCATTTAATCTTGACTAAAGCAAGATATAAGGGTAATATATTCATATGATTTATGCGAATTAAAAAGACCTTTTTGTGCATTCGGCACAGCAGGAGGAAGCACTTATGAAAAATATAAATGAAATTACAAAAGAAGAAGCAAAGAAAATAGAATATATTCTTACGGATATTGACGGCACGCTTACCAACGACGGACCGATGCTTCCGGAAGCGTATGAGGCACTCTGGCGGCTTCATAATGCCGGGTTTAAGATAATTCCCGTTACCGGAAGAACCGCAGGGTGGGCCTCTGTAAACATTACCGATTGGCCCGTTGAAGCTATCATTGCAGAAAGCGGAAGCATTGCGTTCTATCTTGAAAACGGTTCGCGCAAAAGCTTTATTCATCCGTCGATTTCCGGCAACATTGCCGCCGAGCACGAAAAAATTCTTTCCGCAGTACGGGAAAAGTACCCGGATGTAAAGGTGAGCATAGACCAGTTCAGCCGATTCAATGATTTTGCGTTTAACTATGCGGAGGAGCCGGAGGAAGCCTTGCCCTATGAACAGGCAAAGGAAATTCTCGGTATAGTCGAGAGTATGGGCGGTCACGGCAACATAAGCTCAATTCATATAAACACATGGTTTGGCGATTACGATAAGCTCCCTATGACAAAGCTCTACTTCAAAGAACGCCTTGGAATAGACGAACCGAAGGAATGCGCAATCTATTTCGGAGATGCGACGAACGATGAGCCGATGTTTGAATATTTTGACACCGCCTGCGGCGTTCGCAATATCATGCGCTATGCTCACCTGATGAAACATATGCCAAAGTATATTACGGAAAAAGAGGGCGGGCTCGGCTTTGCCGAAGCCGCAGAAATACTGATTGCGCTGAAGAAAGGCTGACTTTCGATGAACAAAATGAAAGAACTTTTGGCAATATCGCCGATTATTGCTGCGGTAAAGGACTGGGAAAGCGTTGATATGGCGATACGCTCCGATTGCGATATTATTTTCACCCTTTTCGGAAATATATGCGATATAGGCGGCATAGTAGAAAGAATTAAAGAGGCGGGAAAAATATGCTTTGTCCATGCAGATCTTGTGGAGGGGCTTGCCCTAAAGGAAACCGCAGCCCGTTTTGTCAAAGAAAATACCTCCGCCGATGGGGTTATAAGCACAAAGCCCGCCGTAATAAAAGCCGCAAAGGAGCAGGGTTTAATGACAATACACCGCTGTTTTCTTTTGGACAGCAAATCGTTGGAGTCTTTTTTGAAACAGCTTTCACAGGTCGGGGCGGATTGCGTAGAGGTACTTCCCGGAAATATGCCAAAGGTTATAAACCGAGTTGTCGCCGCAGCAAAAATCCCTGTAATAGCCGGAGGCTTGATAAGTGACAAAGAGGACGCAATAATGGCTTTGGAAGCAGGTGCGGATGGGATATCCACCACTTGCCGTGAAGTTTGGAGCGCATAACAAAATAATATAAATCCCCTCCGTGCCCGCTGAGCACGGAGGGGATTTATGCTTATATTATATAGTTATAAGCAGCTTCGTTCTGCATAAGGTCCGCAACGGTAATTCCGTCAAAGAACTCGTTTGTTATGGCATAATATTTTTGCCACATCGGCAATGTGCGGCATTCCGCAGCTCTTGAACAGGGCTTTGTGCCACAATCGAGGCACGCCACGGGAGCAAGGCTGCCCTCTGTAATCCGAAGTATTTCCCCAACGGAGTATTCTTCGGGCGGACGGCAGAGGCGGTAGCCGCCTCCTTTGCCGTGCATACCCTCAACAAGATTTTCTTTTGTCAATAAAGGCATAATGCGTTCAAGATATTTAAGCGATATTTCCTGGCGGTCGGCAACCTCTTTCATAGGAATAAAACCACCGTTTCTGTGCTCGGCAAGGTCAATTATAACCCTAAGGGCATACCTCCCTCGAGTAGAAATCATAGGCATTCTCCTCCTTCGACGGAAATCACTCCGCCGCCAAGCACGGTTTCATCATCGTACAAAACCGCCGCCTGACCGGGCGTTATTGCTCTCTGCGGCTCGTCAAAAATAATGCGTACTGCGTTTTTTCCAATCGGAGTAACGGTAGCGGGCTGTTCCGGTTGGCGATAGCGAACTTTTGCCTTACAGCGAAAGGGCTTTTCCGGTGCTTCGCCGGAAATCCAGTTAAAGTCATTAACGGTTGCGCAGGTATCGAAAAGTTCACTTTCTTTTCCAAGGATTACGGTGTTATTTTTGGCGCATATGCGGCAAACATACATCTTTTCGGGAAGGCTTATGCCAAGACGGCGATGCTGCCCTATTGTATAGTGAATAATTCCGCAGTGTCTGCCCAGCACGGTACCGTTGGCATCCGTAAAATTGCCGGGAAGTGACTTTTTCCCCGTATGCAGCTCGATAACCTTTGCGTAATCGCCGTCCGGAACAAAACAAATATCCTGGCTATCCGGTTTTTTTGCGTTAACAAAGCCGCTTTCTTCGGCAATTTTTCGTGTTTCTTCCTTATAAATTCCACCGAGAGGGAACAATGTCCTGGAAAGCTGCTCTTGGGTCATTGAATAGAGCACATAGCTTTGGTCTTTTGATGGGTCGGCAGCTTTTTTAAGCAGATATTTTCCGTTTTCAAGTTCGATTCTGGCATAGTGACCTGTTGCAATGTGGTCGCAGCCCAAAATATCCGCACGGCTGAAAAGCTTGTCGAACTTCATATAGCGGTTACAGTCTATGCAGGGATTGGGAGTTATTCCGCAGCAATAGCTGTTTACGAATTTGTCAATTATTTTTTCACGAAAGTCATCGGAAAAGTTAAAGACAAAATGCTCCATACCAAGACGGTGCGCAACGCTGCGGGCGTCTTCAATATCATCAAGAGAGCAGCAGGTATGACCTGAAGAAATTCCTGCGTCATTGTTGTTATAAAGCTTCATTGTGCATCCGACACATTCGTTTCCGGAATCGCACAAAAGCTTTGCGGCAACGCTTGAATCCACGCCGCCGCTCATAGCGATAAGTACTTTCATATCAATCGTCAAATTTTGCCGCAGGTGTTGCACGCATGGCAAGAATGGTTTCCGATATAAGGTCATCAAGGCTCCAGCCCAACATTTCCGCACCGTTTTTAATTACCTCACGGGAACAGCCTGCTGCAAAGCCTGCACTTTTGAATTTTTTCTTTACGGATTTTGTTTCAAGGTCGGCGACGCTTTTGGACGGATGCATAACGGCTACGGCACCGATAAGCCCGGTAAGCTCGTCGGTGGCATAAAGAACCTTTTCCATAGTATGCTCCGGCTTTATGTCTACGGTTATGCCGTAGCCGTGGCTTGCGGTCGCATGGATTATGCGTTCATCAAGCCCGGCGGCGCGCATAATCTCCCGGCTTTTTATACAATGCTCCTGAGGAAACTGTTCAAAGTCAAGGTCGTGCAAAAGCCCGACGATTCCCCAAAATTTGGTTTCTTCGGAATACCCGAGCTTGTTTGCAAAATATTCCATAACGCCGGAAACGATTTCGGCGTGCTTTAGGTGAAAAGCGTCCGAATTGTATTTTTTAAGAAGAGCCCTTGCTTCGTCTTTTGTCGGAATCATAAAATTCTCCTTCTGAAATCAATCTGCAAAAAGCGGGGTTGAAAGATAGCGGTCGCCGGTATCCGGGAAGAGAACAACAATGTTCTTTTTGGAATTTTCCGGGCGTTTTGCAATTTCGATTGCCGCCCAAAGGGCTGCGCCGGAGGATATTCCTACAAGCACGCCCTCGTTTCTGCCAACCTCTTTACCCATGGCAAAGGCGTCGTCGTTTTCAACCGGGATAATCTCATCATAGACTGAGGTATCAAGAACCTTTGGCACAAAGCCTGCGCCGATTCCCTGGATTTTGTGAGGACCGGCAACGCCGGTGGAAAGCACGGCGGAGCTTTTTGGTTCAACGGCGATGATTTTTACATTCGGCAGCTTCGATTTAAGATATTTGCCGGTGCCGGTAATCGTTCCGCCGGTGCCGACTCCCGCAACAAAGAAATCGACCTTTCCGTCGGTATCCGCAAAAATTTCGGGGCCGGTGGTTTCAAAATGTGCTTTTGGATTGGCATCGTTTACAAATTGACCGGGAACAAATGCGCCGGGAATTTCTTTCGCAAGCTCGTCGGCTTTTTCGATTGCGCCTTTCATGCCTTTTGTGCCGTCCGTAAGAACAAGCTCTGCGCCGTAGGCTTTCATAATTTGGCGGCGTTCCACGGACATGGTTTCCGGCATAACGATTATAATGCGGTAGCCTCTTGCTGCGGCGACGGAGCAAAGCCCTATGCCGGTATTGCCGGAGGTTGGCTCGATAATTACGGAGCCTTCTTTAAGAAGTCCTTTTTGTTCTGCGTCGTCTATCATTGCCTTTGCGATTCTGTCCTTTACGGAGCCTGCCGGATTAAAGTATTCAAGCTTTGCAAGAATTTTTGCATTAAGGTTATATTTTTTCTCAATATTTTTAAGCTCAAGCAGCGGGGTTTTGCCGATGAGTTGATCTGCGGAAGTATAGATTGTTGACATAATAAAAAAATCTCCTTTTTAATTTACGTATTATAAAAAACATCAAAAGAAGAATGTGCTACACAAAAAGCGCACGCAAATACGCTTTTTCATCCGGCAGCCCCCTTTTCAAAAAAATATTAACTACCAACTTGGTAGGTTGGTTCTTTTATACCACCAAACGATGAAGCTGTCAATAGCAAAAGCAAAATAAAATGCCGGATATCTTTCAAAAAAAGATACCCGGCATTATTTTGCTAAGCTCAGTTTTCATCAAAAGTCTGCTTAAAGCCCTCGCCTATAACATTGCTTGCGGTGGATACCATTATAAAAGCAACGGGATCAACCTCAAGGGCAATGCGCTTTAGCTGGGCAAACTGCCTGCCTGGAAGAGCGCACATAACAACAAGCTTTTTTGCCCGTTGGTAGCCGCCCTCGCCGTTAAGATAAGTTACGCCGCGCCCGGTTTCGTCCATAATGCGCTGTGCTATTTCAACGGGCTTTTCGGAAACAATATATGCGATACGGCTTTCATTAAAGCCGTAGAGAACGCTGTCCATAGCTTTTTCCACCGCATAGATTGAAATTATTGCATATAGGGAAGCCTCAAGGGTTCCGTAATAGAAACCTGCGGTGGTCACTATTACAAAATCCATTGCAAGAAGTATTTTTCCCATCGGAATATGCTGAAAACTGCGGAGAAGAACCCTGCCGAGAATATCCGTGCCCCCGGTAGTGGAACCGCGCAAAAATATTATGCCCATGCCGACGCCGATACATACGCCGCCGAAAATTGCGGCAAGGAGGGTGCTTCCGGTGTATTGCGGAAGCAAAAATTCAAAAGCGTTTGTTGTAAGAGAAAGAATAACGACGCTGCGCAATGTGCTTATGGTAAACTTTTTACCGAGAACAACAAGACCCAAAATTACAAGAGGAACATTAAGAAGAAATGAAAGCGTTCCGATTTGTACATTCGTCATGGAATGTAGCATTGTTGCAATTGCGGTAACGCCTCCGGGAGCAATATTGTTCGGTCCGGTAAAAACATCTACGCCAACGGCAAAAATTGCAGAACCGATGATATCTGCGCCTATGTCCTTTAGCCATTCGGGAATTTTAATTTTCAATTTTTCGCCGCCTCCCCGCTAAAATTTTCAAGCATAAGCTCAAACAGCTCACGGATACGCTGCTGTCGGTTTTCAAGATAAAGCCATCCGAAAAGAGATTCTACCCCGGTTGCTTTGCGGTACTCTATCGCACGGGCACCCTTTGGAACATGAGAAGAGCTTGCATTGCGCCCTCGGCGAAGAATAGAAAGCTCCTCTTCGGAAAGGTACGGCTCGGCAACATCAAAAAAATGCGACTGAGCGGAAGCTCTTACAAATTGCACGGCAAGGGAATGAAGCTTGCCGATAGGCATGGAGCCGTTTCTTAAAAGGTGCTCCCGAACAAGCAGCTCAAATACGGAATCTCCGATAAAGGCAAGAGAAAGCCCGTTGAGGTTACTTGCGGGAATAATATTTTCGGTGGTGTCGAGCAAAATAAAAACGCCGCCTTTCTTCTTTTTGCAGGCATAATCCGGCGCAAAAATTCCTGAAAAAGCGTTGCGCCGCTTTTTCTATTCTAACATTTTTTTGTGATTTTATCAATATGAATTTTTATACGGAAAACCGCTTGATTATGCGAAAAAAGCGGTGCTTAGCCGTCAAATTCCGTATAAGCCCTGCAAGTGCGTATAAACTCTGTTTTTTTGCGGAATAATAAAGGCGCAAGGCAAAGGAAAAAGCCTTAATTATTTTTTTGAACGGAGAAAAAATTATGTCCGAAAATTATTCCAGAGAAAACAGCAGCAACCAGAAGGCACAAAACCGCCAGAGCCAGAATCGCCAGATGCAGAATAACAAAAACGATAAGCACAGCGAATCTCAGCAAAAGGCACAGAACCGTCAGAGCCAGCAGAATTGCGACTGAGCGGGAAAAAATAAATGCGGGCGCAAAGCGGGCAGCCGCTTGCGCCTGCATTTTTTTTATAAAAGCTTCATACTTTATTATATGCAGAATATAAGAACGGGGGAATATTCCGTGCAAAAAAATAACCGGAGCGAGCATGTCCCGCACAGCTTTTCACTTGAAAAAGACCGCACCATTCTTTGCGCCGAAGGAATAAAAGATGTGGAAAGCTTTGATGACAAAACAGTTTTTGCAATGCCGGAGGGGCTACGGATGACGGTAAAGGGCAAAGACCTTAAGGTGACGGCGTTTTCCGCAGAAAGCGGAAAGCTTTGCATAGAAGGAGAAATCGACTCCGTTACATATGCGCCGGCACTTTCACGCAAAGCCGGCTTTTTCGCAAAAATATTCAGATGATATATACAAGGGATATAATCGGCGACCAAAAGAATATCTTTTTTCAGGCTCTTGCGCTTGGTGCGGTGCTTGGGGCGTGTTGGGATATTTTTCGCTTTGCCGGGCTTTTTTTGCCAAAAAAGAGTTTTGCCATGATTGCAAAGGATGTGTTGTTTTGCCTTTGGGCGGGTTTTATAACATTTTCATTTCTGCTCAATGTAAATTTCGGTATGCCGAGAGGATATATATGCCTTGCCGAAGCGGCGGGCTTTTTGGCATGGTACATAAGCCTCGGAAGAGTAAATTTCAAAATAGCAAAGCTGATAAAGAAAGCTTTGAGCACGATTTTTCGTCCGGTGCTCAAAATTTTTGCAAAGGCTTTTTCCGTGCTCAAAAAAATTACCGGGGAGGTTAAAATATTTTTCGGTAAAATTTATCTTTGCCAAAAAAAGCTATTGAAAAACAGGCAAAGGGTGTTGTATAATAAATTATGTTTAAGCAAAAGGAAGGCTTTTTCGATTTGCGGAGAAAAAGCCGGAAAGGAGCACGGAAGTTTTGAAAGAAGCGGCACAGAAAAAGAAAAAGAACATTATCCTGAGGATTGCAGTTATTGCATTAGGAGTATATCTTCTCTATACCCTGATAGCAACTCAGGCAAAAATAAATGAGATGAAGGCAACTCTTGATACCCGCAAACAGGAATATTCCGAAAAGCTTATTCAAAACGAAGAGCTTCAAAAAACGGTTGACAGCTACGGTACGGACGAATTTATAGAAAAACAGGCAAGGAGCAAGCTTGGTTATGCTTACTCCGACGAGCATTTCTATATTGATGTTTCCGGCACCGACTGATTTTTGAATTTGAGGGGGATATTTTCTTTAATGGCGGCAGAGGTTGGTTCCGTTATCGAGGGCAAAGTGTCCGGGATAACTAATTTTGGCGTGTTTGTTGACATTGGCGACGGTGCTACCGGAATGGTACATATTTCCGAGGTGGCAAGAACCTATGTCAAGGACCTAAAGGAGTATGTCCATCTTGGGCAGGAGGTTAAGGTAAAGGTAATTACCGTAACCCCCGAGGGAAAGATAAGTCTTTCCATGAAACAGGCAGAAACGCCCGTACATAGGGAGGATTATCATAAACCCCGCCAAAGAGAACAGCGTGTTTCCGGCGGAGGAATGGACAGCTTTGAGTTTAAGCCAAGGCAGCAGGAGAAAATGTCCTTTGAAGATATGATGAATAATTTCAAAAAATCGAGCGATGAGAAGATGAGCGACCTTAAAAAGGTGATAGACGCACAAAAAGGTCGCCCTCGCCGCCCGAAGCAGCAATAAGACTAAAGAAAAGGGATATTGGCGCATTTTGCCCCGGTATCCTTTTTTGAGAAGGAGAGCGGAATGCTTTTTTATAATGCGGCGGTTTTTACCGGCAAAGATGAGAATATAAAAAACGGCTATGTCCTAATAAAAGGCGGCAAGATAATAGATGTCGGACCAATGGCTTTTTGCCCAAAGGACGAGGAGAGCTATGACCTTTCGGGAATGACCGTATACCCCGGATTTATCGACGCTCACTGCCACATAGGAATGTGGGCGGACGGAGCAGGCTTTGAAGGGGACGACGGCAACGAGGACACCGACCCGGCTACGCCCCAGCTCCGTGCGGTTGACGCAATAAACCCGGGCGATAATTGTTTTAGGGAAGCACTTTTTGCCGGAATTACCGCAGTTGTAACGGGTCCCGGCAGCGCAAACCCCGTTGCGGGGCAGATGGCTGCGATAAAAACATATGGCGAACGGGTTGACGATATGGTGATAAAGGCACCGGCGGTAATGAAATTTGCCCTTGGAGAAAATCCTAAGAATACATATCACAGCAAGGACCAAACTCCTTCAACAAGAATGGCGACCGCCGCAATAATTCGGGAGCAGCTGATGAAAGCACAGCGGTATATGCAGGATAAGGAGAACGCCGAAGGCGATGAGGACGGTGACGAACCGGAATTTGATATGAAGAGCGAGGCTCTCTGCGGAGTGCTGAAAGGCGAAACACAGGCGCATTTTCATGCTCACCGTTCCGATGATATTTTTACTGCTGTGCGAATTGCAAGGGAATTTGAACTTAATGCGGTTTTGGTGCATTGCACCGAGGGGCATTTAAGCCCGGAAAAGCTTGCGGCGGAAAAGATTCCCGCAATCGTAGGACCGATTATCGGAACAAGAACAAAACCGGAGCTTGCAAATCAAACGGAGACAACTGCCGCCGTGCTTAAAAAGGCGGGGGTTGATGTTGCGATTTGCACCGACCATCCGGAGGTACCGATAAAATATCTTCCGCTCTCGGCGGCAATCGCCGTGCGCTACGGAATGAACCACGACGATGCAATAAGGGCGATAACCTCAGTTCCGGCAAAAATACTCGGGCTTTCCGACAGAATAGGTTTTGTGGCTCCGGGTATGGACGCCGATATAACGGTTTTTGCCGGAGATCCGCTTTCCGTTTATGAGGAGCCGGCTTGGGTAATAGCGGGCGGAAAAATCGTAAAAAGAATGTAATGCTGCGGCTTTACCTTTGACAAAAAGGGTGAATTTTTGTATAATAAAGTTACAGAAATGCTCGAAAGGAGATGCGATAAAATGATAATTACCATAGGCAGGCAGTTTTGCAGCGGCGGAAGCGAAGTTGGGCGGTTGCTGTCCGAAAGGCTGGGAATACCCTATTATGATAAAAATCTCTACGAGTATGCCGCAAAAAATAACGGCTTTAGCGCAAAATATGTTAAGGAAATAGAGGAAACTCCAACCGGGAGCTTTCTTTACACAATGGCAATGTATCCGTATACGGAATTTGGTATGGATAATATGATTCCGGCAGGCATTATGATTTCTGCGGACCAGACGAATTATATTGTAAGTAAAGCAAAAGAGGGTTCCTGCATTTTTGTGGGACGCTGCGCCGATAATGTTTTGCGTGACAGAGATGATTTGCTGAATGTATTTATATATTCCGACGCAAAAACAAGAGTGAAAAGAGCGATGGAACGCTATAATATTTCCGAAAAAGAAGCTGTAAAATCAATTCAGCAAACGGACAAATATCGTGCTTCCTATTATAATATGAGCTGTCACAACAAAAAATGGGGAATGAAGGAAAGCTATCATCTTATGTTGGACAGCGGAAAGCTGGGAATAGAGGGCGTTGTCGATATAATAGAAAAAGCATACCGTGCGCTTGAAGATAAAGAATAATCAGACGAATAAAAACGCAGCAGGAATTTATTTTCCTGCTGCGTTTTTTTTATTTATGCCGTGGGAAGCTCCGCAAAGAAGGTGTTCATTCCGTTTTTGCTTTCCGCCCAAATTTTTCCCCGGTGGCGTTTTATAACGCTTTCCGCAATAGAAAGCCCAAGTCCAAAGCTTCCGTTGCGGCTGCGTGCTTTGTCCGCCCGGTAAAACCGCTTAAAAATATTTTTAAGCTCCTCCGGCGGAATGGCGTCGCCGGTATTTGATACGGAAAGGCGGCAGCGGCTTTTGCCGCTGCGTTTTAGGCAAACAACGGCTTTTCCGGGTACGGAGGAATATTTTTGCGCATTGTCAAGAAATATTTCCGCCGCTTGTCGAAGATGCTCCGAGTCGCCGTTTACAAATATTCCGTCCTCCACATCGGAAGAAAGCTCGATTCCTTTTTCAAAAAACACAGGCTCAAAGGGCAGAACCGCATTTTTTATAACGGAACTGAAGTCAAGTCTTGAAAACGGAGGAAGGTTTTGCCCGTTATCCGCTCTGGCAAGCTCCAAAAGCTGTTCAACAAGCCCCCTCATCTGTTTTGACATAACAAGAATGCTGTTAACAAAGCCGCTACGGCTTTCCTCGTCATAATCCGGGCTTTGTAAAAGCTCCGCATTTGTCATAATTACGGTAAGCGGCGTTTTCAGCTCGTGCGAGGCATCTGCAATAAATTGCCGCTGCTGCTGCCAAGCCTTATCCACGGGCCTTATTGCCCAATGTGCAAGCGCAACGCTTATTCCAAAGAAAATCAAAAAAGCACCGCCGCCGATTAACAGCAAAATTCGCAAAAGACTTAAAAGGGTGCTTTTCTCACTGGTTATGTCGGCAAAAACAATGGAAACGCCGCCGCCTGCGGCAGTACGGTAAAAACGCAGATTGTATTCGCTTATAATACCGACAGAATTTTCCGAAACAAGAACCCTGTGCAAAAGCTCTTCGAGAAAATCCTTATCGGAGAGGTCATAATATCCTCCTCCGGCTGCGATTAAATTGCCTCGGGAATTTAGCTGGAGAACAAAATAGGGCAAGCGAATGCCTGGATTTTGCTCGTTTATATCCATAAGATAAAGCGGATTTTCCGCTATTGACTGCATCATGCTTATGCTTTCGCTTTCAAGGCTTTGGCGGGTAAAGTGATAAACAAAGCCAAAAACGGAGCAAAGCATCACGGTTACAATGAGCATATTTATTATGATAAATTTTATACGCAGTTTTTTAAGCAATTATTCCACCTCCAAACGGTATCCAAGGCGGCGCACGGCTTCAATATGCACATTAGAGTCTATTGCCGCAAGTTTTTTGCGCAAAAAACCAACATATACTTCAACATGATTTTCTACCGCATTGGAATCATATCCCCAAACCTTTGCAAGGATTACCTCTTTTGAGAGAACGGCATCTTTGGATTGGAGCAAAAAGCGCATTACATCGAACTCTTTTGCGGAAAGACGAACGCTGTTCTCCCCGCAGATAAGCATACACGAGGATAAATCAAGTGCGGTGTTTCCGAGGGAAAGCTCGTCAACCTGACTTCCTTGGCGGCGCAAAAGCGCATTTACACAGGCAAGAAGCTCCCTTGTATCAAAAGGCTTTGTAAGGTAATAATCGGCTCCTGCATTCAGCCCCTGTATTCTATCCTCAAGCCCGGAGCGGGCGGTAAGCATAAGAATAGGTGTGCCGCAGCGTTTTGAGCGAACTTTTTTCGCAACATCAAAACCGTTCATCTTTGGCATCATAACATCAAGAATAAGCAGATCATAGACTCCGGTTTCGGCATATTCTTCTCCGCTTTCGCCGTCATAAACACATTCGACATCAAAGCCTTTCTTTTCAAGAAGAGCTTTAAGAGAATCTGCGAGCAGCTTTTCGTCCTCTATAATAAGTATTTTCATTCATAATTACCTCTTTTCGTCAGCATTATTATAATAGCCTTGAAAGCTGAAATAAAGCTGAAAAAATTAAATTTTTCGGCAAAAAATATGCAAAATTTGTTTACATTTTGTTCAACAGATTTTTCAGCATGCTTTCAGCTTTTCGAGTTATGATATGGCCACAGTAAGAAATGAAACCGATTTAAGCTTTACAATATAAAAAGGAGATATTACTATGAACGAAGAATATAACGAAAATTTTGAGCAGACAAACGAAAGTCAATACAAAAGCTATGACGGATACATGAATAACAGCGAAAAAAAAGCACCTTATGAACCTAATGTGCAGCAGCCGCAGCCGGTGCAGAAAAAACATAAAAAAGGCGGAACAGCCGCAAAGGTTGCGGCACTCGCCCTGTGCTGCGCACTTGTCGGAGGAGTTTGCGGCGGTGCAGCCGGTGCAAAGCTTTTGCAAAACGGCAGGGAGAAAGCTTCAACATCGTCTGTTTTGCACGGAACAAGAGAAAATACCGTTCTTGATGTAAAAAATATTGATACATCAAAAGAGCTTTCTGCGGCGGAGGTTTATGCACAAAATGTAAATTCTACCGTCGGCATTACAACCTCCGTAACAAAGACAAATCTTTGGGGTTATCAGACAACTGCGGCAGCCTCCGGTTCCGGCTTTATTATTTCGGAGGACGGATATATTGTTACCAATTACCATGTAATCGAAGGGGCAGCCTCCGTTAAGGTGACGACATATTCCGGCGAAAGCTACGACGCTTCCGTTGTCGGTTATGATGAAAGCAATGATGTTGCGGTGCTTAAAATTGAAGCAAGCGGTCTTTCCCCGGTGGTAGTCGGCGATTCCGACAATATGAATGTGGGCGACAGCGTTGTTGCCATAGGCAACCCTCTCGGCGAGCTTACATTTTCACTCACTTCCGGTGCGGTAAGTGCGCTTAATAGGGAAGTGACTCTTTCAAACGGCGTTACAATGAACCTTATACAGACCGATTGCGCAATAAATTCCGGCAATTCCGGCGGTGCGCTGTTTAATATGTACGGCGAGGTAATCGGAATTACAAATGCAAAGTACTCAAGCTCGTCAAGCTCCGAGGCTTCCATAGATAATATCGGCTTTGCAATTCCGATGAACAGGGTTTATGGAATCGTTAAGAGCATAATTGAAAAAGGATATATTTCAAAGCCGTACATCGGCGTAAGCGTGGGTAATGTAAGCGAGGAGACCCAGGGCTACGGACTTCCAAAAGGTGCAGCCGTAAAGAGCGTTTCCGAGAACAGCCCCGCAGAAAAAGCCGGCATTAAGGCGAACGATATTATAACTAAGGTGAACGGCAAAGAAATTTCCGGCAGCAGCGACCTTGTAACCGTTGTCGGCGAAGCCTCCGTAGGAGATGTGCTTAAATTGGAGGTGTACCGCAGCGGAAGCACGGTTGAGATTGAAGTAACCGTAGGAGAAAGCGTTCAGTCCGCTCTTGCGCAGGAGCAAACCGAGCAGGAAGCCCAAAGTGAGCAGGGCGGTCAGTACGGGCAGCAGTACGGAGGTCAGTACGGCGGCTATGGCGAGTTTGGAATACCGGGCTTCGGAGGCTTTGGCGGCTAAAAAATTATATAATGAAAAAATCACCCGTGCTCGTTTTGAGCACGGGTGATTTTGCATAAAAAAACGCCCCTTTTCAAGGGGCGTAATTTTCTGTTCCGTATTTCCGAAAAAATCAGTCGGAAACATAGGGCAGGAACGCAAGATGACGGGCGCGTTTAATAGCGGTAGTCAACTGACGCTGATGGCGTGCGCAGGTTCCGGTAACTCTTCTGGGAATAATTTTTCCTCTTTCAGAAAGGAATCTTCTCAGACGAGGAACATCTTTATAGTCGATCTGTGCGATTTTGTCAACGCAGAATGCGCAAACCTTTTTGCGGCTGCGACGGTTACGGTTCATGGGTCTTTCAGGTCTTTCAGATCTTTCCATGATAAATCCTCCTTTATAGATTTTCAGTTAATTACAAGAATAGCTCTGTGTTTTTCAGAAAGGAAGATCCTCGTCATCAACAACGGTAAAGTCGTCCGCTTCTCCTGCGGAATAAGCCACGGGAGCGGGATCCGGAACGGGCGGAGCAAACTCTGCTCTTTCCGGAGCACGAAAAGCGGGAGCGTTGCCGGCGGGCTGATCCTTGGTGCGGGGAACAAATTCAATGTTATCCGCCTGGATTTCGACGGCTTTGCGCTTTTGACCGTTTCTGTCATCATAGGTTCTGGTTTGAATAGAACCTTCGACGATGATGGGCGAGCCTTTCTGGAAATACTTGCAGACGAACTCCGCGGTGTTTCTCCATGCAACGATGTCAATCCAATCGGTTTGACGGTCGGAGCCTTTTGAATATTGACGGTCAACGGCAATTGTAAAACTGGTAACAGAAATTCCGTTGGGAGTCTGACGGAGTTCAGGGTCGGCAGCAAGCCTTCCGAGAAGTACCACTTTGTTCATAGGATGTCCTCCTTATTCTGCTTTTGCAACGATCAGGGAGCGGATTACGCCGTCGGTGATGTTGTAGATACGGTCGAGCTCTGCGGGGAAAGAAGGAGCACTGGTGAAATTGACCAGAACATAATAACCTTCAGTCTCGTAGTTGATGGGATAAGCAAGTCTGCGTTTGCCCCATTCTTCAACTCCGTCAACGGTAGCGTTATCGGAAATAAGAGTGGTGAACTTTTCAACGAGTGCAGGGATTGCTTCCTCATTCTTGCAGCTGAAAACCATAACGGTTTCGTAACTCTGAGAAATCTTTGCCATCTTTGATACACCTCCTTTTGGACTTTGGCCCCGCATTGCGGAGCAAGGATGTGCGCTTTATTTCATAAAGCGACATTGTTGATTATAGCAGAAGAAAAACAGCTTGTCAAGCCGCTCTGCGGCGTTTTTTGGAAGTGTTTTTATAATTTCTGTAAAAGGTGTTGACAATTTTATTCTATCGTGGTAGAATAAAAACGGTAGAATTCTACTCTAATAGAACGAGGTGACCGAAATGCAGGAAAAACTTTTTCCGTCAGAAATAAAAGTGATGGAGATTATTTGGGATAACGGAGAAATAACGGCAAAGGAGATTGCCGCAGAGATGGCAAAAACCGCAGGGTGGAGCAAAACAACAACCTATACCGTTATTAAAAAATGTCTGGAAAAGGGTGCGGCAGTTCGTAAAGACCCCGGTTTTTTGTGTGTGGCGGCAATAAGCAGGGAAGAGGTACAGGCTTTTGAAACACAGGAGCTTATCGACCGTCTTTTCGGCGGTGCGCCGGATATGCTTGTTTCTGCACTTATAAACAGCGGAAAAATAAGCGGAGAACAGCTAAACGCACTAAGAAATGCAATTGAAAAGGCGGCAGAGAAAGAATGAGCATCCTATACACGAATTTCGGCGTAGCGGCGGCGGTGCTTTTAATGCTGTTGCTGCGTCGGGTGCTCAAAAATAAATTTTCAGCGGCAATATTTATTGTGCTGTGGCTTGCGGTGTTTCTGAGGGTACTTGTTCCGGTGAAAATCGAAACGCCGATAGGCGTTTTTTCGGCGGAAAGAACGCCGAAAAGTTATCCGGCGTATGAACTTGAGCACGATGCGAAACAAGAGAACGCTCCTGCCGTATCGGATAATGCTCAAAATGCGTTGCCGAATAAAAATGATGCCCGGGTTGAAGTAAAACCGCAAAAATACAATTCCGAGCAGGTAATTTTTTGTCTGCGCATTTGCGGAACGGCGGTCTTCGGTTTGTACTTTGCCCTATGCCACTTGCACACTCTGCGCCGCTGCAAAAATTTTGAGCACAGCAAGGACCCGGTTGAAAGCAAGCTTTTGGCAAGCCTTGGCTGCAAAAGAAAAATAGTGCTTTTGGAGAGCGCAGATGTGGAATCGCCATTCAGCTTTGGCATAATAAAGCCGAAAATTGTGCTTCCTGCGGGTTGCACAAAGGAGCAGCTTTTGCCTGTTATGGCGCATGAATATGTGCATATCCGGGATAACGACGCTGTTTTTAAGCTAATTGGGCTTGCCGCAGTATGTGCGGCGTGGTTTAATCCCTTTGTTTGGATCGCATTTAAGTACTTCGACAGAGATTTGGAACGATTTTGTGACGAGAGGGTGCTGCGGCTTTTGGGCTTTGAGCACGCTTCGCAATATGCGAGGACATTGCTTGATTTTGCCGAAAGGCAAAATCGCTGGGCAGCAATGCAAAGCTTTACCGCAGATTCCCTCGAAGAAAGGATTATAGGTATTTTGAGCATGAAAAAGAGAAAAACGAGCAAGCTGCTTTCCGTATTTACGGTTGCTGCGGTGCTCGTTACAATGACTGCCTGCAGCACTACGTCACTTGCGGAGGAGGCACCGTCAAAGGAAAGTTGTATTTACGGTGTAGGGGCAAATTCAAATTGCCAACCTGTAGGTCATAAGACGGTTTACGAAAAATATTCTGTAAATCATCATTTTTACAGGCCAATAACTGGAGAAACGATGGGCAGTCTTATAATTTCTCTCGATTATTCATTTGATGGGATAAGTAGTAACATAGATGATTGTAATGTAATACAGGAGCTTACGGACGGCTATACCATGGCTCTCTCGTATGAAGCGGAAGGTGACACATTGACTATAGATGCCGATTGCAGAACAGAGGACGGAAAAATTTTTGTGCATGACATTATAACGGTAAAAACTTATCCTGACAGTAATGTCGTGAAAAGTCACACTGACGAAAGAACATTGGATGAAGAAATAGTAAGCTACAGAACAAATGTAAAATGAAAAGGTAGTGATTGTCCAAAAAACTACCCTAATACACTATAAGTGGGAGGTGATATAGAAGCATAACGAATTAAGCGTGATAATAGATGCGTAAGAGAATTTTAAATGAAAGGATTGAAAATTATGAAGAAGCTTATATCCTGTTGGTTGGCACTTGTTATGGTTGCTGTTATTTCTGCACAAGCATTTGCCCAAGAATATTATATTGAGGAAAAGTATTATAGTGGAACGCAGGATGTATCTGTTCTACCTTTGACGCTTTATGATTCTGCTATTGAGACACGAAGGAAAAGTATTTATGAAGATATAACTGGTGATTTATTAGGGTATTGTACGATAAGGATAAAATTCTTTTATAATTTTGATGATGCGTATATTGATTTGGGCAGTTCATCTACTAAATGCGTGTCTAACGATCCCGATTATAGGGTTACAGCAAATATGGTTTTTGTTTCTGGGCGTGATGATCAAGTAGAGGTAACCGTAAGATGTGTTCCTCTTGGAGAAGGATCGAGTATTGTAAAAACATATACATTAAGTGTTTATCCAGACGGTCAGCTAATAGGGTAAAAAACTGTTAAAGCGAAAATAATCCCCCGTGCTCATTTGAGCACGGGGGATTATTCTATACAAACAAAAATTATTCAATATCGTCGCCGCCGTCAAAGTGTCCGCGGCTCAGCTGTTTAAGATATGCGTTGATAAAGCCGTCTATATCGCCGTCCATAACCGCTTGAATATTTCCGCTTTCAAAGCCGGTGCGGTGGTCTTTAACAAGGGTGTATGGCATAAAGACATAGGAGCGAATTTGGCTTCCCCATGCGATTTCCTTTTGTACGCCCTTGATATCCTCGATTTTTTCAAGGTGCTCACGCTCTTTTATTTCAACAAGCTTGGAGCGGAGCATATTCATACAAACCTCACGGTTCTGGTGCTGGGAACGCTCTATCTGGGAGCAAACAACAATGCCTGTGGGAATATGGGTAAGGCGAACGGCAGAGGAGGTTTTGTTGACCTTCTGACCGCCTGCGCCGGAGGCACGGTAAACATCCATTTTAATATCCTCTTCACGGATTTCAATGGATTTGTCGTCCTCAATTTCCGGCATAACTTCAAGAGAAGCAAAGGAGGTATGGCGACGACCGGAGGCGTCAAAAGGAGAAATACGAACAAGACGGTGAACGCCGTTTTCGGACTTGAGGAAGCCGTAGACATTCTCCCCTTCAACAATGATTGTTGCGGATTTAAGTCCGGCGTCTTCTCCGTCAAGCCAATCGACAAGGGTATATTTGTAATTGTGGCGGGTCGCCCATGCGGTGTACATACGGTAGAGCATCTGGCACCAATCCTGTGCCTCGGTGCCGCCGGCACCTGCATGGAAGGTGAGGATTGCATTGCTGTCATCATATTCGCCAGTAAGCAGGGTTGTAAGCTTTATGCGGTCAACATCTTCCGCAAGTTTATCGACCTCGCCGAGAGCTTCTTCATAAAGGT
Organism: uncultured Oscillospiraceae bacterium; assembly: GCA_934466455.1. GTDB lineage: Bacteria > Bacillota > Clostridia > Oscillospirales > Ruminococcaceae > UMGS1668. Next base: position 14,596 of record CAKSLF010000016.1, on the reverse strand, counting down.
TGCGGTCGTCCTCTTCCGAAGCCATTTCAATAAGAGTCATTGCGTCGTCATAGCGATTTTCGAGATCCTTGTGAGAAGCGATTTTGCTGTTAAGCTGGCTCAATTTTTTTTGTACTTTTGAGGATGTTTCCACATCATTCCAAAAGTCGGGATCCGCCTGCTGAGCCTCAAGGCGGCGAACCTCCGCACGGCACTGCTCAAGCCCAAGCGCATCGGCAAGGTCGTCGATTTGCGGTTTCATTCCAAGAAGGCGCAGGCGCAGTTCTTCTAATTCAAGCATTCTAATTCCTCCGAATCAATTCTGTTTATATTCAAGCGAAAAAATCATTAAATTATTCGGTGCTACGAGATAAACAGGCAAATTTATTGCATTTTACAAAATACTATTATAGATGTTTTACTGCGTAATGTCAAAGCATTTATTTATTTTATGCGAATTAAGGGCGAAATTTATGCATAATAATCAAATTACGGTTCATTTTTAATGTAAATGCCATTAAGCGATACCTCCAGAAGAATGTTGCCGCTGTCTTCAAGCGAAGTTACCGAAAAGGAATCCGCACATACGCAAAGAACATGAATAAAGCTGTCTATAGTAGATTCGCTGATATCAAGCTGACAAAGCTCGATACAAACCTTTAAGGAGCATCTTCCGTTGCAGATTTTCCCGGGTAAAAGGTCAATAAAGGGCAAGAAAATGTGTCCGTGGGACTCTGTTTCGATTACGGCAATTTCAACAAGGAACTGGAATACATCATACAGCCGGGAGAAAAGACAGCCGTTGAGCCTAAACCCGGTAGGGGCTTTGCCATAGGCGTTATTCATAAGCAGGTCTATACATTCTTTTACGGAAAAATTATTTTTATCCATTTTTATACCTCCTTTATTTTTGAAAAGAAACATACGAACCCTGAATATCAATCGAAATCTGAACGCAATTTTCTCTTGCCGCTTCAAAAGTGCAGCCGATTGTCATGCTTTTTACCGAGGCGGCAAGCAACGCTAATTTTTCGGGAGAATCAAAAACAAGCTTTTTTGAGGTCAGCATTACCGTTGCAACAGAAGGCATAATATCGCCTTCAAAATGCTTCGGCAGAAAAAAATCCACCGAAGGATCATCTGCGGTGGATAAAATAAGCGGATCAAGAATTTTTGCCATTGTTTCAAGGGTGTTTTCATTTAGCAAATACCCTTCCGGCGCACGGTCGATAATTTTTCGGTACACATTCTCCTTTCTGCTTTGAATAATTTTGTTTGAATACTTCATAACAGTACCTCCTTTTATGTATGAAAGGTTTGCTTTGCGAGTAAGAGAAAAAACTCCTCACTATATAGTGCAAAAAAAGGACAAAATTGTACGCCTTTCCGGTACGAAAAAGCGGCTTAATTGAAAAGATATTGTAAACAATCAATAAATAATTTGATTTTATGCTCATTTCTAATTATAATATATAAGGAAAAAAATTCTTTTCGGTCGAAAGGACGGAAATATGCAAAACTATTATGATGAAAAATGCCCGGTTTGCGGAAAAGCTTTCGGCAAAGATGACGACATTGTAGTGTGTCCGGAATGCGGAACTCCGCACCACAGAGAATGTTATAACAGCCTTGGGCACTGTGCAAACCAAGACAGGCACGGAAGCTTTGAATGGAGCGAAACGGCTTATACCGCCGTGCCGGAGGCACCCTCCATACAACCGGAGCAGGGAGAACCCCGGGTTATTTGCCAATATTGCGGAACCGAAAATCCCCGCAGCGGAAAATATTGCATAAACTGCGGCGCACCTCTTATAAGGCAGGCTGCGCAATCTCGGGCAGAGTTTGAAAGGGAAAACGAAAGAGCTTTCGACGAGCTTTTTGCCGGGCAGGATTTTGACGGCGTAAGCCCAAAGGAAGCTGCAAATTACTTAAAAAGCGGGCTTAATTATTTTCTTGTGCGCTTTGTTATGTTTGCAAGGGGAAGAAAGTTTGATACAAATTTTTCTGCCTTTATTTTCTCTTACTTTTATCTCTTTTTTAGAAAGATGTATGCTCTTGGGGCGGCTGTACTTGCGGCAACGGCTGTTTTAAGCGTCCCGGAAATGCTGATAAATCTTCAGGCCGTGCAGGAATATTATGTGGAGATGGGGCTGCTTTCCCAAGTGATATGGGAGGTTCCGCATCAGGAAACACTTGCAATATACGGTCTTGTGGCAAGCGTGCTGATTTGGGCAATGCGCATTGCGCTTTTCCTTTTTACAAACAGGATTTATTATCAAAAGGTGATTTCCTCCGTAAAAAAAATAAGGGAACGCCTTACGGACAGCGAGGGAGCGATAAACCCGGCGGAATATGTAAGTACTCTTAGAATAAAAGGGGGAACAAGTCTTGTTGTTCCTGTTATCCTTGCGGTGCTTTCCCTTGCGGCAAGCTTTGCCCTTGCTGCTTGGATTGTTGCTTCTCCGTACTTTATAATGCCGACGGTATGAGAAGAAAAATACCTGCGCAGCTGCGCAGGTATTTTTTGTGCAAAAAAAAGCGTCCTTTGAAAAAAGGACGCTTTTTTATTAAAATTTAATGCCGTATTTTTCGGGGTCGTCCCATTCGTTAAGACCTCTGTCCTGCATGGCACGTGCTTCCTGCCAAGTGCGCTTTACCGGGTCGCCGTCAAGATATGCTTTAAGCTCATCAATGCCTTCGCCGGTGGCACTGTCCACCTCAAAAATGCGCTCGCATCCGGAAATCTGCATCCAATTTCGCACCATGGGGATGTTTGCGTATGGCGAATTTATTCTTGTGATTATTCCGATGAGGGGACGGTTTGTATAACACTGGCAGTCTGCCTCAAAAACGCTGAAGGGTTCGTCCGCTGCAATAAGCAGGGCAAGAACATCCGCCTCGAAAGAAAAGCACGCAAGCCCAAGCCCGCAATGCTTTGTTTCGGCGTATTCGCCGGGGGAGTCTATTATGTATGCGCCGGTATTGGTATACTGGGTTTTGTGATAGTGAAGCTTTTCCCCGTTCATCGCTTGGGTAAGGGAGGTTTTTCCCGCTTCGCTTCGCCCCATAAGAAACAGTTTTTTCATAAAGCTTATTTTAATCTCTTTTTATTGCTCGGTAATGTCGCATACCGTAAAATGAAGCTGATATTTGAAGAAATCGACAACTCCTTCAATTGCGCTTCGCACATTCGGCAAATCGCCGAGGATTATTACCGACCCGCGGAAACGGTCGAGAAATCCTATTGTCACATCGCCGCTTTTCATGGCAATATCGGCGGCAACAATAGTTGCCTCGTTTGGAACAACATGAAGAAGCCCTATGGATTCGCCGGTATGATCCTCGCCAAAATGGGTGCCGATATGTAAACTCATATTCTGGTATATTTCTCTTCTTGCCGTACCGATAACATGAGCAAAATTTATTTCTCTTGCCGGAACATTAAGGCGGGTAAGACGCAGCTTTTTGCCTTTAAGTTCGTCGTATTTTTTGTTGAATATTTTTTCGAGGAATTCCTCCCTCGTCATACGCTCTCCCATACAGGCAGCACCTTACTTTTTGGTTATCTTGCAGACAACATAGCCCATAACATCACGGAAATAATCAACAACCTGAGTTATGGCGGCGGTAACATCTGCAATGTCACCGGTTATTATCATTGTTCCGGTAAAACGGTCGCCAAAACCAAGATAGACATTGCCGCTTTTTACGGCAATATCGGAGGCAATAACGGCGGATTCCGGCGGGGTTAGGTTCATAATACCTATTGCGGTGGAACCGTAATCTATCGAAGGGTTAAGACCAAGCTTTTGATATATAATAGGGGCGGGACCGCCGATTACATGAGCAAAGGTAATCTCTTTGCCGGCAACGGTTTCCTGGACTATTCTTATTTGGTCATGGCTGTTTTCAAGTTCACTCATAAAGCCCATTCCTTTCTTCAGAAATGAGATTTTTTGGGGAAGCCGCAGGAAAAACGCAGAATACCCCCAATTTAATTACATTAATTATACTCTTTTCCTTCGAAACAGTCAATATCACGAAAGAGCAAAATTTGCCGGCTTTTTATAGAATTTTTTCAAAGGCAATTCTCGGTTCTCCGTTTGCAAGATGGATTATGCCTGCCCTTTCAAAGCCGTTTTTCTCGAGAAAGCGTATCATGGCGGAGTTTTGCTCATGTGTATCGATGCGGATTGAATGAATTTTGTGCGCTTCACAAAGGCGCGGAGCAATTCCAAAAAGGGAAGTGCCCATACCCATTCCGTGCCAGTCGGGGTTGATTCCAAAACGATGGACAACTACATAGGGCTCACTGCTTTTCCATTCGCCCTCATAGATAACATCATAATTGGGTTCATGCTCGGCGGATACACTGATAAATCCTATCAAGGCTTCGCCAAGATACATTACAAACAGCCTGCCGGATTCTATATCGGCGGCAAAATCCTCTTTAGAGGGATAGCCGTCCTGCCATTGCGGAATGTTATGGCGGAGAAAATATTCGCTTTTAATGCGCTCTGCGCAGTTTACAATGTCGGATAAATCCGATTTTTTTGCGGGACGAACCTTCATTTTAAAACTCTTCCTTTCGGCTTATTTTTTAATGAATCTAACATCCTTTCCGATGAACATAACGGCTTTGTATGCGCCCAAAAGGCGGCTTGCCGTTCTTTCGGAATATTTGACCTTAAGCTCGGCTGAGCCGAGGTTTGTGCTTATTATTGTGGGGAGGTTGCGGCAAAGCCTCTCGTTGACAAGGTTCCCGATGGAGGAAGCGGTAAACTGAGTCGGAAATTCCGCACCGAGGTCGTCTATTATCAAGAGGTCGCACTCAAGGTATTTTCTGTATGTTCCATCGCCGCCGCTTTTGGAGAAATGCTCAAGCTCGAGATTTGAGCACAGTCTTTGAGCGGGAATATAGACCACGCCGAAGTCGTGCTCAATAACAGTTTTTGCAATAGCAAGGGAAAGATGCGTTTTTCCAAGCCCGGTTTTTCCCATCATCAGAATACTGCATGAATCCTTCGAAAAATTTTCCGCATAGTTTCGGCAGGAATTATAGATGCCGGTCATCATTTTGCGGGGGCTTGGGGCGTCGGCACTCTCACAGTCCTCGTAATAATCAAGAGAAAAATTATCGAAGGAGCACGCCGCCGCACCGGAGCTTTCCTCAAGTTCTTTAAGTGCAAGGCTGCGGCAAATACTCCTATAACACTCGCAAAGGTTTCCGTCGTGGCGTCCCGTATCGTCGCAGTATTTGCAGACATACTCGGGTTCAAAATAATTTTTTGGGTATCCGTTTTTACAAAGAAGCTCGGCATGCTCCTCTTTCATAAGGTCGCAGCGCAGGCGGATTTCCGTGATAACGGAGTTTGCGTCGGCGTCCTTTTGCAGCATTTTTACGGAAATATCCGAAATTTCTTTGGAAAGTTTTTCGTCCACAGCTTTTATTTCCGGAACGGCGGCATAAACCTCCTCCCGGTGAGCTGCGGCAATGCGCTCCGCTTCATCACGGCGTTTTTCAAGCACAAGTGCGGCGGATTGATAAATTTCGGGGGAATACGGCATTAAAACTCCTCCCTATAAAATTAGTACATTAAATAATAAATGCTCAAAAAGCGGGAACTTCGAGCAGCATTTTGCGCTCCACATCGTCAAGGTCAAAGGACGGCTTGCCCTCGCCTTTTGCCTTGCTCTTTTCTGCCGCAGCCTGGGCGGGGGTTGTAACGCCGGATTGCTTCCAGCTTATCAGAACCTTGTTTATGTAAGCGAAGGAACGCTTACCGGTACTTTCCACGGAACGCTCGTATGCAGCTCGGACAAGCTCCGGCGAAAGCCCGAGCCTACGCCAGTTTTCGCAATATTCACGCTCTTTGGGAACAAGGCTGCGGTCATGGATTTCCAGCACGGACTTCATCTGACCCTCCCAACCGGCGGACTCCGTAAGGATCCGAATACGCTCCTCCGCCATTTCGACGGTGCTTATTCCGGCGTCCAGCCATTCAAGGGCAACCTTTTGAATGTAGCGCAGTTTTCCGTGACCTATGGAATTACAGTATCCGATTACGGTGACAAGCACCTCCGGGGGAACTCCCGCAGAGGAAACCAACCATGCAAGAACTCCGGTATCGTAGGAATTAAAGGTTCCGCCGAGGATACGCTCCGCCTCACGAAGAACAAAGGCAACGCCGTCGTCCTCCTGCTGAAGACGGCGAACCTCCTGTACGGAAAGACGCTCCTGAGGGGGCTGTTCCTTTGCGGAGGAGATTTTTTTTATTGAGGCAGCCGGAGCCGATGCCAAATCGTTTTCAAATACTCCCCGTTCCACCCAGTAATCAAAATAATCCTTCGAATCATCGCAGGAAATTCCGAGGGCGGCTGCCGCCGCTTCCGGGTCGGATGCTTTTCCGCTAAGCACAAGCAAAAGTATACGGAGCTGCGCCGCAGTACAGGATTTAAGATTTTCGGCAGCTTCCGCAGGAACAAAAAAAGCCTTGCCGCCGCTTTTTGTTGCGGGACGATAAGCCATGCTCCGCACCTTCCTTTGCATACAAATCAATGTAAATTTTATTATACCAAAACGCAGCATAATTTGCACTATGTTTAGGCAAATTTTTTTTGAAAACGGGAGAACGATAATTAAAAGAAGAAAGCCCGGCTTACACCGGGCTTTTTAGCACTTCCGAAAAACCGAGAGTCAGCAGCGGAGCTTTTTGACCGCACGAAGCTCGATGTACCCTCTTTTCCCAAGAGGCTCAAGCTGAATACGGGGATTAAAATCGTCCCATTCGTATCCGATCACCGAGGGCTGATAGCGGTCTATTGCCTGCCGTACGGCGCAGATTGCTTCGCAGTAATCCTCTTCTTCAAACGGTTCGCCCTGAAACATAAGATATTCAGCTGCCGGAAGAAAAATGATGTCAAAGCCCTCCGGAATAATTCCGGAATAATCTTCGGCAACCTCAACGCCCTGAACATAAGCGGAGGTGTTTGGATTGATGTATTTTTCCGGAAGCCAAAGGCAAACCGGCTCGCCGCAGAGAGAATCCATGCTTAAAAGAATTCCCCACACGTCGCATCCGATCTCATCACAGTACGCAAAATAATCTTTAGCCGCTTTTCCTCTTTTTATAATGACTTTGCGGGCGGGTTTTTGAATTTTTTGAATAAATACGCTTTTAATATTTTCCATAGATGCTTCTTCCTTTCGTAATGCTTTGAATTTTGCGCCGTAGGGAACAAAAAGAGAAACAGGAACCGGGTCCTTTGCATACTCTCCGGGCGTTATACCGAATTCACGGGAAAAAGCTCTTATGTATCCGTCAACGCTTCCGAAGCCAAGCTCGAACGCAACATCGGTTATACGGACATTTTGTCTTTTTAGTACCAGCGCAGAACGGGAAAGACGCATTCTTCGGATGTAGTCGGCGGGGGTAAGAGAGGTATACTCCTTAAAGATGCGGTAGGAGTACCACGGTGAAAAAAGCGAGGCTTTTGAAAGACCTGCGAGTGTAATTTCGGAATCCAAATTGTCGCTTATATAATCCTGCATACGCTGGACGGCTAAAATTTGTTCTTTCATAATTTTGCTCCCTTGTTTTTTGGCGAAGAAAGTATATCATCTTTTAAGAAAAAGCTCTCGATGTTTTTTGCTGTTTCAAACTATATAACAAAAAAGCACCTCGATAAAATCGAAGTGCTTTTTTCTGGAGCGGGTTACGAGGCTTGAACTCGCTACCTCGACCTTGGCAAGGTCGCGCTCTACCAGATGAGCTAAACCCGCATCTCTTAAATCCGTTTGCTATTATAGCAACCAAAGAACATTTTGTCAACACAATTTCGGAAATTTTTTTGAAAATACAAAAAATTTTTTCTTTTGCCGGGCTTGAATATTGCGGAAATGAGGTGTATAATTACAATATAATTATGGGGAAAAGGGGGTATTATGCATGGTAGGCGATCTTCATTGCCACAGCACTATGTCGGACGGTTCGACGCCGGTCGATAAAGTGGTGGAGTATGCCATACAGGCGGGCCTTGATTTTATATCCCTTACCGATCATGATACCATGGCAGGAGTTGAGCGTGCGGTAAATCTCGGGAAACGCAAGGGAATCCGTGTTATTCCGGGGCTTGAGATCACGACCCTTGACCACGAGAGAGGCAGACTTGCGCATATGCTTTGCTATATGCCAAGAAAGCTTGAGAAAATCGAAAAGCTTACCGCCGCAACCCTTAAGGAACGCAACCATGCGATTGTACCCGTAATTGAGGAGGTGGCAAAACGCTACCCGATAACCTATGCGGATGTTGCCGCTGCTGCGGGGGAGGCACAGTGCATTTATCGCCAACACATAATCCGTGCACTTATGGATAGGGGATATACATACGCCGTGTTCTCCGACCTATATACTATATTTAAGGATATTCCTTATGTGATGGAGTATCCGGATGTCCGTGATGTTGCGGATATTATAAAGAATGCGGGCGGTGTAGCCTGTCTTGCTCATCCCGGTCATTATGATTCTATCGACCTTGCATGGGAGCTTGCAGAGAGCGGTCGTATTCAGGCAATCGAGCTTTCTCACCCCCGCAATTCCGAAAGCGACCGGGAAGAAATCGAAAAAATAATAAAAAAATACTGGCTTGTACCCACCGGTGGAAGCGACTATCACGGATTTTACAGTAGTATGCCGCACCCGCTTGGGACTTGCACCATGCCCGGAGAAGCACTTGAGGCACTGATTGAAGTAAGAAACGAGCTTAATAAATAATTTTTCGGGGATGCCTGTGCGCTTTTCGGCGGACAGCGTCCCTTTTTGCTTATACGGTACAAAGGAGGCGGATAAAATGTACGGAACAGACGACAGCGATATGAAAATTGTGGGAACGGATAAGATAAAAGTGGACGAAAGCGATGCGGAAGCACGCCTTTATGCTCATGAAAGAGATAACGGAAACTTGGGAAAAGCCCACGATATAGGAAAGGCGTTTGCCGATGCGCTTTTGAGCGAGGGCGGATTTGCATTCGAGAAGAACAGTGCTTCCGATTTTGAGGCAAGGAACCGCAGTATTTTATTTGCTTTTACTGCGGACAGAGTCCTTGATACATTTATGCCGAACCATATAATCGCCCGTTCTGCACAAAACGAGTTTTTTGACGAAATTCGCCGCAGAAATATAGGTCTTTACGAGTCGGTTTCACGCTCCGGCGCATTCTCTATGTACCTTTTGTGCAGGAGAAGCGGCGACGGAAGGTATATAGGAGTAGGAAAGGTCTTTGCCGGTGTTGTTCGTCGCCCGGAGGACGCAAAAGCGGAGCAATCCGGAGATGAGCTTTACCGGAAGTATTTTGATTACTGCATAGAGCATATAAAAAATATAGAGTTTGCCTTTTGAGCATTGCAGGGAAAGCTGCAAAAAAGCACTCCGGGAATTTGACCGTAAAAAATAAGAGTAAAGCGGAAAAACAGCAAAAAAACTGCCGGTGCTCAAATTAATAATGTATAATAATATAATACGAGCATAGTATATGAGCACAGAAAAGAGAGCGAAACGGCTCTCTTTTCTGTATTAATGCTTAAAAAACACCGTGATGCTCAAAAAATTCACAAAAAGTTTACAAATTTTCTCCTGTGCTCAAACACAAGAAAAACCGTGCTCAAAAACCCGCATTTCACTTTAGCATGATAAAATGTCAATATCTAAAACGAAAAAATATTTGCAGGATCTTAATTATTTTTCGCTTAATAGACTTTACAAAATCGGCAAGGTAATATATAATAATAGCTGTGTAAGATTGTGGTTTGGGTGCAGTGCGCTCAAACCCGGATATACGGGAGGAAACAATATGGCGTTAGCTAATGAAATGACTTTACCGCCGCGGTCGATACAAGAGTATGTTCCCGGCAAGCAGCTCACTCTGGCGCATAGAATATCCAAACCGGACAGAATGATTTATAAGAAGCTCGGTCTTACGGACGAATTCACGGAAGCTATCGGAATTATTACCATAACCCCGGCAGAAAGCGCAATTATCGCAGCAGATATTTGCACAAAAGCTGCAAGAGTAAAGCTTGGTTTTGTGGATCGTTTTTCCGGCGCAGTCGTATTTGTCGGCGAAATCGGCGCAGTTGATTCTGCGCTTGCCGCAGTTATAGACCGCTTCAACGATATGCACTATACTACGGTAAATATAACGAGGACTTAATCATGTCCGAGGCACAGAAATCCGAGGCACAGAAAAATAAACCCAGAAAGATAATTCTTATGGGTCGTTCGGAATGCGGAAAGACGACGCTTCTTCAAGCAATGCACAAAGAAGAAATACGCTATCATAAAACGCAGGAAATAATCCAATACGATGACGCCATAGATACCCCCGGGGAATATATAGACCAAAGCGGACTTTGGAGAGCCTGCATAACCGCCGCCTGCGATGCCGACATTATTGTTCTTGCACACGATGCGGGCAATACGATGGGGCGTTTGCCGGTTGCGTTCAACATGACCTTTGCAAAGCCGACAATAGGCGTAATAACAAAAATTGACGGTAAAACGGAAGAGCAAATTGAGGTTGCACGCAATTTTTTGAAGCTTTCCGGCGCAAATAAAATCGTTGAAACCAGCGCATATACCGGGCAGGGAATAGATGACCTTATAGAGCTGATACAAAATATTGACTTGTCCGACTACTAAGCAAAATTTGAGCATAATTTATATATAGCGAGCGAAATAAATAAAGGGAGACAGTAGAAATGAAAGAAAAGATATTGAGCGTAGGTATTGATATCGGCACTTCGACTACCCAGGTAATTTTCAGCAGATTCACCATAGAGAACACCTCCGGCGAATATATGGTGCCTCGCATTGAGATTACCAGTAAAGAGATTGTTTATGAAAGCAAGATCTATATTACTCCTCTTTGCGATGAAAGAACCATAGACGAGAAAGCCGTACACGATATAATCGTAGACGAATACAATAAATCCGGATTTAAGCCCGAAGATATAGACACCGGCGCAGTTATCATCACCGGCGAAACCGCAAGAAAAGAAAATGCCCGCAGCGTTCTTCATTTCATGTCCGGAATGGCAGGCGACTTCGTTGTTGCTACCGCCGGTAACGACCTTGAGGGCGTAATCGCCGGACGAGGCGCAGGCACAAGCTCCATGTCCCTTAAACGCCATAAGGTTATGGCGAATGTGGATATCGGCGGCGGTACATCCAACATTGCGGTGTTCAAAGAGAACAGACCTGTTGATACCGGTTGCTTCGATATAGGCGGACGCCTTATAAAGCTTGATAAAGACGGAAAAGTCCTTTACATATCCGACCATCTCGGAAAACTTTGCGCAAAACACAACATCAACATCAAGGTCGGCAACAAGCTTGAATATAAAGAGATTTATAAAGCTTGCGTTCTTATGGCACAGGTACTTGCCACGACCCTCGGACTTAAAAAGTTCGATGAGGACGATTTGGCAATCATGACTACCGACCATCCGCTCAGAAACATCGAGCCTATCGACTTTGTAACCTTCTCCGGCGGCGTAGGCAATCTTATTTATCATCCTTATGAGGGCGAAGGCGATTTCCCGTATAATGATATCGGAATCGTGCTCGCAAGAGCAATCAACGAGGTGTTTGAGCCGTTTAAGGAGCAAATTGTCGAGCCGGCAGAAACTATTCGTGCGACCGTTATCGGCGCAGGCACCCAGACTATGGAGATTTCCGGTTCCACTATCGCTTTCTCCGACACCAACGATTTCCCGATGAAGACCATTCCGGTCATCAAACCCGCAGAGGAGGAAGAAGCACTTTCTCCCGAAGAGTTTGCAAAGCGTCTTGCGCCTATGCTTGATTGGTATAACGACCCCGATGAGGGGCAGGAGCTTGTAGCTCTTTCCCTCAAGGGTGCCAGATGCCCGCTGTTCAAAGAAATTGAACGCTATGCCGACCTCATCATTGCAAGCATGAAGCCCATCATCGAATCAAAGCATCCGCTTATCGTAATCCTTGAGGAGGATATGGGCAAGAGCCTTGGTCAAAATCTTATGGTCAAGCTCAACAGAAGCAAGGACATAATCTGCATTGACTCCGTAAAGGCGGGGCAGGGCGACTACATAGACATAGGCGAGCCTCTTATGCACGGAAGAGTTCTTCCTGTTGTTGTTAAGACCCTCGTTTTCAACTGATTTTCGGATTAAATAAATAAATAAATAAAGTTTATTTATATAATGCTTTGTTAGATAAATAAATTTATATTTATAAATAAGGTTTGGGAAAGGAGGAAACCGGCAAAAAAACAATTTTTGTCCCCCAAATTTTAGGCATCCAAATTTTACAAAGGAGTGAGAATTTTTGATTCTGAAAGCAAAACTATTTGGACAAGTCTATGAGTTCAAAGATGTCAAAGACGTCATGAACAAAGCGGCAGAACTTAAATCCGGTGACCAGCTCGCTGGTATCGCTGCAGAAACCATGCAGGAGCGTATCGCTGCAAAGCACTGCCTCTCCAACCTCACCATTAAGGACATCTACGAGAACCCCGTATGCCCTTATGAGGAGGACGATGTTACCCGTCTTATCCAGGACAACATCAACTTCACCATCTACAATGAAATCAAGAACTGGACTATGGCTCAGCTTCGTGAATTCATCCTTGACGACCATGTAAGCGGCGACCAGATCAGAAGAGTTTCCGCAGGTCTTAACTCCGAGTGCATTGCAGCTGTCACCAAGCTCATGTCCTCCCTCGACCTCATGGTTGGCGCAAGAAAACTCCCGATTTACAGAACCTGTGTTACCACCTGTGGCGCACCCGACAGACTTTCTTTCCGTCTTCAGCCTAACCATCCTACCGATGATGTTGAAGGTATGAAGGTTTCCTACTGCGAAGGTTTCTCCTACTGCACTGGTGACGCACTGTTCGGAATGAACCCTGTTGACGATACCCTCGGTGCTGTTGAAAGAACTATGAACAGCTACCAGGATTTCGTTGAGAGATGGGAAATCCCGACTCAGTCCTGCTGCCTCTGCCACGTAACCACCGCTATGGAATGCATCAAGAACGGTGCTCGTGAGGCTCTCTGCTTCCAGTCCATCGCCGGTTCCCAGATTGCTAACGAGAGCTTTGGTGTTACCATCAGCATGCTCGACGAAGCCCTTGACCTTATGCAGCATTATGGCGTAGGTCATGGTCCCGACCCCATGTACTTTGAAACCGGTGAAGGCGCAGAGCTTTCCGCAGACGGCAACTGGGGTGCTGACCAGCTTACTCTCGAAGCCCGCTGCTATGGCTTTGGTAAGAGATGGCATCCGTTCCTTGTCGACTCCGTTGTTGGCTTCATCGGACCGGAATACCTCTATGACCAGAAACAGGTTACCCGCGCCGGTATGGAAGATATGTTCATGGGCAAACTGTCCGACATCTCCATGGGCTGCGACGCCTGCTACACCAACCATATGAAGATGGATCAGAACGACAATGAGAACCTCCAGATTCTCCTTGCTGCTGAAGGCTGCAACTTCTTCATGGGCGTACCTTGCGCAGACGACTGCATGCTCATGTATCAGTCCACTGGTTATCATGACAACCATGCTACTCGTCAGGCTCTTGGCAAAAAGCCTCTTGCCGAGTTCGAAAAATGGGCACAGAAGATGGGCTTCCTTGAGGAAGACGGTCTTACCCTTGGACCGAACGCCGGTGACGCTTCCGTACTTTTCTAATTTAATTAGTTAAGTGCTAAAATTTTTGACGGGAGGATATATAAATAATGGTATCTGATGATAAACTTAAAGAGATTATTGCTCAGGTAGTTGGTGAGATGATGAAAGACGCTCCCGCTGCTGCAAAGGCTCCTAAAGAAGAAGCTCATTGCTGCAACGCTAACGCCAATGTTGAGAATGTCAGCGACGACGATCTCGAAGATCTTACCACTTATGAGCTGAACGAGTGGTATCAGGTTCCGAACGCAAAGGATGAGGCAGAGTACAGAAGACTTAAACTTACTACCCCTGCTCGTCTTGGCGTTTGGCATTGCGGCCCTCGCGAGATGACCAACACCATGCTCCGTTTCCGTGCTGACCACGCTGCTGCACAGGACGCTGTTTTCAATGAGTTCCCGAAGGAATTCCTTGAAGAGCGCGGAATCCTTGAGCTCCAGTCTCGCTGCGACAGTAAGGATACTTACCTGACCAGACCTGACCTCGGCAGACGCCTTAATGAGGAATCTGCAGAGAAGCTCAAAACTTTCTACAAGAAAGCTCCTACTTGCGTAGTATTTGCTGCTGACGGTCTTTCCGGCACTGCAATCGAAGCAAACTATGACATTGTTATCCCTGCACTCATGAACGGTCTTAAAGCTCATGGAATTGATGCAGGCGAGCCTTTCTTTGTAAGATATGGCCGTGTTGCTGTTCAGGACGAAGTTTCTGAAATCACCGGCTGCGATGTTTGCGTATGCCTTATCGGTGAGAGACCCGGTCTTGCAACCGCTAAATCCATGTCCGCATACATCACTTACAAGGGAACCATCGGTATGTCCGAAGCAAGACGTACTGTTGTTTCCAACATTCACAACGCCGGTACTCCTGCTGCTGAAGCTGGTGCACA
>CAKSLF010000015.1 GCA_934466455.1 uncultured Oscillospiraceae bacterium | reverse complement strand
TTATTTTCAATAGGCGCGACGGAAGTTATCGCCATTTAGCAATATTATTTTGTGCTAAAATCTGATTTTTCGATTCTTACAGTGTCAATCATACTCTGCATCGAAATACCCACCTATCGACTTTACGGTTTTGCTGGGTATTTTGCACGACCGCAAATATACGCACTCCCCAGCGAACGGTATCCGCTATGCAGCGATTCGCTGTTTCACAAAAGAACCGCACAGAGGCGATAACTATTTCACCCTTTTCGCTATCCTTGCTTTTCAGCGCAAAAAACAGGTGATTCTCAACCCTTAGATGTAAAAACAGGCGACACCCAACCGAAGTTGAGTGCCGCCTGTTTTGTTGTCCAATCCTGCTTGGCAGATGCCGATTTTGTAGTTTTCTCAAATTACTGTCTTATCGGCACACGGCTTATGCCGGATTTTTTTATGTTCAGATTTTTCTGTAAGTTGCATAATAGGCGTTTTTTCCGGGCTGCTTTTCTCCGAGGGGAATTGCGTAGAAACCATATTTCTCAAAAAATCCAAGGGAATCTTCAAGACATTCCGCAACAAGGGCTTTTGGCTTTCTGTCCTCAATAATATTATCGAGCATAGAGCGGGCAATGCCTTTTTTGCGGTATTCGGGAGAAACGGAGAGTGAAAGCAGAGAACAGACATCGCCGGTGGCGTCGTCCGCTGCGGCAAATCCGCAAACGGAGCCGTTTTTTACGGCTGCATAAAGCGAAACGCCGGAGCCTTCGCAGATATTTCTAAGGGCACTTGAGTAAACCGGATTGCGGAAAAAGTTATTTTCCTTAATTTCGGCATATTCGGGGCTTTCGACAGAAACTTTTTTTATTTCAAGCATTGGAATTCATCAACTTTCGTGAAAAAATACCTTTTTATAATAATACAATTCTAAAAAAAATCAAGGCTTATAAAGAAAAATTTTTTATTAGAGAAAAAATCCCTTGCTTTTTTATAAAATAATGATATTTTTATATTAAGGGTAAAGCGAGAATACATATCGTAAAAAAGCGTGTTATTATTACATAAGGTAATATTTAACGGCAAAAAACGATGTATTTTTTTGAGATTTTTGTGTTTTGCAACTGCCGGTTGACAAATTTTCAAGGGCATTTGCTTTACTGTAAACCGTGTTTCGGGGTATAATCCGCTCGTAGCAAACACAAACGAGGAGGAAATCACAAATGATTTTAGCAGACAAAATAATCGAATTAAGAAAGAAAAACGGTTGGTCGCAGGAGGAGCTTGCAGAAAAGGTCGGAGTTTCACGCCAATCCGTATCAAAATGGGAAGGCGCACTTTCTGTTCCGGATTTGGATAAGATACTTCTTATGAGCCAGATTTTCGGTGTATCTACCGATTATCTTCTCAAGGATGAATTTGGGGAGCCGGAGTATGTTGAAACAAAGGACGCCCCTGCGGAGGAAGAAACGGTTCTTCGCCGTGTTTCGATGGAAGAGGCGGCAAGCTTCCTTGCGGTAAAAAAAGAAACAGCCCCAAGAATTGCTTTGGCAACATTGCTTTGCATTATTTCCCCCATAACACTGATTTTTGTGGGTGGTCTTTATGAGGCGGGCGCAATCTCCATAAGCGAGAATATGTCGGCGGGAATCGGTCTGATTGCTCTTATCATCCTTGTTGCGGCGGCGGTCGCACTCTTTATTACAAGCGGCATGAAAACGGAAAAATACGAATACATCGAAAAAGAGCCGATAGAGCTTGAATACGGCGTTTCCGGTATGGTAAAGGAACGCCAGAACCGTATGAGCGAAGCGCATACAAGGGATACTGTACTCGGTATTTGTATTTGCGTACTTTCAGTCGTACCGGTTTTTGTCGGTCTTTTCAGTGAGAATGAGATCTACTCCATAGCCGGTGTATTTGCGCTTCTTGCCATTGTTGCCTGCGGTGTGTTTCTGCTTATAAATAGCGGAATCAAGTGGGAGAGCACCCAAAAACTTCTTCAGGAGGGCGACTATACAGTTGCGGAAAAGCGTAGGAACAAAGCCGTTTCTCCTATTGCAAGCATCTATTGGCTTATCGTAACGGCGGGCTATCTTGCATGGAGCTTTTGGACCGGCGGTTGGGATAGAACATGGATCGTATGGCCGGTTGCAGGCGTGCTTTTCGGCGCAATTATGGCAATTGTGGGTATGATTAAAAAGCAGAAATGATGAGAAACATAAAAAAAGAAGCGGCTCATTCCGCTTCTTTTTTTATGTCGTCGGACAGGTATTCGATAAAATATACTTTTGTCCCAACGGGAGAGGTATCTGATTCTAACTCTTTGTTTTTACAAATCAGTTTATATAAAGAATTGCTTTGTATGGCAGCGGCGGGTTCTAATTTTAATTGTCGGGGTCATAATTCATAGGTGTGTCCATTAAAGATAAAAAAACGCTACAAATTTTAGAGCCGAAATAATTGCAAAACATACGCAAGCAAATACGAAAAACAATTTTCACTCCCACTTATTTGAGGAGCAATAGCATCGCCGGTAAAGGCAAATAAATTGTGAGGAAAAATCAAAATGGTATAAGGGCTGATGCAGAAGATAATGCCTTTTTCATGGTGTTTTTTACTTACTTCTAATATCGGGGATTATTGCAACACACCACCGGTAAAAATTCAATGGAAATTTGTAAAATAAAAATCGCATCTCCAAATTAAGTTTTCGGAGATGCGATTTTGTTAAATTATCAAAAATCAGAACGCAATTTTTTCCTCGAGGTAGCTTACAAGCTCGTCGATGGGCATTCTTACCTGCTCCATGGTGTCGCGGTCACGAACAGTTACGCAACCGTCGGTTTCGGAATCAAAGTCGTAGGTGATGCAGTAAGGAGTGCCGATTTCGTCCTCGCGGCGATAACGCTTACCGATGGAACCTGCGTCGTCAAAATCAACCATAAAGTGCTTTGCAAGCTTGTCGTGAATCTCAAGAGCCTGTTTGCTGAGCTTTTTGGAAAGGGGAAGAACAGCGGCTTTGAAAGGAGCGAGAGCCGGATGAAGATGAAGAACGGTGCGGATATCGTTTTCGCCAACGGGCTGTTCATCGTATGCGTCGCAGAGGAAAGCAAGGGTTACACGGTCTGCGCCGAGGGAAGGCTCGACAACATAAGGGATGTATCTCTCGTTGGTTTCGGGATCAAAGTAATCAAGAGTCTGGCCGCTGAATTTGGTGTGCTGGGAAAGGTCATAGTTGGTTCTGTCCGCAACGCCCCAAAGCTCGCCCCAGCCGAACGGGAAGAGGAACTCAAAGTCGGTGGTGCCGACGGAATAGAAGCTAAGCTCTTCTTTGGAATGGTCACGGCGGCGAATATTTTCCTTTGTCATGCCAAGGCGGAGAAGCCAGTTTTCGCAATAATCCTTCCAATATGCGAACCAGTCAAGGTCGGTGCCGGGTTTGCAGAAGAACTCAAGCTCCATCTGCTCGAACTCACGGGTACGGAAGGTAAAGTTTCCGGGTGTGATTTCGTTACGGAAGGACTTGCCTATCTGACCGATGCCGAAAGGAATTTTCTTTCTGGTTGTGCGCTGTACATTTTCAAAGTTTACGAAAATACCCTGTGCGGTTTCCGGCCGGAGATAAATCTGGCTTTTTGCATCCTCGGTTACGCCCTGGAAGGTTTTGAACATAAGGTTAAAAGAACGAATATCGGTGAAGTTGTGGGAGCCGCAAACCGGGCAGACAACATTCTTCTCATCAACAAAGGCACGCATACGGTCAAAATCCCAACCCTCGGGGTCAACGCCGGTCTGCTCCTCGATAAGCTTGTCGGCTCTGTGGCGGGTTTTGCAGTCCTTGCAGTCCATAAGCGGGTCGGAGAAGCCGCCCACATGACCGGAAGCAACCCATACCTGCGGGTTCATAAGGATAGCAGCGTCAAGACCTACATTGTACGGGCTTTCCTGAACAAAAGCCTTCCACCAGGCACGCTTTACATTGTTTTTGAATTCAACACCAAGAGGACCATAGTCCCATGTATTGGAAAGACCGCCGTATATTTCGGAACCGGCATATACAAATCCGCGGTTTTTGCAGAGGGCAACGATTTTATCCATTGTTTTTTCGCTTGCTAACATTTTGAACACTCCTTTGATTTCGTCGCTAAAATTACACAATAAATATATTCCAATATTCGCTATAAGTCAAGCATAAACAGAGCCTTGCTCCAAAATTTCAATTAAATTCGGGGGAATTTATTGACATTGTTTAGTATTGGGTATAAAATTATAAGTTAGTATAGTATATAGTATGCACGAAAAGTGTCTGCCTAAAGGGCAGGCGGTTTAAGGAGAAGCATTGTATGATAAGAAGTATGACAGGTTACGGTTCTGCGGAGGAGGTTATCAACGGAAGAAGTATCCGTGTAGAGATAAAATCCGTTAACCACCGTTATTTTGAATATTCCGCAAGGGTTCCCCGCAGCTGCGGCTTTGTGGAAGAGCGGATGAAACGCCTGCTTTCCGGTGTAATCAGCAGAGGAAAGGTGGATGTGGGCGTTACCATACAGACGGTCGATGGCATTGACGAAGAAATCAATATAAACCGTGAGGTCGTAAAAAATTATGTCGAAGCACTTCGCAGTGTAAAGAATGAATTTGACCTTGCGGATGACCTTTCTCTTTCGTCAATCGCAAAGCTGCCCGATGTCTTTACTGTGGTAAAGGCGGAAACGGACGAGGAAGCCCTTTGGAAAGATATAGAGTCCGTTGCAAAAAGGGCACTTGACTCTTTTGTCGAGGGAAGAGAGGCGGAGGGCGAAAGGCTGAAAGCCGATGTCTTGCTTAAAATCGCCGCTATTGAAGAAAAGGTTTCCTTTGTCGAATCCAGAAGCCCGGAAACCGTTAAGGAATACCGAGCAAGACTTTTTGATAAAATGCACGAGGTGCTTGAAAACACGCAGATTGACGAAGGAAGAATTCTTCAGGAGGCTGCAATTTATGCGGATAAGGTTGCCGTGGACGAGGAAACGGTTCGCCTTCGCAGCCATATGAAGGAGCTTCGTAAAACCCTCGATAAAAGCGAGCCTATCGGAAAGAGCCTTGATTTCCGTATTCAGGAGGTAAACAGGGAAACAAACACGATCGGCAGCAAATGCTCCGACGCCGCCATTGCCGATACCGTTATAGAAATGAAAAATACCATTGAAAAAATCCGCGAACAGATACAAAATATCGAATGACGCTTTGCGTTGCGGGTGAAAATCAAAGGAGAAAAAGATGAAGCTTGTAAACATCGGCTTTGGAAATATGGTAAACGCACAAAGGGTGGTTGCCGTTGTGTCACCGGATTCCGCCCCGATAAAGCGAATAGTTCAGGACGCAAAGGACAGAGGAGTACTTATAGACGCAACATTTGGGCGCAAGACAAAGACCGTTCTTGTAATGGATTCCGGTCATGTTGTGCTTTCCGGAATTATGCCGGAAAATGTTGGTGCAAGAATGACAGCGGAGGACGAAGATGAATAACAGAGGAATTTTGCTTGTGGTTTCCGGTCCTTCCGGAGTTGGCAAGGGAACGGTTATAAGCAAGCTTTTTGAAATGGACCCAAACCTTTATTTTTCCGTTTCCGCCACAACAAGAAAGCCCCGTCCGGGGGAGGTTGACGGAATCAGCTATAATTTCAAAACCCGTGAGAAATTTGAAGAGGAAATCGACAACGGCGAGATGCTGGAATACGCCATGTATAGCGGCAATTACTACGGCACGCCGAAAAGCGCAGTCGAAAAAAAGCTTGCTCAGGGCAAAGATGTGGTGCTGGATATTGAGATAAACGGAGCAAGAAGCGTCAGCCGCCTTATGCCGGAGGCTGTGCTTGTATACATTCTTCCGCCGGATATGGCGGAGCTTCGCCGCCGTCTCGAGGGAAGAAACACCGAAACGGAGGAAATGATAAAGCTGCGGCTTGAAACGGCTTACCGTGAGCTTAGGGAAGCACCGGAGCTTTATGACTTTTTTGTTGTAAACGATGTGGTGGAAGCCGCAGCGTCGAAAATAGAATATATTCTGGAGGCAAAGCGTTGCGGACGCATTGCCATGCAAAAAGCACTTAAACAAATTTTGGAGGAGGTAAATAACCTTGCTTAATCCCAGAGATACCTATGAACTTAATCAGCTTGCAAGCCCCTATGCAAATGTAATCGCTATTTCAAAGCGTGCCAGAGTTATCAGCGAAGAAGCGGAAGAGGAGCATAGGATTATGTCCGAAAAACCGCTTAAAATTGCAATCGAAGAGTTTGTCGAGGGCAAGTATAAGGTCGATAAGGTAGTTACCGACGAGGAATGGCACGATGCCTGATAAGAAAAATCTGCTTATCGGTGTTTCCGGCGGAATTGCAGCATATAAAGTGTGCAATGTTGCTTCGTATTTCGCAAAAATGGGCGTTAATGTTAATGTTGTTATGACGGAGCACGGTGCGGAGTTTGTTTCGCCCCTGACTTTTGAGGCACTTACAAAGAACCCTTGCCTAACCTCGCTTTTTGACGGTAAGAGCAGCGACCCTGTCGCCCATGTAAACCTTGGGCGCAAGGCGGACTGCGTGCTTATTGCGCCGGCAACGGCAAATGTTATAGCAAAGCTTGCAAACGGGATAGCCGATGATATGCTGACCTCAACCGTGCTTGCGGCAAGCTGCAAAAAGCTTGTTGCACCGGCGATGTTTACCGGTATGCTCGAAAATCCGGCGACCCAGCGCAATATTGAAATACTGCGCAGGGACGGCTTTGAGATAATTGAAGCGGAGGAGGGCAGGCTTGCCTGCGGAGCGGTAGGCTCCGGGCGTCTTGCAGAGCCGGAGGAACTGATTTCCGCAGTTGAGCAGGCACTTTTCGGAAGCTCCGTGCTCAAAGATAAGCGTGTGCTCATAACCGCAGGTGCCACCCAAGAGGAAATCGACCCCGTTCGCTATATTACAAATCATTCCAGCGGAAAAATGGGCTTTGCCCTTGCAAAAGCAGCCCGCAGCATGGGCGCAAAGGTGGAGCTTGTCGCCGGAAACACTGCAATAAAGCCGCCTTACGGCGTGAGCACCGTTTTTGTTTCCTCGGCGGAGGAAATGTATAATGCGGTTACAGAGCGTGCTCAAAATGCCGATATTATTGTTATGGCGGCGGCTGTTGCAGACTATACTCCGGCAGAAAAAGCGGAGCAGAAGATAAAGAAAACCGACGGCGAAGCTACGCTCGTGCTCAAGCGCACAAAGGATATTCTTGCCGAAATAGGAAAAACAAAAAGCAATGCTCAAACCGTCGTCGGCTTTTCTATGGAAACGGAAAACCTGCTTGAGAACAGCCGAAAAAAGCTTGTTTCCAAGAACGCCGATATGATAGTTGCAAACTCCATTGCTTCGCCCGGAACGGGCTTTGGCGTTGATACGAACGCCGCCGTGCTCATCACTGGGGATTCGGAAACGGAAAGCGGCCTTATTTCAAAGGACGGGCTTGCAAGGCTTATTCTTGAAAAGGCGGCGGAGCTTAATACAAGATAAAAAATGCGGCTTTTTAAGCCGCATTTTTGTTTGAAAAATATCCCAAAAACATATTGAAAATATTATTTTATGGTGTTACAACAAACTTGTATAATTATTATTATGGGGCAACCCATAAGCTGCGGAGAAAATCCGCAATATCAGTACGAACCTGAAAAGGAGATGTGTTGGAAAGATGAAGAAGTTCAGAAAACTTGTTGCATCTTTGCTTGCAGTGATGATGATCCTCGGCGTTGCGCCGGTGACTACAGCTATGGTTATAGCGACAATCAGAACACCCTAAGCGGTTATCTTACCTATCTTAAGAATGCCGTTGAAGGCGTTTACGGAACAAGCTTACACGAAACCTATGTACAGGGCAACCATGACCGAAACCCGCAGGGCACAGGCGGTCTTACCGGTCCCGGCGCACATGACGCCGACGGCTACGGCGTGTATGTTATTGATGAGGACGACTATATGTGGTACAACAATGACGAAGCATGCGTTCAGCAGACTGCAACAAATCTTGGCGTATACCTTGCCGCAAAAGTGACGGAAAAATATACAAAGCCTATTTTTGTAGTTTCTCACCTTCCGCTGCATTACAGCATGCGCACAGTGCGTGACGGCGACGGACGGTACGCAAATTACATATTTGATGTTCTTAATGCCGCAGGAGAAAACGGGCTTAATATCATTTTCCTTTACGGACATAACCATTCTCACGGTTGGAACGATTATCTCGGCGGAAGCCGTGTTTATCTTGCAAAAGGCGACGAAATTATTATTGCGCAAGGCTCCAAAACCAGCTATGCCACCAAAACCCTTAATTTCACTTATATGAACGCCGGTTATACCGGATATTATTCCTATAACGGTGATGATAAGATTGATTCGGCTATGGGCGAAAGTGCCCCGCTGACCATGACCCTCTTCAAAATAACCGATACACAGGTTACCGTAAGCCGTTATGGCAGAAACGGAAAAGAAGCACTTAAAAACGAAGGTCATGCCGACGGAAAATGCGATTATTATACCATAAGCGAGGAAGCTAAAAACGGCTGCCCGACCAACAGCCTTACTTATAACAGCGACCAATATATAGCTTTAAGCGAAGTCTGCGACCTTCCGGCAATTACTATAAACGGAACCCCTGTCAGCGAATATAAGGTTGACAGAGCAACGGTGGAAAAGCTTGCGGTTGCCGTACAGAATTTTGACGGATATTCTGTAACAATAAGCAGTAAAAACGAAAAAATAGCCAAGGTTGACGCTGCCGATGAAGGATATACTCTTTCCTTCCCCGGAGAAACCGGTACGGTTGAGATTACGGCAACCGGTACTGGGGAAACCAGAGCGGCGGGCGACAGCATAAGCGCAACTCTTAATTTGACTGTAACCGATTCCAACGCACAGCCAAGCGAACGCACCTATACTCGTATTACAAGTACAAGCGAGCTTGAGGGCGGAAAGCAGTACTTGATTATTTATACCGGCGGCTATTTCGTACTCCCGGAAGTTGATAGCGGTGACAGCAGCCGTGTAGGGTTCAAGCTTGAAAGCACGGAACTTGGCGGAAGCGAAACCATTACCGGTGATTATACCGCAAAGGAATGGACTTTTGAAGCAAGCGGAAACGATTGGAAGCTTAAAAACGGAACGCAGTACGCCAAATTTGAGAAAAACGGAACCCGTGTTAATGCCGTTTTGAAAAGTTTTGGCGATGACTATGAGATTGCCGGAACAGATACTTTCACCCTTAGCGATGCGGGTGCGGGGTCCTACGATTTTTATCTTGACGCAGTTTGTATTTACGATCCGGCAGGAACAAATCCCGGCGGCGAAATAGGCGACGCCTATAAGGCAGACGGCGAAGGCTGGCCCGACATAATTGAAATTCGCAACAACATTATCAATGCCTCTACATTGAGTGTAGACCAGACCTCTGCAAACGGAATTGTCTTTGTTGACGGTGCTTCTGCCGCAACCTTTGAAGATTATAACAACTATGGTCCAAACAACGAAGTTTACCTTGCAAAAGGTCAGGCAATTGCCTTCAAACTTAATGTTGCGGATTATTCAAATATTGATTCTATTCAGATTGCCGCAAAAGCCCCCGCAGGAACAAGTGCCATAGCACAGATAAGCAACGGAACGCCTACACCGATTGATGCAACAGCCGAGCACGATGTAAATGAATTCCTCGAAAAGCTTCGGGAACTGAATGTAATTTGAGCACGAAGTCGTCTTTATAAATTTTCTGCCGTGCCCAAATTGAAATGTGCCGTGCTCAAAAAATCGGCTTAAACCTTAAAATTCACAAAAGCTTAATAAAAAAGTCGAATTATATCCACGGCAGAATAATATAATTTATTCTTAATACAAAAAATGTTCCATAGAAGGGAGATGAAAACATGGTAACATTTGAAGAAATCAAAAACAACGAGGCAATAAATACTTATATCAGAAAAGCCGACCAAACCCTAAGCGAGCTTGGCTTTACCGAGCATTGCTTTGCCCATGTCGGAATTGTTGCGGAAAACGCAAGCTATATTATGGAAACCCTCGGTTATTCCGAGAGGGAAGTGGAGCTTGTAAAAATCGCCGCTTATCTTCACGACATAGGAAACCTTGTAAACAGGGTTGACCATTCACAAAGCGGTGCAGTTATGGCTTTCAGAATACTTGATAAGTTGCAAATGCCTGCCGAGGAAATTTGCGATATTGTTGCGGCAATCGGAAATCACGATGAGGGCACCGGCAGACCCATAAGTCCTATGGCAGCTGCGCTTATCCTTGCGGATAAATCCGATGTTCGAAGAAGCCGTGTTCGCAATAACGACCCTGCAACCTTTGATATTCACGACCGAGTGAATTATTCCGTAAAAAAAGCAGAGCTGAAAATTAACGAAAATCATACTCTGATAAAGCTGAAGCTTAGCGTAGATACCCGCTATGGCTCCGTTATGGATTATTTTGAGATATTTATGAACCGCATGGTGCTTTGCCGCAAAGCGGCAGAAAGGCTTGGGCTTCAGTTTAAGCTTATGATAAACGAACAGCAGCTTATATAAAAAGGACCGCTTTTGCGGTCCTTTTGTTTTGTTCTTTTTGCGATGGCGTGCCGAAGGCACGCTTTTTCTTTTATGCAATGGGATGATTATGCGCATTGGCAGAGCGACCGTAAAACCGACCGATTTTACAAATAAGCTTCACTTCGGCAAAATTTCGCTATCAGCGGTTACTTTTCGGCGCAACAAATCGAAAAGTTACGGTGCTAACTGTTTTGATACAAGATGCAGCGAGCAGTAATCCGCATCTTTAAAGATTACACCCTCATCTTTATATCCGTTACGAATAAAAAAGCATAAATCGCCATTTGGAAAAACTCCTTTTTCGTCTGCAATGGCAATCGCCTTTGTATATTGCCCGCACAAATAGTGCTCTAACGCTTGGAGCGGAGCAGTTTTATAGTCATATTCGGAATCGGACATATATACACATGTGATAAATGCCGTTTTGCTAGCATGAGGAATGTTATAAGGAACAATTTTGGCGGGGAGATATTCCGCTCCGCCAATCAGGCAGCCGTTCTCGTTTTTATGAATAAACCCATATGGTTCAACCAGATTCATCTTAAGAAATTGCGCTTTTTTGCACCGGTTGCTTTGTGTTCCGTTTCCGCAGCAGTTGCAGGCAAGACCGACATTGCCCCCATTTAGGGGTTCTACATATTTTGTTACAACTTTCTTCGAAAGAGAAGGCAAATACGGCTTTTCTTCGGGATACTTCTCTGCGGCTACTTGCTCTAAAAAAGTCCGATGAAGCGGGCTGTAATATCTTTTTCTGTTATTGAGCACAACAAGCGTCGGAAAAAACATTTTCAGTTCTTTTGCCAGCTGAAAATCATTCGTAACATCGTGATAGCAGATATCAATTTTGTCTTTGTACTCATCCAGTAGTTTGATCATGTCATCGTTCAATGGACACTGATAGGAATAGTAGTAAAAATCAAGTTTCATAATCCCAACCAAAATTACGATTTTTAAGTTTAGAGTTTTTGTGTGGCAAAGTGTAACGAAAAAAGCGCATATCCAATGAAGATTACATTCCCCAGATTTTTTCGCAGTAGTTTTCTACGGTGCGGTCAACAAAAAAATTCGGGGCGGCGGCAATGTTCATAAGGCTCATGCGGAACCATTGCTCGTCGTTACGATAAATTTTATCCGCCTTATCCTGAATGTCCATATAACTGCGGAAATCCGCCGCCGCCATATAGCGGTCATCGCCGGCAATCATGTTTGCAAGGTCGGAAAAATCCTCTCCGGCAATGCCATGGCGCATTCGGTCAAGAACACCTTTAAGTTCGCCGTCGGAATCAACAAACTCAAACGGGCGGTAGCCCCTCGCCTTAAGCGCACGAACATCGTCGATGTCCATGCCGAAGCGCAGGAAATTTTCCTCGCCGACTGCATTCATAATTTCAATATTTGCGCCGTCAAGAGTTCCGAGGGTAACTGCGCCGCCAATCATAAGCTTCATATTGCCGGTGCCGGAAGCCTCCGTTCCCGCAAGGGAAATTTGTTCGGAAATATCCGCCGCAGGCATAAGAAGCTCGGATGCGGTTACGCTGTAATTTTCGAGGAAGCATAGGCGCAGGCGGCTGTTGTAGTTCGGATTTTCGGAAAGCTCCTTGCCGATGCACCATATAAGCTTGATTATGCGCTTTGCAATGTAATAACCGGGAGCAGCCTTTGCGCCGAAAATAAAAGTTCGGGGATAAATATCGGCGTTTGGGTCGGCATCAAGGCGGTTCATAAGAGCAATTATCCGCATTGCGTTAAGGTGCTGCCTTTTGTATTCGTGAAGGCGTTTCGCCTGTACATCAAAAATTGAGGAGGGGTCAAGCAGCTTTCCGCAGACATCAAAATTTTGTGCGGCAAAAATTTCTTTGCGCAGGCGTTTTACGGAGGAAAGTTCCGAAAGAGCGGAGTAATCATCGGTGTGCTTTTTGAGCATGCTCATTTTTTTGTAGTCGTGCTCAAAATCCGGAACGGTATACTTCTTTATAAAATCGGTAAGCTCCGGGTTTGCACAACAAAGCCAACGCCTTGCGGCAATTCCGTTTGTAATGCCGCAAAAACGCTCCGGAAAAGCTTTATAAAGAGTGGAAAATACGCTTGTTTCCATAACCCGTACATGGTGTTCGGAAACTCCGTTTATGCTGTGGCAGCAGTATACGCAAAGATTTGCCATATGGATGCGGTTGCCGCTTATTATTGCCATGCGCTCGATTTCATCGGAGGAAAAACCTCTGCGGCTTAGGTATTCCCGCTCTCTGCGGTCAAGTTCCTTTATTATTGTGAAAATGCGGGGCAAAAGCGCACTGAACATTGGAACATCCCAACATTCAAGAGCCTCCGGCAGCACTGTATGATTTGTATAGCTGAAAAGGCGCAGGCAAAGCTCCTCTGCGTTTTCCCATGTAAATCCGCATTCGTCAAGAAGTATGCGCATAAGTTCCGGAATAGCAAGAGCGGGGTGAGTGTCGTTTATATGAATAGCCGATTTTTCCGGCAGGGTTTCAAGTGCGCCGAATTTCGAAAGATGACGGCGCACAATATCGGAAATTGTTGCGCAGCAAAGGAAATACTGCTGTTTAAGGCGCAAAAGCTTGCCCTCCGGGTGACTGTCGTTTGGGTAGAGAATAGAACTTATTGCTCTTGCCATAGCCGCCTTGCGAAACGCTTCGGGATAAAGCCCACGGTTAAAGAGGTCCATATCGGGAAGGGGGGATTCCGCACGCCAAAGGCGGAGCTTTGATACATTTTCTGCGCCGTATCCCGGAATGAGAATATCATAAGGAACGGCTTTTACAGTTTCACAGTTTTTCATAACCACATGATGAAAACCGTCGTGCCAGGATTCTTCGATTTCTCCGCCAAAATTTACTTCTACGGATTTTTCCGCCTGCTCGGAAAGCCAAACTTTTCCGCCGGGAAGCCAGTCATCCGGCTTTTCGGTTTGCCAACCGTCACAGAGCTGTTGGCGGAAAATTCCGTATTCGTAGCATATTGAATATCCCATTGCCGGTTTTCCTATTGTGGCAAGCCCATCGAGAAAACAGGCGGCAAGCCGTCCAAGACCGCCGTTGCCAAGACCGGCATCCGGCTCCTGCTCGTATATCTTATCCGGAGATACGCCGAGGGAGGCAAGAGCCGCCTCAAAGGCGTCTTTTATTCCAAGGTTATACAGGTCATTGCGCAGGGAACGCCCCATAAGAAACTCCATGGAGAGGTAATATATGCGTTTGTCGCCACGATATTTTTGGTTTGCGGAACGCTGTGCCAAAAGGCGGCGAACCACGGTTGCTGCGGCGGAATAAATATGGGAAAGCTCGGCAGTTTCGGGTGTTTCATTAAAGTCATCCCGCAAAATTTCGATTATCTTGGTACGGCAGAAATCAACGCTTTGCATTTTTTGACGCCTCCTTAGTTTTATAAATATATTATATTATAGATTTTGAAAAATGGCAACAAAAAAGCACTCCAAAGTTTTTCTTTGGAGTACTTTTTATAGGGTATAAAATCAATCTCTTACTTTGTCGTCAATTTCACGGCGAAGCTTTGCAATAATAGCGTCAACGGGCATTGCACCAAGGTTTTCGCCCTTTCTGTTGCGGACGGAAGCCGCTTTGTCGTTCTGTTCACGCTCGCCGACAACAAGCATATAAGGAGTTTTTTGAAGCTGTGCTTCACGAATCTTAAGCTTCATGGTCTCGTTGCGAAGGTCGGCTTCAACACGGATTCCTGCGGCGTCAAGACGGTCGCGAACTTCTTCGGCATAGTCGTTAAATGCATTGGAAATCGGAATGACCGAAACCTGAACAGGGGAGAGCCAAAGCGGGAAAGCACCGGCAAAATGCTCGGTGATAACACCGATAAACCGCTCTACGGAGCCGAGGACAACACGATGAATCATAACCGGGCGGTGTTTTTCGTTGTCTGCGCCGGTATATTCAAGCTCAAAACGCTCGGGAAGCTGCATATCAAGCTGAATAGTGCCGCATTGCCATGTTCTTCCGAGGGAATCCGCAATGTGGAAATCAAGCTTAGGACCGTAGAATGCACCGTCGCCCTCGTTGATAACATAATCCTTGCCCATTTCTTTAACTGCGGCTTCAAGAGTTTCGGTGGCAAAATCCCAGTCCTTAACATCGCCGATGTGGTCCTCGGGCATGGTGGAAACCTCTATTTGATAGGTAAGACCGAATACGGAATAAACCTCGTCGAAGAGGCGAACAACATTTTTAATTTCGTCCTTCATCTGTTCCCAAGTCATGAATATATGTGCGTCGTCCTGAGTAAAGCAGCGGACACGGAAAAGACCGTGGAGTGCACCGGAAAGCTCATGGCGGTGAACAAGACCAAGCTCTGCCATGCGCAGCGGCAGATC
Source organism: uncultured Oscillospiraceae bacterium (assembly GCA_934466455.1). Lineage (GTDB taxonomy): Bacteria > Bacillota > Clostridia > Oscillospirales > Ruminococcaceae > UMGS1668. Next base: position 28,516 of record CAKSLF010000015.1, on the reverse strand, counting down.
ACGGTAGGAATGAGGCTCAAGCTTGTATACAAGCATACCGCCGGGGCAGTTCATAGGTTTTATTGCAAAATCGGTATCATCGATAACGGTGGTATACATATTCTCTTTATAATGATCCCAGTGACCGGAACGCTCCCAGAGCGCACGATTTAGAATCATAGGAGTTGAGATTTCAACATAGCCGTACCTCTTATGAACCTCACGCCAATATTCAAGCAAGGTGTTGCGGAGGACCATGCCTTTTGGGAGGAAGAACGGGAAGCCGGGACCCTCGTCAAGTAAGGCAAAAAGCCCAAGCTCTTTTCCAAGCTTGCGGTGGTCACGCTTCTTTGCTTCCTCAATACGGGTTATATATGCTTCAAGCTCGTCTTTTTTGGTATAAGAAATACCGTAAACACGCTGGAGGGTTTTGTTCTTTGCATCGCCTCTCCAATATGCGCTGTTGCACTGGGTCAGCTTAAAAGCTTTTATCGTTCCGGTTGCCATAAGGTGCGGACCGGCGCAGAGGTCAACAAATTCGCCCTGGCGATAGAAGGAGATAACCTCGCCATCGGGAAGATCCTCGATAAGCTCTACCTTATATGGCTCGTTTCTCTCTTTCATAAAGGCTATGGCTTCCTCCCTCGGAAGGGTGAAGCGTTCGATTTTCTCGTTTTCCTTAACGATTTTTTTCATTTCCGCCTCAAGCTTTTCAAGAACTTCGGGGGTGAAAGGCTCTTCGGAATCAAAATCGTAATAGAAGCCCTCTTCAATAGCGGGACCGATTGTAAGCTTTACATCGGGGTAGAGGCGTTTTACAGCCTGGGCAAGAACATGAGAAGTGGTGTGCCAAAATGCCTTTTTTCCGTAGGGATCGTCAAAGGTTAAAATTTCGACCTCGCAGTCATTTTCAATAGGAGTACGCAAATCGCAGCCCTTGCCGTCAATTTTTGCGGCACAGGCAACTCTTGCAAGACCTGCGCTTATACTTTCTGCAATTTGGAAAGGGGTGACTCCGTTTTCAAACTCACGGATGTCGTCACGAAGTTTAATTTTTACCATACTATTTATACCTCCTGTATAATTAGGAATTTATTTTACAATATAAAATACGCCGAAACGCCGCAGAAGAACAAAAAAGCCCCGCCCCAAATTAAGGGGCGGGGCAAATATGCTCCACGGTTCCACCCTTGTTTACACCAAAAACAGTGCACTCGTTGGATTGCCTTAACGCGGCAGCACGGTCTGTTCGCAAAAAATATGCTTGCAGACACTCCGAGGGTGGTAAATCTGCGGCTCCAAAAGGCTTTTTTCAGAACAACCGAAAGCCCTCTCTGATATGAAGCACCGCTTCATCTTCCTCATCAGCGTTTTTTAATATATAGGTCATAATATCACAATGGCGCAGCTTTGTCAATTATCTGCAATCGTTTTTTTTTAAGAAAAATTACTGCTGAAATATATTTTTTCAAAAATCGAACGAAAGCCAAAACCAATAAAAAACATATTGCCGCAACAAGAACAAAAATCAGTTTGAAGCAGAGGAAGCTTTGGAAAGGGAAAGCTCCTTATATGTTTTTGAAATCAGGATCACAGAAATAACGGCGGTTAAAGCATCGGATACGGGCATTGAATAAAGAACGCCGTCCAGACCGAAAAATACGGGAAGCAAAAGCGCAAAGCCCACGCCGAATATGATTTCCCTAACCATAGAAAGCAGAGTGGATTCCACCGCTTTGCCCATTGCCTGCAAAAAAATGAAAGCGGCTTTGTTAATACAAGCCAACACTATCATACAAAGGTAAGTGCGGAACGCCTTTACCGCAAAATCGGTATAATAAATGCTTTCGTTTGCGGCACCGAAAATTTGTATCAACGCATTCGGAAAAACCTCAACAATAATAAGCGACACTATACCTACGCCTGCCTCGGCAGCAAGCAGCTTTGTAAACAGCTCTTTAACTCTGCCCTGTAAATTTGCACCGATATTGAAACCGACAATAGGGATACAGCCGGCAGCCATTCCGATAACAACGGATATGACAATTTGAAAAAATTTCATTACTATGCCTGCGACCGCCATAGGGATTTGTGCATATTGAACTTGACCGAAAATTCTATCCGCCGCACCGTACTTATGAATCATATTATTGATTGCCATCATCGCTGCGACAAGGGATATCTGTGCAAGAAAGCTGCAAAGACCAAGCGAAAGAGTTTTGCCGATAATCTTTCTGCTTAGCTTCAGATCCGTAAGTTTAAGCTTAACGGTTTTGGCGTTAAGCAGATACAAAGCAGAAAGAAACGCCGTTATAATTTGCCCGATTACGGTAGCTGCGGCTGCTCCGGTCATACCCCACTTTAGTCCAAAAATAAAAACAGGGTCAAGGATTATGTTGGAAACGGCACCGATAAGGGTCGAAATCATAGCAAATTTCGGACTTCCGTCGGCACGAATAATGGGATTTGCCGCCTGACCAAACATATAAAACGGGATGCCGGCGGCTATCCAAAAGAAATATTCTTTTGAAAGTCTAAAGGTTTCATCGTTTACTTTGCCTCCGAACGCCGTCAAGATTGCATCCGGAAAAAATAAATAAACGACGGTTAAAACAAGGCTTGCAACAATGCAAAGCATTATAGAGTTTCCTATGCTGAGGGCTGCGCTTTCGGGCTTTTTTTCTCCAAGCGATATACTTACAAAAGCGCAGCAGCCGTCTCCTATCATAACCGCAATCCCAAGCGCAATAACGGTAAGCGGGAAAACAACCGTATTTGCGGCGTTGCCGTATGAACCCAAATAACTTGCATTTGCAATAAAAATCTGGTCTACAATATTGTAAAAAGCTCCTACAAGCAGAGAAATAATGCAGGGAACAGAATATTTCCCCATAAGTTTGATTACCTTTTCATGAGAAAGGTACGATTGGTCACAATCCATTTTATTACCTCCTAAAAGCGCAAAAAAATAATGCGTAAGCCCAAACTGGACTTACGCATTTATGCTACTCGTACAAGCAATTATAGCACGGGAAATAAAAATTTTCAAATGTTTTTTTGCCGAATTTTTTTGAAAGGGATGCACCGGTAGGCAGAAAGCGGTCGAAACTCAGCTTTTGAAGAAGAAAACCAAAGTGTCAAAATCTTCGGCAGAGGTGGAAATGCCATAAAGACTGTACTGCATATCGCCGTCAAACCATTTTTCATAAAATGTTCCTTCGCCGCAATCTTTTACGGTGTCCGGCTCAACAAGCTCGCCGAGAAGCCCATCGGAGGTGTACACGCCGGAAAGGTCGCCTTCGGTTTTTGCCGCACGCAGAGTGTACTTTGAAGAATCAATAAAGAACTCGTACTGCCCAAGCTCCGTTTCCATGGTAAAAACGGTATAGCTTTCATCGGAAGCACCCTCAATGCGCTTCATGGAGCAGCCTATGCGTGAATTTATATCATCAACGGAGGATGCATCGGTCATAGGGTTTGGGATTTGGTTATTTTCTTCTTTCCCCGCATTACCCATAACGCCGTCGGGAACGCTGTTTTCCGGAACACTGTTATTGTTTCCGACAGAGCAGGAAACAACGCTTACCGATAATATAATTGCGGCTGTAATTGCGGCTATTCTTTTGAATTTCATAAAAATTATCTCCTTAAAAACAGCAAATAGAAATATCCGTTTTGCGGGTACAAATATAAGGTGAGCAAAAAGCTAAAAATTCTTGCACGGATGGCAAAATAATTGAAAAACAAATCACAAGTATAATACTTTAGAATATATTAAATCGTAATTTATAAATTTTGGGCGTCTAAAATGAAGAAAAAAGCCGCCAAACTTTCATATCTGTTCAAAATTTCTTGACAGCGGCTCCGGAATATTATATTATTATATTATCTGTGAAATATATTTCATATATATTTTGCGTTTAATATATAGAAAGGACATATAAGTCACCAATGGAATTTTTGACCTTTGTTAAAGGCCTTAGCATATTTTCGGAAATGAAACCCGAAAATGTTTTGGCTTGCGTAATCATTGGTTTTATTGCTTTGGTCGTTGGTTTAGTAATCGCCTTCCCTTTGGGTGTCGCATATAGACGCAAAGTTGCAGAAGCAGAGCTTGGCTCCGCCGAAGAAGAAGCAAGACGCATTGTAAACGAATCAATCAAAACAGCTGAAAGCCGAAAAAAAGAAGCCCTTGTTGAAGCAAAAGACGAGATACACAAGCTCCGCACCGATGCGGAACGGGAGATAAAGGACCGCAGAGCGGAGGTTCAGCGTCAGGAACACAGACTTCAGCAAAAGGAAGAATCACTTGATAAAAAATCAGACAACCTTGACAAAAAAGAAGAGCAGATTCAGGAAAAACTGAAGGCTGCCGAAGCCCGTCTTTCGGAGGCGGAGCAGATTAAAAAGAGCCAGTTTGATATGCTTGAACGAATTTCCGGATATTCCGAAGAGCAGGCGAAGGCACAGCTTCTCTCCGATATGGATGCAAAGCTTTCCCACGAAAAGGCTCTGCGCATTATGCAGTATGAGCAGCAGCTCAAGGATGAATCAGACGAGAAAGCAAGAGAAATCCTCGGAACCGCTCTTGCACGCTGCGCACCCGATTATGTTGCGGAAGCAACAGTTTCCGTCGTTCCGCTGCCAAGCGATGAAATGAAAGGCAGAATTATCGGCAGAGAGGGACGCAATATCCGTGCGATAGAAACCATAACCGGAGTCGATCTTATCATCGATGATACGCCGGAGGCAATCGCAATTTCCTGCTTTGACCCCGTTCGCAGAGAGATTGCCCGCCTTAGCCTTGAAAAGCTTATTCAAGACGGGCGCATTCACCCGGCAAGAATTGAGGAAACCATTGAAAAAGCTCGCCGTGAGGTTGATGCAAAGATTAAGCAGGACGGCGAAAGAGCAGTGCTTGAATGCGGCGTACACGGTATTGCACCGGAGATAGTGCGCTTGCTCGGTCGTATGCGTTACAGAACCAGCTATGGTCAGAATGTGCTTCAGCACTCAATAGAGGTTTCTCAGCTTTCCGGAATGATTGCCGCCGAAATGGGCGGAGTTGATGTGAATATGGCTCGCCGTGCGGGCTTGCTCCACGATATAGGCAAGGCTCTTACCCATGAAATTGAGGGAAGCCACATCAGCATAGGCGTTGATGTTGCCAAAAAGTATAAGGAGCCGGAAGCTGTTATTCATGCAATAGAAGCACACCATAACGATGTTGAGCCTCGCACAACTATTGCTTGGATTGTTCAGGCAGCGGACGCCATTTCCGCAGCAAGACCCGGTTCCCGCCGTGAAAATCTTGAAAATTACATCAAGCGTCTTGAAAAGCTTGAGGAAATCGCAAATTCCTTCCAGGGCGTCGATAATTGCTTTGCAATTCAAGCAGGACGGGAAATCCGCATAATCGTAAAGCCGGAGCTTGTTGATGATGACCATATGGTACTTCTTGCAAGGGAAATTGCCGAAAAAATCGAAGCCGAGCTTGATTATCCCGGTCAGATAAAGGTTCATCTTGTACGTGAAAGCAGAGCCGTTGATTACGCAAAATAATAATTACAGAATAAAAAACGCAGCGATTCTTCGCTGCGTTTTTTTTCTGCACAAAGTACAAAAAAACGGCGGGTCTTTCGACTCGCCGTTAATTTCGATTTGTCAGTCTGCTCAAAACCAACATCTCTCTTGCTCTGGTTATATAATACGGTTCTTATGTGTAAGTTTTGTGATTAAGCGGAAAACCTTTGGTTACAGTTCAAAACCAGTTTGGTAAAACTCAAGGAAAAAACGGTTACAGATAAAGAAAAGGGTTACATTTGAGAAAAGGCAGCTCCTTTATCGGCAAAAAAGAAAAAAAACCGGCTTTTGCAGCCGGTTTTTTCCGTAGAAATATAAAAGAAAGTAAGGAAAGAAAGATTTTTTGAACAGGTATCGGGGCGAAAAGCTTCGCCCCGATAAAAGGGAAAGTGTAAAACAATGAAAAAGACTTTATTTCTTTAATGTAGCAAAATTATACACTGTATAAACACAACTGTCAATAGTATAAATACACTTTTTGAAAAAATTATTCCTCCGGCAAGCCCTCCGGCTGCATTGTACGAACGCCGTCTATGTGTACAAAGCGGGCAGAGGAAATTTTATAGCTCGAAAGCGGGCGACAGTTGCAGTCATAAGAATGAGCGGCTACACGGACCGTTTCAAAGCTTGGACGGTCGCCGTCTATGGAAGTTATAACCGGGGTATGCTGCCAATCGTCCTCATCAAGAATAAGCTGGCAAATATCGCCGGGCATAATTTCAGAAAGCTCCGCACGGTGCCCGTAAGGTCCGATGCCGGTATTTGTGGTAAGAAAATTAAACAAATATTTAACTCCCGTCCATGCAGGGGAACGGTCGTTAAGCCCTATGTAATACCAACCAAAGGTGGGAGTAAAGTTCATAACTCCGCCGCCGGCAAGAATGCATTGACTTGCAAAGCTTGTGCAGTCGCCGCCAAGCTCGCTGAAATCAAAAAATTCCGGGTTGCGAAAATATGCCCAACGGTTGGCATATTCAACTGCGGCGGCTCTGTTGTAAGGAATATCAATAAGCGTCATAAAAAATCCCTCCGAAAAATGACTTTATACATTTTATGCTCCGTGTTTGTATTTGTCTGCATCAAAAGCATAATTTTCGGCGGAAAACAGGTTGCCACGGCGCAAGAAAAGATATATAATTATAATGTTGCAAATAACTTTTTCAGGAGGAAAAATGATGGACCAACCCAAAAAGATAAAAATAGAGATAGCAGGAAGCAATTATACCGTTATGACCACCGAGCAGGAGGGCTATGTTCACGACCTTGCAACGGAAATCTCCGGCGACATTGCCGCACTTAACGAGAAGAACCCTGCCCTTTCGATGAACGATGCTCTTGTGCTTTGTGCAATAGCCTACCTCGACGAATATAAAAAAGAAAGCTCCAACAGCGACCATATCCGTTCTCAGCTAAAGGAGTATATCGGCGATACCGCAAAGGCCCGTATGGAGGTTGACGAAGCAAACCGCCGCGCCGATAAGCTCAAAAAAGAACTTGAGGAGATTAAAAAGAAATATGGAGTTTGAGATAAAAATAAAAATTCTGCGAAGCGGTGCGGCGGTTCCGAAAATTGCGACGGAGGGCTCGGCGGCAGCCGACCTTTGCGCATGTATAGATAAGCCTGCGGTAATTGCTCCGTGGGAAACCGTTGTTTTCCCTACCGGCTTTGCAATGGCTGTTCCAAAGGGTTTTGCCGCATTTATTTTTGCAAGAAGCGGTCTTGGAATTAAGCACGGAATAATCCCCTCCAACGGGGTCGGAGTAATCGATTCGGATTACCGGGGAGAGGTTTGCGTGGGACTGTATAACCATTCCGCAAAGGAATATACCGTAAATCCGGGCGACAGAATCGCACAAATGGCAATTATGCCGGTTGCGGCGGCAAGCTTTGTTCCGTCGGATGAGCTTGACGACACCGAAAGAGGAACGGGCGGCTTTGGTTCAACAGGTAAATAGATGAATAAAAAATGGGGGCGCAATACGCCCCCGTTTTTTTAATATCCGTTTTTATGGAACAAGCCCAAGAAAGCGTGCAATAGCCGCAACGGGAAAGCCCATAATATTGTAATAATCGCCCACAATGCCCTTTATAAGCAGCGCACCGGGTCCCTGTATGCCATATGCGCCGGCTTTATCCAGAGGATCGCCGGTGGCGACATATTGGCTGATAAATTCATCGGAAAGTTCGAAAAACTCAACATCTGCCCGTTGCACAAAGGAGCGAACATCACCGTGCTCAACAACGGCAACGCCGGTATATACGGTATGTGTTCTTCCGGAAAGCGTGCGGAGCATGGAAGCCGCATCATCAGGGTTCTTCGGTTTGCCAAAAACACGCCCATCGAGAACAACTATGGTATCGGAACCGATAACAACATCGTCGGGGTGCTTTTTTGCAACGGCAAGAGCCTTTTGTTCCGCAAGAAGCCCCGGAATTTTTTCCGGAGGAGTGCCCTTCGGCACAAATTCGTCACAGCCGGAAACCTCGCAGAAAAAATCCTTTGTAATAAGGTTCATAAGCTCACGCCGGCGGGGAGAGCCGGAAGCAAGAATATACATTTTCAATCCTCCTTTTCGCAGAAAAGCTTTTCGGCTGCCGCAAGTCTTGCGGAGATACAGAAAAGCTCTGCGGCTGCGGGAATGTCTTCAAGCGGGGCAAAGGTTGGCGCAATACGCAAAACACTGTCTGCCGGGTCTTTTCCGTAGGGATATACGGAGCCTGCGCCGGTTAAGGTAAGCCCCGCTTCTTTACAAAGAGCCACCGTGCGCTTTGCCGTTCCGGGAAGAAGCTCTGCGGCGATAAAATATCCGCCCCTTGGTTCGTTCCAGCTTGCAATACCAAGACCGGAAAGTTCGGCTTTTAGCACGGAAAGCATACCCTCAAATTTAGGACGGATAATTTCCGCCTGTTTTGCCATATGCTTGAGCACGCCCTCTCTGTTCTTGAAGAAAAGTGCATGGCGAAGCTGGTTTATCTTGTCCGGGCCGATGTTTTGGAAGGAAAGCATACGCTTTAGGTCGGCAATATTCGCTGCGGAAGCAGCCATCGCCGCAAGACCGGCGGTCGGAAAAGTTATTTTACTTGTAGAGCCGAGCATATAGACCATATCTTCGTGCCCAAACCGTTTTGACGCTTTCAAAAGGGAGGGAACCTCGTCTTTTTCGCCGTTGGGGTAGAGGTCGTGTACCACATAGGCGTTGTCCCAGAAAATGCGGAAGTCCGGAGCGGCAGGAGAAAGCTTCGCAAAACGCTCTACGACCTCCTCGGAGTAAGAAATTCCGCCCGGATTGGAATATTTGGGGACGCAGATAATGCCCTTTACAGACGGGTCTTTTATAAGTTTTTCGACCGTATCCATATCGGGACCGTCGGACTTCATCGGCACGGTGATAAGTTCAAAACCAAAGTATTCGCCGACGGCAAAATGCCTGTCATATCCGGGAGCAGGGCAGAGGAGCTTACGCTCTTTACATTCGCTCCAGGGCTTTCCGCCGGGAACGCCGTGACAAACGGCATGAACGATAAGATCATAGAAAAGGTTGAGCGAGCTGTTGCCGGTGACAATTACTTCTTCCGGTTCCGCACCGATGATTTCAGCAAAAAGGCGGCGGCATTCGGGAATGCCCTCAACCATTCCGTAGTTTCGCACATCAAAGCCGCTCTCACATTTGAAGCTTTCGGCTTTGCTGTTTACAAGGTCAAGCATAGGTAGGGAAAGAGCAAGCTGCTCCGGGCAGGGCTTGCCCCGGGAAATATCAAGCTTTAGTCCAAGAGATTTTTTTTCGTCATACCGCTTTTGCAAAAGCTCTTTTTCAAAAAGCAGCTCTGCGGCGGTCATATCACCGTATTTCTTCATACAAAACAAGCCTTTCTCTGTTGTAATTAAAAGCTGCCCGCCGGAATTTACCGGCGGGCATAAGTGCGTTAAAATTCTGCGGAACCTGTGGTTCTCGGGAAAGGAATAACATCACGGATATTTTGGATTCCCGTAAGATACATAATAATTCGTTCAAAGCCAAGACCGTAACCGGCGTGCTTGCAGCCGCCAAAACGGCGCAGGTCGAGATACCAGCTATAATCCTCTTCTTTAAGTCCAAGCTCGTTTATGCGGTCAAGAAGAACATCAAGGCGTTCCTCGCGCTGGCTTCCGCCGACAATTTCGCCTACGCCCGGAACAAGCAAATCCGCTGCGGCAACGGTTTTTCCGTCGTCGTTTTGGCGCATATAGAATGCTTTTATCTCCTTGGGGTAGTTTGTAACAAAGATAGGAGCTTTATAAACTTCCTCGGTAAGATAACGCTCGTGCTCGGTTTGGAGGTCGCAGCCCCAATATACTGGGTACTCAAAGCGGTCTTTGACCTTTTCAAGCATTTCTACCGCATCGGTGTAATCAACTCTTGCAAAGCTTGCGTTGCAGATGCTTTCAAGTCTTTCGATAAGCCCTTTGTCGTAAAAATCATTAAAGAATTTCATTTCACGGGGGCAGCTGTCGAGAACATAGCGGAAAATATGCTTTATCATATCCTCGGAAAGCTGCATTTCATCCTCAAGGTCGGCAAATGCAATTTCCGGCTCTATCATCCAAAATTCTGCGGCGTGACGCTGGGTATAGGATTTTTCCGCACGGAAGGTGGGACCAAAGGTGTAGATGTTGCTGAAAGCCATCGCCATGGCTTCGCCCTCAAGCTGACCGGAAACGGTAAGTCCGGTGGGCTTTCCAAAGAAATCCTGGCTGAAATCAACGCTTCCGTCCTCATTGCGCGGCGGGTCGGAGGGGTCGAGGGTGGTTACACGGAACATTTCGCCAGCACCTTCGCAGTCGGAACCGGTAATAAGCGGGGTATGAACATATACAAAGCCCCTGCTCTGGAAGAACTGGTGAATTGCAAATGCCGCTGCGCTGCGTACACGGAAAGCCGCAGAGAAGGTGTTTGTGCGGGGACGCAAATGTGCAATGGTGCGCAGATACTCAAGGCTGTGACGCTTTTTCTGAAGAGGATAATCGGGGGTGGATTCGCCCTCGATTATAATTTCATTGGCATGAAGCTCAAAGGGCTGCTTTGCTTCCGGAGTAAGGATGATTTTTCCGGTTACAGAAACGGCGGAGCCTACATTAAGCTTGGTGACCTCTTTGAAATTATTGACCTTATTCTCTTCATAAACAACCTGCAAATTAGAAAAACAGGTGCCGTCGTTAAGTTCAATAAAGCCCACCGATTTGGAGTTACGGGAAGTGCGCAGCCAGCCGCAAATTTTAACCGGCTCTGCGGCGTACTTTTCCGGGGAGGCAAAAACAAGCCTCAGCTCCGTTCTTTTCATTTTGATCACCTCAAATAAATAATAATATTACACCCTAATATAGCACAGAAACAGGCTATTTGCAAGAAAAATATTTTCCCCTGCATAATATAAAATAACGGGGGCGGTTTTGCCGCCCCGTTATTTATTCCGCAGAAGATTGTGTTTAGCTTTTGCCGTTTTTATGCGGAGCTTCTATATGCGTAGTGCCGTTCTCAGATGTAACAATCCGTGCGGTATAAATTTCTCTTTCATCAAGCAGTAAATCCTTGTTTTCTATGCCTATAAGCATCTTTTTTTACTATAATATACGCCGCCGTAACCGTTGCTCCAAAAAGCCTTACGCTTAAAAAATACGCTCGGTGCTCAAGCTGCTTTTGCTTTGAGCATCAGCTCTTTTTTGTGCAATTTCGGCGGTATAATGCGAATTTTCTACGGGATACAGTTTATTGCCGGGTATGAGAGGAATGGTGCTTTCGTAAGGCTGCGCCACCGTGCTCACGAAAGGTTCCGCAGTCGTGCTCAACTTTTTCGGCAGAAATTTATATATGCTCAAATCGGCGGAAAAATTAAACAGAAGCAGCGGCCATACCATTATTGCAGCCCAAACGACAACGAATATCCTTGCAGAAAAGCGGTTTTTGACTGCGGCTCTTATCACGAGCACGGCGATAACCGCCGCATAGTGCCAAGGCTTGTATAGACGGTGCTCATCATATTATTTTTCTCCTTCCAAAGAGTCTATTATCTCTCTTAGCTTTGAAAGCTTCTCCCCGTTAAGATTTTTGCTTTTCAAAAGGGCGGAAATAAGCATATCCGGCGAACCGTCGAAAAGTTTTTCAACAAGATTTTTCATTTTGCTTTGCTGTACATCCTCCTTTGGTATTGCCGCAGAACAAATAAAGCCGGGTTCGCTTCTTATAACGGCTCTCTTGTTCATAAAATAACCTTGATAGAACGACGGATATATGGTATTATATTATAATTAAGTGTAAGAGGAAGCCGCTACCAAAGCTTCGCTGCGCTTGATTAAAAATCAGCCGAAGGCTCTGCTTTTTGAAAGTAAATCGGGGTATTGATACGGCTTAATTACTTATACTGACGGAGGCGGAAAATGGCTTCACTTTATGATAATCTTAACGCCCGCCAAATGGAGGCGGTTATTCATAAGGACGGTCCCTTGCTTGTGCTTGCTGGTGCGGGCTCCGGAAAAACAACCGTGCTGATAGCAAGGGTGGCGCGCCTTATTGAATGCGGTGTTCGTCCGTGGAACATTCTTACAATTACTTTTACAAACAAAGCGGCGGACGAGCTTAAAAACCGCCTTGTGATGAAGCTTGGGACGGAAGCGGCAGATGTTTTTGCATCCACTTTTCATAGTATGTGCGTGCGCATTTTGCGCAGGGACGGCGGAAAAATCGATATTCCGAAAAGCTTTACAATATACGATGCGGATGACAGCCTTCGTGTGGTAAAAAAATGTCTTAAGGCAATAAACCTTGATGAAAAGCAGTTTGCCCCAAAACCGATAGCCGGAGCCATAAGCCACGCAAAGGAACGCCTTGAGCAGCCCAAGGAGCTTGCTGCACAGGCGGAAAAAACCGGCGACTTTCGTATGAAAGTGGTAGCAAGGGTATTTGCGGAGTATCAAAAGGAGCTTCATGAGGCGGGTGCGCTTGATTTTGACGATCTGCTTTGCGAAACGGTGCGCCTTTTCAGAGAAAACCCGGAAACCCTCGAATACTATCAGGACCGTTGGAAATACATAATGGTGGACGAATATCAGGATACAAACCATGTTCAGTATATGCTGGTTTCGCTTCTTGCGCAGAAGTACAAAAATCTTTGCGTGGTGGGTGATGACGATCAGTCGATATATAAATTCCGTGGGGCGACAATAGAAAATATTCTTTCGTTTGAACGCCAATTCCCGGGGGCAAAGGTCGTTCGTCTTGAACAAAATTACCGCTCCACCCAAAATATACTCTCTGCGGCAAACAAGGTTATTGAACACAACACAGAGAGAAAAGGAAAAACTCTTTGGACGGCAAACGGCGACGGAAGCAAAATTACCGTGCGCCGCTGCATAGACGAGGATTCCGAGGCGGCATTTATTTCCGATAAAGTATTGGACGGCGTTTCCGCCGGGGAAAAATATGCGGATTTTGCGGTGCTTTACCGTATGCACGCCCAGTCAAACAGCATAGAAAGAGCATTTGTCCGTGCGGGTATTCCGTATAAAATCATAGGCGGTTTGCGCTTTTACGAACGCAAGGAAATAAAGGACCTCCTTGCATATATGTCGGTTATAACAAACCCCTCCGACAATCTGCGCCTTGTAAGAATAATCAACGAGCCGAAACGAGGAATAGGCGATACAACTGTTGCTGCCGCCGAGCACATATCCGCAGTTACGGGGCAAAGTCTTTTTGAGATTTTTGAGCACGCAGAGGAATACGCCGACCTTTCAAGAAAGGCGGCGGTGCTCATGAATTTCACCGGTACTATAAAAAGCCTTGCGGAGGAAGCGGAAAACTTTGACGCAGAGAGCTTTTTTGACCATCTTTGCGAAAAAACCGGCTATCTTGATATGCTCCGTGCTCAGGGGCTTGACGGCGAAGCCCGAATAGAGAATATAGGTGAGTTGAAAACAAACCTTATTAAATATGAAGAAGCAGCCGAGTTTCCGGAGCTTGCGGGATTTTTGGAGGAGGTTGCACTCTATACGGATTTGGACCGCCTTGAGGAAACGGACAGCGTGCTTATGATGACTCTACATTCCGCAAAGGGATTGGAGTTCCCAAGCGTGTTTGTTGTCGGGATGGAGGAAGGCGTTTTTCCGGGAATGCAGGCTATCTATGATATGAATGAGATGGAGGAGGAACGCCGCCTTGCCTATGTTGGGATGACAAGAGCAAAGCGAAACCTTTATCTTACCGCAGCGGCAAGCAGAATGATATTCGGTCAGACGAGCCACAACCGCCTTTCCAGATTTGTTGAGGAAATTCCCGAGGAATATAAAGAATTTTTTGACGAAACGGAACGCCGCCGCCAAAATGTAAGCTATCATTTTGAGGAAGCTCCTTCCGGCAAAATCCATGCGGAAAAAACCTTTGCCGCACCGCCCAAAACCGAGCAAATCAGCTTTAAGACAGGCGACAGAGTGCGGCATAAGGTGTTTGGCGGGGGAACGGTGCTTTCCGCAAGTCCGATGGCGGGGGACACCATGCTTGAAATTGCGTTTGATTCCAAAGGAACAAAAAAGCTTATGGCAAACTTTGCAAAGCTTAAAAAAGGATAATGTAAACTTGCTTTTTTCGGAGGTGAAACAGCTTGAGGATAAATTTTCTTTCCGCCTCTTCGGAAAACACCATTGACCTTATAGAAGAAAATGTGCGGGGAATGAGCCTTGCGGAAATTTGGGAAAAATACGGCTATCGCATAATTGCTGCGGCGGTTGTTCTTATAATGGGCTATTTTATCGCAAAGGCAGCCGCAGGCATAGTAAAAAAATATTTTATAAAACAGCAGGTAGCCACCGGTTTCAGCAAATTTACCGTGGGAATTATGAAATTCCTGATTTATTTTGCTGCGCTTCTTGCGGCGGCTTCTCTTGTTGACATTCCGGTAAACTCTGTGCTTGCGCTTTTCAGCGCATTCGCCCTTGCATTTTCCCTTGCGGTAAAGGACACCCTTGCTCTTTTTGCAAGCGGAGTTATGATAGTGCTTTCAAAACCCTTTGTTGTGGGAGATTTTATCGAAATTCCTTCCGAGGAGGTAAAGGGCTATGTTGAAGAGGTGGGCTTTGCCCACACTCACTTAAGAACGGCGGATAACAAAGAGGTTATAATTCCAAACAGCATTGTAACAAGCCAAACGCTGCTTAATTACAGCAAAATGGAAGTGCGCCGGCTTGAGCTTGTTTTTTCGATCGCATACGATTCGGACATAGCTCTTGCAAAAAAGCTTATTCTTGAAGCGGCGGAGGAAGAGTCGCTGATAAGTAAGGACAGGTCAAGAACGGCAACGGTAAATAACCTTGGGGCAAGCGCAATCGAAATTGTTTTTAAGGGTTATGTTCCATGGGACAGCATTGCGGACGCAACAGGAAAAATCAACGAAAGAGTTATAGAAAAATTCCGAAGAAACAAAGTGGAATTTCCCTTTAACCAGCTTGATGTTCATATGAGATAAAAAAACGCTTCGGCGGAAAATATAAGGAGAAAACAAATTGGGAAACCTTATCAGAAAAAAGATAGGAAACGAAGTTTATCTTAACTTTGTAAGAGAGGAAAAATTCAAGTCCGACAGAATAACCGTAAACCTTGTTACGCCGCTTTGTAAGGAAAAAGCGGCGGTAAATGCGCTTGTTCCTTTTGTATTGCGCAAGGGCTGCAAAAGCTGCCCGGATTTTACCGAGCTTAACAAGCGGCTTGCAAAGATGTACGGCGCAATTCTTGACGCAGATGTAACAAAGCAGGGCGGTTTTCAGATAATCGAGGTTCTGCTTCAGTTTGCCGATGACAAATTTGCCATAAGCGGAGAAAAAATGGTTGAGGAGGGAGCAAAGCTCCTTTGCGACCTTGTTTTTGAACCCAATCTTGACGAAAACGGTCTTTTCCCGGAAAAAGATTTTGAGCTTGAACGGGAGTATCTTATTGATACAATAAACAGCGACCTTAACGATAAGCGAACTTATGCTATCCACCGCGCTGTGGAAATGGAGTTTGAGGGAGAGCCTTTCGGCGTAAGCCGTTACGGCTCGGAAGAGGACGCAAAAAAAATAACCGCAAAACAGCTTGCTGCGGCGTGGAGGGAGCTTGTAGCTGCCGCACGCATAGAGATTATGTTTGTAGGTCCGGGCGACCCTGCTGCGGTAGAAAAAATATTTGCAGAAAAAACGGAGGCACTTAAAAGGGAGCCTGCTCCGCTTGAAAAAGCGGTTCTTGTACCTTATAAGGAGTACAAAGAAGCGGAGGAATCCATGGATATTGTCCAGGGCAAGCTTGTTATGGGCTTTAGAATGGGTGCGCCGGAAACAGAGCGGGAGAAAAACGCCGCAAGGATCCTTTCCGCAATCTATGGCGGTTCGCCTTTTTCAAGGCTGTTTATGAATGTCCGTGAAAAGCTAAGCCTTTGCTATTATGCCGTTTCTCATTTCGAGAGAGGAACGGGAACAATGTTTGTCGATTGCGGAATTGAGTTTGAAAGCAGGGAAAAAGCACAGGCGGAAATTTTGCGCCAGCTCGACTGTATCTGCGCCGGAGAAATAACAGAAGAGGAGCTTGCGGATACAAAGCTTATTATCCGCAACAGCCTTGGTTCCGTAGGTGATTCCCTCGGCGGGTTGGATAGCTGGTATATGACATGCATCCTCGACGGGCTTATTCTTACTCCGGAAGAGGATGCTGAGGAAATCGAAAAAGTTACTGTGGAAGAGGTTGTTGCTATGGCAAAGAGAGCAAAGCTTTCCACGGTATTCTTTCTTAAAGGAGGCGAAACGGCATGAACTGCGAAATTGAAAAGACCGAGAGCCGCCGTTTTGGCACTCTTTACAGAATAAAACATAAAAGCGGGCTTACAATCCTGCTTTCGCCAATAAACGGTTTTAAGAGCAGCTATGCGGTATTCGGAACGGCATACGGTTCCGTGGATACCCTTATAAAAACATCGGAGAACGGTGATTTTATTAAATTGCCGGAGGGAACCGCACATTATCTTGAGCACAAGCTTTTCGAGAGCGAGGAATGTTCCGCATTTGAACGCTATGCAAAAACCGGAGCCTCCGCAAATGCCTATACCGCATTTGACAGAACCGCATACCTCTTTTCCTGCTCCGATAAATTCAGCGAAAGCCTTGAAATTCTGCTTGACTTTGTAACCCACCCATACTTTACGGCAGAAACCGTGGCTAAGGAGCAGGGAATAATCGGGCAGGAAATAAGAATGTACGACGATTCCGCCGATTGGCGGGTTTTGTTCAATCTGCTTTGCGCACTGTACGAGAAAAACCCGGTTAGAATTGACATTGCGGGAACGCAGGAATCTATATCTCATATTACTGCGGAGCTTCTCTATAAGTGTTACGGAAATTTTTATAATCTTCATAATATGGTGCTTGCGGTTGCCGGAAATATCAATGTTGACGAAGTAATCGCCGTTGCCGATAAGATTCTTAAACCGGCGAAGCCCTTCTTCCTCGAAAGAGGAAATTGCAACGAGCCGGAGGGTGTTGTAAAGCACTATGCAGAACAGCGTTTGCCGGTTTCCGTGCCGATGTTTAATATCGGGTTTAAGGGAAAACCCGGAACGGAAAGAGAAAATTTTATCGGAAGCGTTCTTGATGAGATTTTTCTTGACGCCCTGTTTGATGACTACACCCCGGCGTACAGAAGGCTGTATGACGAGGGCACAATAAATTCCACCTTTGGAAGCGAGGTTTTCGGTGGGCGTGATTATATCGCACTTATGATTTCCGGAGAATCCAGAGATCCCGAAAAGGTTTCCGGCGCAGTTCTTGAGGAGTTTGAAAATGCCGTTGAAAACGGAATTTCCGCAGAAGCCTTTGAGTGTGCGCAAAAATCCGTTTACGGAAGATATCTGCGTGCAACCGAAAGGGCGGAGGGCGTTGCAACAATGCTCTTTAACGGATATTTTCCCGGGGTTGAGCCTGAGGAGCTTATGGATATTGCCGCTGCCGCAACACCGGAATCCGTTATGGAAAGGATACGCAAGACTTACAGCAAAGAGAATTATGCGCTTTCCGTAGTAAAACCGTAATGCTTTTCTTAAAAAGAATGTATAAGGGGATGATACTTTGACAGATACAATAAAATTTCCCGGACTTGGGCTTGAATTTGATGTAAACCGTGTTGCGCTCCAAATCGGAGATGTTTCGATTTACTGGTACGCCGTGATAATTGCAACAGGCTTTCTTCTTGCGCTTTTATTTATGTATAAAAACGCAAAAGAATTCGGTATAGATATGGATAGGGGTATTGATGTTGTTTTTATTGCAATAATCCTTGGAATAATCAGCGCAAGAGCCTATTTTGTTGCGTTTCAATGGGACGCCTATAAGGATAACCTTATAGAAGTATTTAATATACGAGGCGGCGGGCTTGGCTTTTACGGCGGGATTATCGGCGGTATAATCGGAGTTATCATAGGCTGCCGTATTCGCAAAGTAAATTTTCGTTCTTTCCTCGACCTTGCCGGAGGGGCGGTGCTTATCGGGCAGGGTATAGGCCGTTGGGGAAACTTTGTAAACAGCGAATGTTTTGGAACAAACACAACGCTTCCATGGGGAATGACAAGCAAAAATATCGCTTCCTATATTATGACACATTCCTCGGAGCAAATGGGTGCGGAGGTTGACCCCGCTCTGCCCGTACATCCAACCTTCTTCTACGAATTTGCGTGGTGTATGCTTGGGCTTTTGGTGTTCTGCCTTATTATGAAAAAGCGCAAAGTTGACGGCGAAATGTTCGTATTTTATATCGGATGGAACGGCTTTGGGCGTATGTGGATAGAGGGCTTGCGCACGGATAGTCTTATGCTTGGAAGCTTCAGGGTTTCTCAGCTCTTAGGAGCGGCTATGGCATTTTATGCAGTCGCTGTGTTTGCGGTGGTGCATATGCGCCTTAAAAAAGCTGCGGCAGAGGGAAATGCCCCGATTCTTTGGCGGGATACGGAGGAAAGCAAGCTTAAGCTTGCGGGAAAATGGGATTATAAAGCAAACGCACCTAAAACAGAGGACGCCCCCGCAGATGAAAATGCGGAAGAGGAACAGCCGAAGGAAGATAAACACGAAGAAAGCATATTGCCGGAAGCGGATGGCGGCAAAGAAGAGGGGGAATGACCCATGGCTGTGATAATTGAGGGCAAAGCCGTTGCCGCACAGGTTCGTGCGGAGCTTAAAGAAAAAGTAAACGCAATGGCAGCGGAACAAAAATACCGCCCCTGCCTTGCGGTTATCCTTGTGGGAGATGACCCCGCTTCAAAGGTATATGTTCGCAACAAGCAAAAAGCCTGCGAGGAAACAGGCATTGCGGACGAGCTGTATACCCTTGCGGAAAATATAAGTCAGGAAAGCCTTGAATATATAATAGATTCGCTTGCAGAGCGGCGTGATGTTGACGGGATTTTGCTGCAAATGCCTATTCCTAAGCACCTTGACCCAAAGCGTGCTTTGGCACATATTCCCGCAGATAAGGATGTGGATGCTTTTTTGCCGGAAAATATAGGGCATATTATGCGGGGCGATTATAATTTTCTGCCCTGCACCCCTGCAGGAGTTATGGAGCTTTTGAGCCGTTATAATATTGACCCGGAGGGGAAAAATTGCGTGGTTGTGGGCAGAAGCGATATTGTAGGAAAGCCTATGGCTATGATGCTTCTTCATAAAAATGCCACCGTAACGATTTGCCACAGCCGTACAAAAAATCTTGCGGAATTTACAAAGAGAGCCGATATTCTTGTTTCCGCCGTGGGTAAGGAAAAATTTATAACGGCTGATATGATTAAAGAGGGCGCAGCGGTTATTGATGTGGGTATCAACAGAAATTCCGACGGAAAGCTTTGCGGAGATGTTGATTTCTCCGAGGCGGAAAAAAAGGCAGGCTATATAACTCCGGTCCCCGGCGGAGTTGGTCCGATGACGGTTGCAATGCTTATGAAAAATACGGTTTCCGCCGCAGAAAAACATATCGTGGAAAGGGGAAAATAAGTTGAGCAAGGAAGTTGACTACGCAATTAAGCAGCTTTTCGGCAAGGTGTTACGGGACGGCTGCAACGCATACAATGCTCTTTTGGGCACAAGTGAAAAATGCCCGGAGGTTTATGAGTATCTCGACGAATTTTTTTCTAAAATGAGCGACCAAAACTCGTATACCAGAACCCGTGCGCTTGGCCTTATCTGCGCAAATGCCAGATGGGACGAAGAAAACCGAATTGACGGGCATATTGATGAGCTTCTTTCGCACATAACCGATGAAAAGCCGATAACCGCCAGACAGTTTATAAAATCCCTTCCGGAGCTTGCCGCACAAAAGCCAAATCTAAAGGAAAAAATTATTACTGCGCTCAAAAATGCGGATTTTTCCGTATATCCAGAAAGTATGAGCGCACTTGCGGCGAAAGATGCGGCCGAGGCTGTTGCGGATATAGAAGCGGGAGTAGGAAAAGAAGAATGCGACCGCTGCGGCGGCGAAGCGGCGGCACTTTGCAAACGCTTTGGAGTAAGCTTTTAGCTTTCGCAAAAAAATGCCCCTTGACGATTTTTGTCAAGGGGCATTTTTATATCATGCTTTGCACAAACTTCTTAAATTCTTCAAGGCTCTCAAATTCATCTTTGCGAATATCTGCGGAAATTCTGAAAGGCGGCCCTCCTGCGATTAAAATTCTGTCGCAAAGGAGAAAAGCTTCTTCAGGGCTGTGGGTGATTATAAGGGCGGTTTTTTTGCAAAGTTCTTCCCGCATAAGCAAAAGAATTTCTCTTGAGGTCTTTATATCAAGCCCATGAAGGGGCTCGTCAATAAAAAAGCAGTCGCCGCCAAATGCAAGGGCACGGGCAATAGCAAGGCGGCGGCTCATTCCCCCGGAAAGCTCGCCGGGAAGCTTGTTTTCGTTGCCGGAAAGCCCGGTTTTGCGTATATATTCTGCCGACCGCTCTGCCGAGGCTCCCACAAAGGCAAGGTTTTCTGCGGCTGTACTTTGAGGAAGCAACCTGTTTTCCTGAAAAATATAGGACGAACGGTTTGCCGAAAAAGGAGTGATGCTGCCGGAGGACGGCTTGAGCATACCGCAGGCAAGCTCCATAAAAGTGGTCTTTCCGCACCCGGAATGTCCGAGCACGGCAGTGACTTCGTTTTCATTCAGGCACAGGTTAAAATTATAAAAAACGGGCTCGCTTTTGTAACAAAAGCAAACATTTTCAAATTTAAGCACGGCGTTTTGCTCCCCCTTCTCCGAACATGAGCACAAGTCTTTCAAGAAGTACGCTGAGAATTACCGTCACAGCCGTCCAAGCAAAAAGCTCGGTGGTTTCAAGATATATTTTTGAATCATAAAGGGCACTTCCTATTGAATTTTTGTAAGGGCAAATAACCTCTGCGGCAACGCCGGCTTTCCAAGCCATACCCATGGCACTGTTGACCGCAGCAAAAAAGTAGGGGCGCACTGCGGGGATATAAATTCTTGAAAAAATTTTGCTTTTTGAAACAGAAAAGCATTGCGCCATTTCAAGCAGGGATTTGTCCGTGCTCAAAATTCCCCTTTCAACATTCGACCATACTGCGGGGATTACAACCAATGCGGATGTGAGCACGGG
The DNA here is from genome assembly GCA_934466455.1 of uncultured Oscillospiraceae bacterium. GTDB lineage: Bacteria > Bacillota > Clostridia > Oscillospirales > Ruminococcaceae > UMGS1668. The sequence goes on along the minus strand of CAKSLF010000015.1, from coordinate 7,325 downwards.
AACCTTGCCGAGATCAAGCCATATTACCGCAAGAATAATAAATGACGCAACGGGCGTTGCTTTTATTACAGAAAGAATAGGACGCAGTAATGCGGAAAAAAGCTCATACCTTGCGGTGAGCACCGCTATGAGCACGCCAATAACGGAGCCAAGCAAAAAGCCTTCCGCTATACGAAAAAGCGAGGTTGCAACGGACAGCCAAAAGTCTTTTTTTTCGCAAAGTTCAAAAACTTTTTTAAGAACGGAAAGCGGCGAAGGAACAAGAAGCTCACTTCCTACGGAGGAGGAAATCCCCCACCATACAAGCACCCAAAAAATAAGCACGCAAAGAGCTGTAATACGCTTTTTCATGACTTCACCGCCTTTCAAAAAAGATAATCCGCAGATTTCGCAGGTGCGAAGTCTGCGGATTTTTCAAAGTTAATAGCTAAGGTAGAAATTATCTTCGGGCATGCTTCCACCGATTCCGGCAGGATTTGCCGCATAAACAACGCCAAGGAAGTTTTTGAGCATATCTTTGTAGTCTTCGCCATGGAGCCAAACAATGTTGCAGCGGGGAATTGCGCTTTTTGCAATCTCTTCGGTTGCTATTTCATATTTTGCAATAAGTTTCGCAGCTTCTTCGGGGTTGGAATTTGTAAATTCAATGCTTTTTCCGTACTCTTCCACAAAGGCTTTTACGGCGTCCGGGTGCTCATCAAGAAAAGCGGTGCGAACTGCAATTCCGCCCATGGTAAGCTCGCCGCCGCCAAGGCTTTTCCATTCGGCAGTAAGATCGAGGGCAATGCGAAAATCGCTGCTTTTTGTGGTAACATTGGTTACAAACGGCTCGGGAAGCATAACTATGTCATATTTTCCGGAAAGGGCAAGGGTGGCTGCTTCGGAGTGTTCGGATGCCCAAAAAATCTCTGCGGAAACTCCGTTTTTTTCGAGAATATAGTTTAGAACGTATTCGGCGGTGCTGCCCTGCCCGGAGGCGAGTATTGTTTTTCCCTCAAGATCGGCGACGGTGCTTATGCCGCTTCCGTTTTCAATGATATACAAAACGCCGAGGGCATTTACGCCGAGAACGGAGATTTTTCCTCCGGTTTTGTTATAGAGAGTGGAAATAGCGTTTGTCGGCAAAGCGGCAATATCCATTTCACCGTTTATAAGCTGACCGGTAAGCACATCGGGAGAGCCTGCAAGGGTAAAATTATATTCATTGGCGGAAAGCTTTTCGTCATTTTGGTTCATAAGCCAAGCTGCGCCCATACCGGTGGGGCCCTTGAGCACGCCTATGTTTACCGTTACGCCGGTCTTTTCGCTTTTTGAGCATGCGGCGGTGCTCAAAAGAATAATTGCTGTAAGAAGAATTGCAAGAAGCTTTTTCATTTTCATTTCCTCCGATAAATTTATTTGAAAATCCGTTCGGGCTTTAGGATAAAGATGGCTTTTCCGTTCCGTTTGAGCACGCCCTCTTCTGTAAGCAGGTCAAACGCACGATAGAGAGAAGCCCGCCCGATTCCAAGAGATTCCGCAGCACGGGAAATTGAGCACGGAAGGGTAAATTCCGTTTGTTCGCCGGAAATCTCTCCAAGCCAACGCAAGAGCTTTTCGGCGGATTCGCTCTCCGCAAAGGTGCCTATGCGGGAGTTAAGAAAGTGGATTTTTTGAGAAAGCAGCGTGACATATGCTTTTGCAAATTCCGGCGAGGCGGCAAACGCTTCCTCAACAAGCTCTTTTGGGAAAACAGCCATACGGCAAGGCTCTTCCGCAACGATTTCGGAGGGATATTCCTCCTGCTCATAAAACAGCGTTGCCATTCCAAACACATCGCTGCGGCGTAAAAGATTTATAACCGTACGCCGTCCGTCCGCTCCGCATTTTGTGACGGCTGCGCTGCCTTTTAATATTACGATAAGGCAGCGGCTGAAGCAGCCCTCTGTCATAACGGCTTCGCCTTTTGTAAATGCGGATATTTTTGCCCGCCCGTCTTTTATCCATTTTGTGCAGAGCTCCTGCCCAAGGGCGGAGAAAAGCGGATTGGCAAAAAGAGCCTCTTTGTCCTTGCTTGTCACAAAAAATCCCTCATTTCTGTTTCAAATGATACACTATTCGAGGGAAAATGTCAATAAAAATTTAACAGCAATAAAAAAGCCCGCCGGGGAGGCGGGCTTTAACGGTAAACACCTAAAAATTGGCGTTGGCAAGACCCTCAATGCAATAAATACCAAAGAACGGGTCGCAATATTGGTTGCCGTCGCTTAAAAAGAATGTTGTTTTATCTGTTGCGCTTATTACGGTGTGCTGATAGGTGCAGGTTTGTGTAAAGCTGCTATCCGGCTCAATCGATGTTAAAGTATGTTTGCAAAGATTTCCGGACGAATCATATTCTAAAGCAAAGTCGGTGCCAAAGTCTTTATTCGATTCTGGGTCGGCATAAGAAATGTTAAATGACATAAGCTTTGAATCGCTGTTTGGAGAATAAGAATAAGAAAAATTATGACACTTCCAACCGCTGCTGCTGCTATAAATCCAAGTTGCGTCTTCTAAAATAATGTTACCCGCATCGTTGTATGAATACTCGGAGGTAAAAAATAAATCAGAATATCCGTTGTATATATTGGCTCTTGCCAGCGTACCGTCCGAATTATAGAAATATTCTATATAGCATCTAAATGCGTCAAAATCATACTTTCGTGCTTCAATAATCTTTCCTTCGGAATTACATTTGTAATCGTACCAAAAAGCCATTTCATCATTACGGTATGTAAACGACTTTTGCAAAAATCCGTTTTCATCATACTCAAAAGATGTTTTCCAAGATTCCGTTTCCCGATCACTGCCGTCGAAATACGAACTGGTGCTCAGTATCTCGGATAAGTTTCCGTCTTTATTATAGCTGAATTTTATGCTACCGCTGTTTTCGCTATCGGAATAGGAAAAATCCATTGCGCTTATTACGCTTATTTTTTGTTCGGGCGAAGGAATAACGGAAGCACAGGATGTGAAAATAAAGGAAAACAGGAGAAGGATAATAAGGGCTTTTTTCATAGCATACCTCGCAAAAGCATTATTTATTTCGGCTGCTGCAATATTGCACAACTCAATGCTACCAAAGCGATAAGGGCTTTTCAAGCAGAGTGTAATAAATACAAATTTTGAGGTAAGAATTGGCGAAAACGAGAAAAAATTTATAGAAAGCAGAAACCGGTAAATTGAAAATCGCTCTGCTACATTCCGCCGCAGGGGAAGTGATAGATTTATTTGCTTACAATAAGATTTGTCATACAGGCTTTCGGAAGTCTTTCGTATTGTCCCGGCCAGTCCCCGTCCTCTGTCCATACGCCAAGCATAACGATTTTAAGTTCACGAACTCCGCTTACATCTATTTCAAAATCAATGGGAGAATAGGTTGCCTGAGTGATATTAGGTGCTTCATAAAGAAGAACATCGTCGCCGTAAATTTTTATGGTGGTTGAACTTTCCCAAACGGTTGTGCAAGAGAGGGTTCCGTAGGGACGATAAATAGTGCCGGTTAGAGTATTATATTTTTTATTCAAATAATAAGAAATATAGGAATCTTCTTCGGAAGACGCTTTTTGGGTAGAAAGGGTCCCTCCGGAAGGGTATATTACATTTCCGCTGTAACTGTTTTCTTCGACATCGCAGTAGAAATTTTTATACCCGTTGGCGGTATTGATAGTAAGGTAAGAGGTCTTTTTTATGTATTCCATATCATCCAATAAAGATACAGAAGAGGGAGATTCGCTGCTGTCACTATTGGTACTATCCTCGTCGGAGCAGAAATCGTCATCGGAACCGTCATAGGAATTATCATAGGAGCTGTCATTAAAGTCATAATATGAGTCGTCATAATGTTCGTAATATTCATAATAGTTATTGTTGTATTCATTTATTGCGCTTTCAATGCCATTAATAAGAATCCTTGAGCAGGAAGAAAGCAGTACCGTAGCAAGGCACACAGCCGCAATGCAGCAAATCTTTTTCATAAATTACCTCCGCATAATGTGTTAATTATGCTTATATAAATATCATAGAGCAGAAAGCGGCACAATAAATATGTAAAAAGTATGAACGATTGTGTAATAATTATTCGAAAAAGGCAAACCTTCGGTATTATTCAGTGAGGATTAGTATGCATCATCAGTAGCTTGCAAGCGGGGCGGAATCATCGTCCTCCATTTTTTCTATGGCACGGATAATAACCTCATAGCTGTAATCATCGTTTACCCTGACGGTTGCGGTTTCCCCTATGCGCTTGCCAAGAACCGCTTTGCCAAAAGGGGATTCCTTGCTGACAAAGCCGCCGGAAACATCATAGCGAACCCCGGTGACGATTTGATAGCTTTCCTCGGCGTCGTCCTCCGGAATGTATACGGTTACCTTGTCATAAAGACCGACGACGCCTTCTTCGGAACGGTCTTCTATAACAACGGCGGTTTTTATCATTGCCTGAAGATAGCGTATGCGGCTGTCATTGCGGTTTTTTGCGCGCTTTGCTTCTTTATATTCAAAATTTTCCGAAAGATCTCCATATTCTCTGGCACGCTTGACTTCTTCGATAAGTTGCGGACGCAGCTCTATTCTCCTGTGGTCAAGCTCCTCCTGCATTTTTTCTATATCCTTTGCAGTAAGCTCGTCATGCATAAATTTATATCTCCGTTTGCTTATTTTATAAGCATATTATAGCGCATATCGCAAAAAAATTCCATATAAAAAGGGCAAAATTGTGTGGAGCGGGTGATTTTTTGCAAAATGGGCTGTTATTTTCATAAAAATGATGTATAATGTAAAAGACAAAATCTGTTTACGGAACGGAGGTACGCCCCCTGATGCGACCCATAAAAATATTTGTTGACAGCACTGCGGATCTTTCCCAAGAGCTTATTGAAAAATACGATCTTACCGTGACTCCGCTTTATGTTACGATTGGTGGAAAAACATATAAAGATATGCTTGAGATACACGCTCAGGATATATTTGATAACTACTATAAGACAAAGGAATTGCCGAAGACGGCGGCGGTTTCCGTTGCGGATTACATCGAAGCGTTCCGCCCGGTTGTGGAAGCGGGATTTGATATAATCCATTTTACAATAAGCTCGGATTTTTCTGCCTGTTATCAGAATGCCTGCATAGCCGCAGAGGAAATGGGTCATGTTTATCCTGTTGACAGCCGCAACCTTTCAACAGGCATTGCCCAGCTTGCGCTTTTGGCGGCGGAGGAAGCCGCAAAGAGCGAACAGGATGCAGAACACATTGCGGACTATGTCCGAAGCGTTGTTCCAAGGGTTGATGTAAGCTTTATTCTCAATAATCTCATGTTTCTCTATAAAGGCGGGCGGTGCAGCGGCGTTGCGGCTCTCGGCGCAAATGTGCTTAAGCTGAAGCCCTGTATAGAAGTGGTTGACGGAAAGATGGGCGTTGGGAAAAAATATCGGGGAAGTTTTGAAAAATGCGCTGCCGAATATGTTTACGATCGCATTGCAAACGACGACACAATAGATCTCCACAGGATTTTTCTTACATGGAGCGGATGTGACAGAGGGCTTATTGACAGCCTTAAAAACGATATAAAATCATATCATAATTTTGAGGAAGTAATAGACACCGAGGCGGGAAGCACCGTTTCCGGTCATTGCGGTCCCGGATGTCTTGGAGTTTTGTATATTCACAAGGAAAAATAAGAGGATTAAATGAAAAGTCTTAAAAAACTTTACCGTATAGGAAGAGGACCTTCAAGTTCCCATACCATAGGTCCCCAAAGAGCAGCGAATATATTTAAGGAAGAATATCCGCAGGCGGATGGGTTCCGTGTAACGCTTTATGGCTCCCTTGCAAAAACGGGAAAAGGTCATATGACGGATGCTGTTCTTCGCCAAAGCTTTTCACCCGTGCCGTCGGAGATAGTTTTCGATACAAATTACAGCGGAGAGCTTTTGCACCCCTGCACAATGGATTTGCAGGCGTTCAAGGACGGCGAGGAAATAGGCAAAAGCCGGGTTTATAGTATCGGCGGCGGCGCAATAAGGATAGAAGGTTCAAAATATGTCGCTCCTCCGGATGTTTATGAGCAGAACAGTTTTTCGGAGATTGCCGCATATTGTAAAAAGCATAACATACGGATTTGGCAGTATGTTGAGGAGATGGAGGGCAAGGATATTTGGCTCTATCTCGAAGAAATTTGGGACGCTATGAAACGGGCGATAAGAGAGGGGCTTTCCACCGAGGGAATCCTTGCAGGCGGGCTTAATGTCCGGCGCAAGGCGGCATATCTCTATAACCAGTATCATATGGATGAAAGTGCGGAAACAAGAGAAAACCGCATCGTCTGCGCATATGCCTATGCCGTAAGCGAACAAAACGCCTCCACCGGCACTGTTGTAACGGCACCGACCTGCGGTGCTTCCGGAGTTGTTCCGGCGGTTCTGTATTATTTTCAGCAAAAGAGGAATCTTTCGGATAAAGAAATTCTAAAAGGGCTTGCTACCGGAGGAATTATAGGAAACTTAATTAAGACAAACGCTTCAATTTCCGGCGCAGAGTGTGGGTGCCAGGCGGAAATCGGAACGGCTTGCTGTATGGCGTCCGCCGCCCTTGCGGAAATTTGCGGAATGGGTCTTGACCAGATTGAATATGCGGCGGAGGTTTCCATGGAACATATGCTGGGGCTTACCTGCGACCCGATAGACGGGCTTGTGCAGATTCCGTGTATAGAGCGCAATGCCGTTGCTGCGATGCGTGCAATAAACTCGCTTTCTCTCGCAAATTTTCTTACAAATACAAGAAAAATCAGTTTTGATATGGTGGTAAAAACCATGTACGAAACCGGAAGAGATATGAACAGTCACTATCGGGAAACAGCGGAGGGCGGTCTTGCAAAGAACTACATTCATACGGAATACTAAAAACGAAAAAAGCCGCAGCTTATTAAAAAGCTGCGGCTTTTTTGCAAATGAATAAAGTTATCTGTAACCGAGGAATTCATCGGTGCGGGGGCTGGAAACGATTTTTGACCAGCAGGGGAAAAAGCCTGCGGCATAGCCCACGCTTTGGGAAACAGAATGAGTGGAAAAGCTTCCGAAATAGGGGATTGCACCCCTTTTAAGCGTTTCGTCCTTTAGCAGCCCGACAAGGTTTGCTGCAATGCCTTGTTCACGGTATTCCGGCAGAACCTCTGCAACGGTTTATCCGAAAACATGAGTACCCCCGCCTCAGGCGGGGGTACTCATAAAAAACGAATTATCTGTAACCGAGGAATTCATCGGTGCGGGGGCTGGAAACGATTTTTGACCAGCAGGGGAAAAAGCCTGCGGCAT
>CAKSLF010000014.1 GCA_934466455.1 uncultured Oscillospiraceae bacterium | reverse complement strand
GCCCGCACCGACAATACCGGCATTTTTAACGGTTTCGACTAAACTCAAATCAATGCACCTCCCTGTATTTTTCTGCACTTAATGCTTTAATAAGCAAAAACGGCGGCAATATATAATATTATTCAATAATAATTATAAGTTCCGTTGCCGCCGTTAAACGCACTTGATTCAGTACAAAAGATTATTTGCCTGCAATCTGTTTTGCAACTTCTTCTGCAAAGTTTTCTTCGCGCTTTTCAATGCCTTCGCCTTTTTCCATACGAACAAATTCAGCGATCTTGATGCTGCCGCCAAGCTCTTTTGCGGTCTTGTCGGTGTACTCTTTGATGGTCATGGAAGGATCTTTTACATACTCCTGATCAACGAGGCAGTTTTCTTTATAATATTTATTGATTTTGCCCTCGACGATTTTGGTCTTTGCCATATCGGGTTTGGAAGCCATCTTGGGGTCGTTGTTTATCTGTGCAAGAGCGATTTCCTTCTCGTGCTCAACAACCTCTGCGGGTACGCAGCACTCGCAAACATAAAGCGGGTTTGCTGCGGCAATCTGCATTGCGATGTTTTTGCCATACTCTGCAAAGCCGTCTTTGTCTGCTACATCGGTGTCGAATTTTACCATAACGCCGATTTTGCCGCCGCCGTGCACATAAACGGCAACTGCGCCTTCATAGCGTTTGAAGCGGCGGATCTTAAGATTCTCGCGGATAACAAGAATTCTGTCCTGGAGAAGTTCCTGAACGGTCTGGTCGCCGACCTTGAGGGTAAGCAGCTCTTCAACGGAAGCAGGGTCGTTATCGATAACTGCCTGTGCGGCAATTTTTGCGAACTCCTGGAAGCTCTCGTTCTTTGCAACAAAGTCGGTTTCGGAGTTAACTTCAATAACGGCTGCAACATTCTTTTCGGGGTCGTTGATTGCTACAACAATACCTTCAGCAGCGATTCTGGAGGCTTTTTTTGCAGCGGCGGCAAGTCCCTTTTCACGAAGGAACTCTATGGCTTTTTCCATATCGCCGTCGGTTTCGATAAGTGCTTTTTTGCAGTCAAGCATGCCGCATTCGGTTGCTTCACGAAGTGCTTTTACATCCTGTGCAGTAAATGCCATAATTATTCTGCCTCCTCTTCGGTTTCTTCTTCAGGAGAATTCTGTTCGCCCTGTCTGCCTTCGATGATTGCGTCTGCGATGGTTCCGGCAATAAGCTTTACGGCACGGATTGCATCATCGTTTCCGGGAATGACATAGTCGATTTCGTCAGGGTCACAGTTAGTGTCAACAATAGCTACGATCGGAATACCGAGTTTGCGTGCTTCTGCAACAGCGATTTTCTCTTTTCTGGAGTCAACGATGAAAAGAGCACCGGGAAGCTCGGTCATATCTTCGATACCGCCAAGGAATTTTTCAAGCTTTTCGATTTCGAGAGTGAGCTTGGAAGCTTCTTTCTTGGTAAGGCGATCAAAGGTGCCGTCCTCTTCCATCTTGCGGAGCTGCTGGAGACGGGCAATTCTTCTTCTGATGGTCTTGAAGTTGGTGAGCATACCGCCGAGCCAACGGGCGTTTACATAGTAAGCACCGGCTCTTTCGGCTTCTTCACGAACGGAATCGGCAGCCTGTTTTTTGGTGCCGACGAAAAGTACGGACTTGCCTTCTGCGGAAAGCTCGTTAACAAAGGAATATGCTTCCTCTATTTTCTTAACGGTCTTCTGAAGGTCGATGATGTAGATTCCGTTCCTCTCGGTGAAGATATACGGAGCCATTTTGGGGTTCCAGCGGCGGGTCTGGTGACCGAAATGGACACCGGCTTCAAGCAGCTGTTTCATAGATACTACGGACATTGTTTTTTTCCTCCTTGTTGTTTCCACCACTCCACGCACTTCACTGCCGCAACCCTTTGGGCACAAGCGCAGTAATTGTGGAGTGTGTGTTTTGTTTATAGCTTGGAAATTACAGTTTTCCAGCCATTAGATTATAGCATTAAACCGAAAGCAATGCAACCGTTTTTGCTCTTTTTTTCACGCTGTATAATAAAAATATTTTATTTTAATGCGTATTTTTGCGCTTTTTCATCCGGATATTCCGAAAAGCGAAAGAAATTTTTCTATTATCCCCGCACCCACGGTTTTTCGTGCCGTTTGTGCAGAGGTGATTTCGCTTCTGACAAGTATGGTGTCCCTGCCGATAGTGTCTATTTTTTCCCATGGGATGAGAACATCATCTTCCCTACCTAAAATTCCGAAAAGGCGCAGCCTTCCTTTTATCAGCAGCGCAAGCACCTGCTTTGTTTCGGTATCCGCCACAAGGTCGTCCGCGTATCCGAAGCATACGCCGTCGTTGATATTTATCACAGCTTTCCGCCGGATTTCCTCAAGGGTAATTTTCATCAAAATCACGCCCCCTTTCCCATAAATAATATTGTGAAATCAAGCGCAATCTGTCTGTCCATGCTCAAATTTTCTTCTAATTCTTTGCGTGCTCAAGGCTCCGCATTGCGTGCTCAAATTTTTTCCGGTAATAAAATTGCCACTAATTTCATCTTTCCCTCCGTGAATATTATCCCCCGCAAAAGCCCAAGATTAGTGTGTTTAGCGGAAAGAGGGGAAAAGAAAAATATGTATTACGGCAAAGTTGAAATATGCGGAATAAACACATCAAAGCTTCCCGTGCTCACGGAAAGCGAAAAAATCGAGCTGCTCAAAAAAGCCAAGACCGGCGATAAAGCCGCAAGAGAAACCATGATAAACGGCAATCTTCGGCTTGTTTTAAGCGTTGTGCAAAAGTTTTCCTCCAGGGGAGAAAATCCCGATGACATTTTTCAGGTCGGCTGCATCGGGCTTATAAAAGCAATAGACAATTTTGACCCAAACCTTGATGTGCGCTTTTCCACCTACGGCGTTCCGATGATAATCGGCGAGATACGCCGGTTTCTTCGGGACAGCAACCCTGTTAGGGTAAGCCGCTCCATGAGGGATATTGCCTACCGTGCAATGCAAATTAAAGAAGCATTTATTGCCGAACACGGGCGGGAGCCAAAGGTTGAGGAAATCGCCAAGGCTATGGAGCTACCGAAAAGCAAGGTTGTGGTTGCCCTCGAGGCTATTGTGGAGCCTATTTCCCTCTACGACCCGGTATACTCCGATTCCGGCGACACTATATATATGATGGACCAGATAAGCGACAAAAGCTCAGATTCAAGTTGGCTTGAAGAAATATCTCTAAAGGAGGCACTGAAAGTGCTTTCTCCAAGGGAAAAACGCATTTTGAGCATGCGTTTTTTCGACGGACGAACGCAAATGGATGTCGCTTCCCAAATCGGCATCAGTCAGGCGCAGGTTTCCCGCCTTGAAAAAGGGGCACTGCAAAAAATAAAAAAACAGATGTAAACTTTTGCGAAATGTGATACAATACCGCTATGAAAGGCGGTATTGCTATGAAAAAACTTCTTATAACCGGCTTTGACCCTTTCGGCGGTGAAAAAATCAACCCCGCATGGGAAGCCGTTAAGCTTTTGCCGGAACAAATCGGCGGTTACGAGCTTACAAAGCTGCAAATTCCCACGGTTTTCGGCGCAGCGGCAGAAGCCGTGATAAGCAAAGCAGAGGAAATCCGTGCGGATGCGGTCATCTCCGTCGGACAAGCCGGCGGAAGAGCCGCCGTTACTCCGGAAATGGTAGGGATAAACCTTCGCTTTGCCTCCATACCCGACAATATCGGCAATATTCCCTGCGATATTCCGGTTGCAGAGGGCGGCGAAGCCGCATATTTTTCCACTCTTCCCGTTCGCACGATGGCAAAAGCAATAAACGAAGCCGGCTTGCCCGGTGCGGTGTCCTATTCCGCAGGAACTTTTGTCTGCAACGATGTGCTCTATTCCCTTTTGCGGCATTTTGACGGAACTCCGGTCTTGGCAGGATTTATCCATGTGCCGTTTTTGCCGGAACAGACAGAGGACAAGCCCTACCTTCCCCTTGAAGAAACCGTCGCCGCCCTTTGTGCGGCAATCTCCGCAATATAGTAAAAAAACCGAAAACGGAAAATCCGTTTTCGGTTTTTTCTTATTCCTCGCTTTTTTCTTCCGGAGCGTCCTTTTTTATCTCTATGGTTTCCGCTCTCATTCCGTCAACGGCGGTTACAGTCACGGTGTAGCCCTCGCAATCGAAGGAATCGCCCACCTCCGGTACTTTATTAAGCTCATCCATAACCCAGCCGCCCATTGTGGCATAGCCGATATCCTTGTCAATCCCGAGGTTTTCGAGGGTTTCCTCCGGGTCTGCGGAACCGGAAACGGTATAAACGCCGTCCGAAACCTTTGTAAAGTCCTCCTCTACCTCGTCGTGCTCATCCCATATTTCTCCCACAAGCTCCTCAAGAACATCTTCCATGGTGACTATTCCGTAGGTGCCGCCGTATTCATCGCTTACCACCGCCATGTGGCATTTTTCACGCTGCAAAAGCTTCAGCAGCGAACCGATTTTTATTGTTTGCGGAACAAAAATCGGTTTTTTCATAATGTCGTCTATGTTAATTTCCGGGTTGTTTATTTCACGATAAAAGTCATTTTGATGAATTATTCCGATTATGCTGTCTATGGTTTCCTCATAAACAGGCAGGCGGGAATATCCGCTTTCCGCAAATACGGAGGAAATTTCCTCTTTTGTTGCGTCAACGGGAATTGCCACCACATCAACACGGGGAGTTGCGATGTCTGCCGCATCATTTTCATTAAGCTCCATTGCGTTTTTGATAAGCTCGCTTTCCTGCTCGCCTATTCCGCCGCTGTGCTCGACCTCCTCAACAAGAGAGAGAAGCTCCTCCTCTGTAAGAGCTCTGTCGTCTTTGTTCTTAAACGCCTTTGAAACAAGCTTTTTCCATTGAGAGAACAGCCAGTTTACCGGAGTAAGAATAATTCTTATCGCATTTATTATCGGTGCGGAAAAAGCGGCAAAGCTCTCCGGAGATTCTTTTGCAAGGCTCTTAGGTGTAATCTCGCCGAAAATAAGAACAATTATGGTGATAACTATTGTAGAAACCGTTGCGCCGGAGCTTCCTATCAGATTTATAAACCAAACCGTAGCGATTGAGGAAAGCCCGATATTAACTATATTGTTTCCGACAAGAATTGTTGAAAGCAGCTTGTCGTAATCATCGAGCAGCTTCAAAATCAGCTTTGATTTTTTGTTTCCCTGTTCTGCGGAAATTTTTATTTTTGTAAGGCTCAGACTGCTGAACGCCGTTTCCGTTGCAGAAAAAAACGCCGACATTGTAACAAGCGCAAGCATTATTATAATCGTTGTTGCATTATTCATAAGCTTAAAAAAATCACCCTTTATCTTAAATTAAACATAAAAAAGCACAGCCCGAAAGCGAAAAACCGCTCAGGCTATGCTCTGTAAATTAAAATATACATACATCGTATGTCTGTGTCGTCCATTTCAAAAAAACCCTTTGCAAAATATTACAATACGGCGATTATACAATATTTTTTCATCATTGTCAATCACACGATTATACCGCCGCCGAGGAGCTTTTCGCCGTCGTATATTACGGCGGACTGTCCCGGTGCCGCAGCTCTTTGCGGCTCGTCGAATGTTATCATTGCCTTATCCGAGTTTCCGAAAGTAAAAGCCGTTGCCGAAGCTGCGGCTTGGGCATAGCGGATTTTACACATAACTCTTATCGGCATTTCCGGTGCACCGTTTATCCAGTTAAACTCCTTTGCGACAATGCGCTTTGAAAAAAGCTCTTCGTTTTTTACAAGCACAACTTCGTTTTTTTCGGCGTCGATTTTTCCCACATAAAGCGGAGCCGGAAGCGAAAGGCCAAGCCCCTTGCGCTGACCTATTGTGTAGCGGTATATTCCCTTGTGCTCGCCAAGGCGGTTTCCGCCTTCGTCAACAAAATCGCCATATGGCATTTTTCCGATTTTGCGGCAAAGATAGCCTCCGGTATCGCCGTCCGGAATAAAGCATATGTCCTGAGAATCCGGCTTGTTTGCTACGGGAATTCCCGCCTTTCTGGCGATTTCTCTTATCTCGTCCTTGCTCATTTCCGCAAGAGGAAAGCGAATGTGCGGAATCATATCCTTTTGGATATTATACATCACATAGCTTTGGTCCTTTGCGTGATTTTTAGCACGGAAAATGTTTTCCCCGTCCGTCCTGGCATAATGCCCCGTGGAAATAAGGTCATAGCCAAGCTCCTGCGCCTTTTCAAGAAAAGCAGGAAATTTGATAAATTTATTGCAGCGAACGCAGGGATTGGGCGTCCTGCCGGCTTTATATTCTTCAAGAAAATTATCGAGCACCTTTTCCCTGAAAATTTCACGAAAATCAAAGATATAGTGCGGAATACCAAGATACTCCGCAACGGCTGCGGCGTCCTTTGCTCCGTCCCAGTCGTCCTCCATACGAAAAGTTGCGCCGGCAACCTCGTATCCCTGTTCTTTCAGTAAAAAAGCTGCAGCTGCGCTGTCAACTCCGCCGGAAAGACCGACCATTATTTTTTTATCGTTCATGACATCATATAAATCAGCGCATACGCAACTGACGGAATTATCATCGCAAGAATAAGGATTATTACCATTATTCTTACAAAAAGCTTATTTTTCATAAATGTTCACCGCCGAACTTATTTTATTACTCCGATAGAAGTGAACGGGAAAAAGATAAATCTTGCTTTTCCCTGAACCTTTTCCTTGCTTATATACGGATTTTTCCACATTCTTGCGTCGCCGGAACCGGCTCTGTTATCTCCGCAGAAGAAATAGCAGTCCTCCGGAACATAAAATGTTCCCTCAAAGTCGGAATAGGAGCTTACATACGGCTCGTCGTAATACTCACCGTTTATATAAACCGCACCCGTTCCGTCAAACTCTATCATATCTCCGGGAATGCCGATGCAGCGTTTGAAAAGCGTAAGCCCAAGCTCATCGCTGTAAAATACCACAACATCCCCTCGCTGTATGTTGTCCTTGTTGTAGCACCGGGTAACAAGCACCTGAGAGCCGGTCGGAACCGTTGTTTCCATGGAGCCGGTAGGCACTCTGGCAATAAAACAGAAGCACTCAAATATTGCAACGGGCAGCACGCAGAAGAAAAACAGCGTTTTTATCCAATCGATTATTTCGCTCTTAATATGCTTTTTCTTCTCTTCGGCGGTTTTCTGCCCCGGCTCTTTTATCATTTTTTCGTCTTCCAAAAGTGTTTTCCTCCCAAAAAAATTTTCTGTGCACTCCACAGTCAACGCCGTATTTGCGGCATAATAGATAATTATATCAGCCTTTTTTGTAATTATCAATAATTTGCTGTTAATTTTGCGATTTTGTGAAACAATAATACAAAAAAACGCCTTTTTTGAAAGGAGCTTGGCTTTGTTTATTGTATTTTTTCGAACTTTAATCATTTATTTGATTATCATTGTGTGCCTGCGTATTATGGGCAAACGCCAGCTTGGAGAGCTTCAGCCGTCGGAATTTGTTATTGCCATACTTATTTCGAATATTGCCACCCTTTCCATAGAGGATACGGACATTCCGCTTCTCGGAGCGGTTGTTCCCATAATCACTCTTATGAGCGCAGAGGTGATTTTGTCATATATCACGCTTAAAAGCGGAAAGGCGCAGATCATGGTCACCGGCAACCCCGTTGTTGTAATACGAAACGGAAACATTGACCAAAAAAGTATGCGGGAGCTCCGTTTTTCCATCGAAGATCTGATGAGCCAGCTCCGCATAAACGGGATTTTTGATGTACAGGAGGTTGCATGGGCAATCGTTGAAACAAACGGCAAGCTTACCGTATATCCGAAATTTAAGGCTCGCCCGCTTACTCCGGAGGCACTTGTTTCGCCGGAAAGCCAACAATGCGAAACCCCGCCGATGGTGCTCATAAGCGACGGAGTTGTTATGCCCGCCGTGCTTGAAGCCTGCAATCTTACAAAAAAGTGGCTTTCCGGAGTGCTGAGTGCAAATTCCGTAAGCGAAAAGGAAATCTTTCTTATGACCTGCGACCCAACGGCAAAATATTATATAGTTAAAAAGGAGGCGGTAAAGTGAAAAGAATGTGGCTTGCACTTGGGCTTATAGTTGCCGTTATTGTGGTAAGCTCCGGCGCACTTTTCCTTTTAACCGGAATAAAAAATGATTTTGACGCACGCTTTGACAGTCTTTACCGTCTTGTGGAAGAAAATGATTCCGAGGCAGCCGCAGAAGCGGCAAGACAGCTTACCGATTACTGGATGGAAAAGCATCATACGCTTTGCCGCATTGTCCGTCATACTCAGCTTGACCAAATAACCCTTGCGGTGGCTCGGTTTGAGCCTCTTGCCTTATACGGCGAGCGCGGCGAGCTTGCCGCAGAAATAACCCGTTGCAAGCTGCTTTTGGAGGATATATGGGATTCCGAGCTTCCCACCTTTATGAATATATTTTAGTTTAAACAAAAAGCCGCCATTCGGCGGCTCTTAGTTATCAATCACAATGAGCTTTATTTTTGTCTTTGCCGCTCCGCGGCTCTCCTCCGTACTCGGGTCAAAAGCCTCGAATGTAACATCAGCCTCATATTCTCCCGCCTGCGGAAGCTTGTTCAGCATATCCTCATTTATATGCTGGTTTGGCTTAATATAGCCGGTTTCGTACAGAGTTTCGCCGGAAACTGTTATGGTGACCCTCATAAGGCAGCTGTTTTTTCCGGAGTTTTCTATTTTGAAGTCGCCTTTTCCGTCTTTTCCTACGGTTATCTCGTCAGCAATTTTATACGAAAGTATTCCCGGAGCATTTTTCTCGCCGGAATACCAGCTTCCGTCCAGCATACCGTTTATTGCGGCACTGTCGGATTCAATCCAGTTATATTCCTCCTCGTATGCGCCTGTTTTTCCTCCGAAAAACACCGCAGCGGCAACTGCGGCGGCAACTATAACAACAAAAATTATTGTAGTAACAAGAGCAGCCGTGCTTTTTTCTTTTGTTTTGTAGCTCAAAGCAAAAACCTTCCCAAAAATTCAATATTATATGCTGATATTATATCAACTTCATCGTTCTTTTGCAAGCGATTTGTACTTTCGAAGATTTTTGCTTTTGTTTTTTCGCCATAAAATATGCCAAAGCGACATTTTTTCATTTTAGATAAACTATACAATAATTTCCGTAATATTTTTACGCCTTCCTATGCACATTATAATTTTCAGTTTTTTACCATTATGCTTTTATAGCAATTTTGCACATAAAACAATGCTGCTTTTCGTATCTATTACATATTGAAACAAACGCTTTACTGTGGTAAAATTATACTATCACAAGAAAGGGGAACACTTTTTTATGACCGAACTTAAAGGTGCATGCCTTATCGGACAATCCGGCGGACCCACTGCCGTAATAAATGCAAGCGCATACGGCGTTATCAAAACTGCCATAAAGCAGGACTGCATCACTCATGTTTACGCCGCACAGCACGGAATTCACGGTGTTTTGGACGACGACATTATCGATATGGAAAAGGAAGACCCGGAAATGCTCGAGCTTATGATGAGCACCCCCGCCTCCCTTATCCGCAGCTGCCGCTATAAGCTTAAGCCCTATACCGAGGACGACAGCGATTATAAGCGCATTCTTGAGATATTCAAAAAATACAACATACGCTATTTTTTCTATAACGGCGGCAACGACAGTATGGATACCTGCAATAAAATATTCGAATATATGGCAACCCAGGATTACGAATGCCGCATAATCGGCATTCCCAAAACTATAGACAATGACCTCCTTGATACCGACCATTGCCCCGGCTTTGGCTCCGCCGCAAAATATATTGCCACCTCTGTTTCCGAGGTCATTAAAGATGTTCATGTTTACGACAAGGAAGCTATTGTTATAATTGAGGTTATGGGTCGCCACGCAGGCTGGCTTGCCGGTGCCTCCGCTCTTGCAAAACTAAACTGCCAGGGACCGATGTTCGTCTATCTTCCGGAGATTGATTTTGATATGGAGCAATTCTTCATAGACCTTGACGAATGCCGCAAAAAGCATAAGCGGATCGTCATAGTTATGTCCGAGGGTATCCATGACAAAACAGGAATGTTTATAAGCGAATACGGAATAAACGATACAAACATAAAGGATTCCTTCGGTCATGTACAGCTTGGCGGTCTTGCCGCAACAATGGCAAATATAATCCGCAACCGCACCGGCGCAAAGGTTCGGGGAATCGAGCTTTCTCTTCTCCAACGCTGCGCCGCACACTGCGCCTCGAAAACCGACCGTGACGAAGCTTTTCTTGCCGGAAAAACTGCCGTTGAAGCAGCCGTTTCCGGCGAAACCGGAAAAATGGTCGCTTTTGAAAGAGATACCTCCGACGGTTATAAATGCGTAATGAAGCTTGTTCCACTCTCCGAGGTTGCAAATGTAGAAAAGCGCATCCCCCGCGAATGGATAAATGAAGCCGGAAACAATGTAAACGAAAAATTTATCGAATATGCTCTTCCCCTTATTCAGGGACAAGTTGAACAAACCTTTGAAAACGGTATGCCAAAATATGCCCATCTTAAAAGGATAAAAGCAGAAATTTGAGTTTTAATGAAAAAAGCCCGCTCCTATTTCGGAACGGGCTTTTTATTACGGATATGGAAATGAGCACGGCGGATTTTCGTCGTGCTCATTTTTGCTTGTTTTTATTCCTTTTCCGTCACAAAGAGTAAGTGATTGCTTCTTCCGAGCATCTCCGGCTTTTCGCAGGTGTAAAAATGATAGCGCAGATACTGCTCGTAACTTTCCTCCTCAAGAGCATTTATGCGCCCCTCTAAAAGCTCGCTTACTCCGTCGGAAGCAACCTCATCAAGAATTTTTACGCCGCCCCGATGTAAAATCTCCCGCATCTCGTCAAGGGTGTTGAACACAAAAGGAAAATCATAGACCTTAAAGCTGTCATGGTCGTATGTATCGCCGAAGAAGAATTTTTCGTTGTACATAAGCTCTGTCAAAATTACCATATCGTTTGAGATAAATGCGAAAAATATCTTTCCGCCGTCTTTGCAAACCCGCTTTGCCTCTTCAATGCAGCGTTGCTTATCCTCTTTTCTTTCAAGATGATAGAGCGGACCCAGAACAAGAACTATGTCAAAATACTTATCCGGATAGCGGGAAAGGTCAAGGGCGTTTCCCTGAACAAGGTCGATGCAGTCGCCGGGCATTATTCTTTTTCTAAACGCCGCAACATTTGCGTCCGCAAGCTCCAAAGCGGAAATCTCGTATCCGTTGCGGGAAAAATAAATGCTGTATGCGCCCGTTCCTGCGCCCACATCGAGGATTTTATCGCCCGGCTTGAGGTATTTTTCGATATATCGGACCGTAGTTATAAATTCAACCTTGCCTGCCTTCGTTGAAAGCCTCTTTGCTTCGTCGAATACATCGTAGGTACGGTTTACCCTCTCCGTTTCGCTTTCTATATTATAAAGCTCGTAAAAATCCATATGTGCTCTCCTTGTTATTTAAGTTCCACGATCGTAACGCCGTTTTCTCCCTCGCCGTAAACGCCGAGGCGGAAACTGCGCACGGCCTTGTTCTTTTTAAGTGCCTGATGAACCGCAGCACGAAGCGTTCCTGTACCCTTTCCGTGAATTACCGATACTACCTTAAGATTTAGAATGACGCACTCATCGAGAAAGCGGTCCATTTCGAGAAGTGCCTGTTCAACATCCATTCCGCGAAGGTCGATTTCCGACGCAGCCGCCCTGCGGGAAGCACTTTCTATACTCTTGGTGACATTTCCGCCGCCGAGAGTATTTTTCTTTTTATTGCTTTCTACAAGCCTAAGCTCGGAAATATGCACCTTGGATTTCATAATGCCTGTTTGCACCGTGCAGTAGCCCTGACCGTCCGGCAAACCGACAACAGTGCCTTCCTTGCTCATTCCGTTTATACGGACGGTATCCCCCCTAACAAGCTTTCGAGGCAAACGATAGCTGTCCTTTCCTGCGGCGATCGGGTCGGCAATATCCTGAAGATGCCCGACGCCGACTTTCATTTGAGCACGGGCACGGGCAATCATATCCGCACTGTTTTCGCCGTCGGCATTTTTCTGCGTTTCGGAAATCTCGTCTATAAGCTTTTGCGCCTCCGCACGAACCTGCTCCACAAGCTTTTTTGCGGAAAGGCGGGCTGCCTCAAGTTCCTTTTCCCGGTTATGCTCCATTTCTTCTTTTTCCTTGGCGATTTCTGCACGGATTTTTTCCGTTTCTCTGCGGTACTGCTCTGCTTTCCGATGCTCCTTTTCAAGCTCCTGCCGGCTTTCCTCAAGCTTTCCGACAACATCTTCAAAGTTTGCATTCTCCGTAGAAACAAGCTCTCTTGCACGGTTTACCACGCTTTCGTCCATTCCGAGCCGCTCTGAAATGGCAAAGGCATTGCTCTTTCCCGGAACGCCCACAAGCAGGCGGTATGTGGGAGAAAGCGTTTCCACATCAAATTCGCAGCAGGCGTTTTCCACCCTTGGAGTTTGAAGTGCGTACATTTTTATTTCCGCATAGTGAGTCGTTGCCGCAAGCTTTGCGCCATAAAGCTTCAGTCTCTCAATTATTGCAACGGCAAGGGCTGCGCCCTCAACAGGGTCGGTACCTGCTCCAAGCTCGTCCAAAAGCACAAGGCTTCTGTCGTTTGCTTCACTCAGAATACGGATTGTATTATTGATGTGGGAAGAAAAGGTGGAAAGGCTTTGTTCTATGCTTTGTTCATCGCCTATATCCGCAAACACGCTCTCGAATACGGAAACGGAGCTGCTCTCCCCTGCGGGAATCATCATTCCGCACATTGCCATAAGAGTAAGAAGACCTATGGTCTTCAGCGTAACCGTCTTACCGCCGGTATTGGGTCCGGTTATAACAAGCACATCAAAGTCGCAGCCGAGAGTTATATCCACGGGCACGATTTTTGTTTTATCTATAAGAGGATGGCGTGCTTTTGAAAGGCGGATCTTTCCGTCGTCCGTAAGCTGCGGAACCGCAGCATTCATCTTATCCGCAAGGCGTGCCTTTGCAAAATAGAGATCAAGCTCCGTAAGAGAAGCATAATCCTCAATAAAGGTTTCCGCATGGTTTCCTATATCCTCGGAAATTTCATGGAGTATACGCTGGATTTCCTGCTGTTCCTTTGCTTTAAGCACTCTTGTTTCGTTGTTTTCCTCAACAACGCTTGCCGGCTCAATAAAGATAGTTGCTCCCGTACCGGAGGTATCGTGGACCATACCCTTTATTTCCTGGCGATATTCGGACTTTACCGGCACGCAGTACCTGCCGTCACGCATTGTAACGATAGGCTCCTGCAAAAATTTCTGGTATGTCGGCGAATGTATTATTCTGTCAAGCTGTTCCTTTACCTTTGACTGTGAGTTGCGTATTTTTCTGCGAATATCCGCAAGAGTAGGGCTGGCGGTGTCGCTGACCTCCTCTTCCGAAACAACGGTAAAGCCGATTTTTTCCTCAATACGCAAATTCGGCATAAGACCCTCAAAAAGCTCATCGAGCGAGGTCGCTGTTTCTCCCTCATAGTTATTGCGGAAGTCTTTCATCTCCCTCAAAGCCTTTAGAAATCTCTCTATATCCAAAAGCTCCGGCAGGGAGAGTGTCGCTCCCATTTGAGCACGGCGCAATGCGCCGGTTACATTTTTCATTCCTCTAAGGCTCGGCGCACCGAAACGGCAGGCGAGCATATGTGCGTCTGCGGTGCGGTCCATAAGTCTTTGGGCTTCTCGTAATGTGGTTTTCGGCTCCGTTTCAAGAGCAAGACGGCGGCTGTCCTCACAGCCCGTCTGCTCCGCAAGCATTGCAAGTATTTTATCAAGCTCAAGAGCCTTATAATGTCTGTTTTCGGTCATATTGTTACCTCTTTTACTGTCATTCCTCTGTTGCAGCAAAGGAAGGTTCTTTGAATACTTCTTTTGTGGAATTAAGAAATTCCAGTGTAGGATAATTTTTATCCGTTTGGAGTGCCGCATACTTTTCCGTTATGCGAGAAAGCTCCGCAGACGCATTTTCTCCCAGCCGGAACGAAAAAAGCTTTTCCGGCGGAGCATAAACTATATGCCTTGCGGCAAGAAAGACTGCTTTGGACATAGGCATATCGTCCTTTGGGTCGCCTGCAGGCTTACATTCCATACAAATGGCGCAGCCCCTGATTAAATCGAACCAAAACAT
The DNA here is from genome assembly GCA_934466455.1 of uncultured Oscillospiraceae bacterium. GTDB lineage: Bacteria > Bacillota > Clostridia > Oscillospirales > Ruminococcaceae > UMGS1668. Next base: position 31,077 of record CAKSLF010000014.1, on the reverse strand, counting down.
ATCCTTTTCGTAATGCCCGCAGGAATTGCAGGCAATCAGGTTGGGCGCATATCCTATCAGGCACATGGCTCGCAGCTCAAAAACAGCCTTTAACAGTTCCGGCAGCATTTTTCCGTTTTCAAGAAAGTGCAAAGTATTGAGCAAAAGCCGCATAATATCTCCGGCGGGCTCCTCCGCCGTGATTATACTTGAGCACAACTCGCAAAAATAGCTTGCATAAGCAAGCTTTTCAAGGTCCTGCCGGATTCCGAAAAAGAGCCGCTCGGTATCTGCGCTGTCAACATTGTATTTTCCCTTGTTTTCAAAAAGTACAAATTCGCCGTAGGACAGCATTGAACATACTGCGCCAAGGCGGCTTTTCATCTTTCTTGCACCAAAGACATATGCAAAAACAAGCCCCCGCTCCTCGGTAAGCAGCGTGAGCAGCTTGTCGTTTTCATTGTAGTCCTGTGCCCGCAGAACTATTGCCTTTGTCTTTATCTGCATTTTTCGGTTTCTCCGTACTGCGGTAAAATTTTTTATGGCGCAGCTCCGCCGCACCTGCGAAAACGGAGCCGTGTGCTTCATTTTCGCATCCCAACTTGTAGCTCAGATAATCCGCCACACTGCCCGTTTTCTCAAAATTTTTCCACGCTTTTTCGTTCATATCCCTTTACCCCGTATAAAAAAGATTCTGCACAATTATTTTATGAGCGCAAAAATTTCTTATGAGAGGTAATTTAATCTATTTTTTATTGCTCCGTAAAACCAAAGTTTCTGAGCAAGCCTTCGCGGTTTCGCCAATCTTCTTTTACCTTTACCCAGCACTGAAGGTTGACCTTGCACCCGAGAAAGCGTTCTATGCTGCTTCTGGCTTCCGTTCCGATTTTTTTAAGCATCGCACCTTTTTTGCCGATGATAATCCCCTTGTGGCTGTCTTTTTCGCAATAAATCATTGCTTCTATGTCAACAATGTCCTTGCCTTCCCGCTCTTTCATAGATTCAATGGAAACGGCTACTCCGTGGGGAACCTCGTTTTCAAGGTCAACGAGGATCCGTTCCCGGATAAGCTCCGCAACTATCGCTCTTTCCGGTTGGTCGGTAAGGGAATCGTCCGCAAAATAGTGAGGACCGGGCTTTGCATAGCCCTCCAAAACGGAAACAAGAATGTCAATTCCGTCGTTTTGCAATGCGGAAATCGGCACTACCTGCTCAAACTCAAACTCCGAAGAAAGTGCCGCAATTTTTTCAAGCATTTCTTCCTTATGTTCAAGCGTATCAATCTTGTTTACGCAGAGGATTGCCGGCATATGCAAATCTCTGAAACGCTGCATAAGCTCTTTTTCCGCTGCGCAGATTTCTCCCTTCGGCTCCGTTACAAGCACGGCAAGATCAACATCCGAAACGGAATCTCCGACCTGCTTGACCATAAAATCCGCAAGCTTTGTACGGGGCTTATGCAGTCCGGGGGTATCAATAAACACAAGCTGGGTTTTTCCCCTTGTAAGTATGCCGGTTATTCTTGTGCGGGTTGTTTGGGGCTTTGCGGAAACCGCTGCGACCTTTTCTCCGACCAATGCGTTAAGAAGCGAGCTTTTTCCCACATTAGGGCGTCCGACAATGGCGATAAACGCCGACTTTGTATCAAAATCGTTAAAATTCATTTTCTTTCTCTCCGTCAAACATAAGTTGCGCTGCGCTCAAGCCCAAGCTTTGCAAGCACCGCTTCTTCCCTTTCTCTCATACGAACCTGTTCCAGCCCGCCGTTTACATGGTCGTAACCAAGCAAGTGCAAAGTTGAATGTACTGTAAGGTACGCAACTTCCCTTTGTAATGTATGACCGTACTGTTCCGCCTGCTGCTCCGCTTTTTGCATAGATATTGCAATATCGCCAAGTTGCAAGGCTCCGGTATCCGGGTTGCGGTCATACACTCCGTTTTCTCCCAAAGGGAACGAAAGCACATCCGTAACTGCGTCCACCCCTCTGAAATCCCTATTAAGTTCCTTTATCTCATCGTTGGAAATAAAGCTTATGCAAATTTCCGCCGGTTCCGGAAAATTTTCCGATTGAAGCACCGCCTGGCAGCAACGCCGCATAAGCAGCCTTACGCCGGAGGGGATTTTAATTTCTTTCTGCCTGTTTGATATGATAACTTTTGCGATTGCCATTTTCTTTTGCCTTTCCCTCGTAATATTTTTCGTATGCTTTTATTATATTTTGAACCAATCTGTGGCGGACAACATCTTTTTCCGTAAATTTTATAAGCGCAATGTCATCGATGTCCTTAAGCACGGTCATAGCCTCCGCAAGCCCGCTCTTTTTCACCGACGGAAGGTCAATTTGTGTAATATCGCCGTTTATTACCGCCTTTGAGTTAAAGCCGAGCCTTGTAAGGAACATTTTCATCTGCTCCGGGGTTGTATTTTGCGCTTCATCAAGAATTATAAATGAATCGTCAAGAGTCCGACCTCTCATGTATGCAAGAGGCGCAACCTCGATATTTCCCCGTTCTACCAGCCTCTGATAATTTTCCGAACCGAGCATTTCAAAAAGTGCATCATAAAGCGGACGCAGATATGGGTCAACCTTATTCTGCAAATCTCCCGGCAGGAATCCAAGCTTTTCTCCCGCTTCAACAGCCGGGCGGGTAAGGATTATACGGTTTACCTCCTGGTCACGGAAGCAGCGCACCGCCATCGCCACGGCAAGATATGTTTTGCCCGTCCCCGCAGGACCCACGCCGATTGTAACGGTATTTTTTCTTATTGCCTCAAGGTATGCCTTTTGCCCGAGGGTTTTTGCCTTTACCGGGCGACCCTTTGAGGTTATGCAAACGCAGTCCGAACCGATGTCGCTTACCTTTTCCTCATTTCCTTCTTTTACCAAGGCGATAATGTAGCGCACATTCTGGTCATTAAGCTGTTCTCCCCGGTTGATAAGCTGCAAAAGCCCCTGCATTGCCTTTCCTGCCAGAGAAACATCCTCCGGTTCGCCGGATATTTTTATCTGCGTGCCTCTGTTAAGGATAGAAACGCCGAATTCCCGTTCGATAAGCTTTATGTTCTCATCAAAGCTTCCGAAAAGTGCAACCGCATTTTCCATTCTGCCGATATCAAGTAATTGCTCCGTAATGCTTTCTCCTTTACTATAATACTATACCAACAATAAAGTATATCAAAAAGTTATATTTATTTCCATTTACTATTTTAATAGTTTTTTATAAAAATATTGCCTGTTTATATAAAATTCCGACAAACAAAACACCTGTTTTTACAAAAATCTGTTTTTCGGCATTATTTTATCACTGTCATAATATAATATTACATACTTTTTTCGGAGGTAATCGGTATGCCAATTATATATTTAAGCCCTTCAACCCAAGAATCGAATATTTATGTTTCCGGCGGCTCGGAAGAATACTGGATGAATCTTCTTGCAGACGAGCTTGAGCCATGGCTCACCTCCTCCGGCATAAGATATGTCAGAAACACGCCGCAAATGACCGCCGCTTCCTCAATCCGTGCCTCCAATGCCGGAAACTACGATTTTCACCTTGCGCTCCACTCAAACGCAGCACCGGAGGGTAAATACGGCACCGCAAGAGGAATTATTGCATTCTATGCTCCAAACAGCACGAACGGGCGGCGGGCGGCAACGCTTATTGCGGACAATTTGCGCAGCATTTATCCCCTGCCGGAAAAGGTTCGTGCCGAACCTACCACCTATCTTGGCGAGGTGACCCGCACCCGTGCTCCCGCCGTACTTGCGGAAATCGGCTATCATGACAACGAGCAGGATGCCAGGTGGATAACCTCCAATCTTGAGGAAATTGCGGAAAAGCTTGCTCTTTCCATGACAGAATATTTTGGGCTTCCTCTTATTCCGCCGCAGGCACCGCAAACAGGGATTGTTTCCACGAGCACCGGCAATCTTAATATCCGTAGCAAGCCGGACATTTTGAGCACGGTTATAGGCTCTGCCCCAAACGGAGCCGTGCTCACTGTTCTTGGTCAGCAAAAAAATTGGTACACCGTAAACTATAACGGAACCGTCGGTTTTTCCAGTTCGGACTATATACGCCTTGTTTGAGCACGGTGCATATTATCTTTTGAGCACGAAGCTTTTTGCTGTTTTTTTAATTTTCTCTTGCCATTCTTCAAGTTTTGCTATATGATATTTTTATGACTTTTTTCGGAGGGATATTATGACTCTTGAAGAGCTTCGTGCCGAGTGTATCGGCTGTCAAAAATGCAAGCTTTGCTCCACAAGAACCAATGTTGTTTTCGGTATCGGTAATCCGAATGCCGATGTTCTGTTTATCGGCGAGGGCCCCGGCGAAAACGAGGACATTAAGGGCGAACCTTTTGTCGGGCGGGGCGGAATGCTCCTTGATAAAATGCTTGAGGTCGTTGACCTTTCCCGCAAAAGCAATATTTATATTGCAAATATGGTAAAATGCCGCCCGCCGAAAAACCGCGACCCGGAGGAGGACGAAGTTTCTGCCTGCCGGGATTGGCTGCAAGCCCAAATCGAACTTATAAATCCAAAAATTATCGTCTGCCTCGGAAGGGTAGCCGCAATCCGTTTTATCGACCCCAATTTTAAGGTCACAAAAGAGCACGGTCAGTTTATTGAAAAAGACGGCCGCCTTGTTATGGGCACCTTTCACCCGGCTGCGCTTTTGCGCAATCCGAGAAGCAAGCCCGACGCAATGGAGGATTTCTTTGCTCTTCAGCAAAAAATCAAGGAAATCTGCCCCGAAACCTATTCGCTTTGATTTTTTCCGCAAAGCGAATTGCCCGCAAGAATTGCCGCAATCGTATCCCCAAGCTGAGCAAAAATTGCCGCCAAAAATGCGCTTTGTTCCGCAGACAGATTCTCCGTTATCACAAAAGCCAATGCGGTAACCGCCGCCACGGCTTCTTTACAACCCACAAAACCGCCCCGCTTCGTAAAATTTTCCCTTAAGCTTATGACAAAAGGCGGGAACAAAATTCACACCTAAAAAGGCGCAAAGCAATGCTTTGCGCCTTTTCTTCGTTTACTATTTTTATTTTTTCTTTCCCGTTGCAATAACGATTATTCCGACAACAAGGGCAACAACGGCTGCTCCGCCCGCTATAAATACCCATACTCCGCCGGATTCAAACATCTCGGCAATTCCTTCCTCCGGAGAAGGTGCGCCGGCATACGCCGTCGCCGCAAGTATAAACGGAGTTGCTGCTGCAATGAGGGCGGAAAAAAATTTTTTCATATATATCACTCGTTTCAAGGAGATTTTTTTACTGTATTTTATACTGATTTTATCCTTTTTTCGACGCCGTGTCAACGGATAAATTATTAATTCATTATTTAATCTCTTTTATATTCCGCCGTTTTGTGCTAAAATTAGTGCAGTAAATTTTTTCGGAGGTTATTATGCCTTTTTTACCGATAAACCGTGAGGATATGAAAAAACTTGGCTGGAACGAAGTTGACTTTGTTTTTGTAACCGGCGACGCCTATGTTGACCACCCAACCTTTGGCTCGGCTATATTAACCCGGCTTTTGGAGAGCCGGGGCTACCGTGTTGCAATACTCGCCCAACCAAATTGGAAAGATAATTTTGACTTCACAAAGTTTGGAAAGCCCCGCCTCGGTTTCTTTGTATCCGCAGGAAACCTTGACTCCATGGTAGCGCACTACACCGTTGCAAAACGCCGCCGCCACGATGACGCATACTCTCCCGGAAAGAAAACCGGTTTGCGCCCGGACAGAGCCGTTACTGTATATTCCAAAAAAATAAAATCAATTTATCCCGACAGCCCCGTCGTCATAGGAGGTATCGAAGCTTCTCTCCGCCGCTTTGCCCATTATGACTATTGGAGCAACAAGGTTTTGCCCTCCGTTCTTTTGGAATCCGGTGCGGACCTGCTTTCTTTCGGAATGGGGGAACACCAGACTCTCGAAATTGCAGAGCGGCTTAATTCCGGAGAGCCGATTTCCGCAATGCACGATATAAAAGGAACCTGCTATCTTGTTCCCGTAACGGAGTATGAGCCGGGTCCTGCGGTGGAGTGCCCCTCTTTTGAAAAAGTCTGTGAAAGCAAAAAGGACTACGCAATCGCCTGCCGCAAGCAGCAGGACGAGCAGGACCACATTAGGGGAAAAAGAATCATTCAGCGGCACGGAAAGCTTATGCTGGTACAAAATCCGCCGTCTGCGCCGCTGACCAGAGAGGAACTTGACGAAGTTTACGCTCTTCCTTATATGAGGGACTTTCACCCTGTTTATGCAAAGGCGGGCGGCGTTCCCGCACTGGACGAAGTGCTTTTCTCCATAACGCATAACCGCGGCTGCTTCGGCGGCTGCAATTTCTGCTCTCTTGCTTTTCATCAGGGGCGGTTTGTTACCTCCCGCAGCAAGGAATCTGTTTTGCGGGAGGCAAAGCTGATGACAAATGACCCTCGCTTTAAGGGATATATACACGATGTCGGCGGTCCGTCCGCCGATTTTCGCCGCCCCTCCTGTGATAAGCAGATTAAGCTTGGGCTTTGCCCCGGCAAAAAATGCCTTGCTCCCACCCCATGCCCCGCTCTTATTGCCGACCACAGCGAATACCTTGAAATTTTGAGGGAGCTGCGTGCCCTCCCAAAGGTAAAGGCGGTATTCATACGCTCCGGCATACGATATGACTATGTTATGGCGGATAAAGACGATTCTTTTTTTAAGGATCTTGTAAAATATCATGTAAGCGGTCATCTAAAGGTTGCCCCGGAGCATTGCAGCGCAGGCGTGCTTGACCTTATGGGCAAACCGCATATTGACGCATACATTAAGTTCCAAACCCGTTTTTCGGAGCTTACCCGTTCGGCAAAAAAAGAACAATATCTTGTTCCGTACCTTATGTCCTCCCACCCGGGAAGCACGCTTAAAGACGCCGTTGCCGTTGCGCAGTTCCTGAAAAAATACGGTTTGCGCCCGGAGCAGGTGCAGGATTTTTACCCCACTCCCGGCACAGTTTCCACCTGTATGTTCTATACCGGGCTTGACCCATATACAATGAAAGAGGTGTATGTTCCCACCGACCCGGAGGAAAAAGCGATGCAGCGCACCCTTTTGCAATATTTTGTTCCGGACAATGCGGATACCGTCCGAAAAGCACTGCATAAAGCGCACCGTGACGACCTTATCGGAAGCGGAGAAGGCTGCCTTGTGCGTGAAGATTTTCGAGCAAAAAATATTGCCGACAAAAACGGCCGTTATTTTCCTAAAAATAACGGCAAGAATAAGAGAGTAAACGATAAAAATAAGAAGGCAAAGCACGGATGATTTTCTTTGAGATTTTGCTAAGCGCGACTATAATTTCCGCCGCAATATACGGGCTTTTTCTCGGCGGCTGTATGAAAAACCCCGGTCACAGTCATAATATGCTTTCATATTACACAAATTTAAGCAACCTTGCTATTCTTGTTTATCAGATGCTTGTTCTGGTTTCCTTTGCATTTCCGAAAAGCGGATTTTATTCCGCCGTGCGCAATCCCGTTTTACAGTATTCTGCGGCAAACGCAATTACGATGACCTTCCTCGTATATCATTTTATACTTTTTCCGGCGATAAAAAGAAAAAAAGAGGCTATGACCGACGCCGAAAAAACCGGCGGGGTCATAACCCCAAACAATCTTTGCGTTCATTATATTGTGCCGCTTTTGTCTTTTTTGTTCTGGCTTTTGTTCGGAAACAAAGACCTTTCCTTCTCGGCAGTATTCAAGTGGCTTCTTGTTCCGGCGGCATACTGCATTTATATACTTGCAAGAGCCGCCCACGGAATAAATATCTACGGAAAAGACACTCCGTATCCTTACTTTTTTATTGACCGCAGGCTTCTCGGAACAAAAATTTTTTTGAGGAATATCTCCCTTTCCTTGCTTGCGTTCTTCATCCTCGGGCTTATAACCTACGGTATAAGCAGGCTTTATTTTCTGTAAAGCAAAAGCTTCTTTGCAAAGAAGTTCCAAAAGAGCACTATTATTGCGGCGGCGATTTTTGAAATCATATAGTGCCAAAGAAGTTTTTCCGTAAAGAACCACATAAGCCCTTCCGTAAGAGCAAGACCGGTTACCGCAACCACGGCAAAAACAAATATCTCCTTTGCCTGCTCTGCACCGGAGGTTTTGTTTTGGAACACAAGCAGCTTTGAAAGAGCGTAGTTCACTGCAAGTCCCGCAACAAAGGATATTGCGCCGGAAATAAGATAATAGACTCCCGCCTCCGTGATTATCCTAAGCAGAACATAGTCGGTTACAAAAGAAGCCCCGCCAACGAATATATAGCGAAAAAACTGCATAAAGCCGTCATCCGTCGGCTCTATGAACAGAGCCTTGAAGTTGCCCTTAAAAAGCAGCGAAAAAAACTTTTTTATAAAATCAATTAATTTTTTCAATTCCTTTACCTCGTTTTCGGTTTACTATATTCTATGCCTTTTTTCCCGGGAAATCAATACCCGGAAAAAGCTTTGCTTAAAGGAGGATTTTTCTTGCAGCGTCTTGATAAATATATTGCGGACAGAACTTCCCTTTCCCGTAAAGAGATAAAATCCGCCGTTTCCGCCGGAAAAGCCGCAGTAAACGGCTGCATAATAAAGACTCCCAATTATAAAGTGTCGGAAAACGACGAAATTCTTCTTTTCGGCAACAAAATAAGCAAAAATCCCCACATATATATTGTACTTAATAAACCGAAGGGTTATGTTTCCGCAACAGACGACCCCGACCAGCCTACGGTTCTAAAGCTTGTTCCGCCGGAGCTTTTCAGAAAAGGAATCTTTCCCGCCGGGCGGCTTGATAAAGATACAACTGGGCTTATGGTCATAACCGATGACGGCGATTTTGCTCACCGTATACTTTCACCGAAAAAACATGTAAAAAAAAGCTATGCCGTTACAATAGACATTCCCGTAACAGAGGAAATGCAGACCGAATTTGAAAGAGGCGTTGTTCTTTGCGACGGAAGCTGCAAACCCGCAGGGCTTTCCGCAACCGGAAAATACGACTGTGTTGTCACTCTTTCGGAGGGGCGTTATCACCAAATCAAGCGAATGTTCGGATGCTTCGGTGCAAAGGTAACGGCTTTGCATCGGCTTTCCATAGGCGATTTTGCGCTGCCCGGCGACCTTGCGGAAGGAGAATGCCGGGAGCTTTCGACGGAAGAACTTTATCTTATTGAGAAAGACAGGTGAAAAAATGATACTTTATACCGTGGTTCCCTGCTATAACGAGGAGGACGCCCTTCCCGAAACCGTGCGAATCCTTTCGGAAAAATACTTTACACTTATGCGCAAGGGCATGATTTCCGAGGAAAGCAAAATTCTTTTTGTGGACGACGGTTCCTCCGACAACACCTGGAATATGATTTCCGAATACCATGAGAAAAAGCCTATTTTCTGCGGGCTTAAGCTCTCCCGCAACCGTGGGCATCAAAACGCCCTCTATGCCGGGCTTATGGCGGCAGCTCCTCATTGCGACGCAGCGGTTTCCATTGATGCCGACCTCCAGGATGATGTTGACGCCATCGACCAGATGATAGTAAAATTCGGCGACGGCTGCGACATTGTTTATGGCGTTCGCAATAAGCGGGACAGCGATACATTTATGAAACGCTTTACCGCCGAGGGATATTATAAGGTGATGAGGCTTTTCGGTGCTCAAATAATTTTTAATCATGCGGATTTTCGCCTTATGAGCCGCCGTGCAATCGAAGCTCTTTCCGATTTTGAGGAGGTCAACCTTTTCCTTAGAGGAATGGTTCCGATGATAGGCTTTAAGTCCGGCGTAGTATTTTATGAAAGGCACGAACGCCTTGCGGGAGAAAGCAAATATACCGTTAAAAAAATGCTCGACCTTGCATGGAACGGCATAACCTCTTTCAGCACCCGTCCAATAGAGATGATTCTCGGCGCAGGCGTACTCATTTCCGGACTTTCCGTGCTCGCAATGCTTATATTGCTTATTTTGAGCATTGCAGGCGTGCTCAAAAGCTCTTCCGGCTGGATACTCGCTTCGGTTTTCCTTTGCGGAGGAATAAATCTTGCAGCAATCGGCATTGTCGGCGAGTATGTCGGAAAAACATATCTTGAAACAAAGCACCGCCCGAAATATTTTATTGAAGAAGAGCTTATATAAAAAGCAACCTCCTCAAAATCGCAAAGCGATTTTGAGGAGGCTTTTTTCTGCGTTAGATTTAAGAAAAATACTGTGCGGCTTCGGAAAATTTTCAGACTGTACAGCCCTTGTCCTCATAGCAGCCCGGCATTTTTCCGATTTTCTTTTTATCACAGCTTGTTACGCAATCCGACAAAAAAACAGACCCTATATCCGTTTTTCGTCATGCTATGGCAGAGCTGTTTTATCAAACGGTAATTTCTCCCGCAAGTATTTTTTTATAATCCTCGTAATTTTTTATAAGCAGCTCCGGAATATTAAGCGAATACGGGCATTTTTTCATACATGCTCCGCAATGGCGGCAGCCCTCTATCTTTTTCATCTCCGCCTGCATTTTTTCCCCAAGCCAGTCTGCGGAGGGTGCTCTTCTTACCATAAGGGACATTCTTGCACAGTCCGGTATGCTTATTCCCGCAGGGCAGGGCATACAATAGCCGCAGCCGCGGCAAAAATCTCCGGCAAGAGCGGCTTTGTCACTTTCTATAAGCTTCTCCGTTTCCTCCGTCATCGCCGGAGGATTTTTCATATAGCTTAAAAATTCGTCAAGCTCGTTCATACGCTGTATTCCCCAGATAGGAAGCACATTATCAAACTGTGCAATATATGCGTACGCCGCTGCGGAATTGTTTATAAGCCCGCCTGCAAGAGCCTTCATCGCAATAAAGCCGACTTTATTTTCCTTACATACTTCAACAAGCTCTTTTTCTCTATCGCCGGAAAGGTAGCTGAAAGGGAACTGAAGCGTTTCATAAAGCCCTGATTTTGCCGCCTCAAAAGCAACATCTATTTTATGAGCCGTAATTCCTATGTGGCGTATCATTCCCTTTGCCTTTGCTTCAAGCATACATTCGTACATACCGGTCCCGTCGCCGGGCGCAAAGCATTGCGGTGCCATATGGAACTGATATATATCCACATGGTCCGTACGCAGATTTTTTAGCGTGGTTCCTAAGTCCCTCCAAAATTCTTCCGGAGTTTTTGCGTGGGTTTTGCTGGCTATATATATTTCGTTGCGGACATCGGAAAGAGCCTCGCCGATTTTTTCCTCGCTGTCGGTATATGCCCTTGCGGTATCAAAAAATCTCATTCCGCCGTCAAAAGCCTTCCTCAAAATTGCGGTTGCCGTTGCCATATCGTCACGCTGGACAGGAAGAGCCCCGAATGCGTTCTGCTCTACCGTAATCCCGGTTTTTCCAAGGGTCACTTTCGCCATAAAATCACTCTTTTCCTCATCGTTTTCAAAAAAACATTTTATCACGAAGAGGGCGCAAGCGCAAGAGCGATTTTTCTTTGCCGAATATTTATGCGTTTTGCAGTACGGCAGATTCTTTTTCTGTCACCATTTTATCGCCGTCCATTCTGCAAAAAATTTTGTCGCCGGAAGCAATTTTTCCGGAGAGAAGCAGCTCCGAAATCGGATCCTCCGCATTTTCCCGAATATATCTTTGCAGCGGTCTTGCGCCCTGCTCCGGGTCAAAACCGTTTTTTGCCGCCGCTTCTATAACCTCCGGAGCAAATTCCGCTTTTATTCCGGCTGCGGAGATTCTCTCCTCAAGCTGCTCATAGTATTTTCTCGTAATGCTTAGGGCTGCGGAAAAATCAAGTCTTCCGAAAGCCACTGTTTCATCTATCCTGTTGATAAATTCCGGGCGAAAAACCTTTTTCATCTCGCATACAACCGTTTTTCCGGAAAGATTTTTTGCGGAATAAAAACCTATTCCGCACCGCCCGTAAACCGCCTCTGCGCCTATATTCGATGTCATAATTATTACGCAGTTTCTAAAATCCGCTTTTCTCCCCTGAGAATCCGTAAGCACGCCGTCGTCCATAAGCTGCAAAAACAAATCATAAATCCCCGGATCCGACTTTTCTATCTCATCAAAAAGCAATACGGAATATGGGTGGCGGCGAACAGCCTCCGTAAGCTTTCCCCCATCGTCATATCCGATATATCCCGGCGGCGAACCGATGAGCTTATTTACTGCGGCTTTATCGCAGTATTCGCTCATATCAAAGCGCAAAAGGGATTTTTCATCGCCGAACAAGGCTTCTGCAAGAGCCTTTGCAAGCTCCGTTTTTCCAACTCCGCTTGGCCCCGCAAACAAAAATGTGCCAACGGGCTTTTTTGGGTCACGAAGACCCGCTCTGTTTCTTCTGATGGCTCTTGCTACGGAAGAAACCGCCTTTTCCTGCCCCACAACACGCTTTTGCAGCTTTTCCTCAAGCCGTAAAAACTCTCTGCCCTCTTCTGCGGAAAGCTCCCCGACGGAAATACCCGTATAAAGCTCCAAGACCGCAGCAATATCTCCCGCTTTTACCGTTCCCGAAAAAGTGGGCTTTCCCTCGGCTTTTTTTCGTATTCCCACAATATTTTTTCTTGAGCAAGCCTCGTCCATAAGGTCTATTGCTTTATCCGGAAGCCGTCTTTCGGCAAGATACCTTACCGAAAGACGGACGGCTGCTTCCACCGCCTCATCGGAAATTTTAACCTTGTGAAAGCTCTCGTATTTGCTGCGTATTCCCTTTAGGATTTTAATTGCAGCTTCCGGCGACGGTTCTTCAATAATCACACTCTGAAAACGCCTGTCAAGAGCGGCGTCCTTTTCAATGAACTTGCGGTATTCTTCCGTCGTCGTTGCACCGATAACCTGTATTTCTCCCCTTGCAAGCTGGGGTTTAAGAATATTTGAAGCGTCCACCGCTCCTTCCGCCGAGCCTGTTCCGACAATGGTATGCACCTCGTCGATAAAGAGTATTACATTCCCGCAGCGCGTTACCTCGTCAAGAACCGATTTTATTCTTTCCTCAAAGTCCCCTCGGTATTTTGCTCCGGCAACCATTGCAGAGAGGTCAAGAGCACAAAGCCGGTTCATTCTTAGATTTTCCGGCACTTCCCCCGCCGCAATAAGCCTTGCAACGCCCTCCGCAACCGCTGTTTTTCCAACTCCCGCTTCGCCTATAAGGCACGGGTTGTTTTTTGTTCTTCTCGAAAGTATCTGTACAACCCGGCGCAGCTCTTTCTCTCTTCCTATAACCGGGTCTATTGCGCCCTCTCTTGCAAGCTTTGTAAGGTCCCTGCTGAATTTATCAAGGTTCGGCGTCTTTTGCTGGCGTTGGCGTTCCTTTGTCGTAATTTCGCCGGAAAAGCTTTGTCCCACGGCGCAAACTTCGTGAAAAAGTGCCTCCGTATCGCATCCGAACGCCGCAAGATATTTTACCGCCGTGCAGCCCGGCTCCCGCAAAATCGCCGCAATTATACAGTTTATATCCGCCGTACCGTAAAAACGCTGTCCGTTTATCGCATTTTCAAGCAGCCGTTTGCAAACCGGGGTAAAATCCGTCGGAGAAAGATTTGTTTTTATTCCCCTGCCCACGGTTGAAAGAAGCTTTTCCGTAATTTTGTCGCAGCTTATGCCGCATTTTATAAGGCTGTGCAACTCAAAGCAGGAGCCTTCCCTTACTATTCCCCAAAGCAAATGCTCGCTTCCCACAAAGCAATGTCCGAGGGAGGAAGCCTCCGCAATAGCATAATTTACGGCAGCATTTGCCGATGAAGAAAATCCGGAAAATTTGAACATACATATCCCTCTGAAAAAAATTTTTACATCACAGCAATACCCTGCTTTGGTTGTAAGAAGCAGAGCCTTGCTGCAACTGTGTTTAGGTTCTATTCTTAATATTGACCTAATAAAAAACCTTATTCGCAGTAAAAAGGCATCCGCTTAAATAATTTAGGCGGACGCCTTTTTTTGACATTACACCGTGCTCAAAAAAGACTCTGTTTTTTTGTTGAGAAAATCAAAATCCATTGCCGCACTGTATTCCCGCTCAAGGCTGTCGTGCACGATTTTTGCCTCTCGCATACAGTCGGCAGCTTCCCGGATAAGCTCCGCCGCCGTACGCAGGCTGAACTTTATCCTAAGTTTATGAAGCCCCGCCTGTTTTCCGTCGATAAAACGCCTTGCGTGTATCACTCGGTACGGCTGCGCCGTTACCGGATGACGGCGATTTGATGTCATAAAGCCGAGACGCAGCTCCGGAATAAATATGTGCTCGTTCTTTTCACCCGGAAATATCCCGCAGCGGCAGGTGATTATATCAAGCCCATGGTCAAGAGCAATACGGCGCACCGTATTCATAAATATGCGGGAAGCCGCACCGCAATCGTCTTCAAGCACATATATTTTATCACAAATAAGCTTTGGCGTATTTTCAAACACAAAAACTCCTTTATCGGTAATTGCACTTAAAAAGCGGAGCTTTTCCTTTCCCGGAAAGCGGCGTTTTTTCCCAAATTCCTTTGCGCAGATTCTACCGGCGGTGTGCGCAATTTTCTCCGGAATCAGAGTTTCCAAAGAAAGCTGCGCCGCCTCCTCAAGAAGCTCCCCGGCGGCGGCGATATATTTGCGTGCCTTTGCGTGCAAAGCCCTGTTGCGATCAAATAATGAAAATATATTTTCTGCATTTTCCTTGAGCACGCCGCTGTTCCAGCAATCGGAAAGATTAAGCGTTTCTTCGTATGCACCGGGGTATTTTGGTTCCACCGCATGGGGCAGCGTTGCATCAAGAGCACAAAAGCGACCGTCCTCCGTAATAACGGCATCGAGAGAATCCGTATCCGCCGTACAATATATAAGCTCCGTGCTCAAGCCTTTTTGGTTGAGCACCGCAGCCGTTTTTTTGAGCACGGTTGACTTTCCTGTTCCCGGGCCGCCCTTCAGCAAAACGCAGCGGCAGCCCTCTTTGTAATTAAACAGCTGGTCAAATTTGGAATAAAAGCCTTTTGGACCGTTTGCGCCGAGAAAAAAACAAGGACTTTCTTTGGTCATATGTATCCCCCTTTCCTAATATACTTCATTTTATTCCGCAACGGAAAAAGGGGTGCTATGTATCTGCGGCAAAGCACCGTTCCGCTTTGCCGAAAGAGCTGCTTTTTCTTCCTTAAAGCGTTTCAATCCGCCCGGAATCCGCATCACGCATGGAAGCCGCAAAACGGCGCATCTCCTGCTTTGAGCCAATAGTGTGTATTTGGGTTATAACACGCTCCTGCTGCATTGGGGACAGCGACGCAAAGTAGCGCAGGGCGTTTTCTCCCTGCAATGGCGTCTTTTCCGGCTTTGGCGAAAGCCCTTTCCCGTTCATAACCATTCATTTTCACCTCGGAATTATTTTTCCCGAAAAGCTATCGCATATTCCGCTTTTGTATTACGGAAGTGCTTTTTTGAAAAATTTTATTTTTCCGGATTCTATTTTGCTTTGAATATAGGAAACCGGTGCGCAGATAAGACACCACAGCGCAGTATATACCGGGCATATCTGACCGAGAATATTGCCCTTCACTCCGGAGTAATCCCAAACCTGCATACCAAGTCCTATATTAAAAATAAGTCCGAAGCAAAATTCCACAGCAGTTATTATTCCGCCGCCGACTATAGATTTGAAATATATCGGTGCGGCGGAAAGCTTTTTGAAGGTTTTTGACAAAAGCAAAAGAGAAATCCCCCCGGCGGCAGCCATACTCCAATGGCTGTGACCGCGCCAAAGAAGCTCGAGAAGCGTATATCCCGCCGCACCCGCAGCAAAAACCATTCCGTCCTTTTTATACTTATCCATTTTCTTCACCCGAAATATTTTTCCCGGGAAAAGTTAAAAAATACAGCCGTGCTTTGCTAATAAAACACGGCTGTATTTTCTATATTTCCTCGATCAGCTTCGGTAAATCCGAAATATCCGAAATTTCGTAGTCCGGAACGATTTCCGTTTCGTTTTTTTCTCCATAACGGTTTAGCCAAACCGTTCGTATCCCGGCGTTTTTTCCGCCGAGCACATCCGATGTAAGCCTATCTCCAACCATTACGGCTTTTTCTTTTTCAAAGCCGTCTATTGCAGCAAAGCAGCTTTCAAAATATCTTTTATCCGGCTTAAAAAATCCTATTTTCTCCGAAACAAATATTTTTTCAAAATACTTTCCGAAGCCGGTCTTTTCAAGGCGGCGTTCCTGCACCGCAGCAGTTCCGTTTGAAGCAAGAAAAAGGCGAAAGCCGCCTTGTAACGCTTTAAGCGTATCCTCTGCGCCAAAAAGCGGATATGCGCCCTCTGCAAGGTTCTTTTCATAAAATTCTGCGGCGGCCTTTGCGGAAGCGTCTGCGGAAAGCTCTTTGAAAAGCAGCTCAAATCTCCCGATTTTAACCTCCGGCAGCGTTATTTTGCCCTGTTCAAGCAGCTTCCATTGGCTGAGATTTATCTTACTGTAACGCAAAAGCGTTTTTTCCGTCGGTTCAATCCCAAAATTTGAAAGTGCAAGGGCAACAGCCTCTTTTTCCGCTCTCTTAAAATCAAGAAGCGTTTCGTCAAGGTCAAAAAATATGTATTCAATCATTTTTACTCCTTTATTTTCAGCCGTTTTCCCTTGCGGTGCTTTTGGAATAATGCTATAATTAGACGGCATAAAATATTATGATATAATAATTTTTTTGGAGGATATTATGGCAAAACAAGCTTGGAAACCCGGCACTCTGCTTGCGCCGGCACCCGCCGCACTTGTAACCTGCGGCACTCTTGAAAATCCCAATGTGCTAACCGTCGCTTGGACGGGAATTATAAATTCCGTTCCGCCCATGACCTATGTTTCCGTCCGTCCCGAAAGATGGAGCCACCATATAATTGAGGAAAATATGGAATTTTGCATCAATGTAACTACCGCAGAGCTTGCCCGTGCAACGGATTTTTGCGGCGTGCGTTCCGGAAAAGATACCGATAAATTTGCGGAAATGAAGCTTACCCCGGTGGAAGCTTCCGCAGTAAAAGCCCCTATTATCGACCAAAGCCCGCTCTCACTTGAATGTAAAGTAAAAGAGATAAAGCGGCTTGGAAGCCACGATATGTTCATTGCCGAAATAGTTGCCGTTGATGTTGACGAAAAATATATCGATGAAAAAGGCAAGCTTGACCTTAGAAAGGCGGGAGTTATGTTCTATTCCCACGGCGAATATTTTGCACAGGGCAAAAAGCTTGGTCAAATGGGATATACCGTTCGCAAAAAGCGTCCAAAAAACCCGAAGAAAAAATAACGCAACAACAAAAAGGGACTTTGCTCCCTTTTTTGTTACCCAAAACGGTAAAAGCCGCCCATACCCTTATCCGCCATATCTATGGAGATAAGTGCCTGGAGGCACTGGTCGGTCGCCATTGCGTCGGCTTCCTTTCCGAGAGTATGGCAAAAGCTGCCGTTGCCAAGATAGTATTGCATTATAAATGAACCCATCCAGCCGCCGCTCTTTATAAAACGCCCGTCGCTTCGGGGATTTATTCCGAGAGAGGTAAGCGCAATTATCACCTGCGCCGTTGTCTGAGAATTTATTCCCTGCCACGCAAAAAAGCCGCCGTCCTCGTTCTGCCTTTCGGAAAGAAGCGCAACCGCTCTTTCAACCGCCGGAGCGACATTCTCTTTTTCTCTGTACGGAGCCAGTGCCTGCAAAGCCTGTGCGGTAACATCAACATCCGCTTCGTCCCCAATTATAGCCCAACCGCCGTTGGGATACTCTTTTTCCAGAATATAATCAACAAGCGTATCTCTTGTGACCTCGGAATCCTCCGGCAAAGGATATCCTTTACAGTCGAGGGCGATAAGTGCAAAAATAACGCCGGAAATACCCTGCTTCGAGATTTCTTCAATTGTTTTATAGTGCTCAAAAAGGTTATACCCTGCGGCGTCTGCCGGGTCTTTACCAATGGCGGAAAGAGCAATTATCACTCTTGAATATTCTGTATTTTTAGTTGCGCTCAAAATGCCTTTTTCCGATTCAAGAACTGCGCAAATATTTTCATAATAGGTATCGTACCATTCTTGCGGAAGAGAAGCTCCGCTTCTTGCTGCGTTTATTACCGACCATTCGCCGTATATACTTCCAAAAGCGGGGTTAGGTGCTTCTTTTGCAACGCTAAAAACGGTTTTTTCAATTATCGGCGAAAAATCATAATCCGTACCGATGTTTTGTTTTTCGCAACCGGAAAACAGCATAACAAAAACCAATACGGCTGCAATTATTTTTTTCAAGCGGATTTCCCCTTTCTACGATTAAACACTGCGGCATATATTTTAGCATATTGCACTTTTTCTATCAAGAGTGCGTATCTCTTTATGAAAGCAGGATTGTTTTTTGAAGAAAAAAAGCATTTTTACCGCAATTTGTGCCGGAGGGCTTGGTGTTGTTCTTTTATTCGACGGCGGAAACCTTTCGGACGGTATACGAAACGGGCTTTCTCTTTGCAGCAGCTCGGTAATACCCTGCCTTTTTCCGTTTATGGCGTTATCCGTATTCATTTGCAAAAGCACCGCTGCGGATTTCTTTTCGGCGGCGTTCCGACCCATAACCGGGCTGCTGCGGCTTCCTCAAAGCTGCGGCGGAATTTTGCTTGCGGCGGCAATAGGCGGCTATCCTGCTGCGGCAAAATGCATAAACGATTCCGTTATCCGGGGCGGGCTTTCTCCGAAGACCGCCGCAAGGATGCTCTGCTTTTGCGTAAACGCAGGACCGCCTTTTCTTATTTCCGCTGTCGGAGGAGCAATGCTCGGCAGCGCAAAAGCAGGGCTTCTTCTCCTTGCAGCCCAAACCGCTTCCGCTTTTACCATTGCCGCCGTAACCTCTCTTTTTGCCAAAAGCGACAGCTCCGCCTGCGAAAATACTGCTTTGCAAAAAAGCAGCGCAGCCTGTGTTGTGGAATCCGTTGTTTCCGCTGCGGAAAGCTGTTTCAGAATGTGCGCATTCATTATTATTGCCTGCGGACTTTTGGCAATATGCAAAAACGGATATTTTTTCTCTCATCTGTGTTCCTCTTCGGTTACAAAAGCTCTGTTTTTCGGTTTTTTTGAAGTAACTGCCGGTTGTGCCGCCTGCGGAGAAATATCCGGCGAAGCCTCCATAATCACCGCCGGAATTATATCCGCTTTTTCCGGTGTATCCGTAATGCTCCAGGTTGCGGCAGTTACGGAAGAAAGTAAGGTTTCTCTTATTCCGTTCATAATTTCCCGCCCGGCAAACGCCGTTTTTACGGCGTTTATTCTAAAGATGCTGTGCTCCCTCATTCCGGAAAGCGCAGCTGCTTTTGCGGTTCGCAGCGGCGGGATAAACGCCGTACTTTCCTCATCTGCGCCGGTTGCAGTAAGTCTTGTTTGTATGGCTGCGCTGTTTTTGCTTTCGCTTGTTCCGCCAAAAAGCGAATGTGAGCCTGTTGCAAAACACTTTTGGAGCAGAATAAAAAAACTCAGGCAAAAGAACTGCGGATAATATAATGCGGTTTTGTTCCTCTGTATTTTTTAACCCGGCTGCGCAAATACATTTTTCCAAAAGCCGCCGCCCGGCGAAGCGGCGGCTTTTGTTTTATTTTTAAGTCGCCGCACCTTGCCGATGCTTAAAAGCCTACGGGCGGTTTATGCCAAATCGGAATAAAATCGTAACATTTTCTTATAGAATTACCGCTTTGGGTCTGATATAATGTTATATATAAGGGAAAAAGGAGGTTTTTTAGGTGAAAAGGTTTTTTGATAAAAATATTGAGCCACGCTGCGAGTACTGTGAAAAAGGTTATCTTTCCGCAGACGGCAAAAATGTTCTCTGTAAGAAAAAAGGCGTTGTTGAAAAAGGCTTTTCCTGCTTTTCTTTTACATACGACCCGATTTTAAGAAAACCCAAGCCTTCCGCACCCGTCATGCCACAATACGACCCGGAGGATTTTAAGCTTTGAAAAAGATATTTTCACTTATTTTTGCAGTCGCTGCGGTTATTGTTTTTTCCGTTTGTGCTTTTGCAGCAGAAAATACCCAGCGGCTCTTTATACTTAATGCTGCCGACGGAAGCTCCGCCTCCGAAGCAGCCGAATATGCCGCAAAAAACGGCTTTTCCGGCATTGCTCTTGACTGCCGAAACGGATACTCCGACGGGTTTACGGCGCAGCTTTCGGAAGCGTCCGGCGAGCTTAGGCTATATGCTATTTGCCACGGCGATGTTGTGGAAAAGCTTTCTGCAAGCAATTTTGAAACCGTGCTCATTCCCGCAGATGAGGCAAGCGCAGAAATACTTTCCGTCCTCGGAGAAAAGGCGGGAGTGCTTTTGCCCTTCGGAAATGAAAGTGCAGCCGAAAATGCCGAAAAACTCTATTCCGACGGCTGCTTCAAAACTCTTTTTGCGGAAATTCCACTTTCATCATATTCCAAAGACGGGTACGAAAGCCGCCTTTCCGCCCTTTTTAAGACATTTCCGGATGCAAGCATCTTTACGGTAAACGACCTTTCCAGAGTGCTTGTTCCCGTTGCAAAAGGCGATTTTTTCGGCGACGCATACGAGCTTAATAACCAATATCTTGTGAACCGTCTGTATGGCGCAGGCTTTTGCGTTTATGATTACACCGCACTAAAGAGCAACGCAAACGGAAGCGCAAGCTACCTTACCGCCGGCTTTGACAGTACCGTACTTGACGAATATGCCGATTTTTCTATATCGAAAAAGTTTGCCATAACCCGTCCTTCCGGCTCCGCACTTACTGTTGCAACATACAAGTATACGATTTTCGGCACATCGGATCCCCAAAAAAAGCTTTATCTTGACGGTGTTGAAGTGGAGCGCACCGGCGAAAGCGGGCTTTTTGCCGTAACCGTTGACACATATAAAAAAGGTAAAACTTACACCTTTACTCAGGGCGACAGCGTTCGCTCCGTTACTATAAACCGCGGAACGGCTTCCGGCGGCTCCGGCAAGACCTCCCGCCTTTCGTCAATCGCCCCGGCAGCTTCCCTTTCCGCACTTCCCGGAAAAACCTTTACCATAACCTGCATCGGTCCAAGCGGCGGTGCGGTTTATGCAAGCGTTGCCGGAAAAAGTGTAACTCTTTCTCAGGTTGCCGCCGCCGATACCGGCGTTCCGGCAAAGTTCAAAGCCGAAATCGTCCTGCCCGACGACAAATTTGTTGACGGAGAGGTCGTTTCTCTCGGAAACATATCCTATACCCTCGTATATAACGGCGAAACAAAAAATTACAAAAGTGCCGGCGAGGTTTTTGCCATAGGCAGCGGCGCAAAGCTTGCGATTCGTGCAAACTGCAATATGGCAGGTATTGAACCGGAACCTTCCGTAACCGGCAATTTTACCGCAACTCTCCGCACAGGCTGCGCCGATTATGTAATAGGCGAAGAGGACAATTTTTATGAGCTTGCCATGGGCGGCTACATAAAAAAGGAGCACAGCACTCCCGTTGTGGGAAACGGCGATATCAAAAATTCCATTACAAGGGTTGACAGCGAAACCGGCGAAAATTATGAGCTTTTACGCCTTTCCTGCACAAGCCTGCCCGCTTTTCGCGGAGAAACCGACGGCAAAAAGCTTCGGCTTACACTTTACAATACCGATTTTAGCGAATTTGGCTTTATCGACAGAGAGGCGGAGCTTTTCTATATCGTAAATCCCATTGATAATGGCGACGGAAGCATAACCGTTGTTGTTTTGGCAAAGCATACGCTTTGGGGATGGGATATACAAACAAACGAAGAAACGGGCGAATTTACCGTAGTGCTCAAAAAACAGCCTGTACATTCCGATGACCTTTCAAAACCGCTTTCCGGGATTACCGTTGCGGTATGCGCCGGTCACGGCGGACCCGACCCGGGCGCATTAAGCCCTGCGGGGGACTACGGAGTCAACGAAGCGGAAATAAATCTTGCCAACACAATGGCGATTGCGGAAAGCCTTGAAAGGCTCGGTGCAAAAATCGTTTTGCTTGTTTCCGACGGAAGCAAGCTTGATACCTACGGGCGCACAGACCCCGCAAGGGAAGCTTTTGTCGATGTGTACATTTGCTGCCACGCAAACTCCATCGCCGAAAACGCCGACGCCAACCTCTGGTGCGGAACAGAGGTTTATTATCATTACGACCAATCTGCGGAGTTTTCTCAAAAGCTTGTTGATTACATTTCTGCCGCAACAAGACGCGATAATGAAGGCTCCAAGCAGGATTATTACTCTGTTACACGCCTCACTCTCTGTCCTGCCGTTATGCTCGAGGTCGGTTTTATCTCCAACCCCGCAGAGGTTGAAAGCCTTATCAGCAAAACAGACATACAAAAAACCGCCCTTGCCGTAACAAAAGCGGTTCTTGAAATTACAGATAATTGATTTTATTACGAAGAAACAGCCGTGCTCGTTTTGAGCACGGCTGTTTTATTTATAATTGAGCACGGCGTGCTCATTTGAAATACATATAAAGCTGACACTTTATCATACCGTTATACAGCTTGCGGCGGCGGTCGGCTTTTCTCCCGAAAAGCGATTCAAACTCATCATGGGGAGAAATTATATTAAAGCTTCTGCCCTCCGCAGGCTCGCAGAGCCTGCCAAGCGCACGATAAAGCTCTTCTGCCTCTTTTATATCCAATATGCGCTCGCCGTACGGCGGGTTGCAAAGCATAATCAGCCTGCGCTGCGCCTCCGGAAATTCAAATTTTCTCATATCACGCTGTTCCACATGAATACGGTTTGCAACCCCGGCGTTTGCGGCATTCTCAATAGTAAGGCGCACCGCCTCCGGGTCGATATCCGAGCCGAACGCTTCAAAAGGTGCTTCCCTGTTTATTTCATCAAGGCAGGCACTGCGCTGCCGCTGCCAAGCCTCCGCCGGAAAGCAGCCCCATTGCTCCGCCGCAAAATGGCGGTTTATACCCGGAGCGATGTTCATTGCCTTTAATGCGGATTCTATCATAAGTGTGCCGCTTCCGCACATAGGGTCGCATACAACGCTGTCCGGGTAAACATGCGCAAGGTCGGCAATTCCTGCGGCAATGGTTTCTTTTATCGGAGCTTCAACAGAATTGCGGCGGTAGCCTCTCTTATGAAGCCCTATTCCCGAGGTATCGAGCAGCAGCATTACCCTATCCCGCAAAAGCATAAACTGAATTTGTATTGTGGAGCCTGTTTCCTCAAACCAGCTTTGGTGATATACGCTCTCAAGTCTCTTTGCCACAGCTTTTTTAATTATGGACTGACAATCGGACATACTGTAAAGCTGGCTTTTCACCGTTCTTCCCTTAACCGGGAAAGCGTCCCTGCGCCCGATAAATTCTTCCCACGGCGCAGCAAGAGTTCCTTGAAAAAGCTCTTCATAAGTTCTTGCGGTAAACTCCGCAACAATTATCTGCACCCTTTCCGCCGTGCGCAAACGGAGATTTGCCCTTGCAGCATCTTCAAAGCTTCCCTCAAATGTAACCCGACCGTCTTCTGCGGTTATATTTTCTGCACCCATGCGTTTCATTTCGCCGGAAAGCACGCTTTCCAATCCAAACAAACACGGGCAGGATATTTTTAACTTATCCATATTTTCTCCTTAACCAAAATCTTTGATTCTTGCCATAATCAATTCGTCTTTATATTGCCCGCAGCTTATTGCCGCCGCATCCTCAAGCCGTATTGGTCTTATACTGAATTTCAAGGTATTTTCCTTCCTAAAAACAGCCGCCGAAATATTTCATTCGGCGTTGTTTTACAGTTTTCCTATAATCGCTTTTATAAGGCTTTTTATTTCCTGCGCAAAGCTTCGTTTCTTTTTAAGAACGATTTTTGACGGTTTCCTCGGCACAATTTGCTGCGGTTTTTGAAAAGCCCGGTTTTGCTCTCCGCCTTTTATGCAGTCCGCTGCGATCTCGACCTTCGTCACGGGCTGCGGCGGCTCATTGAAAAAAGCGGTTTTTGAAGGTTTGTACCTTGCTGTCGGTTTCTGCAAGCATTTTTTCATATTCCGCCTGCAGCTCATCGCACTTTTCGTTTTTTCCGTCGGAAGAAATCTTTGCTGCCTCCGCAGTTCTGCAAATGTATTCAATCCTTTGAGTGAGCACGGCAAGCGAATCCTGCATAAAGGCTTTTGTCTTTTCAAGTTCCGAGCAAAGTCCGTCAATTTCTGTATTTATGCTTTCGGCAGAAGCCTGAGCACCTTTTATCATACTTTGAGCATTGTTTTTTGCCCCGCTCAGCATAACTCTTGCAGAATCGCCCATTTCCGCAACGGCTGCAGCAATGCGTTTGTCTTCTGCCGCATGCTCATCGGTCTTTTGCCGTTCCTGCTCAAGCTTATCCTCAAGCTGTTTATTAAGCTCCTTTTCAATGCAAAGCTCCTTTTCGGCAATTTCGCAGCGGGTTTTAAGCTTTGCATTCTCACTTTCCAGATTATCATTTCTTGTTTTGAGCATCATATAATGCTCCCGCATTTCGTTGTATGCGTTCATAAGCTCGTTAAAGCTTTTTTCGCCCTCTTCGGTTTTTATTTTAAGGTCCGTAACCTGAGAGGAAAGATCGCTTATCTCCGAGGACGCCTGTTCCTGCTCCTCGGTATGTTTTGCATTGATAGAATCTATATATTTAAGGACTTCTTCTTTATTAAAGCCTCCGAAAGCCTGACTTTTGAAAATTATTTGTTCGGACATATGGAGCTCTCTCCTTTATACATATTTGTATTTTATCATAACATATTTTTTTCTGTTTTTACAGCCTTTCGAAGAAATATTTTGAAAAAAAACAGAGCAAAAAAGCATTTTTTTGCTTTTTTGCTCCGTAAAATCACTTTTTTTGTTCAAGAATCGGTTTAAGGAACTGACCGGTATATGATTTTTTGCAGGCGGCAATTTTTTCCGGAGCACCTGCGGCAACGATTGTTCCGCCGCCGTCGCCGCCCTCCGGTCCAAGGTCGATAAGGTAATCCGCAACCTTGATCACATCAAGGTTATGCTCGATTAGTATTACGGTATTTCCGCCGTCAACAAGCTTTTGCAAAACATCAATAAGCCTATGAACATCGGCGGTATGAAGCCCCGTTGTCGGCTCGTCGAGGATATAAACCGTCTTTCCTGTGGGTCTTTTTGAAAGCTCCGTTGCAAGCTTTACCCTCTGCGCCTCGCCGCCGGAAAGAGTTGTTGCAGATTGCCCTAAGGTCACATAACCAAGCCCAACCTCCTGGAGCACTTCAATTTTTCTGCGAATCTTCGGCACATTTTCAAAAAAAGTCACAGCCTCCTCCACAGTCATATTAAGAACATCGCTTATGTTTTTATCTTTATAATGCACCTCAAGGGTTTCTCTGTTATAGCGTTTGCCCTTACAAACCTCGCACGGAACAAAAATATTAGGCAAAAAGTGCATTTCTATCTCGATTATTCCGCCGCCTTCACAAGCCTCGCATCTGCCGCCTTTTACATTAAAGGAATACCGCCCGGAATTATAGCCCCTGGCTTTTGATTCCGCCGTTTCCGCAAAAAGGTTGCGTATATCGGTAAAAACTCCGGTATAGGTTGCAGGGTTGGAACGGGGAGTGCGCCCGATGGGCGACTGGTCAATACAAATCACCTTATCAAGATTTTCTTCACCCTCAACTCCGTCGCATTTTCCCGGAATTGCCTTTGCACCGTTAAGATCTCTTGCAAGAGTCTTATATAAAATCTCATTGACAAGAGAGCTTTTTCCGGAACCGGAAACACCCGTTACCACGCAGAAAGTTCCGAGAGGAAATTCCACATCAATTTTGCGCAGATTGTTTTCCGCAGCCCCTTTTACGATTATTTTTTTGCCGTTTCCCTGGCGGCGGTGCTCGGGGATTTCAATTTTCTTTCTTCCGGAAAGGTATGCGCCCGTAATAGATTCCGGACAGTTCATAATGTCCTGTACAGTGCCGGAGCAGACAACATTTCCGCCATGGACACCTGCTCCCGGACCTATATCCACTATATGGTCGGCGGCAAGCATAGTATCTGTATCATGCTCGACTACGATCACCGTATTTCCAAGGTCGCGCAAATGCTTCAGCGTATCAATAAGCTTTTCGTTATCCCTTTGATGAAGACCTATGCTCGGCTCATCAAGGATATACAGCACTCCCATCAGCGAGGAGCCTATCTGCGTTGCAAGGCGTATACGCTGGGCTTCGCCGCCGGAGAGAGTCGAAGCTCCTCTTGATAATGTCAGATATTCCAATCCCACATTCTTCAAAAAGCCAAGGCGTGCCCGCACCTCTTTCATAATAAGGCGGGAAATCATCTTTTCCCTCTCGGAAAGCTGCATACTATCCACAAAATCCAATGCCTGCTTTACCGACATCCTTGAAAATTCGCTTATGTTTTTTCCTGCGACCGTCACCCCAAGGGAGATTTTTTTTAGCCTTTCGCCGTGGCATTCCGGACAATCCACCGCCCGCATTTGCTGGGCTATTTCTTCTTTCATCCATTCGCTGTTTGTTTCCCTAAAGCGTCGTTCAAGGTTATTTATAATTCCCTCAAACTCCGTTGTGAAATAGCCGTGCATACTGTTGCTTTCACGAAGGACCTGGATTTTTTTGCCCTTTGTTCCGTAGAGAAGCACATCAACAGCCTCTTTCGGCAAATCCTTAAACGGCACATCAAGAGAAAAGCCGTATTCTTTTGAAAGAGCGTCATAATAGTTTCTTGCTATTCCGCCCTCGTAATAATACCATCCTCCGGCATGGATTGCGCCCTCTCTTATCGAAAGATTTTTATTCGGAACAACAAGGTTTGGGTCAATACGCATAAAGACGCCAAGCCCGGTGCATTTTTCACAGGCACCGAAAGGGTTGTTGAAGGAGAACATTCTCGGCGTAAGCTCTTCTATGGAAATACCGTGCTCCGGGCAGGCATAGTTCTGCGAAAACATCATGTCCTCGCCGTCTATAACATTGACCACGGCAAGACCACCGCTTTGCGCCATGACGGTTTCAAGCGAATCCGTAAGGCGGGAGGTTATGTCCGGTCTTATAACAAGCCTGTCAACAACTATCTCTATCGTATGCTTTTTGTTTTTGTCGAGGAGAATATCTTCGGAAAGGTCGTATATGCTTCCGTCGATTCTTGCCCGCACAAAGCCGCTGCGCCTTGCGGAATCCAGTTCTTTTATGTGCTCGCCCTTTCTTCCCCGTATAACCGGCGCAAGAAGCTGGATTTTTGTTCCCTCCGGCAATTCCATAATTTTATCGACAATTTGGTCAACGGTCTGCTGCTTTATCTCTCTTCCGCAAACAGGGCAGTGCGGCACGCCTATGCGTGCATAAAGCAGACGCAAATAATCGTAAATTTCTGTAACCGTGCCTACGGTCGAGCGTGGGTTTTTGCTTGTATTTTTTTGGTCAATGGATATTGCCGGAGAAAGTCCGTCGATAGAATCAACATCGGGCTTTTCCATCATCCCGAGAAACTGGCGTGCGTAAGAGGAAAGACTCTCCATATACCTCCGCTGACCGTCCGCAAAAATCGTATCAAAGGCAAGAGAGCTTTTTCCGGAGCCCGAAAGCCCGGTTAGCACAACAAGCTTATCCCTTGGTATTTCAAGGTCGATATTTTTAAGATTGTGTTCCCTTGCGCCTTTTATGACTATGGAATTTTGATTCATATTGCACATCCTCCATTTGCTCACGCAGTTTTTTTATTCTGTCCCTCAAATAGGCTGCGTGCTCAAATTCAAGTATCTTTGAAGCCGCCTTCATCTCTGCGGTAAGCCTCTTTATTTCTTCTTCCGTTTCACGGTAACTCATTCGTTTTCCGTTTTTATCGTCGCCCTTATGGCTTGAAATCTCGATAATGTCACGAACATCTTTTTTAATCGTCTTTGGAACGATGCCGTGTTCTTTATTGTATCCGTCCTGAATTTTTCTGCGGCGTTCCGTTTCACGAATTGCGTGCTCCATGCTGTCCGTAACGGTATCCGCATACATAATGACCTTGCCCTCGGCGTTTCTTGCGGCTCTTCCTATGGTTTGGATAAGTGAAGTTTCGCTGCGTAAAAAGCCCTCTTTGTCTGCGTCGAGAATTGCCACAAGGCTTACCTCCGGGATGTCAAGACCTTCCCGCAAAAGGTTTATTCCGCAGAGAACATCAAACTCTCCGAGGCGCAAATCCCGGATTATCTCCATGCGCTCTATGGTATCTATATCGTGGTGCATATACCGCACCTTTATTCCCATTCCTACAAGGTATTCCGTAAGATTTTCCGCCATTTTCTTTGTTAGGGTTGTTATAAGAGTGCGTTCGCCCTTTTCGATTCGCATATTGATTTCCGAAAGCAAATCTTCGATTTGCCCCTCCACCGGGCGAACGCTTATCTCCGGGTCAAGAAGCCCCGTTGGGCGAATTACCTGTTCAACAAGCTGGGTGCTGCGGCTGCGTTCAAATTCGCCCGGAGTTGCGCTTACATACACCACCTGATTCAGCTTGCTTTGGAATTCATCAAATGTAAGCGGTCTGTTGTCTATTGCCGACGGAAGGCGGAAGCCGTAATTGATAAGATTTTCTTTTCTTGAGCGGTCGCCGCCGGACATTGCCCTAACCTGCGGCAGAGTGACATGGCTCTCGTCTATGAACATCACAAAATCATCCGGGAAATAGTCCAAAAGTGTGGTCGGGCAGGAGCCGGGCTCCCTTCCCGAAAGTATGCGGGAATAGTTCTCTATGCCCTTGCAAAAGCCCACCTCGTTCATCATTTCCACATCGTAGCGGGTGCGCTCGGAAATGCGCTGCGCTTCGAT
This sequence comes from uncultured Oscillospiraceae bacterium, assembly GCA_934466455.1. Lineage (GTDB taxonomy): Bacteria > Bacillota > Clostridia > Oscillospirales > Ruminococcaceae > UMGS1668. Next base: position 2,339 of record CAKSLF010000014.1, on the reverse strand, counting down.
GAATTTGCCGTTGTCCTTAAAATATTTTTCCCGCTCGTCACATTCTTTTTCAATCTGCACTATCGCCTTTTCCATTTTTTCTTTCGGAACGATATAGTGCGAAGCGGGGTATATTGCAATGTGGTTCAACACATTTTTTACTTCTCCGGTAACGATATTTATTTCGCTTATTCTGTCTACCTCATCGCCGAAAAGCTCGATTCTGATAAGGGTTTCATCGGAATATGCAGGGCAGATTTCGATTACATCCCCCCGCACACGGAACTTGTTGCGTGCAACAGCCATATCATTGCGCTCGTACTGCATATTTACAAGCTGCTTTACTATTTCGTCCCTATCCTTTTTCATTCCCGGACGAAGAGAAATTACCATAGTGCGGTAATCTATCGGGTCGCCAAGAGAATATATACAGGAAACGGAGGCCACGATTATTACATCACGCCGCTCCGAAAGAGCGGCAGTCGCCGAATGACGGAGCTTTTCGATTTCGTCGTTTATATCCGATGTTTTTTCTATATAGGTATCCGTTGAAGCAATGTATGCCTCCGGTTGGTAATAGTCATAGTATGAAACGAAGTATTCCACACGGTTTTCCGGAAAAAACTCCTTAAACTCGCTGCAAAGCTGCGCCGCCAAAGTCTTGTTGTGAGAAAGCACTATGGTCGGGCGGTTTATTTTTTCGATAACGCTTGCCATAGTAAAGGTTTTTCCAGAGCCTGTAATTCCAAGCAGCGTTTGTTCCCTATCTCCCCGCTCTATTCCCTCAACAAGCTTTTCTATTGCCTGCGGCTGGTCGCCGGTTGGCTTAAAGGGAGAAACAAGCTTAAAATCCAATGTGCCGCCTCCTTGTTTTTTGTAAACATTTGTTCTTTTTCGTAAACTCCATTCTACCACATTCTGCGCTGCGTGTCAACACCCATAGTCTGCCCAAATTATGAATTTATATAGCAAAATCCCCTTCGCGCTGACCGTGCGAAGGGGATTTCGGCTGATTACAATAAACAGAAAAAATAGGAATGTCGTTTATTTTATTATCTGCGCTTTTTGAGCACGAGCACCGCCGCCGTTAGCGTGAGCACTGCGGTGCTCATTTCCGGTGCGCCTGTATTCGGGTTCTTTTCGCCCTTTGAAGCCGCATTTGCAGAAATATGAATTACATCGGTATTGCTCTGAGGAAGTCTGTTTATAATGGTGTTCGGGTTACGAACGTATCCGCAAACGACACATTCCTCATGCTTAAGACCTGTTTCCTTTTTGGTGGCTTCTTTGTCTATAATCCACTTAAAGCTATGCTCTGAGACATCTCTGATGCTTTCGTTTATGCTCGGGCAGTTGGGGTCGATGCACTCATACCAATGGGAGACTCCGTTGTAGCTCCAATCCGAGTAAATATGCTTGTGCGTGCTGACGGTAACATTGCAGGAGGCGGACTTTCCGGCATATCTCACGGTTATGACGGCACTGCCGTCGGAAACCGCCCTTACGGCTCCGTTTACGTCAACGACCGCAACAGCGGTATTGCTGCTTTCCCACTCGAATTTCGTGCTGTCGGCACCGGTGGCGTTGGAGGGAAGCACGGATGCGGTGAGGCTTGCTTTTTCGCCGGGTGCGAGCATAAGCTCTGTGGGATTTACAAGAATATTTTCAACCGGAATTGCCTTGACATCTTTTACGGTGACGGAAAATGCCGCTCCGGAAAAGAATATCTTGTCCCCGTTTGGCTTGATGGCAATCAGCTCAAGATTGCTGTATTTGCCCTCTTCGTGGGCTTTCTTTGCAATAATTTTGCCGTCTTTAAGCTCAATATTTTCGTTCTCGGTTATATGCTCCGCTCCGGTCATACTGGTTCTGACAATGCGCCATTCTAGGCGGCAGTGATTGCCCTCGGGAAGCATATTCGGAAGCTCGGTGGGAAGCTCCGCAGAATCGCCCACATTGAGCACAAGATTTTCGTAATGCGGCACGTTTTCGAGAGTAACGACATCGTCTATACTGCTCTCGTCGTACACATAAACCTCCCATGTGCCGTAGCTTTCGGGTTTATAAGTCGTATAGATTGCATTCAGGCTGAAGTTACCCGCATTTTTAGGCGTAAGAGTAATCTGTTTATCCATGGGGAAGCCTTCGGTGCCGTTTGAGTAAACAAATTCATTATCGCCGCCGATGTCGACTATATTCTGCATCGAAGCGAAATCTCCGAACTTAAATTTCAACCATGTGTTGGCATTTTCCGGCTCGGCGATAATTTTCAGCGTCTTAGCACCGTCATCCTTTTTAATATAAATCTTGCTTCCGCTCTTGTAGGTGTTTACTCCGTCGGTAAGAGCAAGTCTTTGGAG
>CAKSLF010000013.1 GCA_934466455.1 uncultured Oscillospiraceae bacterium | reverse complement strand
AAAAGCTGCGCTTTTTCGGGGACCCCTGTTTTGGTGGGTTCAAGTCCTCATCATATAAAAAAACAGGCACCGCCTTGTGGCGGTGTCTGCTTTTTGGTGCGGATGATGGGACTTTCGTCGCAGCAAGCTGCGCATTGCAAAAAATCCCGCTTTGCGGGATTTTCTGCGCAGGCTCCGCTGCTGCTCCTCCTCCCCAAAAAAGCTGCGCTTTTTCGGGGACCCCTGTTTTGGTGGGTTCAAGTCCTCATCATATAAAAAAACAGGCACCGCCTTGCGGCGGTGTCTGCTTTTTGGTGCGGATGATGGGACTTGAACCCACAGGATATTGCTATCACTAGAACCTGAATCTAGCGCGTCTGCCAATTCCGCCACATCCGCAAACAGGCGCAATTGCGTACAAAATATTCTATCATCAATGGCGGCGGGTGTCAAGTATTTTCGGCTCAAAATTATTTATCGCAAAACATAATCATTCCGAAAAGATAAAGCCGCCGGGGATTCCATTCAAAGGGCAAACCGCACCTTTTTGCAAGCTCCGCCACATCAATGCAGTATGCCGACATACAGCTTATGCGCAGATCCGGAAGAGGGCAAGGCTCGCCGCTTTTGCGGCGGCAGGGCTTGCAGACGGAGCAGGGTCCGTAGCCGACCGCAAAAACATCATAGTCCTCTTTGCGGAGAAAATCCCGAAAGCGGCGAACCGCACCGCCGTGCTCCGCCTTTGAGGAAAGAACCTCCTGGGTGCCATAGCCGGGAACGCTCCATTGGGATTGAAGCACAAGGGCAGTGCTTGCGGACTCAAGGCGGCGCAGCATCTCCTCCGGCGTTCCGCAATCCGGCGGGCAGGCATAATTTGCGCCGTAATTTCCGCAGCGGTTTTCTTCGCAGTATTTAAGAAATTCGGGATTTACGGGAATTTCGGAAACGGGAATTTCGGCTGCGGAAAAACCAAATTCCGCCGCTTTTTCGATAATCGCTTTTTTGTCAATATTCATAAATATACCTCGAAGCTTTTGATGTGTAATTATTAAAGCAATATTATAGCACATATTTATAAAAGGGCAAGAAGGCGAATTTTATTTTTATAAAATTCGCATTTTACCGACTTTTTTGTTAATCCTGCACAAAAAGGGTATTGTGATTTTTATATTTATCTTTCTTGAATATGACCGAAAAATTTGTTAAAATGTAATAAGAGAACGGCAAAGGGGGTATTGAAAGAATGTGTGCAAAAAAGGTTACGGAGCTTGATGTTCCGCTTTATCTCTTTCACCAGGGCAACAACGCCCGTTCATACGAATTTCTTGGGGCGCATATAACCGAAAAGGGACGCAAAAAAGGCGTTGCCTTTCGTGTTTGGGCACCGAATGCCGCCGCAGTCGCCGTTTCCGGCGGCTGGAACGGTTGGAGCACCGCCGCCGACCCTATGAAAAAGATAACCCCCGGCGGAGTTTGGGAATGCTTTGTGCCGGAAATCGGCGCAGGCGAACTTTATAAGTTCGCCGTCACCGCAAAAAACGGAAAAACAATGCTTAAGGCGGACCCCTATGCTTTTCACAGCGAAACCCGCCCGGCAACAGCCTCTGTTGTGTATTCGCCGGAATATGAATGGAACGACGACGAATGGATTTCCGCACGGAAAGAGGCGGATATGCGTTCCCGCCCGGTCAATATATATGAGGTCCATCTTGGCGCATGGCGGCGGTATGCCGACGGAAGCTTTTTTGACTATCGAAAAAGCGCAGACGAGCTTTCGGAATATGTTTTGAAGATGGGTTACACCCATGTTGAGCTTATGCCCGTTGCCGAATATCCCTTTGACGGCTCATGGGGGTACCAATGCCTCGGCTATTTTGCGCCGACCTCCCGCTACGGTGCGCCGGAGGACTTTATGTACTTTGTTGATACAATGCACCAAAAAGGAATAGGCGTGATTATTGATTGGGTTCCGGCACATTTTCCAAAGGACGGCTACGGTCTTTCGGATTTTGACGGCGAGCCTTGCTATGAATACAAAAATCCCCTTATGGGCGAACGCCCGGAATGGGGCACAAAGGTTTTTGACTTTGGAAGAAACGAGGTCCGCTGTTTTCTTATTTCCTCCGCAATGTACTGGCTTGACAAATACCATGTGGACGGAATCCGTGCGGACGCAGTAAGCTCCATGCTCTACCGGGATTACGGGCGGCAGGGGCAAAGCTGGGAACGCAACCGTTTTGGCGGGCGGGAAAACCTCGAGGCGGCTTCCCTGCTGCGTTCGCTTAACGCAGCCGTCGCCGAAAGCTATCCCGGAGCCATGATGATTGCGGAGGAGTCCACCGCTTTTCCCGAGGTTACAAGGTCCTCCGGGCGGGGGCTTGGGTTTACCTTTAAGTGGAACATGGGCTGGATGAACGACACCCTTGCCTATATGTCCATGGACCCGGTTTTTAGGGCATACAACCACGATAAGCTTACCTTTGGGCTTGTTTATGCTTTTTCCGAAAGCTACATACTTCCCCTTTCCCACGACGAAGTGGTTCACGGGAAAAAATCGCTTATCGGCAAGCTTCCCGGAAGCTATGAGGAAAAATTTGCGGGGCTGCGTGCGCTTTTTGCCTATATGATGTGCTATCCGGGAAAAAAGCTTTTGTTTATGGGGCAGGAATTCGGTCAGTTTATCGAATGGGATGAGGATAAGGAAATTGACTGGCTTCTTTTGCAATACGAAAAGCACGAAAAGCTGCAAGGCTTTGTTCGTGCGCTTAATAAGCTTTATCTTACCCGCAAGGAGCTTTGGAACGAGCCGGAGGCATGGAACAATTTTGCGTGGGCAAGCTGCGACGAGGCGGGGCGGAACGCCGTTGCCTTCCGCCGCACGGACAAAGCCGGGGAGCTGCTTTGCTTCTTCAGCTTTTGCCCAAACCCAAACCCCGGCTTTTTTGCCGAATTGCCGGAGGGCAGCCGCTGGCAGCTTTTGCTCTCATCGGAGGAGCTGCGCTTTGGCGGAAGCGGAGCCGGGCTTCCCGCTTTGCTTACGGCGGAGGAGCTTGGAGAGGAAAAGGACGGCGAAGAAAAAGAGGATTTGACAAAAGCCGCAAGCGGCTTTGGTGCAAAAATCGACCTTCCCCCCTACTGCGCCGCAATTTATAAAAGAGTTAGAAAATAGCCTTTGTTTTTTCGGCGGTTTGCGCCGAAAAAACCGTCCGAAAAAAAAACATTGCATATACAAAAAACGCTTTACAAAGGAGGAAAAAACAGTTGCGCAAAAGGATGATTGCAATGCTGCTTGCAGGCGGGCAGGGCAGCAGGCTTTATGCTCTTACAAAGGACCTTGCAAAGCCCGCAGTTCCCTATGGCGGAAAATACAGGATCATAGACTTCCCTTTGTCAAACTGCGTCCATTCCGGGATTGACACGGTTGGAATTTTGACCCAATACGAGCCGTTTGAGCTTTCTCAATACATAGGCGGCGGTCAAAGCTGGGATTTGAACCGAACCGGCGGCGGAGCATTTATTCTTCCGCCCTATCAGCGCAGCGGAAAAAGCGATTGGTACCGGGGCACGGCAAATGCGGTTTATCAAAACCTTAAATTTATCCGCCGCTGGAACCCGGAATATGTCGCCGTGCTTTCCGGCGACCATATCTATAAGATGAACTATGCAAAAATGCTTTCGGCGCATATTACGGCAAACGCCGCCTGTACCGTTGCGGTTATCCCCGTTCCAATCAGGGAGGCTTCCCGCTTTGGGATTTTGAGCACCGATGAGCACGGATATATCACCGAGTTTGAAGAAAAGCCGAAGCAGCCGAAAAGCAACCTTGCTTCCATGGGCATTTACATATTCTCCATGGACAAATTAGAAAAATTTCTTACGGAGGACGAGGCGGACCCCGCCTCGCAAAAGGATTTCGGCAAAAATGTGATTCCCGCCATGCTCAAAGCGGGAGAACGCCTTGCGGCGTACCGCTTTGAGGGGTACTGGAAGGATGTCGGAACGGTGGAAAGCCTTTGGGAAGCAAATATGGATCTGCTTGATGAGCACCCCGCCCTTGACCTATATGACCAAAGCTGGAAGATTTACAGCAAAAACCCGGTTATGCCGCCCCATATGGTTGAAAAAGGAGCGGTGATAAAAGACTCCATGGTTACGGAGGGCTGCGATGTTGCCGGAACGGTGCTCAAATCCGTGCTCTTTGCCGGAGTTCGGGCAGAAAAAGGCTCCGTAATCGAGGACAGCATAGTTATGCCGGGAGCTGTAATCAAGCCCGGAGCACGGATTTGCCGTGCGGTAATCGGCGAGGGAGCAATAATCGGCGAAAACGCCTCCGTCGGCGAGCACGGCGGAAAAATCGCACTTATCGGGCCCTTTGCAAAAGTATCGGAAAACGCAGCCGTACCCGGCGGAGCGGTTTTCGGAAAGGAGGAGGAAAAATGAACGAGCACGGAATTCTCGGCATTATAATCTGCAATATGCACGACGAGCTTCTTTCGGAAATCACTGCGCACCGCACAATAGGCTCCGTTCCCTTTGGCGGAAGATACCGTATGATAGATTTTTCCCTCTCCAATATGGCTAATTCCGGAATAAAGGATGTGGGCGTTGTTCCGAGCCGCAATTATCAAAGCCTTCTTGACCACCTCGGAAGCGGGCAGGAATGGGATATGGCAAGAAAAAACGGCGGACTTTGCGTTCTTCCGCCCTATGGTCACAACAGCGGAGTTTACAGCGGAAGAATGCAGGCAATAGCCGGAATTGAGGATTTTGTCAAAAAGAGCACGGCGGACACCGTTGTGCTCAGCGACAGCGATGTTGTTGCAAACATAGACCTTCTTCCCGTGCTTGAGCAGCACGAAAAAACCGGCGCAGACATAACCCTTATCTATAAATACACCGATGTTTTTCCGGAGGGCAGAGAATGCGTCGCTCTTTCCTTTGACGAGAGCGGAAGGCTTTTTGACCTTTGGATAAAGCCGGAGCTTTCCGGAAAGCAAAACATATATCTTGACATTGCGATAATCAAAAAGCCGCTGCTTGAGCAGCTTATTTCCGAAAGCAAAAGCCGTGATGAGCACAGCTTTGTGCGCTTTGTGCTCAAAAGCAAGGCATCCGTGCTCAACATTCGGGGGTACTGCTTTTCCGGTTGGTCAAACAAGCTTACCGGGCTTAAAAATTACATGGATTCCAACCTTGCGCTGCTCAATTCTTCGGTAAGAGAATCCCTCTTTCCGCCGGAAAGACCCATCTATACAAGGGTTAGAGACGAGGTTTCCGCAAAGTACGGAAATTCCGCCGAAGCAGAAAATTCTCTTATTACGGACGGCTGCGTAATTGACGGAAAGGCGGAAAACAGCGTTCTTTTCCGTGGCGCAAAAATCGAGGAGGGCGCAGAGGTTTACGGCTGCGTGCTTATGCACAACACCGTTGTAGGAAAAGGAGCGGTTTTGCGCCATGTGATCACCGACAAAAATGTGGTCATCTCCCCGGGAGAAACCCTTTGCGGTTCGGAAAAATATCCGCTTTATATACCGAAAGGAACGAGGGTTTAAGAACGCAGACACGGAAAACGGAGCTTATGGCAATTAAACAGAAAATATAAAAGGAGGCACACCAATGAATATACTTTTTGCATCAAGCGAGGCACGGCCATATATTGCAAGCGGCGGCCTTGCGGATGTTTCCGGCGCATTGCCTAAGGCACTTTGCGCCGCAGGCGCAGACTGTCGGGTAATTCTTCCCCTCTATTCCGATATTCCGCAGGGGCTTAGGGAGGAAATGACCTTTCTTTGCAATTTTGAGGTGCGCCTTTCATGGAGAAACCTCTATTGCGGGCTTTTTACCGCAAAGCAGGGCGAGGTTACATATTATTTTATAGATAATGAATATTACTTCCGAAGAAGCGGAATTTACGGTCACTATGACGACGGAGAACGCTTTGCGTTCTTTTCCATGGCGGTTTTGGAAAGTATTCTGCATATGGATTTTTCCCCGGATGTGCTGCATTGCAACGATTGGCAAACCGGACTTGTTCCGGTGTTCCTCGAGGTTTTTTACCGCCGGGAGCAAAAGCTTTCCCGAATAAAAACGGTATTTACGATTCACAATATTCAGTACCAGGGCGATTTTGATATGTTTGTTGCGGGCGATGTTGCCGGACTTCCCGAGGACAAGCGCAGCCTTGTTGAGCTTTCCGGCAGATGCAACTATATGAAGGGCGGAATCGACCGCTGCGATGTTGTTACAACGGTAAGCCCCACCTATGCAAAGGAAATCCTTGACCCATGGTACGCATGGGGGCTTGACGGATTTTTGAGGGAGCGCAGCTATAAGCTTACGGGAATACTCAACGGAATAGACTGCGAAAGCTATGACCCGGAAACCGACCCGGATATTTCCGCCCATTTTTCCGCAGACGACCTTTCCGGAAAAGCGGCTGACAAAGCCGCCCTCCAAAAAGAAGTCGGGCTTTGCGTTGACCCAAGCGCAATGCTTATCGGAATGGTGGGACGGCTTGTTTCCCACAAGGGAATCGACCTTGTTGAATATGTAGGCGACCGCATAATGAGCCTTAATGCTCAGATGGTCGTGCTTGGAAGCGGCGAGCCGCAATATGAGGAGTTTTTCCGCCGCCTCGGCGCACGCTATCCCGGCAGAGTAAGCGTAATAACCGGGTTTGTTCCGCCGCTTGCAAGGAGGATATATGCCGGAGCGGATGTTCTTCTTATGCCGAGCAGAAGCGAGCCTTGCGGGCTTGCTCAGATGATCGCTTTGCGATACGGAACGGTTCCGATTGTCAGAGAAACCGGCGGGCTTAAAGATTCTGTCCACGATCTTGGCGCACCGGGAGGCAACGGCTTTACTTTTAAGACATACAATGCCGACGATATGTTTAATGCGGTGGAGAGGGCGTATTTCCGCTTCCGCAGCGGCGAATGGCAAAAAGCCGTGCGCTCCGCCATGCGCTATGACTTTAGCTGGCACCGAAGCGCAGCCGCTTATTTGGGGCTTTATAAGGCGATTACAAGATGATTTGAAGGAGAATAGATAAATATATAAAAAAGCTTTGCAGCCAAGCCGGCTGCAAAGCTTTTTTCGCTTATCGGAAAAAACGCCGAAGGGCGAAGCATTCGCCTAAAAAAACCAAAGCTTCCCGACGGGAGCGGGGAGCCTGCCGCATTTTGTGCGGGCTTATCCAAGCTCCGCTCTCGGCGCAGGGTCGGGCTTAAAGAGCAGAGAAAAGCTCCAAACGCCGGAAATACCGACAAGGATATAGACAATGCGGCTTAAAACGCTTGACGCACCGCCGAAAAGCCACGCCACAAGGTCAAATTGAAATACGCCGACAAGTCCCCAGTTTACTGCACCGATAATTATGAGCAAAAGTGCGATTTTGTCGATGACCGCAACGGTCGAATTCATATTTTACATCTCCTTTTTATGCCGCAAAAGCGGCTTTGCTGCTATTTTTCCCGCAAAAATCAAAAATATTCCCAAAAGGATTTTACAAACCCTGCGTTCTTGTGGTATCATATAAAAAGTCGAAAAATTACGAAAGTTGAAATATATTTATGAAGCTTAAAAAAATTCTTTCTTTTGCGCTGGCTGCGTTTTTTGCGGCTGCGCCCCTTGCAAAAAATACTGCGGCGTTTCCTGCGGAGATAATCTCCGAGGCATATTGCGTTATGGACGCCGAAACCGGTCAGCTTCTTGTGGGCGGCTCTGCCGATAAGCGGATGGAGCCCGCAAGCATTACAAAAATCCTAACCTGCGCAATGGCTCTTGAGGTGCTTGACCCAAAGGACACATACACCTTTACAAAGGAGGCTGCCTCCTACGATAAGGGAAGCACCCACCTTGCCTTTACCGAGGGGGAAAAGTGCAGGGTTGAGGATATGCTCTACGGCGCAATGGTGGAATCCGCAAACGACTGTGCAATGGGGCTTGCGGACGCAGTTGGCGGAAGCCAGCTTGGATTTGTAAAGCTGATGAATGAAAAGGCTGCGGAAATCGGCTGTACCAACACCCATTTTGCGAACGCAACGGGAATGCCGGACGCAAACCATTATACCACCGCAAGGGATATGGCACTTATCACCCGGTACGCCCTTTCCGTAGAGGGCTTTGAAACCTATTTTAACGCATGGGAATGGACCATTCCGGCAACAAACAAAAATGTGGAACGCCGCTTTGGCACACATCATTCCATGATAGTCGGAAGCGAAAACAACGCCTCCTACGGCTATGACTATGCAACCGGCGGAAAGCTTGGGTGGACGGAGGAGGCAAAGCACACCGCCGTTACCGTTGCGGATAACGGAAAAATGCGCCTTATCTGCGTTGTGCTTAAAAGCACGAACAAATATGCAAAATATAAGGATACGACCGCCCTTTTTGATTATTGCTTCGATTCCTTCCGCAGCGTGGAAATTCCCATTTCCCTGAAAAAAAGCGAGGTTACCCTATATGAGGGCGAAAAGCTTTACGGAAAAATGACCGTACACCCGATGGCGGCGGTAAAGCTGCTTTTGACGGAGGATATGTCCGCAGACGATGTTTCCTGCAAGGTCAATGTGCCGGAATACTGCGATATTTCCGAGATCGATTCCGTTGCCGTTTCCGTAAGCTTTGGAAAAAGCAGCAGCCTTATGGCGACGGATGATGTTACCGTTCGCCCGGAATATCATATTGTAAAGGAATCCGGCGTTGTTGAGGGCGACGCCTCCATAAAGAAAGAGGGAAGTACCTTCCGCTGGTGGATTTTTATTGTTATTCCGGTGGGTATCATTGCGGGTCTTGCGCTGCTTGTTCTTTGCATAAGGGCGTATAATATACGAAAATACCGCCGCCTTCGCCGCCACCGCCATTATCAGAAATTAAAGAGAGAATAAACAAAACCGCCCGGCGGGCGTTTGAAAAACGAGCCTTGGCTCCCTCTTCGGAGGGAGCTTTGTTTTTTTGCGCTTTTTTTGGGAGGGCAAAGCGGGCTTTGCGGAAAAAATGAATCAGAAATTCAACCTCTTTTGTGATAAAATTCCGAAGAAAGGCGGGGGCAAAGAGCCGCCCGCCGCCTTTTTTTACGGACAAGGAAAGGAGAAAATTTATGACTGTTACAAAGCTTTTTAAGACTGCTCTTTCCCTTTGCGGGGAAAGCAACACTGCGCCTTATCTTGCGGATTTTGCCTTGGATTGGGCAAATACGCTTATGGCGGAATATTTTGAAACGGAGCAGAGCCTTAGGCGGGAAAGCGGAGCGGAGGAGCTTGGCACCGTGCCGGTGCTCAAGCTTTCCGACGAGGAAATCCCCTACGACCCGCGCCTTGTAAACGGCGTATTCGTGCTTGCCTTTGCGGCGTTTATCTGCGATATTTGCGACGACAGAGAGCTTGCCTCGATTTTTAGGGCGCAAAGCCGAAGCGCAGCGGAAACCGCCGCAAAGGCGCATGAATATGCGATTTTTGACGCATATGCGGAGGAGGCGGTAATATGAATATGCCTTTTTCCTCCCGGCTTAGCACAGTGAGCACGGAGCACTTTAGAGGAGTTGACCTTACAAGCCCGCCGGAGAGCGTTTCGCCCTCAAGAAGTCCCTCCGCCCCCAACATGATGCCCGGAGCGGGCGGAAAGCCCGAAAAGCGTCCGGGATATTCCAAAATCGGGGATTACGGCGGAAAAATATACGGTATGTTCCGCCTTAACACCGTCGGCGGAGAGCACGCCGTTATCCATGCGGGAAAGAAAATATTTTTGGATTCGCCACAGGCGGAGGTTTTTTCTGCGGCGGCGGAAAAGCCCTCCGTCGGGGTGCAATACGGCGAAAAGCTGTATCTGCTCGACGGCGAAAAGCTGCGGGTGCTCGGTTTGAGCACCGCCGAAGAGGACGGTGCTCAAACCGTTTCCGCAACGGTTTCTTCCGCAGCGGATTTTGCCTATGTTCCGACGGTTACAATATCGAGGGCACCCTCCGGCGGGGGCGTTCCCTTTGAGGATTTTAACCTGCTTTCAAGCCGCTTTACCGAGGATTTTTGCGGAACGGAGGACGCTGTTTCCTACCAGCTTTCCTATTCCGGACTTTCGGCGGGGGCGGTTACGGTAAAGGTTCTTGATAAGACCTCCACCCTCCGCAAAAAGGTTTGGAACAGCCTTACCTATGGGGTTGATTTTTCCGTTGACCGCACCGCCGGAAAGGTAAATTTTATTACTGCGCCGGGGGTTTCTCCGATAGAGGGAGAGGACAATGTAAGCATAACCGCCGAGGTTGATATTCCGGGCTACGGCGGCAGGATAAACCGCTGCCGTGCGGCTGCGCTTTACGGCGTCGGCGGAATCGGGAACCGTCTTTTTGTTACGGACAACCCGGATTTTCCCGGAATCGATTGGTACAGCGAGATGGACGACCTTTGCTATTTTGGCGAAAGCCGCTTTTGCGCACTTGCGCCGGAGGGCGGGCGGATAGTCGGATATTCCGTGGTGGATGGGCTGCTTGCAGCCCACTGTGCTGGCGGAGGAGAGGCACCGGTTTTTCTTCGCAGCGGAGAAATCTCCGAGGGCGAGGCGGTTTTTCCCGTAAAAAATATTTTGCACGGACCCGGCGCAGCCGCAGGCAGAGGCTTTTCCGTGCTTGGGGAGGAGCCGCTTTTTCTTACGGAGCAGGGAGTTTTTGCCCTTACCGTAAAGGATACAACGGGAAGCCGCTGCCTTCAGCGCAGGAGCTGGTTTATCGACGGTGCGCTTTCCGCAGAAACGGGGCTTGAAAACGCCGTTTTTTGCCCATGGAAAAGTTTTGCGCTTATTTTTATAAACGGCAGGGTCTATCTTCTTGACGGCGGGCAAAAAACCTACGAACAGGCTGCGCCGTACAGCACCTTTCAGTATGAATGTTATTACTGGGAGAATGTTCCCGCAGCTTGTGCGGCGATTTTGGGCGGAAGGCTTTGCTTTGGCGACGCAGCGGGCGGGGTTTTTGCTTTTGGCGAGCCGGGAGCACTGAACGCCGGGGCTTATTCCGACTGCGGCAAAGCCATCAATGCTCATTGGGAGCTGCCCGATATTTCCGGCGGAAGCTTCTACAACAAAAAATCCCTCCGGGCGGTTTTTGCGGAGCTTGCGCCGCAGCCGATAACCTCCGTAAAGGTTTTGGTAAAGCACGGCGGAGTTTGGGTGCCTCTTTGGGAGGAGGGCGCAGCCTTTCGCTATTTCCGTTGGTCGGGAATAAAGTGGAGCGAATTTGTTTGGCAATGCGACGATAAATCCCGTGCCTTCGGACGCCGCCGCCTTATCCCCGGAATGCAGAAAATCCGTGTTCGGTTTGAAAATTCCGTTTCCGGCGAGCCTTTTGGGCTTTATTCGGCGGCGGTCGAGTTTACCGAAACGGGCAAAAAAGCCTTTTGACGGAGGATTTTCCGCCCGGGGCGGCATAATAAAAAAGACTTTTCCCGCACCGGGAAAAGTCTTTTTTTATTATATAACTTGTTTTTACTTTGTGCGCCAATATGCAAGGAGCAGATCCACAACCATTCCGTAGCTGCGAACGCCGTCGGTCTGGCTGTTGATTTTCAGGTAGGCGTCGTTTATGCTGTCGGAAACCTCGGAGATTTTGCTCTCGTTTTCGGAAACATAGGCATTTTGCGCCCGCATATCCGCATCGAGGGCGGAAGAATATTTTTGCCGAAGCTCCAGCCAGCCCTCGTAATCCGCAGAATACAGCGCATTCATGGAGCTTAGCAGGGCGTGACAATAGCCGCTGTATTCAAAATACGGGTCGGAGCTGTTTTCGCAGGCAAGAAAAGCGACAAAGTTCGCCTCCGCCTCGTTCATAAAGCCCCGAAGGTGGGTTTGTTCGTGCATCATGGTAAAGCCCCGGAGAAAATCCGGACCCTCCCGGCAGACATTCGCTTCAAGCGTATATGGGGAATACACGCCGGAAATAAGCGTTTTTGACATTACAAAGGAGCAGATAACCGGCTTTGGGGTGCCGAGGGTTTTTCCGCCCATTTTAAGAAACGGATATTTTTCATAGAGCAGGCGGTATTCTTCGGCGGCGGATCTTGCCATTGCAAAATCGCTTTCGCAATAGCGGGTAACTCCGTGCTCATCGTGCTCGAGCTCCGTGCTAAGGGCGTTTGCCCTGTCAAGGAGGTCCGAGCAAAGGGCAAAAAGCTCCTCCTTTGAGGATTTTTCTACGGAAAGACCTACGGTTTTTGCAAAGGAGGTGCGGTAATAGTTTGTTCCGCAAAATGTGCAGAAAAGGAAAAGCACTGCGCTTGCGGCGGAAAAAATCCGCACGAGCACGGCGGAAGACGCCTTGAGCACGCTTTGCTCTCCCCTATGAGCACGAATTGCGGCAGAAACGCATTGCCAAAGGACAAAAACGACCGCCGAGCCTATCGCAAGCTCCATAAGCGAGAAAGGAATTGCGCCGGTTATGCTTCCGAGAAAACCGGCGGCGGGCTTATATGCCCTTTCGCAGTAAAAATCCGCAAAGCCGGGGCAATATTTTGCTGCGGCGCAAAGCAAAAGCCCGAGCGGCGAAAGCATTATCAGATAAAAACAGGGGGATTTAAGAGCTTTTTTCACGGTCAATCCCCCTCGATAATACTTTTAAGCAGGGCACGGTTTTTGTCAAAATCCATGATGAGCACAGCCATCCCCCGAACATTGGCGTTTTCCCATGTTCCGTCCGCAGGGATATGCTCCGGGGCAATATCACATTCACGGATTATCGGCAAAAGCTTTACCGCATAGCCGACAAGCTCCGTATTTGTAAAATCGGTTGAAACAAGGGGAAAAACCGTACCTATAAGGTCAAGAGCCTCTTTAAGCGTGATTTTATGAAAGCGGTTATACAGTGCGGTAAGAACCTTGCGCTGACGCTGGGTCCTTCCGAAATCGGAATCCAAGCTTCGTATCCGGCAATAGCTTAAAGCCGCCTTGCCGTCCAAAAGGCAGTAGCCCTCCGAATAATTTCTTCCGAGGTCGGCGTTTATGTAGGCACATTCCTCCTTAAAAAGATAAATCTCGACCCCGTCGAGGGCGTCGATAACCTTTTGGAACGCCTTAAAATCAACAAGAACATTTCCGTCCACCTCAACGCCGAAGTTATCAAAAAGAACCTCGTCCAAAAGCTCCACCCCGCCGAAGGCATAGGCGGCGTTAAGCTTATTATCCTTGCGGTCGGGAATTTGCACAAGGCTGTCACGCAAAAAGGAAATAAGCGTGACCCGCTTTTTATCAAGGTTTACATTGCAGAGAATCATTGCGTCCGAACGGGAGGTTCCGTTTTCGTCGCTGTCCGTGCCGATAAGCAGGACATTAAAGGAATTTCCCTTCATCTCAATATCAAGCTTTTCGCCCCAGTTTATTTTTTCCGCCTCAACTGCGGAATAGCTTCCGGCTGCGGAATCCTCGGCGGCTTGCGCCTCATATTCCTCCTCGGTCATAGAGGGCGCAGCGGCTTCGCTTATGCGGTTTATTTTATTAAGAGCGGAGTTTATTACAATAAGTATTATTAAAATCGGAACAAGAACCGCTGCGCCGATAACGCAAAGCGTCTTTTTTGTCTTTGACATAAAAAAGCTCCTTTCCGAAATATAAAATGCGTTTTTTTACCCTTTATATGTGGGAACGGTTTCCCTAAGCTTTGCACGGATCTCGTCAAAGCTGCGGTTTTCCGCAAAGCGCAGCCCCTCAAGCTCCTCGATAAAATTTGCCTCGTCAAAGTCGATTGGCTTTCCTATATAGATAAGCTTGTTTGCGGTTTTTGTCATGCCCTCCTCGCTCATCAAAAGCTCCTCATAAAGCTTTTCGCCCGGGCGCAGACCTGTGTATTCTATCTTTATGTCAACATCCGGTTCATAGCCGGAAAGGCGTATCATTCTTCTTGCAAGGTGGTCGATTTTAACCGGCTCGCCCATATCGAGCACAAATATCTCTCCGCCGGCGGCGAACGCCCCCGCCTGAAGAATAAGGGAAACCGCCTCCGGAATCGTCATAAAGTAGCGGATTATATCCGGGTGGGTAACGGTAACGGGACCGCCTTTTTCGATTTGCTTTTTGAAAAGAGGAATTACGCTTCCGTTGCTTCCAAGGACATTTCCAAAGCGCACCGCAACAAAATCCGTATTTTTGCAGCGGCGGTTCATACACTGGATAATCATCTCGCAAACACGCTTTGAGGCACCCATAACGCTTGTCGGGTTTACGGCTTTATCCGTGGAGATAAGCAAAAAACGCTTTGCGCCGTATTTTTCCGCCGCTTTTGCAACATTAAGCGTGCCGAAAATATTGTTTTTAACAGCCTCGCAGGGGCTGTCCTCCATAAGGGGAACATGCTTATGCGCCGCCGCATGGTAAATCATATCCGGGCGGAACGCTTCAAAAACCCAGTTTACCCTCTCCTCGTCCCGAACGGAGCCGATGAGCACGGTAAGGTCAAGGCTCGGAAAATCCCGCCGCAGCTCCTGCTGGATGTCATAGGCGTTATTTTCGTAAATATCAAAAATAACAAGGCGTTTTATCGGGTATTTTGCAAGCTGGCGGCAAAGCTCGCTTCCTATGCTTCCGCCGCCGCCGGTTACAAGCACCGTCATGCCGAAAAGGTCGTCGCCGATGCCGGTCATATCAACACGAACAGGCTCCCGCCCAAGCAAATCTTCGATTTGCACGCTTCTTATCTGGCTTACGCTTACCTCGCCGTTTGAAAGCTGATAAAGACCGGGAATGGTTTTAAGCTTGCATTTTGTAAGGCTGCAAACATCAAAAATTTCCTTGCGCTGGGTGTTTGTTGCCGTAGGAATGGCAAAGATGATTTCCTCTGTGCGGAATTTTTCCGCCGCCTCGGTGATTTTATCACGCCCGCCGACGACCTTTACGCCTTTAAGGTATCTTCCGTGCTTTTGGGGGTCGTCGTCGATTATGCATACAACTCTGTTTTCGGAATGTTCGCTGGAATTAAGCTCCCGAAGGGTGACAAAGCCCGCCGCACCTGCGCCGATAAGCATTGTGCGCTTTTTTTCAAGGGTGCTGCGCCGGCGAAAATGGCGCACGACCCGGTAGGAAAACCGCACGCAGAAAACGGAAACCGAAAGCAGCAGGAAGAACATTATCGGAAAGCTTCTTGGCATATTTATGTCAAGAAGAGCCATTCCGGCGGCTTGGGCAAGGGTGACGGCGGCGGAGGCGGTTACAAGGCGGACAAATTCGTCCGCACCGGCAAATTCCCAAAGGCTGTCGTACAGCTTGAACAGCCAAAAGATTACCGCCGCAGAAAGCACGCATATGTAAACATAGCGGTGAACTCCCTCCATATAGTCGGAAAAGCCCGGTGCGGATAAATCAAATTCAAAGCGTATTATCAGTGCGCCGAACGCCGAAAGGCATACACAAACGGCGTCCATAATTAGGAGAAACATTACACGCAGTAATTTTTGCGGATTAAATTCCTCTTTGTTTATAATTCTTCTCATTCTCTGTTCTCTTTTCCATATGCAAAAAGCTGCACATATTTATTTTAATATATCATATTTACGCTTTTTGAACAAGAGAAAATCGGATTTTTCGGCGGTTTATTGACATTTTTTGCGGCGGGATTATAATAATATATTATTGCAAAGGGGGGCTGCCGAATGGAGGAAAAGATTTTCGTAACGCCGAAGGAGCTTTTTGACAAAATTACGCCGGAGCTTTTGGCGGGAAAAACGGTGCTTTTTACCGTTTCCGGCAGCAGTATGCTCCCGGCAGTGGGCGGAGGAAGGGACAAAGCCCTTGCCGAGCTTTGCGACAGAAAAAAGCTCCGCCGGCTTGATGTTGTTGTTGTGCGGACGGATTCCGGGCGGTACCTTATGCACCGCATAACAAAGCTTACGGAGTTTGGGTTTTATCTTTGCGGCGATTGGAACGAAAAGGGCGACGGCTTTTTTCGCTTTGACCAAATTGTTGCGCAGATTACGGAATTTGAACGCAAGGGAAAGCGCATAAGGCTGGAAAGTCCTTTTTGGAGGGCGGTTTTCGGCGCATGGGTTTTTGCAAAGCCCGTTCGCCCCGCATTAAAAAAGCTTTGTTGCGCCGTTTCAAAAACCCGCTCGGAATAAAAGTCGCCTGCGGAGGATAAACAAAATCCCCGTGCTCATTTTTGAGCACGGGGATTTTTTTCATCGGCGGAAAATTTTTTTGAGCACGGGGATTATAAAAGCGGTGCCGAAAAGCAAAAAAGCCGCTTACGGAATAATAACTCCGCCCTGCTCTTCGGATTTTGTTTCGCCGAAATAATATTCGAGAATATCCCTTGCGACCGGGGCGGCGGTATAGCCCTGCCAGCCTTTTTCGATAATAACGGCGATTGCGATTTTTGGGTCATCCGCCGGAGCAAAGCAGATAAAGGTGCTGTTCACCGTTGCGGTACTTGTTTGCGGGGTGCCGGTTTTTGATGCGACCTTTCCGTAAAGGGGACTGTTGCGCCAAACAAAGCCTGAGGAATCCTCCGAGGATTGGAGCATTCCTTTAAGGACCGTTTCGTAGGTGTAATCCGTCATTCCCATATCGGAGAGCACCTCTATCGGAGTTTCGTATACAACCTCGCTGAAGTCATAGGAATTTACGCTTTTTACAAAGTGGGCGTTTACCCTAACGCCATGGTTTGCGATAGTTGCGGCATAGTTTGCGACCTGGACCGGGGAAAAAAGGCTGTAACTTTGTCCTATTGCGGTTTGAAGAACATCGCCCTTTTGCCATGTAATGCCCCTTTCCGCAGCGTAATCCGGGCTTGAGACCTGACCGATGCGTTCTTTAAGCTCGATTCCGGTAGGCTCGCCCAAGCCGTAGTAATAGGCGTATTGGCGGATATTGTCTATACCCATTTCCCGCCCGATTTCATAAAAGAAGATGTTGCAGGAATAGCCGAGGGCACGGATCACATTTATGGAGCCGTGATTTCCGAGGCAGGTTGGGTGATAATCGTCATAGTATGTGTATACATGGTTGCAGGTTACGGTCGTGTTTGCTTTTATTGTGCCAAGCTGGAGAGCGGCGGTAGCCATACAGGGCTTAAAGGTGGAGCCTATTGCATAAAGCCCCTCGCAGGCACGGTTAAAAAGAGGGTTATATTCCGTTTCAAGCAGGGCGTTGTAATCGGCGGAATAGGTGGAAAGGTCATAGCTCGGATAGTTTGCGACGGCAAGTATCTCCCCGGTTCCCACCTCGATAACAACGGCGGTTCCGCCCTCGGATTCCTTGCCCTTGCCGGGCTCGGCATTCGCCCGAAGGTATTCTATCTGTTTTGCAAGAGCCTCCTGCGCAACCCGCGCAAGGTCTATATCAAGGGTAGAAACGACCGTTGAACCGGGAACGGCGGGGTCGATTACCTCCTCGCTTATAACATCGCCGTCGGCATTATAGGTCACCTTTATTTTTCCGTCGTGACCTCTAAGCTGGGCTTCAAAGGCGGATTCAAGCCCGCTTTTTCCGATTATATCGTTCATTCCGTAGACGCTGTGGTCAAGCTTTTCGTATTCCTCTTCAAAAATAATTCCGGTCATCCCGACTATATGGGGGGCGACATCTCCGTTTGGGTATTCCCTTTCGTAGCTTTCCTCGATGCTTATTCCCTGAAAATAATAGCTGTGCTCGCTTATTATATTTACGGTTGCGGAGGAAACATCCTCCGCAAAGGTATAGGGCGTATTGTAGTTATAGCCGACCCGCTCCATCTCATAGCGGACCCCGGCGGCTTTTCTAAAGTCGGAATCGCTCATATCCTCAAGCCCGTAACGCTCTTTAAGGCGGAAGATGACATCATCGACGGTGGCAAATTCCGCAAGGTCAAGGCGTTTACGAAGACGGCTTTGCGCCGTATCGGAGCCGGTGTATTCCCATGGCGGCTGTTTTGAAATGGGGAGGCTGTCTATCCATTCCTCGCCGTTTTGCTCAAGGATGGCGATAAGCTCCAGGATTACGGAGTTTTCCTCGCCTTTTACGATATTGTTTTTATCGAACACTATGTCGTAGCAAACACGGTTTACCGCAAGGCTTCGTCCATAGCGGTCAACAATATCGCCTCTTGCAGCCTCGATCGTTTTTATGACGGAATAGCCCTCGGTTATTAGTGACTGGTAGCTTTCGCCGTCAACTATCTGCATTGTCATAAGGCGGACCATTATGATAAATGCCATAAGCAGCACAAAAATTATAAGCACTGCGTGACGCCAATTTATTATATTGCCGTTTTTTTCGTTTTCCATTGCTTTTTCCTTTCAAAATGCGGCAAAATACTTTTCGCCGCAAAACACGGCGGCGGTTTTTTCGGTTTTTTGGGATTCTGCCGCTTCAAAAAAAATCGGGCAGTCGGCGGGCGGATTTTTTCGCATGGGGCGGAAAAGGGGCGCAAAGCGGCAAGCCTTTTGCGGGCGCAGCCCGGTTTTTCTCCGTGGGGCTTTGCGGGTTACGGTTCGCCGAGCCGCTTTTGCGGCGGCGGATTTTTCCGCACGGGGCGGAAAAGGGCGCAAAGCAGAGCGCAGAGCGGGCTTTGGCTTTATTCCAAAGAGAATGAAGCGGAACAGCGAAAATTACTCCCTTGCCTCCTCCGGCTCAAAGCGGCTGTGCAGGCTTCGGAAAAGCAGGCAGAGCGGCAGGGAAAAAATCGCAGTAAGCGCAACCTGCGGGGCAATTACCGTATAGAAAAACATAGCAAGACCGGGGTAATCATACAGTACAAAGGAGAAGAAAAACTCCAAAAGGCTGCGGACAAAAATCGCCGAAAGGCTGATTAGCATCACATTGAGCACGCTTCTCCGGAGAACATAAATAAAAAGCAGCCCGGCTCCGGTGCAAAGAAGCATAAAGAAAAGCGCATTAAAGCCAAAGACGGTTTCCGCTGCGCAATCGCACAAAAGACCGGCAAAAAAGCCGAAAACCCCTCCGGAGGTTTCGCCCTCGTATACGGAAAGGCAAACGCAGGCGGGAAGCACAAAAATCGGCGCAGCCCCGCCGACCTCAAAAAAGCCGGGGGTGCTTTGAAGAATATACAGCACAAAGATTATAAGCGTATATACGGAAAATTTTATGATTCGGCGGCGGAGAAGAGGAGTCATTTGCCCGCCTCCCCGCTTTCGGCGGAAACGCCGCCGGACTGACCGTCGAAGGATTTTATTACAAGAACATCGGTAACTCCGGCGATGTCCGCCGCAGGCTCTATTGCTGCGGAAAGGGAAAGTCCGTTTGAATCAAGCTCGATGCTGCGGACCGTTCCGACAACAAGGTTTTTTGGAAAAACTCCGCCTATGCCGGAGGTTACGATAAGCTCCCCGGCGGAAATTCCGCTGTTTTTAGGAAGATAGTGGAGCTTGCAAAGCCCTTCCGAGGAGAGGGTTATATCGCCGGAAACAATTCCGGAATCTCGGGTTGAAATACTGTAAACGCCGACATCTACGGAAATATCGATTACGGTTCTTACATGGGAATAGGTAAGCCCAACCTCCCAAACAATGCCGACAAGTCCGTCCGAGGTGATGACCGGGTCGGCGACCTCGATTCCGTCAACGCTTCCTTTATCAATGGTAAAGGAGCCGAAGCGGCTTGTGGAATCGCGTCCGATTACCGTTGCGGTTTCAAAATCATAGTCCGGGTTGTTCTCTTTAAGCTGTAAAAATTCCCGGAACTGTTCGTTTTCACGCTTTATGTTTTCATATTCAACAAGCTTGTCGTTTGCCTCCCTAAGCTGGCGGCGAAGCTCCTCGTTTTCAAGAAAAACATCCTCCGTGCGGACAAAGCGGTCGAGAAAGCCGTTTACCGATTCGGAAACGGAGGTGCTCAGTTTAAGAAACGGTTGGGAAATTACCGAAAGAGTTTGGGATATAAAAACATCGGCGTCGCCCACCGCAGCCGCACGGACCATAACCGCTATTGCAAGAACGGCAAGGGCGCAAAGCAGCTTAAAGCCCCAGCTCTTAAAAAATTTTTGCATTGGCGTTTCCTCCTTTTCCGGTTATTCTGCAAAAAAGGGCGAAGTGCCCTCCGTTTACAAAAATGTGCCGCAGAAAGCGGCACATATTCGGCAAATTTTTGTTATTATCCAAGGCGGCGTTCGCTGTCGGAAACAACCTCTTTGAGCAAATCGAGGTTATCAAGAACAAGTCCTGCACCGGCGGCAACGCAATCAAGGGCGTTTTCCGCAATATTTACCGGAATACCGGTTTCTTTGGAAACAAGCTTATCAATATTATGGAGCAGGCTTCCGCCGCCGGTAAGGGTTATTCCGTGGTCGATAATATCGGCGGAAAGCTCCGGCGGGGTGCGCTCAAGGGTGGATTTTATTGCGTCCATAATGGCGGAAAGCGGATCCGAAAGAGCGTCCCGAATTTCCTCGCTTGTGATGAACATATTCTTGGGAAGACCGTCAACAAGGTTGCGGCCCTTGATTTCCATTTCAAGCTCCTCCTCAAAGGGGAAGGCGGAGCCTATTGTCATTTTGATGCTTTCTGCGGAGCGTTCGCCGATAAGGAGGTTGTATTTTCTCTTTATGTAGGAGATGATTGCGGCGTCAAACTCATCGCCGCCGACACGGACGGATTTTGAGGCAACGATACCGCCGAGGGAGATTACGGCAACCTCGCTTGTGCCGCCGCCGATATCGACGACCATGCTGCCGCAGGCTTCCGCAACGGGAAGCCCTGCGCCTATGGCGGCAGCCATCGGCTCTTCGATAATCGAAACATGGCGTGCGCCGGCTTTCATGGCAGCTTCCTTAACCGCACGGCGTTCTACCTCCGTTACGCCGGAGGGAATGCAGATAACAACTCTCGGTCTTGCAAAAACGGAGTTGTTGAAAACCTTTTTGATGAATATCTGGAGCATACTTGCGGCAATGTCAAAATCGGCGATAACGCCGTCTTTAAGCGGACGGACGGCTACGATAGAGCCGGGGGTGCGTCCGATGACATCCTTTGCCTCCTGTCCGACATAGCGGACGGTGTCGGTGCGTGTATCAACCGCAACAACGGAAGGCTCGCGCATGATTATGCCCTTGCCCTTTGAAAAAATAAGGGTGTTTGCGGTACCGAGGTCGATACCTATGTCCTGATTAAACATGGAAAATGACATTATTAAAAGCTCCTTTCGAGCGATAAAATT
The DNA here is from genome assembly GCA_934466455.1 of uncultured Oscillospiraceae bacterium. Taxonomy (GTDB): domain Bacteria; phylum Bacillota; class Clostridia; order Oscillospirales; family Ruminococcaceae; genus UMGS1668. Next base: position 28,345 of record CAKSLF010000013.1, on the reverse strand, counting down.
CTTTTTTACGGTCACAAACGGTTCAACAGATATATTATAATGTGCTTTTCCGCCGTTAGCAACAAAACAAATGTGAAAATTGTGTTAATATTGCGGAAAAAGCCCCGCAAAGGCGTTTTTTTCATTATCCGCCGCCGAATATCCGGCTTTTAGAAAAGGGAGCCGCCGGGAGAGAGCTTTACTGTTTTCCGCATTCGCCGAAAAAGCCGGCATCCTCCAGCATATCGGCAATGGTCGTGGAATCCACAACGGAATCCACCGCATCCTGGATTTTTTTATAAAGCCCGAAGGGAACGCAGTCGCCGGAATGCTCGCAGCCGCTTGAGCAGCATTCGACGGGGGCTATGCTGCCCTCCGCCGCACGAAGAACCTCCCCGGCGGTTATTTCCTCCGCCGGGCGGCCGAGGACATAGCCGCCCTTAACTCCGCGGACGCTTTTTACTATTCCCGCCCGGGCAAGGGGCATAATTATCTGCTCAAGATATTTTTCGCTTATATTTTGTCTGCCGGAAATCTCCTTTACCGGCACGGGACGCTCCGTCCCCTCCTTCGCAAGGTCCAGAACAAGCCGAAGCCCATACCGCCCCTTGGTAGAGATCATCATTGTTTTTTCCTCCAATGTATTCTGATAACAGCTAATTATAGCACACAAAGCCCTTTTTCGCAATAAGCCGCTCTTTAATTTTTTATTAAAATAAAGGAAAATATAAAAGAATTTTTTTCTGCGGTATTTACTTTGACGCTTTAATGTGATACAATTATAATGTGATAATTTTCCCAAAAAGGAGGACAGCATATGCTTAATAAAGAAATTACAAACCGAATTGACGAATGGATAGACCGTCACAGAGAGGAATATCTCTCCGACCTTGCACAGCTTATCGCTGTGCCCTCCCCCGCAAATCTCGGCGTTGCGCCGGGAGAATTCCCTTTTGGCAGGGGCAGCGCGGCGGTTCTTAAAAAAGCAAAGGAAATGGCGGAGGGCTACGGCTTTGAGGTTGAAAATAGGGATAACTTCTGCCTTGTTGCCCATGCGGGAAAGGGCGAAGAAAAGGTTGGCATTCTCGGGCATCTTGATGTTGTTCCCTGCGGCGACGATTGGGAGTTTCCTCCATATGAGATGACCCGTTATAACGACGATATTATAATCGGAAGAGGCGTTATGGACGACAAGGGTCCGCTTTGGGCTTCCGTATATGCGGTGCGGTGCTTAAAGGAGCTTGACCTTATGCCCCGCAGAGCCGTTGAGATTTTTATGGGCGGCGACGAGGAATGCGGAATGGATGACATAAAGCATTATAAGGCAACCTCCGAAAAGCTTCCGGCAGTTTCCTTTACTCCGGACAGCCAATATCCGATTTGCCACGGAGAAAAAGGCATTATGCGCTTTAATTTTTCCGTTCCCGATAAAAATTCCAATATCGTAAGCTTTTTTGGCGGAACGGTCCGCAATGTTGTTGCGGGTCATGCGGAGCTTGTGCTTTCCGGAGTTTCTTACGAGGAGGCGGCGGAAAAGCTTTGCGGAAAAGAGCGGATCTCCGTTATTCGTGAGGGCGAAAATGTAAAAATCGTTGCGGAGGGTGCCTCCGTACACGCCTCTACCCCGGAAAACGGCGTAAACGCCATAGGCGTTGCGGCGAATGCCGCCCTTGAAGCGGGACTTGCAAGGGGCGGCGCAAGGGAATCCCTCGGCTTTATTGCAAGGGTGCTTTCCGACTATAACGGGGCGGCAATCGGCGTTCCGCTTGAGGATGAGCCGAGCGGAAAGCTGACTCATGTCGGCGGCGTTGTGCGCTCCGAGGAGGGCTTGCTCGACCTTTCCATAGACATACGCTATCCGGTCACCTGCAAGGGAAGCGAGGTTCTTTCCGCCATTGAAAAAACCGTCGGAAAATTCGGCGTAAGTATTTATAATGTTACGGATTCCGCACCGCTTTATATCCCGGCGGATTCCGCACTTGTGAACACCTGCATGGAAACCATAGGCGAGATTTTTCCGGAGAAAAGCTGGAAGCCCTATACCATGGGCGGCGGCACCTATGCAAGAAATATGCCAAACGCATATGCCCTTGCTTCCGAGGACCCGGATTTTGAAAGCCCCTTTGGGCTTTTCCGGGGCGACATTCACCAGCCGGACGAATGTGCAAGCGTAAGCCTGCTTATCAAAACGATGAAGGTTTATGCCCGCCTGCTTTTAAGGCTTGATGAACTTGAATTTTAATAAGACGGAATAATGAGGAAAAGCCGTCCGTGCTCGTTTGAGCACGGACGGCTTTTGTATGAGCACGGAGGCTTGGATTTTTGAGCACGCCGTTTTTTGCTTTGGCGGCGTGCCCTCTTCTATAAATTTTATAAATTTGTATTAAATATTATCTGCCGTGTTGAATTTTGCCTTTAACCGTGGTAAAATGTATCTTGGTATATTTTACACAGGAGGTACTCTATTTTGCCACAGGACAATATCAGAAATTTTTGTATAATCGCCCACATCGACCACGGCAAATCCACCCTTGCGGACAGGATATTGGAAAACACAAACGCCGTTGCTCCGAGAGATATGGAGGAACAGCTTCTTGATAATATGGATATTGAGCGGGAGAGGGGCATTACCATAAAATCCCGTGCGGTTAGGCTGCATTACAATGCCGACGACGGAAAAGAGTATGTTTTTAACCTAATCGACACTCCCGGTCATGTTGACTTTAACTATGAGGTTTCCCGCTCGCTTGCCGCCTGCGAGGGTGCGGTGCTTATAGTCGACGCTTCCCAAGGGGTTGAGGCACAAACCCTTGCAAACGCCTATCTTGCGGTTGACCACGACCTTGAGATAGTGCCGGTCATCAACAAAATCGACCTTCCCGCAGCGGACCCGGACAGAGTTGCCCATGAAATCGAGGATATAATCGGGATACCCGCCCTTGACGCTCCGAGAATTTCCGCAAAGACCGGAGAAAATGTTCATGCGGTGCTCGAGGCGATTGTTGAGGGCGTTCCCGCCCCAAAGGGCGAGGACGACGCTCCGCTTAAAGCCCTTATTTTCGATTCCGTATACGACAGCTACCGTGGAGTTATCGTCTATGTGCGGGTTATGGACGGAAGCGTTAAAAACGGCGACAGGATCCGCATGATGGCAACCGGAGCGGAGTTTGATGTTGTTGAGGTAGGCTATATGGGCGCAACCCGGCTTGTTCCCTCCGGAGAAATAAAGGCGGGAGAAGTCGGCTATATTACCGCCTCCATAAAAACCGTTGCGGATACCGCCGTAGGCGACACCGTTACCCTTGCGGAAAACCCGGCGGCGGAGGCTCTTCCCGGTTACAAAAAGGTTCGCCCGATGGTTTATGCCGGAATTTATCCCCTTGACGGGGCAAAATATCCCGACCTGCGGGACGCCCTCGACAAGCTTACCCTTAACGACGCCTCGCTTAGCTTTGAGCCGGAGACCTCCGCAGCTCTCGGCTTTGGCTTCCGCTGCGGCTTTCTCGGGCTTCTTCATATGGAGGTCATTCTTGAGCGGCTTGAGCGGGAATACAGCCTTGACCTTATTACCACCGCACCGAGCGTTGTTTATAAGCTGCACCTTACCGACGGCACCACGGTTGAGCTTGATAACCCCACAAACTACCCGGACCCGGCGACCATAGAATCCTCCGAGGAGCCGTATGTTCTTGCAAGCATATTTACCCCGACACAATATATCGGAAGCATTATGGATCTTTGCCAGCAGCGGCGGGGAATTTACCGGGATACAAAGTATCTTGAAGCCGACCGGGCGGAGCTGCATTATGAGCTTCCCCTCGGTGAGATTATATACGACTTTTTCGACGCTCTTAAAAGCAGGACGAGGGGCTACGCCAGTTTTGACTATGAGCCTTGCGGATATAAGCCGGGCAAGCTTGTAAAGCTTGATGTTCTTCTTAACGGCGAGCAGGTGGACGCTCTTTCGATGATAGTTTTTGCGGAAAACGCCTATCCGAGAGCACGCCGCATGGTGGAACGCCTTAGGGACAACATAAGCCGCCAGCTTTTTGAGGTTCCGGTTCAGGCGGCGATAGGCGGAAAGATAATCGCAAGAGAAACCGTAAAGGCTTTGCGCAAGGATGTTCTTGCAAAGTGCTACGGCGGCGATATTACAAGAAAGAAAAAGCTTCTTGAAAAGCAGAAGGAAGGCAAAAAGAAGATGCGCCGCATAGGCTCCGTCGAGCTTCCGAAGGAAGCTTTTATGGCGGTGCTGAAGCTGGACGACGATTGATAAGCGGGCAATAAGCCGGTATAAAATATATGAAAAGGGAGCGAAGCGGATGTCCGAAGAAACAAAAGAAGCCGCAGCCGAAAAGGCAAAAGAGGATTATGCAAAGGAAAAGGTAGGCGCAGTGATTTACGGCGTAATATCCGCAGTTAATTTCAAAATCTGCTACGACGCCGCCCCCACCTTTGGGGAGCTTATCGACATTCTTACGGATGGCGGGAAAAGCGCATTTATGCAGCTTTTTCTTACGGGAGCATTTATCCTGCTTGCTGCGGTGCTGAGCACAAGCGCAGCGGCATATTTTTCCCGCCTTATAATCGGTGCGCCGATACGCAGAGCGGCTCCTTACTATATTGTGGCGGGTGCGCTGCTTTACGGCGTTCCCGCATACATAAGCCTTTTTATGCTGCATAATTTGGTGCTGCTCTTTGGGCTGCTTGTCTGCGGGGCACTTTCGCTTCTTTGCACCCATGCCATTATCACATACGAAAAGGGCAAGCCGTTCTCCATATAAAAAAAGCCGCCGTGCGCCGCTCTTTTTTGAGCACGCACGGCTTTTGCCATAATTATAAAAAATTTTTTTGAGCACTGGGGGCTTGTTTTGCTTTTCCCGCTTTGAAAAATTTTGAAAATTGAGAGGAGGGCTTACGCTATGACTGATGAAAATAAACAGACCGCAGAGCCGGTTTTGAAAAAGAATATCCCGGATGTGCTTTATCCCGGCGTGCCGATTGAGGAACACAGAAAAACGGATAGGGCGGAAGCACCTGTTTTGCAAAGTACAAAAATCGAAGATTGTGAAACACAAAAGAAGCCTCTCTCTCCGGAAGAAAAAAATCGGCTGAAAAAAGAAGCCAAACTATATATCGGAATGCTTTTTTATTTAGTACTTCTCATTGTCTGGCAAATAATTAATTGCAGCTTGGCTGCAAAAATAGCTATGCTTCCGCAGGAATTTGTCGGCGGAAAAAATCTTATAAATGAGATTTCCTGCTCCGAAATGTTTTTGCTTTGCAATTCTTTGATTTTTTATCCGATTGCCGCTTGCACATTTATTCGCTTTGCATTTGTCAAAGCCCCCATGAAAGGTAATTCATGGAACTGGATAATTTCGGCACCATCGTATTATTTGGCTTACGAGTGGTTTGCGTCAGAAATAGGAAATAAAAATCTTTACATATGTATGGTTATTTCGTTTTTTGCGACGATTTACATCTTTTTTTATGACAAAAATGTAAAAGTAAAATCCCTGCGTGGCTTTTTATCATATTCGGCGCAAATATTTAAGGAAATTTGCATTGGAAGCGTAGATTACATAAGCCGCCGGCGCAAACATAGAAGATGAATCCTATAAAATAGTTTTTGCTATATTCAATAATGCGTACAAAAGCTCCGTTGCACCCCCGATAAGTAGCATACTTGCTGTTCCCTCAAGCGTTATTTCATCGCCAAAATCGGATATATTTCCTACGGCGTTTGGAACTATGTACTCGGCAAGAGGACCTAAAATGCGGTTGGCACTTGTTTTTGCGGTATCGTTATCAATAAAATCAAACATTTTTCCGGACAAATATGACGCCCCGCCGTACAATCCGCTTTTAACTAATGATTCTGCTACTTCTTTTCCGCTTTCTCTTAAGCAGTTATACTTTTCTGTTGCTGGTCCGATTTACTTTTCCCGCTTTGAAAAAATTTTCGAAAATAAAAGAGGAGGGCTTACGCCGTGACTGATGAAAACAAACCGACCGCAGAGCCGGTTTTGAAAAAGAATATCCCGGATGTGCTTTATCCCGGCGTGCCGATTGAGGAAGCGGCGGAGGAGCAAAAAGAGATTGCCGCAGGAGCGGGCAGCCCGCCGCCCTCTTCGGAGGAGCAGCCCGGGGAGGAAGAAAAACAGGCTTTTGTAAAAAAAGCGAAAGAAACCGAAAACAAAATTTTGGTAGGAAAGATTATTTTTAAGGTTTTGTTTTTCCTTAATATTTATCTGATGTATGATTTTTTCCGCAAGTCTTTTTTGATATTTGAACAGATGACAGAAAACGGAACAAGTGAAGAAATTATTGCTTTTTTGATAAAAATAATGCTGTTTTTTGCGCCGATATTTTCCTTTGGAGTTTTGGCTGTCTTTATGCGGCTGCTGATTGGCTGTTCCGTAGGGAAAAAAGCAGCCGAATTTATTATCATAATGTCCTTATATCAATATTTTGTGAAAGCTGCGTATTTCGGAAAAGAAGGAACCGGAATTTTTCTTTCCGCGCTTGCCGTTTCGTCCTATCTTTCCGAAGCGATTATTACATATAGCGGCGGCGGCTTCTTTCGCCATATTGCAAATCAAATTAAGCAAATTTGGGTAAAGCTTATGCCAAAAGGGCTGTAAAGAATGTTTACATTATAAGAGAACCGATTTCTTTACAACCCTTTACTATAAGTTCTACGGTTGCTTCAACCGCAAGGGTGTTGGCAATTCCTTCTAATGACAAAGAGCCTTTTTCCCCATTGGTTTCAAACCACATATCACTGGCTGTTTCGGTGGTTGTATCCGCTAATACTTCAAGAACGCTCTTTATCCTTTCATCGGAAATGCTGTTTCCGAGTGAATCAAGTGCAAAGTTTACACTTTCGTTTACGATTGCTATTGCTCCGCTTTCATACATAGCTTCTTCTACGCTATAGCCCTTTTCTCTAGCTGCATTGTATATTTCGGTTGCGGCATATATGGAGGATAATGATTTCGGGGGGATTTTTAATATTCCGCCCATAAAAGCCTGTGAAGCGGTATCCACAAGTTCTTTGTGCGTACCTACTACAAATTCATTTATAAATTCGTTGTCATAATCAACATGAGAATATTGTTTTTCTGATTTTTCCAATATTTCACTGTTGTTTTCCATGCTTCTAAGCCAATCGCAGAAAGCGTTTTTTTCTTCTCCGGTAAGCTCATTAATGCAATCTGCCGCCATATTAAGCACATCCGATGTTATCTTTGCGGGCATTGCTCTGAAACGATTAAGATCGGCAACCATAAGACACTCTAAATTGCTGTCAAATTCCTCTTGGTTCAAAAGCCGTTCCGCTTCGTTATAGGTTTCCATAAAGCTTTCGTCGAACTTTTGTTGATCTCTTACTCTTGGAACGAATGCCATTTTGTTATCCGAATTGTAATAGGCTTCGTCATATTTGGGCTTGTTGAGAATTTTTTCGCCGCGCATGGTTTTATCACGAATGTTTGGAGTACTGAAGCTGCCCGGTTTGTCAAAAAAATCTTTGACATCTTTTACCCAGTCGTAGGTTTTTCCGCCGGCAGCGTCGGCTACGCCGCCGTTTTTTTCATAGCGGTCTTTTGCAGCCGGGGCGGGCGAATAATCGCCGCTCAGTAAAGACAACAGCTCTTTTGTTGCTTCATCTGTTTTTTTGCCTGCCACGGCGGCGATACCCGCACCTTTTGTTTTAATAAAGCCGTCTGCACTTGTGTTTTTAAGCTTTTTCGGCGTTTCGCCGAAAAGTGCCGCCATGCCGCTGCCTTGATTTCTGTATGCGTCGCTTTTTGTTGAGTATTTTTGTATAATGCTTTTCTCCGCACTTGCAAATGCGGGGTTAGGGCTTTGAGGCTTTTGCACAAATGCGGTGCGGGTGCGTGGGTCTGTGTCGCCGAAAGGCGCAGAGGGTCTGCTTTTCTCCGCACTCGCAAATGCGGGGTTAGGGCTTTGAGGCTTTTGCGCAAATGCGGTGCGGGTGCGTGGGTCTGTGTCGCCGAAAGGCGCAGTGGGTTTGTTCCTCTCCGTACTCGCAAATGCAGGGTTAGGGCTTTGAGGCTTTTGCGCAAATGCGGAGCGGGTGCGTGGGTCTGTGTCGCCGAAAAGCGCAGAGGGTCTGCTTTTCTCCGCACTCGCAAATGCGGGGGCTGGGCTTTGAGGTTTTTGCGCCGCATTTCTTGCGGCGGAGTGGGTGCGTTCAAGCTCCTCTGCGATTTTTTTGAGGACCTCGTCGTTGTACTTCGGTTTTGCGGCTTTGCCGCCGTCGGACATGACCGTTCTTGTTGATGTAAGTGCCATAAAATCACTCCTTGTAATATATTTGTCCGGAAAAATTTCCGAACAAACATATTGTAAGGAGAAAGAAGCCGGATTTCTGATTTGTTTTTTGCCGCTTTGAAAAAATTTTTTTGAAAATAAAAGAGGATTTTTCAAAAAAACGGCGTATATAATATATGAAAGAAAATTTTGACGAAGGAGGACGGAAAAATGAACCTGCGTGAAGAATACGAACAGCTTGAGCGCAAAACCCTTTCGCCCTATGCCGCACTTTCTGCGGAAAGCCGGGGCAGAGAAAAACCCCTGCCCTCCGACGGGATACGCACGGATTTTCAGCGGGACAGGGACAGAATTATCCACTGCAAGGCGTTCCGCCGTCTTATGCACAAAACTCAGGTTTTTTTAAGCCCGGAGGGCGACCATTACCGCACAAGGCTTACCCATACCCTTGAGGTGGCGCAGATTGCACGGACGATGGCTGTCGCTCTTCGTCTTAACGAAAATCTTACCGAGGCAATAGCCCTTGGCCATGACCTTGGGCATACGCCCTTTGGCCATGCCGGGGAGCGTGCGCTGGACAGCGTTTGCCCCGGCGGCTTTCGCCATTACGAACAGAGCCTTAGGGTTGTGGACGAGCTTGAGCGGGACGGCGACGGTCTTAACCTTACATGGGAGGTGCGGGACGGAATTTTGCGCCACACAAAGGGAAAGCCCGCCGAAACCCTTGAGGGACAGCTTGTAAAGCTTGCGGACCATTTTGCCTTTGCGCACCACGATTTTGAGGACGCCGTTCGGGCGGGCGTGCTCTCCGAGGACGCAATTCCCCCGGAGGTAAAAGCCGTCCTCGGCGAGGGTGCTACGGAGCGGCTTGCCGCCATGGTGACCTCCGTAATAGAAAACAGCGGCGAGGAAATCGCCATGGACCCGGAGGTTGAGGACGCCGCACGCCTTCTTGAGGAGTTTATGTTCGAGGCGGTTTATACAAACCCGGTTGCAAAATCTCAGGAGAAAAAGGCGGAAAACCTTGTTATTTCACTATACGAGTTCTTTTCGGAAACTCCCTCCGCCCTTCCGGCGGAATACCAGTCCATCGCCATGCGGGACGGGCTTGACCGGGCGGTTTGCGACTACATAAGCGGAATGAGCGACCGATATGCAATAAAGCTTTATAACGACTTTTTTGTGCCGAAGGGCTGGAGCCGGGAGTAAAGCTTCCCGAAGCACCGCCGCCGGGCAAGGTTTGCACCGCTCCGACGGAGGACAAACCTCGGCTCCCCTGTGCGGGGTTCGCACTCTGCCGACGCCCCCTCCCCTTTAGGGGAGGTGCCGCCGCAGCGGCGGAGGGGGTTGTGATATACCGCTTACCTTACAGAGCGGCTTTGTTCTGTGCGGAAAAGTCTGCGAGCCGTCAGTATAGCCGGGCAAAATAGGTATATTGAAAATACGCCGCCCCGGGACCCCGTCGGGGACGGCGAGGGGAAGAAAACGGCTTTTCTTTTGGTTACAAAAGAAAAGGGGTAAACTGTGAAAAACCTACACCGAGGACGGCGCAGAGGATGAAAACAGCTTTTCCTTTGGTTACAAAAGAGCGGAGTAAACGGTGAAAAGCGCAAACGCTATACCTTATCAGGGGATACAACCCCAGTGTAAACGCTATCCCCGGTCAGGGGATACAACCCCTCAGTCTTTTCGGCTTGTAAACAAGCCGAAAATCCAGCTCCCCTTGCACAGGGGAGCCGAGGTTCACCCTCCGTCGGCGGGCTGCGGTTCTTACACAGGGGAGCCGAGAACGCACCGCAAGCCCTCGGTGCGGGGTTTGCACAGGGGAGCCGAGAAAACCCCTCCGCCGCCGGGGCGGCGGCTTCTCCTAAAAAAAAGCGGAGAAAACCGTTTCTTTTCGGCACTATATAATGAAGAAATTTTCCCCAAAGGGAAGAAAATGCAGAAAAATGTAACTATAAAAAAACAACGGGAAAGGAGGTTTGTATATGATTCCACAGAGCTTTATTGAGGAGCTTAAAATGCACTGCGATATAGAAAGCGTAATTTCTTCCTATGTTCAGCTAAAACGCCGGGGGCGTATTCTTGTGGGCTTATGCCCGTTTCACTCGGAGAAAACCGGCTCCTTTACCGTCTATCCCGAAAGCCAGTCCTTTTATTGCTTCGGCTGCGGGGCGGGCGGCGATGTGATAGGATTTATCCGCCGGATAGAAAATCTTGAGTATGTCGAGGCGATAAAGCTTCTTGCCCAGCGTGCCGGGATGACCGTTCCGGAGGACGCAGCCGAGGACCGCACGGCAAAGCTGAAAACAAGGATACTTGAGATGAACCGGGAGGCGGCACGCTTTTATTACGACCGCCTTATCGAGCCGAAGGGCGACGCCGCCCTTCGCTATCTTCTCGGGCGGGGGCTTTTGCCGAAAACCATAAAGCACTTTGGGCTTGGGTATGCGCCGGCGGAATGGAGCTCGCTTTGCGATATGCTTGCGAAAAAGGGCTATAAATATGAGGAGATGGAAGCCGCCTGCCTTGCAAGAAAGGGCAGAAACGGCGGATATTACGATGTTTTTCGTGATAGGGTCATGTTCCCGATAATCGACCTTAGAGGAAATGTGATCGGCTTCGGCGGAAGAAAAATGACCGGCGACGGTCCGAAATACTACAATTCGCCGGATACTCCGGTTTTCAAAAAGACAAAAAACCTCTTTGCCCTTAATTTTGCAAAGAAAAACGGAAAAATGCCCTATCTTATTCTTTGCGAGGGGTATATGGATGTAATCGCCATGCACCAGGCGGGCTTTACCCAGGCGGTAGCCTCCCTCGGAACCTCGCTGACAAGCGACCAATGCCGCCTTGCGGCGGGCTATGCGGACGAGGCGGTTCTTGCGTACGATTCCGATGAGGCGGGGCAAAAGGCGACCCGCCGTGCGATCGGGCTTCTTGACGAGGCGGGCATACGGAGCCGTGTTCTTACCATTTCCGGGGCAAAGGACCCGGACGAATACATAAAAAAATTCGGCGGGGCAAGGTTCAAAAAGCTTATTGACGATTCCGCCGGGGCGGTTGAGTATGAGCTTGAAAAAATCGGTGCAAAATACGAAACGGATACCCCGGAGGGAAAAATACTTGCTCTTAAAGAAGCCGTCGCCCTGCTTGCGGAGATGAAAAATCCGCTTGAGAGGGAGATTTGGGCGGCAAAGCTTGCCGGGGATTACGGCACGACAAAAGAGGGCATCTTGGCTCAGGCAAACGCAAAAATCCGTCGCCGGGCGAAGGCGGCGGAGCAGCGCAGCGCAATGCCGGCGGTGCGAACAGCCTATTCGAGCCTTTTGCCGGAAAAGGCGAACAACCCCGCCGCCGCCGCTGCGGAGGAGCGGCTTCTCGGGGCGGTTTTGCGGAACCCGGAGGCTTTTAGAAGCGTTTCCGAAAAAATTTCCGGCGGCGACTTTGTATGCGCCCTGTATAGGAGGATTTTTGAGAGTGCGGCGAACGCCGCCGCACTGGGCTATGAGCTTTCCATGTCCTCCTTCGGAGGGGAATTTTCCCTTGAGGAGCAGAATGTTATAGCAAGGCTTTTTAATACGGCAAGGGAAAACAACTATACCGCTGCCGACGCCGAGGACGCAGCCGGAGCGGTGCTGCGCCTTAAAGAGAAAAAGAGCGACGCAGAGATTGCGGCACTTTCCGGCGCAGAGCTTTCCGCCTACATTGAAAAAATGCGCCGGGAAAAAGCGGGGAAATAAAAAAAGCGGAGCTTTTTTTGCCGCCGCCACGGGAAGATACATTCGGGCGGGGAAAATTTCCCTTACCGCCGACGCCGAGGACGCAGCCGGAGCGGTGCTGCGCCTTAAAGAGAAAAAGAGCGACGCAGAGATTGCGGCACTTTCCGGCGCAGAGCTTTCCGCCTATATTGAGAAAATGCGCCGGGAAAAGGCGGGAAAATAAAAAAAGCGGAGCTTTTTTTGCCGCCGCCGATATACTTCTGCGGCGGGCGGTGCGCAGGAGGAGCAAAACGGCTTTCTGCGGTGTTTGAGCACGAAAAACGCCCTTGAGCACAGCTTGAGCACGGGCAGCGGATTTTTGAGCACGGGCGTTTTGCTCCAAAGCGGAGCAATCTTCGGAATATGTACTTACCGGATAAAAACGGAAATAATATTTTTGTTTAATCATAGGTCTACATAAATATCAACAATTTTTTTCAGGGGGAATGTCAAAATGACAGAAAAGAAAAACGGTCTTGCGGAGCTTATTGAAAACGGCAGGGCAAACGGAAAGCTTACCACAAAGGAGATAAGCGACTTTATCGAGGAAATGGACTTTGATGTGTCCCAAGTGGACAAGCTCTACGATATGCTGGAGAGCAACAACATCGAGGTCGTTGAGGATTTTACTCCGCCGACGGACCTTGACTTTGACCTTTCCGACATCGAAAAGGAGGAAATCGACGAGGACGGCACCATAATCGAGGGAATAAGCATCGACGACCCGGTAAAGGTTTATCTTAAAGAGATAGGCAGAGTTCCGCTTCTTACCGCAGACGAGGAAATAAGCCTTGCGGAGAGGATGAACGGCGACGACCCGGTTGACGCCGCAAAGGCGAGAAAACGCCTTTCCGAAGCGAACCTCCGCCTTGTTGTAAGCATTGCAAAACGCTATGTCGGGCGGGGAATGCAGTTCCTCGACCTTATTCAGGAGGGCAACCTCGGTCTTATAAAAGCCGTTGAAAAATTTGACCACACAAAGGGCTTTAAGTTCTCGACATATGCAACATGGTGGATTCGCCAGGCGATAACCCGTGCCATTGCGGACCAGGCAAGAACCATAAGAATCCCGGTGCATATGGTGGAAACCATAAACAAAGTAAAAAAAGTAAGCTCCCAGCTTCTTCATCAAAACGGAAGGGAACCCACCGCAGAGGAAATCGCAAAGGAGCTTGATATGTCCGTTGATAAGGTAAGGGAGATCATGCGGGTTGCACAGGAGCCGGTTTCTCTCGAAACGCCTATCGGCGAGGAGGAGGACAGCCACCTCGGCGATTTTATCCCCGATGAGGACGCCCCCGCCCCGGCGGACGCAGCTTCCCACACGCTGCTTAAAGAGCAGCTTTCCGAGGTGCTTAAAACCCTTACCCCCAGGGAGGAAAAGGTTCTTAGGCTGCGTTTTGGCCTTGACGACGGCCGCCCCCGCACTCTTGAGGAGGTCGGCAAGGAGTTTAATGTTACCCGTGAGCGCATACGCCAGATTGAGGCAAAAGCTCTCAGAAAGCTGCGCCACCCAAGCCGCAGCAAAAAACTGAAGGACTTTATCGACTGATTATGAGGGCGGCTGTATAAGGAAAGCGGAGCATATTCCCGCCTCCCTGTGCAAGGTTCGCACCGTGGGTTTGCGGGGCGTTCTCGGCTCCACTTGCACAGGGGAGCCGAGAAACGCCCGCAATCGGCGGGTGTGAACTCGGCACAGGGGCGGAAAAGGCGTTAGGAGGTAAGGTCCTCCAAAAGGCGGCGCAGCTCCTCTTCGCTTTCAACAGGGATTCCGGCAACGAGGCGTGCTCTGTCCGTATCGGGAAGAGAGCGCACCATAATATCATAGGTTTCCGACGGAACGGAGCTGCCCTCCGCAAAAAGAGCAAGATAGCCCCGGTATATTCCGAGAGTCATCTTTGGAAAAGTGCTTTCTTCCGAAACGGAAATCCCGCTTTGTTTGGCGTTTGCGGCTTTTTCTTTTCCGAAAAAGCCCGTGAGTGCAAAAATGCACAAAATCACCGCCGCCGCAAGGATAAGAGCCGCCGCAGTAATCCCAAGGGTGTGTTCCATAAAAAACACCTCGCTTAAAAAAAGTATCTCTAAGGTATTTTTAACAGACAATTCACCAAATAATCATCGGCTTGGGTTATAATAATCTTTAATAAGCGAATTTTCCGGATTAAATTTCCCGAGCAAGGGAGGATTAGATAAATGGCAAAAAACAAAAGGAGTGAAAAGCCCCAAAAAGAGCTTCCCGCATGGCTTAAAGCGGTAAAGACCGTTTTCCGCTTTATCGGAAGAGCACTTGTTACGGTGCTTTCGGTCTTCATCATAAGCGGCTGTATTATAGGCTGCGTGCTTGCGGCGGTCGTTCTCGGAATGGTGGACGACGCAGAGGGAATCGACCTTGGCGCACTTGAGCTTAACTATACAAGCATTATCTACACAAAGGACGCCGAAACCGGCGAATATGTGGAGGATACAAAGCTCTACGGCGAAAAAGGAAAGCTTATTTGGGCGGATTATGACGAGATGCCCTCGTATCTTATCGACGCAACCGTTGCCGCAGAGGACAAACGCTTTTGGCAGCACCAGGGAGTTGACTTTACAAGAACGATATACGCTACGGTAAAGTTTCTTACCGGCAACACGGACGGCGGCGGCTCCACGATAACCCAGCAGCTTATAAAAAACGCAACGGGTCATAACGAGGTAAGAATCGACCGAAAGGTAAAGGAAATTTTTAACGCTCTCGCTATGGAAAAGAAATATTCAAAGCAGCAGATATTGGAGGCTTATCTTAATGTAATTGCCTTTGGCTACAACACCTACGGCGTGCAGGCTGCGGCGAATATGTACTTTGACAAGGATGTTTCCGAGCTTACCCTTAACGAATGTGCAAGCCTTATTGCCATTACAAACAACCCGAGCTATTACGAGCCCTTCGGGCATATGGAAAACAACGACGAACGCCGGGAATATGTTCTTAACGAGATGAAAAAGCTTGGCTATATAACCCAGGAGGAAAAGGATACCCTTAAGGCAACCCCCATTGTTACATCAAAGGGTCAGGCATCCAACAAAAAGGCAAGCAAATATCAGTCCTGGTTTATCGACTATGTAATCGACGATGTTATAAACGGGCTTATGGACGAATACGGCTGGGATAAGGAAACCGCCTCCAAGGAGCTTTACAGCGGCGGCTATCGAATCTATGCAACCGTTGATAACAGAATCCAAAGCGCAGTTGAGGAATATTACGAAAATCCGGAAAATTTCCCCCATGTAAAAAACGAGGTGCAGCCGGATTCCGCCTTTGTAATCCTTAATTATGACGGCGAAATCGTTGCAATAGTCGGCGGAAAGGGCGAAAAGCAAGGCTCCCGCCTGTTTAATATCGCCGCCTCCGGAAAAAGGCACATAGGCTCTACGATAAAGCCCATATCCTCCTATGCGCTTGCCATCGAAAACGACCTTATAACCTATTCCACGGTTATTTGTGACGAGCCGGTTTATAAGGCGGGCGAAACCTATCAGGGAACCACCTTTAAGAACGACTGGCCGGTAAACTACTATCCCGGATACAAGGGAAATGTAACCGTTGACGAGGCGGTCCAGCGGTCCATAAACACAATTCCGGTAAAGCTTGTTACAATGCTCAGCCCCCGCACGGTTTTCGACTTCCTTACCCAAAAGCTGCATATAAGCACCCTTGTTGATACCGGCGAAAACAACGATGTTGCGGTTGCGCCTATGGCACTCGGCTCGCTTACCGTCGGCATTACGCCCCTTGAGCTTGCGGGCGCATACCAAATGATAGGCAACGGCGGACTTTATATAAAGCCCCATTCCTACACCGAGGTTCTTGACAGCGACGGCGCAGTTGTGCTTAAAGCGGATACCGCCCCGGAGAGGGTCGTTTCCGCAGAAACCGCAACCATTCTTAATAAGCTTTGCCAAAGGGTAACAAGCGGTCCGCACGGAACGGGTACCGCAGCAAACCTTTCCGCCTACGGAATAAAAACCGCAGGTAAAACCGGTTCCGCCTCCGACAACACCGACCTTTGGTTTGTCGGAATGACTCCGGAATACCTTGGCGTTGTATGGCTCGGTTATTCCGAGAGCATGAAAGAAATCTATTACGGCTCCTACCCCACCCCGATAATCTGGAAGGGCGTTATGCAAAAGGTCGTTCCGTATATGGACGCCTCCGCAGATTTCCCGGTAAGCCAAAATGTCGTGCAAAAGACCTATTGCAAACGCTCCGGCGATATTGCTACGGGAGCTTGCACAGATACCGCAACAGGTTGGTATAAAAAGGACAATGTTCCCGGAAACTGCACCGAATGTTACGGCGGCGGCTTCTCCGGCGAGGACGATTGGGTCAACGGCGGAAGCAGCTGGGGCGATTGGGGGAACGGCGGTTCCTCCTCCGGCGGCAGCGACGACGATACTATCCACATCGGATAAGTTGCGACGAAAAAAAGCAATGATATAAGACGAAGACAGCCCCGTGCTCGTTTTTGAGCATGGGGCTGTTCCTTGAAAAAAATTCTTTATATAAAAGAAGCCACGCAGAAGCGGGGCTTCTTTTTTTTGGTATGGCCTCCCCGCCCGGATTCGAACCGGGGGCCTTTCGCTTAGGAGAAGCCTCGGAGGGGCATTTTTTATTCCCTCGAAATCCTCAAAAATCCTTGGCTTAACAGTGATAAGGAACTAATTCAAACTTACTGCTGATAGCCGATGGATTTAGGTGTGCGGTACAGCCTCGAAGCTGCAAGTAACCATCTGTTTCTAACGGAAACATACAAACATACGGTGTTTCTTTGACTTATCAATATTATGGAGGTTTTCGCTATGAGCAAACTTATTTCCTGTGAGTTCAACACTGACACAGCCTGTGCGGAGCTGCTATTCGCAGACGGCTGTTTGATTTCTATCGATTGCATTGCCGTGGAGAATGAAGTAGCAGACGACTGCTTTGACTGCGCAGAGATTTGCCAAGGCAAGTAAGTACAGTATACTCCGTGAATAAATCCGCACTATCGCATAAATCCGCTGTAAATTCTCGGGTGAATTTGCCCGAAACCCTTGCAAACAGGCATTTCCCGTGATAAAATATTTAATGTATAAGAATATGTGGGGCATCGCTTATTGCGGAACTCTGCGAAAAGAAAAGGAAAGCGGCACTATTATACAGCCTATCTGATTTTCATGAGGGGATGGCTCTGCGCTTTCAAAGGAAGGTGGAGAAATTGAGTGGGTAAGAAAACATCATATGTTGCACCGGAAGCACATGTTCTCATGCCTTCGGACGGTGAAATCAACGGAGCTGCGAATCTGAGCGATCAGGAATTGGCCTATCTGCAAAGCGAAGCGATAAAAAAAGCATGTGAGCAGTATCGCATCAAGGAGGGCTATTGCGTCAGGGAGCTTTGCGGCGAAGGTTTAGTCATTCCTGTCAGCGGCGACACGATCCGCAAAAACCAGATGGCGATTCTCAGCCCGGTTGGGATGTTTCTGTGGGACAGACTCGAAAAGGGGCAGACTTTTGGAGACCTGCTGACAGCATTGCTTGCTGAATACGATGTGAGCAGAGAGGAAGCCGTCAAGGATATCGAGGACTTTCTTTCAGAGCTGGACGCTCATCAATATCTTGACAAGGAGAAAGGAAATGTAAAATGAAAAAGCGAATTTTAGCGGCACTCCTGTCTGCGGTCATGGTCTTTACCATAATTCCGTTCATGGGCGTCACCGCATATGCGGAAAACACAAGGGGGCCGGGGGATGAATATGTTTCCCTGCCCATCACCATCCGCGACTATGCGGCGGATGGCATGCTGTTTGAGTGGAATGACATGGGGCAGACAGGCAATTTCACAAAGGAAATCTCTGCCGGGAACACTACATGGACGAACAAAACGTACAGCTATGATACTGATAATAACGGCTGGGGTGCAAATAACAACTGGGTAAGCGTTTACACTTCAGGGTATACGATTGGCACATTCACATGGTGGCATTGCATCGTTTGTAATTCTGATGGCACGGTTAAGAGAATTATTGCCTCGGGTAAAAATAAAAACTACACCGTCCAAAGTGGAGAATTTGCTGTTATTGCCAATGGCAATGGCAGTAACTATTCAGCATTTTCTGCGATTACTGACAGCAATAAAAGCGACTATAAACTGAGCTATAATTCCGGTTCGAAGAAAATCACCATCAGCAAAAAGACAACCACAGCTGCCGTAATAGAAACCTACCATAACGGCAATACGAAAGGTTTTTCACTGCTGGAAACCTCTTCTGCCTCCCATTTTCAGGGAATGGATATCGCCGGAACACAGGTGACGCAGAACGGAAAGTGGGGCGATACACCAGAAACTCTGGTTCCCTCACAGTCCACCCTGAACAGCGGTGCGGTGCAGACGCTTTATGGTTGCTACGTTCGCACAAACCTTGTTAAGCCTAGGCTCGGTGCTGACGGAAAGCCGGTTTATACGGAGGCAACGGTTGGGTATATCGCTCAGTATATGCAAAAAACGCTCCCGGAAAAATGGAAGAACAGCGACGGTTCTTATAACATGTGGTATGTCATGGGAACCAAGCTGTTTGACAACAATAACAACTATGTTGGCAACACCGGCAGCGCAACCCGTGATCTGGCAGAGGTCTTCCGCCAGTGTATCAATGGCGGGCTGGGCAGCATGGCGGATACCGAAAGCAAGGTGCTTGCCGAGGCAAAGGATTGCCGCACCTATTATGACGCCGCCTACTTCCTGCTGCAAAATCTGTACAGCGATAACTCTGGGTATGGGCAGACGGTGACGGAATATCACAAAATCAACCTTGTCAAGAAAGACGACCATTATGTTTACAATTCCGCCTACGATGGAAGCGTGTATGATGTTGCCGGCGGAGCAATTTACAACAGCCAGACGGATCATGTCACTACCAGAGCAGGCACGACCTATGTCCGTGGTAACCTGCAGGCGGAAAATCGGTTTGATCCGATCAGTGGGAAGTATTTCGGAAACAACGGAAACAAATATCTTGAAGTTGTTGACCCAAACCAGACCGACATTACGCACTATTACAATAACACAAACTACAATCTGACGCTGGAGGGACACGCACAGTTCATCTTCTACGAGGATGATAATCTGTTCTTCAACTTTACCGGCGATGATGATGTGTATCTATACATTAACGGCGTCCGCGTACTGGACATGGGCGGCGGTCACGCCATCTCCAAGTGCGGAATCAAGCTCAATGATGTCAAAACTCTTTGCGAACTGAAGGACGGTCAGGTTTACGACTTTGACTTCTATTACATGGAGCGTCATGGCACAGCGGCCAATTTTGGCATTGATACCAACATCAAAATCGTTGATCCCTCCATGCTGACCGAAAAGATTGCCTATCAGAACGGCGTAAACGTGGGCAACTACGGCTTTGTGGATGCTAACGAGCCTGTCCGCTATCAGTTCAGGCTCACCAATAACGGTGACGCAAAGATCGAAGAGCTGACCTTCAGGGATAACGATATTGGTGTTTCCCTCAGCAAAGATGCAATCAGCCTAAACCCTGCGACCGTAATCACCGACCTTTATGCCAGTGTTATCGGCTCGGACGGCACGACAAAGGCATCTTATTCTGCCGGTGAACTGACCGAGGACGGGCTGAAAGCCCTATTAAAGAATGGCCTTGAGATCGGCGATACGATCTCCATCTTCGGCTTTAACTATACGATCCCCAATGGAAAGTGGACTGACAACAAGTTCACCAACACCGTCTATACCTCGGCCATATCTAAGGGTGAAAATGCTTCTCATAAGACGCTGAACGGCATCGCAACCTGCACAGTGCAGAAGCAGGAATTCGTGTACGATGGCATCCACTATTATGAGTGGATGGGCAAGGGCGTGACTGCCACCAAAGCTGAACTGATCGAGGCCGTTACCAAGGCGGGCGTCACCAATCCTGGCACGGATATCCAGCTCTGCGGCCCCAACGGCAAGACCGACAGCACTGCTGTCAACGAGAACGCTAAAGTCACTGCTAACGGCATCACTTACACCGGCACCAAGACCGGCTCCGACACCTATTACTATAAGGTGGGCAACTATGGCCCCGTGGCCGTTACCATTTACAGCTATGATGTCGCAGACAACATCTATGTTCTGGATTACAGCCTGCCGGTGGAGCTGAATGGTGCAGACTTTGGTCTGATGGTCAACGATACGCTCAGCCTTGCTGAGAATAAGCATCCCACCACTGCCAGCACACTTGGTATCACCAATGGAAGTGCGATCGAGAATTACGGCACGTTTGCCTATGGCGCAGATGAAAATCTTACATCCTTGAAGTACACCATGAACAGCTTCATGAACGGCGAGGATTCCGTGAAGATCAAGGTACAGGTGCTGGAGGATGGCGCTGACGCCGTTACCACCAGGACCGGCGTTGTGATGGAGGAGACCGTCAAGGTCGTTCCCGCCAATGTGGTGTACTACGAGGATGATTTCCCCGGTATCACCTACATTGATACGGATAAGAACGGCTGGGCTCACTATAAGACCACGGATTCCGAGGGCAACGAGCAGAGCGCGGATCAAAACAGTCCCTATGGTTCCGATCCCAACTATCAGGAGGATAAGGGGACTGAATATACGCTGGTGTTGGACACCTCTGACCTAAACGCCTATCAGCAGGAGGTCATCAACTATCTGAACCAGCAGCTCGGCCTCAGCGGCGGCGACAGCTCTAACGGCTCACTTAGTGCGCTGGTGGTCAAGGAGACCGCAGATGTGATGAGCTTTGAGTTCCGTGGAACGGGCTTTGAGATCGTCAGCCGCACCACGCAAGAGCAGTATGCCGTTGTCTCTGTGAAGGTGGAACGCAAGAACGGTGATGGAACTTATACCGTTGTCAAGCAGTTCCCTGTGATCACGGAGAGCAAGGGCGGCGACCTGTATCAGGTGCCTATCATCTCTGTGACCGGAATGGATGCTGCTGAATACAAAGTTACATTGAAAGCGGCGGGCAGTACAGAAACAAAAACGAGAATTCTCTATATTGATGGCGTCCGTATTTATCAGCCGCTTGAAGGACTCGATTATGCTGATTACTACAATCCCGACGAAGCGCACGCCAGCTTCTACGAGGTCAAATCTTTGATCGGCGATGGCAAGGCAATCTATGCAGATATCTCGGACACCGGGGATGAGACGCAGCTTGTGACCGGTACAACATTGATTGAAGATGTAAACGGTGAGCAGCTATTGGGTGAGGCCGAAGATGTCGATCAGTACCTGAAGCTGGGTCCCAACAATGAGTTGTATCTGTGTGGACAATCGAGCAACAGCTTCCTTGCGTTCTTCCTGTATCCCGATGCCAATGTGGAGCAAAATGCCCGCACAATTCAGATTGGCGCGCACCGCAAGGCAGACTATGACATGGGTCCCGCTTCTGTCGATCTGGTCTACGGCAGTACGGCAGATACAATCCTCAATGGAACCCACAAATATCAAGTCGATAGCGGCACCGAACAGTACTACGAGATTGATCCTGCCAATCTTGATTATGACCAAACCAACAACCGTTATCTGCTGATGGTGGGAACAAATGACGGAGACTTTGATTACAGTGCCCTTGCACTGACCAACCTGAAAATCAGTGGTTATGAGATTGGGTTTATTGAACAGGAAACCAAGGCTGCTGCCGCTGCAAATGCTATCGAAAACAGCCCTGCTCTGACTGCTTTCAAGGCAATGCAGGAGCATTACAAGGCTCTTGCACCGCAGGAGCCTGTCGAGGAACCTTCTGAAGAACCTGTTGAGGAGCCGACAATCAATGAAGATCTGGTGATCGAATCTGCCGTGCTGAAAGCAGCAAAGATCGTCTCCGGAAAGAATGCAATGTTGACCGCCAAGGTCAGCGGCGATGCTGTCTCCGTTGTGGTTCTGGACGCAGATGGCAATGCGGTGGAATTCAAGAAGGTTGCGTCCAATGAAAAGAACGGCATTGTTACATTCCAGGCAGTTTGGACAGTTACGGGTAATCGCGGTGACGTGTTGAACTTTACTGTTGTGGTATACGATTCTAACGGGCTGCGTTCGTCCAATACTGTACCGGTCACAGTCACAATTAAGTAAGGAGGGATAATTCTTATGAAAAAGCCTTACAGCAAGCCAACAATCACAGTAGGCGAAATTCAGCTCGACCAGCCTATCGCAGCGGGATGCACGGCAGACTTTGACGATATGCGCTCACTGATTGAACTTGGATACTTTGCAGATACGTGCTCCATACCGTTCGGCGATGGAACGCTTCCGGGTTATGACACGATTTGCTATCACAGCAATATCCAGACTGCGTTTACTTCCTGAAGGAATGTCAAATGCAATTCCACTATGACCTGAGTATTGCGGGGCTGTATTTCCGTATTTGTTCCCCTTTCTTCCTGAATCTGCCGGAATACTTTCGCCCGTTTCTTGTGACGGAGGCATTTCCGGCAGAGCCGGATGTGAATATCAATGTGGAAACAGAAGACCTGCAAAAAGACAAATGGCTGCAAGATACTATACTCCAGAGCTTCTATTGGGATCATGGTAAGAGTATCTACCGGCTGGAGTCAAAGTTGAAACCAGAGCAGATAACTCTTGTAATACCACAAGAGTTTCGGGAAAGATTTGCGCAAAATGCAAATTGGTTATTGTATCTGGTGTTGGAGCACCCGTTGTTGCACTATGGCAGACTGATCCTACACGCATCGGCTGTCCTATATCATGAAAAGGCAATTCTCTTTACTGCACCATCCGGCGGCGGGAAGTCCACGCAGGCGGAGATATGGGAGCACTCCCTGCATGCCAAGGTTATCAATGGGGATAAGGTTATCCTCTATGACAATGGAACCAATCTGATCGCTTACGGCAGTCCCATCGCAGGCAGTTCCGGGATATACCGAAATATCTGTGCCCCGGTAGCTGTCATCGTACAGCTTGAGAAGGGATCCGAAAATACCATCACTCCGTTGACCATGCGAGAACGTTACCTTCTTCTATATAGTGAAGCGGTAAAGAGTGATTGGGATGCTGATTTTAATAGAAGCCTCTTGCGGCTTGCGGCAATATATTCGCAGCGGACGGAATATGTACGGCTACGCTGTTTGCCGGATTCTTCAGCACCGGAATGCCTGCTCCACTATTTGAACACAAAAGAAACGAGGATTATTACATAATGACAGAAAAAACACACGGTGCCAAGTTTACGGCACTCTTTCTTGCGTTTGTAATGCTTGTCGCTCTGCTTCCTACAACAGCGTTTGCTGCTTCAGAATGGCAAATCGCAAGTGATACCGAGATTTATTGGGTAGAAACCGCTGATACTAACATAAGCAATGCTGATCTGAAAGCCCAGATTCAACTGTTCTCTCAGGAAATGCAGGCAAAGGGATTGACCACAACAACTCTGCCAATTTCCTACGGAACACAGAATCTGGCAGGAGAGCATGATATTGTACTTCTACTGGACACCTCTCTGGGTATTGCGGAAGAGGGCTATCAGATCTCTATCAACGGCGGACAGCTTTGTGTCAAAGCCTCCGATGCGGACGGCTTGTTTTACGGCTGCCGCTTTGTGGAGAAGGCACTGCTCACTGGGGTAGGCCTCAGCAAAGCAACCGGCGTTACAGTAAAGCCGGACTATCCGGAACGTGCTTTCTTCCTTGACTGCGGGCGGAAATATTACTCCCCCGATTGGATCAAGGATATGATCCGTGAAATCTCCTGGTCAAATATGAACGCCATCTATATTCATTTCTCTGAGGAGATGGGCTTCCGGCTGGAAAGCAAAACTTATCCTTGGCTGGCAGGCGGCGACAATACTCTCTGCATTGGCGGCGCATCTTATGGCGTTGCCGCAGACAATGGCAAATATATCACGCAGGACGAAATGCGGGAAATCGCGTCGGTGGCGAAGCTCTATCATGTGGAGATCATTCCCTCCCTTGACAGTCCCGGTCACATGAACTACGCCGTCAAGAAGTACAATGCCAAATATGGTACGGATATCGGCAACTACTACCATTACAATGGAAAGACAGCTATCGTTCAAGGCTCCGGCCCGGAAGCTGCGCAAAAGAACTATTCCCGTGGTATTGATATCTCAAACACGGAGGCTGTGACTTTTGCCAAAAACCTCTATGCGGAATACGCTGCCTTCTTCAAGGAGTTGGGCTGCACCAAGTTCGACATCGGCGGAGATGAGCTGTTGGGCTGGGGTACATCGCTTGCTTCAGTCTCCAAGTGGAAACAGCTCGACCACTGGAAAACCTATGCGCAGAGTCGCAGCGGCAACAAAAATGCTGTGGCTTATGATGCGTTTATGTATTACATGAACGACATATACGATCTGGTAAAGAGCTATGGCTATACCTCTATCCGTATGTGGAACGATGACGCCTTACGATCTGCCGACACCGGCTGGAGCAAGGTGGTGACGCTGAATCCGGGGATGGAGATCCAGTATTGGACGCCAACTGCGAATAACAGCAAGAACAACATCTGGACATATCTGGACGCTGGATATAAGGCGTACAATTTTCTGAACGACTATAACTATTATGTCTTGGGACAAGCGCATGACGGAAGCGGTTATAAGGGCATTACCCAACAGCGTATCTATGAAAACTGGGCGCCTAATATCTTTATCCCTTACGGCGGCACCGGTTCAAATACAGCCATTGGGAACGCCAATGTAAAGGGAAGTGCCTTCTGTGTTTGGTGCGATAAGCCCAGCACGGAATCAGCAGCCACTGTCAAGGCAGGTATTATTCCCTGCTTGCGGGTAAATGGTGCCAAGGCCTGGGATGCTGACCTGAACAAGACAGTAAGCTACTCTTCTGCGCAGCAGCTTCTGAAGTTAATTGGTGATGCACCCACGAATCTTCCTGCCGCACCGGAAATCAAGCAGTATATTGCACCGGATATGACCGCACTGAAGGCCGTTATTGCGGAATATGAAGCCACTGATGCTGCACTTTACACCAAACTGAGCTTTGAAAAATATACCGCTGCAGTGAACAGCGGCAGGGCAGTACTTGCTGCAAAGAAGCCAACACAGGCAGATGTAGATAATGCGGTATCTGCAATCCAGACAGCACGGGCAGCACTGGAACTGCTTGTCACGGTGAATTTTACTGCACTTGATGAAGAACTATCAATCTTTGACAGCACAAACGGAGCGGATTATACCACAGAAACCTACACTGCATATCAGGTTTATGCAGAGACAGCCCGTGAACTCCGGAACAGCAGTAATCCCACGCAGGAGCAGGTCGACGCGGCAGCGGAACGCCTTGCCTATCTGCGCAGTCAGCTTCGTGCTTCTGACAAGGTTGCTTCCGATGATGAGGACTGGTTTTTGTCGCTCGCAGTTAAATCAAAGAAAGCAAATCAGGGAAAAATCTTTATTTTCACTGCTTATGTCCGCAAGGATTTGAACATTACTGGCTATGAGGTCTATGACGAGAACGGACAAAGGGTGGAGTTGCGGGCACTTGCTCTGCTCAGCAGTGCACGGCTGAAATATGTAAAGGAGGGTGCTCAGATTTGCCTCAATGCCGAGGTGAAGGGTGAGCATACTTATACATTTTACGCAGTCAACGCCGATGGTGTTCGCTCACCGGATAGCAGATCGATTGGCGTTATTGTAAGATAAGGCACACAGAAATGCGGGCTTCCTTTTCCTTGGGGAAGTCCGCATTTGCGATAGAGGATTATGAATATCAAAAAATATGTTTTTCAGAAAGCTGCGATCAATCATATCCCCGTCAGCGGCACCTTTGAGCTGACTCCGCGCTGCAATCTGTCTTGTGAAATGTGCTATATCCGGATGTCTGCGACAGAGGAAGCCGCTATAGGTCAGGAGCTTACTGCCGACGAATGGCTTTCACTTGGCAAGCAAGCAGTAGATGCCGGGATGGTATACCTGTTGCTCACAGGCGGGGAACCTCTTCTGCGCCCGGATTTTTCTGAAATATATTCCGGCCTTGCAGAAATGGGAATTTTGCTGACGCTAAACACAAATGGAACATTGGTTGACGAATACATCGTGCGCTGTCTTGCTGAACACCCGCCGGAGAAGGTCAATGTAACGCTCTACGGTGCTTCCTCTGATACATATCAAAGGGTCTGCGGCAGTGCGAATAGCTATGAAGCGGCACTTCATGGTATTGGCCTGCTGAAAGAAGCAAATATTCCGGTCTGCATCAACACCACCTTTACCCGGCACAATGCGGCTGATATGGAGCATATCGTATCGTTTGCAAAACAGAATGATATCCCAATTCGTATGACCAGCTACTTGTTTCCGCCTCTTCGTTGTAGCAGGAAATCAGACAAAGGCTGCTTTCTACCTCCTGAGGAATATGGAAGACTTGGTGCGGCATTTGATCAGATTACGATGGACTCCACGCAGAAAAAACGGCGTGCCGATATCCTTATACGGGTGCGTGAACATGCCTCTGAGTTACCCTCCGAGGGAAAGGCTGCTTCCTGTATGGCAGGTCGCGGCGCATTTTGGGTCACATGGGACGGTCAACTTTTGCCCTGTGGAATGCTTCCGCAATTAGGAAGGTCGTTGAAAAGTGAAAGCTTTACAAACATATGGGCAAACCTTGACCATGTGATGAACGCCCAAACTTTACCGCAAAAATGCTCTGGCTGTCACAAGCGGATTCTCTGCCCAGTGTGCATCGCTGTTACACAATCTGCAAACGAGCCGCCCGAAGCACTATGTCGGTACTGCGATAGCTACATGGAATCCATATTCAAAATGCAGAGGGAATCGCAATGTTAAATATGATCTGCCGGAAAATGATTTTTGAATGCGGATGAGTTTGCCGAAATGACCGAAGAGTACGGCAAGCAATCTGTTGGAAATCTATGAACAAACCGGATCGCCGCTTTTGCAAAGACATTGGACTTTACCGTATCCCAATCTGCCAGCTTTACGATCTCCGCCGTGCCGTTCTCAAAATCAAACCGCAGTTCACCCCGCTCGCCGTCGTTGTCCACCTGATACAGGTAGACAGCGGCGGTTATTTTTTGTTCCTTTTGCGGCACTCGGTCTGCTTCAGCGTCACGGTATGGACAAGTCCGCTTTTCAGCAGCTTCAGGCGCAGCTTGTCAAGCGTCCGCCGGTAGAACCGCTCCGCACCGCCGGCTGTCGTACCCTCGAAATCCACCGCCAAGTCCTCAAAGGCGGCGTGGACAAAGGGCTGACACGCCCGCAGATCATACAGATGGCGTTCCGCTTTTCCAGATACCATTGCTCTTTATAGGATAACTGCTCAAACGCCGCTGCGACCGCCTTTGCCTGAATCCCGTTCCAGAGGGTGTCGGCATAGTTCCAGCTATCGTCGCATATCACATCCACGCCGGTTTCTTCGCTGTCCTCGTCCTGCTCCGTGCGGTAGAGGAAAACAACGCTGCGGTTGCGCCGGGCAATGGTCAGCAGCTCGTCCGCAAATCCGCTTTCGTCCTTATATCCGCTTTGGGCAGCAAACTCGGAAACGACCTCTGCGCAGCTTTTGCCCGAATTGTTATACATAGCACCGGTTTGCCGCACGCACCGGTACTCCGCAAGGCTGGCAAAGGAACCGGCGTCGCCCATCATGCGGCAGAACAGCAGTCCGTCCCGGATATAGTGCTTCGCATATTTCAAAAACTCCGTTTTCTGCTCCGGGTCGAACTTTGGCAGACAGTATAGCAGCATTTGCAAAACTTCCAGCTTGTAGTCCAGAAACTGCGCCGGGTCATAGCGGTCATATCCGTTGCGGGTAAGAAAACGGTAGATCACGCCATTCAGCCGCTTTTCAAAGTGGTGCAGGAAGAAGGAAAAGTAGGATAAATCTCTTTTCCGGACAGCTTCGCATATGTAGTCGTTCAGCTCCTTTTTGGGCGGTTCCGGGTCAAGCTGAAAGACGCTCCGGACTTTGCGCATGGTCAGATCATCGGCATTATAGAACGGTACTTTTGCCACATAGCCGGTCAAATCCCATGTCCGGTCCACAAACTGCGCTGGTATCATCTCATTACGATTATCCTTCATATCCGCTGCAAGCTGTATCATATGCAGAACACTGCCCTTGGCAGGACGAAGCAACTCGGCAGTCAGATTTTCTCTTTGATTGCTGCGACGATCTTCTGCAAGGAAATACTTGCCTGTGCCAGCTTTTCTCTCAGCGTATCCGGGATGTTCAGAGCTTCACAGCCAATGGTGCCGCCGGGTACGGTTTTGCCCTCGTAGGTCACGCT
>CAKSLF010000012.1 GCA_934466455.1 uncultured Oscillospiraceae bacterium | reverse complement strand
AGGAGGTGACGGATTATGAGTACTGGCGCACTGGGAATGCTGGAAACTTATGGTCTGATCGCCGCTATCGAAGGTCTCGATGCATCCGTAAAGGCTGCAAATGTGACCCTTTGTGGTTTTAAGTATGTAACCGGAGGACTTGTGACCTTTTTTGTAACCGGCGATGTCGGTGCAACAAAGGCTGCTATTGCCGCCGGCGAAATAGCCGCATCTAAGGTTGGCAAGGTCATATCTTCCCATGTAATCCCAAGGCCCGCGGAGAGCACTACTATTATTGCTTCTCCCACCGAAAAGCCTGCCGGTCGCCGTCGCGGAACTGGTATCCACAAACGCGAATTTCCGGCAAAGGCTCCTGTGAAGTCGGAACCGCTTGAAAAGGCTAAAAAAGAATCCGTCCCTGAAATTGCACCTGAAAAAGTTGAAAATGTCGAACCTGTAGTTAAAGCTGAGTCTAAAGGTTATACCAAAGAACAGCTCAGAGATGTTAAGACAACAGAACTGAGAAAAATTGCACGCGATATTCCCAACATCGGTCTTTCCAAGATCGAAATCAGAGATGCTAAGAAGGAACCGCTCATAGAGGCGATTCTGAAAGCACAGAATAATAATTAAAGGAGCAATAAAGCAATGCTGCAAGATCGTGATTTGCTTTCTGTCCAGGAAGCTCGCGACATGGTTAGAAAGGCTCGCGTAGCCTTTGAAGCCGCGAAACTTCTTAGCCAGGAACAGATTGATAAAATTGTTAAGGCTATGTCTGATGTTGCTTATGCACATTCCGAAGAGCTTGCTAAAATGGCAGCCGAAGAAACCAGCATGGGCAAATATGAAGATAAGATTATCAAGAATCACCTCGCATCTAAAGCCGTATACGAAGCAATTAAAGACATGAAAACTGTCGGTATTGTTAATGAGTATCCGGACAAAAAGATGTTTGAGGTTGCTGTGCCGGTGGGTGTTGTTTGCGGTATCGTTCCGTGCACCAACCCTACCTCCACTACTATATACAAATCTATGATTTGTATGAAATCCGGCAACCCTGTTGTCTTCAGCCCTCATCCTTCTGCAAAGAACTGCATCGCCAAGACCTGCGAGCTTATGTGCGAAGCAGCCGAGAAAGCCGGAGCACCTGCGAACATGTTCCAGTGCCTCCACACTCTCAGCATGTCCGGCACCCATGAGCTTATGACCAATTCCGGCGTGAACATGATTCTCGCCACCGGTGGTCCCGAAATGGTCAAAGCTGCATATTCTTCCGGTGTTCCTGCCCTCGGTGTAGGTGCCGGTAATGTTCCTGCATTCATCGATCATACTGCTGATGTTAAACTTGCTGTTAAGAGAATCTTTGCTTCCAAAACTTTCGATAACGGCGTTATCTGCGCATCCGAGCAGTCTATCGTTGCAGAAAACTGCATAAAGGATCAGGTTATTGAAGCCGTCAAGGCTGAAAAAGGATACATCCTCAACGATGAAGAATACGCAAAACTCTGCAAGATCTTCACCAGACGCCCGGGCAGCGTAAACCCTGCTATCGTTGGTCGTCCTGCAACCAAGATCGCTGCAATGGCCGGAATTGATGTTCCTGCCGATACCAGAGTTCTTTGCTATCCCGAAAAAGGCGTTGGCGATGAGTATCCTTTCTCCATCGAGAAGCTTTCTCCCTGCCTTGCCCTCTATTTTGAGGAAGATTGGCGTGCTTGCTGCGATCGCTGCATCCAGCTTCTCCAGTTTGTAGGTATCGGACATTCTCTTTCCATGCATACTAACGATGAAAATGTTATCCGTGAGTTTGCTCTTAAGAAACCCGTATCCCGTATTCTGGTCAACACCTCTTCTTCTCAGGGCGGCGTAGGCGCAACCACCAACCTTATGCCCGCACTTACTCTTGGCTGCGGTGCTGTCGGCGGTTCCGCCACCAGCGACAATGTTTCTCCGCTTAACCTCATCAACCTCCGCCGTGTTGCTTACGGTGTAAGAGAAGCTTGGGATCTTGCGGAAAAACCTGCTGAAGAGAACAATCTTGATGCTGATGCTATCGCAAAGATGGTCATCGACGCACTGAAAAAGCTTTAATTTGAGTTTTTTCCATACTATATAGTAGAACCAGGGGGCATGGCCCCAATAATTAAGGAGGTACTACACAATGACTGATAAACAAGCACTGGGCATGATCGAAACCAGAGGCCTTGTCGGCGCAATTGAAGCTGCTGATGCCATGGTTAAAGCTGCTAATGTTACCCTCATCGGTAAAGTACATGTTGGCGGCGGACTTGTAACCGTTTTCGTACGCGGAGATGTTGGTGCAACCAAAGCTGCTACCGATGCAGGTGCTGCTGCTGCAGACCGCGTTGGCGAGCTCAAATCCGTTCATGTAATTCCGAGACCCCACGAGGAAGTTGAATACATCCTCCCGCATCTCGACAAAGAATAATTTACCCTTTAAGGAGGAGACAAGATGGCTGAGAAACAAGCACTTGGCATGATTGAGACTAAAGGTCTTGTCGGAGCTATTGAAGCAGCCGATGCTATGGTTAAAGCCGCAAATGTCACCCTCATTGGCAGAGTTATCGTTGGTGGCGCCCTCGTAACCGTGTTTGTACGCGGTGATGTCGGCGCTACCAAAGCCGCTGTCGATGCAGGTGCAGCTGCTGCAGACCGTGTTGGCGAGCTTATTTCTACTCATGTCATCCCCAGACCTCATGAAGAGGTCGAGTATATCCTCCCGTCCATCGAATAATTCTGAAGAAGTTTAGAATTTAACTACACAAAGATGGGGGTGATATTATGAAGGTCATTACCGAGATGGTGCTCCGCAACGAGCTTAAAGGCGAATGCCCTCCCGTATATTATGTACCGAAGGACAAACTCCTTTCTCCCGCCGCAAAGGAATACCTGAACCAGCTTAAAATTAAAGTTGAGTTTGGCGATCCGCCGGCTGCTCCTGCGCCTGCGGCATCATCCAACAGCAAAGCTTCCGCCATCAGCGATACTCCTGCCGGAGCAAAATATGTTGATGAGCAAACCGGAGCTTTCTATGTTAAAAAGCCGGAATATATGTGCCAGCTTTTCGGTAATAGATTGGTTTATAAAAATCATCCAAGGATAGTTTTCCGCGGAAAGCTTGACAGCATGAGCTCCACTGTCGTTATGATACAGGCGGAGATTGCTGCTTCCAGCGGCCCCCAGAAGCTTATAGACGATCTGGGCGACATCAATAAGGTGCTTAACCAGATTATGTACTGTGAGGTAATGGAGGAGGAAATGAGCGAGGTTAAAATCATCGGTCTTACCCCCGATGAGCTTCGTGCCCGTTCCCACAACCCGCAGAAATACTTTAATATTAAGCAGATGCTTCTCCCAAACTACACTATGGGAGTTGATTACACCAAGCTTAATATGCTCCGTGCGAAAGTGCGTGAATTGGAGCTTGCTGCTCTCGATTGCTTTGTTGACGGAAAAAATGTCAAACAGCCCGAGATCATCAGGACTCTCAACCGCCTCTCGAGTGCATTCCACATTATGATGTGTATGTACTTGGCGGGTGAATATAAATAATTTATAGGAGGAGACACATGGCTGCAGAAAAAGTCGTAGAAGCAGTTGTTGACGAAATCAGAACTGCGGGACTTGTTCAGATAGAGGTCTCCGCCAGACACGTGCATCTGGACAAGGAAAGCGTAGAAGTTCTTTTTGGCGTAGGTCATACTCTTACCCCAAAAAGAGAGCTTAGCCAGCCCGGACAGTATCTCGAAGAAGAGAGAGTTGACATTATCGGACCGAAAGGTTCTTTCAAAAATGTCGCAGTTCTCGGTCCGGAGAGAAAGCATGTGCAGGTTGAGGTCTCATTCAGCGATGCTTTTGCCCTTGGAATCAATCCGCCCATCAGACAGTCGGGCGACACCAAAGGCTCTGCAAGCGTAACACTTGTAGGTCCTAACGGTGAGATTACTATTGACGAAGGCGCAATCGTTGCGCTCCGTCATGTTCACATGACTCCCGAGGATGCGGAAAGACTTGGTCTTGTCGATAATCAGATAGTTTCTGTTGAAGCTCTTACCGACAGAAAGCTTGTCTTCGAAGATACCGTTATCAGAGTCTCTCCGAAATTCCGTACCCGTATGCATGTTGATGTTGACGAAGCCGGCGCCGCACATATTGCAGGTTTTGCACTTGGCAAAATTATTAAATAAGGATGTACTTTAATGGTTGATCTTGATACAATCAATGCTTACATGGCTCGTGTTACAGAAACCGAAACGGTTGTGCATAAGCCTGTATCCGATAAGCTGAAGGTTGGCGTTGACCTTGGTACCGCATACATAGTTATTGTGGTGCTTGATGAGGACAACAATCCCGTTGCCTGTGAAAAGCAATTTGCACAGGTACTTAAGGATGGCGTAATAGTTGACTATGCGGGAGCTTGCGGCATAGTAAGAAAACTCAAAAAGAAGCTCGAAGAGCGTCTTGGAAGAGAACTTGAATATGCTGCAATCGCAATGCCTGCGGGCACCGAATCCAGCACAAAAACACATAAATATTGCGTCGAGGGAGCCGGTTTTGATGTGACAAATGTCCTTGATGAGCCGACTGCCGCCAACTCCATCTATGGCATAACCGACGGAGTCGTTGTCGATATAGGCGGCGGTACCACCGGTCTTGCAATCTTCAAAGACGGCAAGGTTGTAGAGGTTGACGACGAGCCTACGGGCGGTACTCATCTTTCTCTTGTTCTTGCCGGAAGTTACGGTATTCCTTTCGAGGACGCCGAGAAGATAAAAACGGATTACTCTCGTCACAGGGAAATCCTTCCCATAGTGAAACCGGTAATTGAAAAGATGGCGACTATCGTAAAGAAATATACATCCAAATATAACATCGATACCATCTATCTTTGCGGAGGTACTTGCTGCCTTACCGGAATGGAGAAAATATTCGAAGATACAGTTGGTATTAAGACCATTAAACCCGCAGACCCGTTCCTGGTTACGCCTACTGGTATAGCCATGAACTGCCTGGTCGATTGACCGGAGCACCCATATCTTTTCCAATAGATATTATTGAAAAAGAAGGTGATAATTATGGATATGGATTTGTTAATAGAGCTTGCTGTCCGTGCCGTTAAGGCATACCTCGAGAAAGAGGGAATTACCTCTGCCGTTCCTGCGGAGCGCAAAGTAAATTCCGCCCTTATCCTCACGGAGCATCACTGCGAAGAATGCGCAGTTGAAAAGCTGGATAGCGAACTGTGCAAAGTCACTTGCGCACTTGCACAAAACTATGAAGTCAATGTCGATGATTTTGACTCCATCGTGCTTTACAATATGACAAACAGCAATTTGTTCAAGATCGCTAATGGCTGCACTGACAATAAATTCCTTGCCCTTGCGGCTGAAGCGATCCTGAAGGGTAAACGGGTAATTATGGTCAAAGAGGAAGTGGAAATCCTCAAATATGCGGAAACCGCTCCCAAAGCACTGTACAATAATATTTATAAAAATCTCCAGATACTCCTTGACAGCGGCGTAGAGCTCGTTGATGCAGAGGGCGTAAAAGACGCCATTTGTGAGGGAGCGGACGCACCGGTCGAGTGCGTAAAAGCCGAGGAAGTCAAGGCTGTTGAAGCAGCTCCCACTTCTGCCCCTGCGGTTGCAGCAACCAAGGCAGAAAGCGATGATTCCGTACTTGTACTCACAAAGCGTGTTATAACCGAAAGAGATATTCGTGAAGCGGCTGCAAAGCACTATAAAAAAGTGCAGCTTCCCGAAAAGCCGGTTATAACTTATCTTGCAAAAGATACCGCTTTTGAGCTTGGAATTGAACTGATCTGATTTCGGATCATATCTAACGGAGGTATTACCAAATGAGAATTGGAGTAGTTATAGGCAGCGTATGGGCAACCAGAAAAGAGCCGAAACTCGAAGGCCTCAAACTTCTTATCGTCGAACCTCTCGACTATAAGATGGCCGGAAACATCACTCGAGAGCCCTATATAGCCGCGGATGTTGTTGACGCCGGTATCGGCGATAAGGTTCTTATCGTCACAGGAAACCCCGCCAGATATGCCGTTGGCACAAGCGTGCCTATCGACGCTGCAATAGTTGGTGTTATCGATGACACGGTTCTTGCGGATATTGAATAAATTTTCGCAGCTTTGAACCTTGAAAAATCCTGTTTTTACAGGTATTAATGTCATTTTAGGAAAAGTACAAAACGGAAGAATACATAAATTAAATTTCGGGCAAGCGGCCTCCGAAAGGAGTGTTCGATTTTTACGGTCTTGTATTATAAAAACTCCGTTTTGGAAACTCCTTTTATGAATATAGTTTGAGAATTAAACTATTTTAGGAGGTCAATTTTATGTTTGATGAACTTATTCAGGTTTGGAACGAAACTCTGCCTATGTGCACTGATTCTCTCAAAGCTTGGGTTGCAAACCTTGGTGGTTGGACCGCAATAAGCACTATCGTTGTTATGATCATGGCCATCTTTATGCTCGTTGGCGCAATCGACCGCATCTGCGGAAATAAGCTCGGTTACGGCGAACAGTTTGAAGAAGGTATCAACGCAATGGGCCCTCTCGCTATGTCTATGGCAGGCGTTGTTGCTGTTGCTCCTATCCTTGCTCTCGTTCTTAAGCCCATCTTTGGACCTATCTACGGACTTGTAGGCGCAGACGCTGCTATGTTCGCTACCACCCTTCTCGCTTGCGATATGGGCGGTTATCCTCTTGCTATGACTATGGCTGAGTCCGAAGCTATCGGTAACTACGCTGGTCTTATCCTCGGCTCCATGATGGGCCCGACCATCGTTTTCACCATCCCCGTAGCTCTTGGTATCATCGATCCTGAAGATCGTTCCTACCTCGGTGCAGGTACTCTTGTAGGTCTTGTAACTATTCCGATCGGCTGCATCGCCGGCGGTTTCGTTATGAACACCACTCAGTACAAGCTCACTGTTTCTGAAATTCTTCTCAACATGATCCCTGTTGTTATCATCGCTGGCCTCATCGCTGTTGGTCTTTGGTTCGCTCCTGCCGGCATGATGAAAGGCTTCGATAAATTCGGTAACGGCGTTACCATCTTCATTACTGCTGTTACTGCTATTGCTATCTTCCAGTACAACACCGGTATCGTTTTCCCTGTTTTCGAACTCATGGTAGACGAAAATCATGATGGCCTTGCTGGCGGTCTTCTTACCTGCGGCGTTATCGCTATCACCCTTGCCGGTGCATATCCGATGGTTAAGTTCGTTACCGACAAATTCGGTAAAGCTCTTGAAAAAATCGGTTCCGCTCTTGGCATGAATGCTGCTGGTTCTGCTGGTCTTGTTGCAAACCTTGCTAACAACATCGCAATGTTCAACCTTCTTAAAGAAATGAACCCGAAGGGCAAACTCCTCAACTGCGCATTCGCTGTTTCTGCAGCATTCGTATTTGGTGACCACCTCGGATTCTGCGCCGGTAACAACCCCGACATGATCTTCCCGATGATCGTTGGTAAACTTGTTGCTGGTATCCTTGCTATCGTTCTTGGCAACTTCATGGCTCCTGCACTTCTTGCAAAGATCCCTTCTGCCAACAAAGAATAATTAGCTAAGATCTTGGCTTTTTGCCAAAACTCAGAAGAGCCTATTGCCGCGATAGGCTCTTCTATTGAGAAATCTTAAAGGTATTTCACCTTTATAAAATTTTAATTGTAGAAGGAGGCGCACATCATGAATCTCAGTGAAGAACTGATTAAAGAGATTGTCGCCAAAGTCTGCGAGAATATGAAAAACGAAGATGCTATGCCTTTTGAGAGAAATGTTCTTTCCAACGGCATGATGAGCATCAAGACCGAAACTGTCAACTGCGGACCTTTCCCCTTTGACATCGGTGCCGCAAACAAAGATGTTTCTCTTCTCGATGTAGTTACCCTTGAGGAATCTCCTCGCCTCGGTATCGGCGTTATGGAGCTTGATAATGGCGTAGATTTCCCTTGGACTCTTAACTATGACGAAGCTGAGTACATCATTGACGGTACCATCGTTCTTAAATCCGATGCCGGCGATGTCACTGCTCACGCAGGCGACATGACCTTCATCCCGAAGGGCACCAGCATTCATTTCTCCACTCCGGATCATGTTAGATTTATCTACATCTCCTATCCGGCAGACTGGGCAAATCAATAATTTTTGATTTCTCAAAAACACCGTTCCATTTGGAACGGTGTTTTTTTATATTATATAAATTATATTGATAGCCGCTTGCCTTGAAGTTCGGCGGAGTTTGTGATAGAATTTTCTGCGAAAGGTGTGATTTTTTTGCCCGATTACAGAATAATAGACGCACATACGCATATATATCCTCCAAAAATAGCCGAAAAAGCAGGAGAGGCTATCGGAAGCTTTTATAATGTTCCTATGGCACACTTGGGTACGGCGGAGGAACTTATAAAATCCGGAAGAAAGATAAAAGTTGATAGATATTTGGTCTGTTCCGCTGCAACAACGGAAAAGCAAGTGGAAAGCATTAACGATTTTATAATTTGTGAGTGTAAGCTCAACCCTCAATTTATAGGCTTTGGCAGCGTCCACCCGGATTTTGTGAACATAGACGACGAATTGAAAAGAATAAAGACTGCGGGTATTATGGGAGTAAAGCTCCATCCGGATTTTCAGAAGTTCCTAATTGACGACAAAGCGGTTTTTCCGATGTGGAAAGCAATATGCGATAATGATATGTTTGCGCTTGTGCACACCGGCGATAAAAGGTTGCCTTTTTCCGACCCATGCAGAATGGTTGCTGTTTTGGAAGAGCTGCCTAAGCTGAAAGTTATTGCAGCGCATTTCGGCGGATACCAAGTCTGGGAAAGGGCATACGAGGCTTATAAACCGGGAACATGCTATTTTGATATATCAAGCTCCATTATGTTTATGGAAAAGGAACTTGTATTTAAGTTTTTTGACAAATTCGGAATAGAAAATTTCTTTTGGGGGACGGATTTTCCGTCACAGGATCACAAAACGGAGTTCGCCCGCCTTTTAAGGCTTGGGCTTTCAAAAGAGCAAAACAGAATGCTTCTTGGAGAAAATTTCGCAAGAGTACTCGGAATATAAAGAGTAAAACTGCCTCCGCATTTTTATGCGGAGGCAGTTTTGCAAGGGCACATTTTTTATACGCTCCGGAAAAACGGCGGTAATTTATACTTATTTCCATAAAAAAGCTGCGAAAAATAATACCTAATATGAAGAGAAAACAGAGTTTTGGCAAAAAGTAGCCGCACCTGAATGCGGCTACTTTGCTTTGAACACGCCAAGTTCAATTTTGAACATGGTGCTCATTCCGTGCTTAAAGCTTTGTTTTGCCTGAGCACCGTGAGCACGGAGAAATAAAATCGGAGCCCGAAAAGGGAGGAGAAGCGTGGATAGATTTGTTCTATGTCGCCATAAAATCTTGTAATTGTCCGGGGGCTTGAAAGCGGAGAAGCTATATGATAAGCTGTAATCGATGTTTCGCAATGAAATTTTTTTGAAGAGGCTTTTTTATGGCAGAACTTGCACCAAAAAAACAAAGAAATTGCGCCATCGACTTTTGGCGTGTGTTTTGTACACTTGCAGTTGCTATTATGCATTTTGCTAATCGTTGCTGGTATTTGGCACCCGAGGCCATAGCATAACAAAATCCTATGTGCTGGAACGGAGGATATGTTCTTGGATTTTTCCTTCTAACAAGTGGCTATTTTATGGTTGCTTCTTATAAAAGCAAGCAGAGAAGGGGCCTAACAACTATTCCCGCTGAGAAACAGGCTACTGAACATACTTGTGGAAGATGGAAAATGCTATATCCGGCACTTTTGGTCGGAATGATTGCAGGATTTATTCAGATATGCTATACTAACGGATATAATTTTGAAGAGTGATACACACTTTTTAACTTGAATTTCTGGAATTTTACCGGACTTCATGCTACGAATGCAATGGCACTTCCATATGCACTGGGTGGAAATAACCAGTTTAATACGGATGATATCATTGTAACTCAGGTAACTTCATTTAACTATCCTCTTTGGTATTTATCCGGAATTCTTATTTGCTCTATAGCATTATATTATGCGCTTGCAAAAAACGAGGGGGTTCTTTAAATGCATCGTGGCACCTTTCCTTTCAGTAGCATTTTTAAGTGAATATGCTTTTTCTGAATTAAACTGGGGGAATTTCAAAGAAGAAACGGTTCTTGGCTTGCCCATTGATGTTATGTGGGTCGTTGGCGGAATGTGTATTGGTGCTTTGCTGTGGTATTTTGTTGATTTCCTTGCAAAGAAGCAATTGGAAATGAACAGTGACCAGATGATGCAGTTTAAGGCAATTGCTGAGTGCGGAAACATAACAAAAGCTTCCGAAAGGCTTGTTTCCGATATGCAAACCCTTTACGGCGTTGATGTTGAGGGCAAAACGCACGTTTTGAGCGACAACGATATAAGACACATAGACAATAGTCACGGCAGAGGCAATGCAAACGAAAAATATCCGGTTACTGCCGCAGACTTGAAGCAGATACCGGACATTGTTGAAAACTATGATAATGTCTATTATGTTACAAAAGAAAACGGGCAAGTGGGCATATATTACGAAAAACGACACAACGGAACTACATATTATCTTGAAGCTGTTGGCGATGGCAATTTGCTATACAACAAGCAAATGATAAAAGTAGGAACAG
This sequence comes from uncultured Oscillospiraceae bacterium, assembly GCA_934466455.1. Taxonomy (GTDB): domain Bacteria; phylum Bacillota; class Clostridia; order Oscillospirales; family Ruminococcaceae; genus UMGS1668. Next base: position 42,563 of record CAKSLF010000012.1, on the reverse strand, counting down.
GGGACATACCTAAGATAGAGGGGCTTAAACAGGAAGTAGAAAAAAGAAGAGCTGCTTCTTCCCCTCCAGATGGACACGCCCCCCGGATGTACGTCCAAGACGCTCGGAATAACAACTCTTCTACTGATAAGATACCACAAAGCGGAAACAATGTCAACCCCGCTAACGAATATTCCCCCGAATATCAAAACGGAGCTCAAAGCGAAACTGTCCGTGCTCAAGCCGAAAGCACCCGTGCTCAAACGGAAAAAACGGTGCTCAAGCGGAAAATGACAGCTTAACGAAGAGAGAAAAATACTCTCTTTCTGAGCAAGAAGTTGCGGAGATAAAGAAGGGCGTTAGCGTTATTACCGATGCAGACAATAACACTACCATTGATATAAAATCGGATGTTCTTGAAAACTTTCCGAAAAAAGATTGGCTTGCGAGGGTTAAGAACATTATCCGCAGTGTTTTCCCTGAAGGATTCAGCATAAACGGAGAACATATTGAAGTTTCTGCAAAAAGCCGGGGAGAGTTTTCAAATTCCAAAGAAAGCAAAAACCTTTCATCTTATGAGCCGGAAGTATACGCAGATAAAATGCGTACTTCGCCATATCTTGATACCATTTCCCTAAGCACCGAGTATAAAAATGAGCCTCCGGAGCATCCGAGGAACGATAATATTGTTTCTTTTGACAGAGGAAATGTAAACCTGAAAATCGGCGAAAATGAATATTCTGCGGATGTTCTGATAGGGGTAAAAAAAGACGGAAGAAAGCTTTTTTACGACCTTTCAAATATAAATATAAATAAAAAAAGACAACCTCCTCTGAGCCAGAGCTAAACTCACGGACATCAGAGCAACTGGAGGTTGCCTCTACTAAGAATATAGCAGATTCTAACAAGGCTGTCAACCCCGCTAACGAATATTCCCCTGAATATCAAAACGGTGCTCAAGCCAAAAAGAGCGGTGCTCAAGAAAGCACGAGGGGTATTTTTGACGAGAATATAGGTACAAGAGAAAAGCCCGCAACACAAGAGAATGTAAACAGCTATGTTGAATACGCTCTTGAATATGGCGACAAAAAAAGAAATGCCGAGGATGTTGCGAAGCAAAAAGACAGTATTATATACGGTCAAGCCTCCGAAAGGCTTGTTTCCGATATGCAAACTCTTTACGGCGTTGATGTTGAGGGCAAAACGCATGTTTTGAGCGACAACGATATAAGACACATAGACAATAGTCACGGCAGAGGCAATGCAAACGAAAAATATCCGGTTACTGCCGCAGACTTGAAGCAGATACCGGACATTGTTGAAAACTATGATAATGTCTATTATGTTACAAAAGAAAACGGGCAAGTGGGCATATATTACGAAAAACGACACAACGGAACTACATATTATCTTGAAGCTGTTGGCGATGGCAATTTGCTATACAACAAGCAAATGATAAAAGTAGGAACAGGGGACATACCTAAGATAGAGGGGCTTAAACAGGAAGTAGAAAAAAGAAGAGCTGCTTCTTCCGCTCCAGATGGACATGCCCCCCGGATGTACGCCCAAGACGCTTGGAATAACAACTCTTCTACCGATAAGATACCACAAAGCGGAAACAATGTCAACCCCTCTAATGAATATTCCCCCGAATATCAAAACGGTGCTCAAAGCGAGAATGTCCGTGCTCAAAAAAGCAGTGTTGACAATAGCCAAAAATTCGAGCATAATAGAAGTAGCTAATATGCAACATTTGCGCCGTATTATAACACGGAGGTTACCGCCGAGAACAAGCAGCAGGTAAAGGAAGCCGTGAACAGGGTGTTTACGGACAATGCGAAAAACACGGCTAAAATACTCGGAATTAAGCTCAAGGGTGAAACAAACAATATGGGCGGGTTCACTTTTTCCGAAGGAGAAGCTGCCGGACAGCAGGTTCACGAAATAAGCTACAGCTTCGAGTTCGAAAATGCAACGCCGGAGCAGGCACAGCTTTTTGCAAGCCTTATGGCTGAAAACGGCTATGAGCAGCAGGAAGCGGCGATTCAGAAGCGATATGTCGATAATATTGACGACGGTAACGCTTATGAATATACCATAAGATACCGCAATATGGACGAGTTTGCCGTTGCAAAAGCCCTTGAAAAAGCGGGAATTACCGATTACACAATAGATACGACAAACGGAATTATCCAAATTCTCGAATTTGACACTGAGAAAAACACTGATGTTTTACATCTTGTAGACACATTGCTTGCAGATGGAAAGGAGAATTTTTATGACGTCAACAACAAACCAATCCAAAGCGAATACTTGGATGAGAAAACGCGAGCAAGAATTTATCGCTCGTGGCTGGAAAAGGGGGAACAAGACGGGGAGCGGCGTAATTATATCTCCGAGGCTTTGCGAAAAGTTGAAGAACGAATCGCAGAAAACGAAAGAGTAAAAACAGAAAACGAAACGAAAGCCGATGCGGAAAGCAACGGCTTTTTTAATGCCCAAAATTCCGCTGCGAAAGTGCAGCAAAATTCCGAAAACGCTGCAAATTCCGCCTGTGACAAAGAAAAAGGACTGAAAAAATGGAAACGAAAGCTTTCTTTGCGGAAAAAGGACGGCTTAAAATATCCATGCAGGCACGGCCCATGGGCAAGGATTGGTGCTTTATTGTGACCGGAGGAGAACTGCCCCACCTTGGGGCAGTTTCTGCCGGAGGATGCACCTTTGCCTTTGCCGGGCACAAGGAGGACGCAGTCATGCACAGAATGTGCAAAGCATTCGGTAAAAAGCTGCCGATGAATGTCGCAGTCTGCTGCGGAATCCATCTCGACAACATCAGCGGGGAGGAGATTGCGGATACCCTTGCTCTTTGCAGCGAACTTGCGGAAAAATTTATCGAAAGCTACTTTGCGGAGGAAAAGCCATGAAAATCGTTGTGGGAATTACCGGCGCAACCGGAGTTATATACGGAATAAAGCTGCTTAAAAAGCTGAAAACCCACCCGGAAGTATCCACGGTTTTGGCTATGAGCGAATGGGCAGAGAAAACCATTGCACTTGAAACCGATTATACCGCAGAATATGTGCGCTCTCTTGCGGACGAAGTGTGCAGCAACGGCAATATGGCCGAGGGAATTTCCGGCGGTTCATATAAGGTCGACGCAACGGTGATAATCCCCTGCACGGTGAAAACTCTCAGTGCCATTGCGCACGGATACGATGCGGAACTGATCGTTCGTGCGGCGGATGTGGCAATGAAGGAGCACAGAAAGCTTATAATCTGCCCGCACGAAACTCCGCTTAACGAAATACATCTTGAAAATATGGCGAAGCTTGCCCGTATGGGTGCGTATATTGTGCCGCCCATGCCGTCGTTCTATCACCGACCGCAAAATGCGGACGACATAGTCGAACAGTTTGCCTGCCGGGTTATGGAACTTTGCGGAATCGAAGATGCCGCCTATCGGCGTTGAAAAAACTGAAAATGATAAGAAAAGGCAGCATGCTTTGACTAACTTCTCATGTTTTATTATGCGAAGTCAGCTTTTGAGCACGCTGCCTTTTGCTTTGAGCATGGATTTTTTTGTGGGAACACGGCGGCAAGCACATTTAATATAATTTTGAACATGCCGCCCCTGATTTCGGGCGTGCCGCACACGGCACTTAGTGCGAACTTTTGATACCGTGCTCAACATTATTTGCTTGAACGCAGCACCTATTCCGTGCTTGAAGCTGTGCTTTTATTGGGCACCGCAAGCGCAGAAGCAAAAAACAAGATGTAAATTGCCAATAGTATTTAGCAGGCAAAGATTTTCCTTTGCGATATTTTAATAATCGGCAAAGCAAAAGCCCCTTTGCGCCGGCAGCGTAAAAGGGCTTTTGCCGCCGCCAACAAAAACGCATTAAAGCTTCAAAAACGGTAAATCGGCAGCGGCAATCTCGGCAATGCGGCTTTTTATACTCATATTTATAAAAACAAGAGTAAAAATGCTTGACATGTAAAGGTTTTTCCTTTATAATATTAAATGCTGCTGTAAAGCAAAATACTTTACAAAAGGAGGCGGTCGTTGTGGCAAAGGATATGAACATTTCTCTGCTGTTTGATTTTTACGGTGAAATACTTACCGAAAAACAGCAAGATGTTATTGATTATTATTATAACGACGACCTCTCTCTTGCCGAAATATCCGAACATCTCGGAATAACAAGGCAGGGCGTCTGCGACTCAATAAAGAGGGCGGAGGCAACCCTTACGAAAATGGAAGAAAAGCTTGGGCTTGCAAAACGCTTTCGTGAAATTCAGCGTGGGCTTGATACAATAATAAGCGAAGCCCACGCAATCGAAAACGACAGCCTTCACGGAGCAACTATTCGTGAAATCACAAACCATACTGCCGAGATTATCGGCATTGCAAGCCACCTTAACGATTAAACTGGAGAATATATAATGGCATTTGAAGGATTATCCGATAAGCTTTCTGCGGTTTTCAAAAAGCTTAAAAATAAAGGAAAGCTGACCGAAAGTGATGTAAAAACCGCTATGCGGGAGGTGCGGCTTGCCCTTCTGGAGGCCGATGTAAACTACAAGGTTGCAAAGGACTTTGTGGCGAGGGTCAGCGAGAGAGCGGTTGGTGCAGAGGTTTTGGAAAGCCTTACCCCTGCCCAGCATGTAATAAAAATTGTTAACGAGGAGCTTACTGCTCTTATGGGCGAATCCAACGCCCGCATAAATTTTTCTTCGAAGATACCTACCGTTATTATGATGGTCGGTCTTCAAGGTTCGGGTAAAACCACTCATTCCGGAAAGCTTGCTCTTCATTTTAAGAAAATGGGCAAGCGACCGCTGCTTGTTGCCTGCGATGTCTATCGTCCTGCGGCGATTGACCAGTTAAAGGTGGTTGGCAGCCAGATTGATGTTCCCGTATTTGAGATGGGGCAGATTGACCCTTGCGAAATTGCAAAAAAAGCTATTGCCCACGCAAAGGACTATGGCAATGACATAGTTATTTTGGATACTGCGGGTCGCTTGCATATAGATACGGAGCTTATGGACGAGCTGCTGCGCCTTAAAGAGCAGTTTCATCCGGAGGAAATTTTGCTTGTTATCGACTCTATGACGGGTCAGGACGCCGTAAATGTTGCCCAGTCCTTTAACGAAAAGCTTGGCATAACCGGTGTGATCCTTACAAAGCTTGACGGCGACACAAGAGGCGGTGCGGCACTTTCGGTAAGAGCTGTTACCGGCGCACCGATTAAATTTACCGGTACAGGCGAAAAACTTACCGACTTGGAACCGTTTTATCCCGACCGTATGGCTTCAAGAATTCTCGGCATGGGCGATGTTCTTACGCTTATTGAAAAAGCAGAGGAACACCTTGACGCAAAAAAAGCCGAAGAAATGGCAAAAAAACTTGGCGAAAATAATTTTGATATGAACGACCTTCTTGAGCAGATGCGCCAGGTTCGCAAGATGGGTTCACTCAGCCAGATAGTTTCTATGCTTCCCGGCGCAAAGAAAAAACTCAGCGACGAGGAAACCGAAAAGGGCGAAAAGCAGCTTGTCATGACGGAAGCAATAATAAACTCAATGACAAAAAAAGAGAGGGCAAAGCCCTCCATCATCTCGGCGCAGAGAAAAAGAAGAATTGCCGCCGGCAGCGGAACAAAGGTAGAGGATGTAAACCGCCTGCTGAAGCAGTTTGAACAAATGCAAAAGATGATGAAGCAGCTTTCCGGTAACGGAAAACAGGGCAAAAAGATGCGCCAGATGCTGAGCCAAATGCAGAGCGGCGGCGGAATGGGAATGCCCTTTTAACTAAATCTTTTGGCGAAAGCCATTGATAAATATGATAATTTTTTTCACCATAGGAGGAAAACAAAATGTCCGTTAAAATCAGACTGCGTCGTATGGGCGCAAAGAAAGCACCTTTCTACCGTGTAGTAGTAGCAGATTCCCGCTATCCCAGAGATGGTCGTTTTATCGAGGAAGTCGGCTATTATGACCCCACCAAAGAACCGTCCGTAATCAAATTTGATGCAGAAAAAGTTGAAAAATGGATCGCTTCCGGCGCACAGCCTACCGATACCGTTAGGGCTCTTCTTAAAGTTGAAGGCATTATTAAGTAATGCCGGAGGTTCTGAATATGGAAGAACTGCTTGCTGTTATTGCACGCGGCCTTGTGGAAAATAAGGATGCTGTTGTCGTAACCGTCGGCGAGCCGGACGAAGAGGGTACCGTAACATACCATCTTCATGTTGCTCCCGAGGATATGGGCAGAGTTATCGGTCGCCAGGGAAAAATTGCCCGTGCGATTCGTACCCTTATGCGTACCGCTGCGAACCGTAACGGCGAAAAGGTTGCCGTTACTATCGAATAAACTAAAAAGTTCCCTCGTCAAAAGAATTTTGACGAGGGAATTGTATACGGAGGCAGAACTATGAGGAAGGAATATCTTGAAGTGGGCGAAATTGTAACGACGCATGGGATAAAGGGCGATATGCGCCTTTATCCATGGTGCGATCCCGGCGATGTCGAGCGTGCTGCAAGAATGTACCTTGACGAAAAAGGCGAGCAGGAATTTCGTGTGCAGTATGTAAAACCACATAAGAATGTGTACCTTGTTAAATTGAAGGGAATAGATTCGCCCGAGGAAGCCAGAAAATTTGTCGGAAAAGTTCTCTATATGAAGCGGGAGGATATTCCGATGAAAAAAGGCGAATACTTTATTCAGGATATAATCGGATTAAAGGTCGTGGATTCCGCAAGCGGAATTTGTTACGGGGAAGTTTTTGATGTTGCTTCCACCGGTGCAAACGACATTTATGATGTGCGCAACGAAAACGGCGGAGAAACATGGATTCCGGCAATTCCGCAGGTAATCGACAAGGTGGATATTGACGGCGGATTTTTGAGCATCACCCCGATGAAAGGACTTTTTGACGATGAGGATTGACATTGCCACACTGTTTCCGGAAATGTGCGAAGCGGTTTTAGCAACAAGCATAATCGGGCGGGCGCGTCGTGCAGGCTTTATAGAGGTATATTGCCATAACATAAGAGATTTTTCATATGATAAGCATAAACGGGTCGACGATGCGCCTTATGGCGGAGGAAACGGTATGCTGCTCAAGGCGGAACCGATTTTTCAATGCTTTGAGCACATATGTGAGGAAGCGTGCTCAAAACCTTATGTGATATATATGTCGCCGCAAGGCTCCGTGCTCAATCAAAAAATGGCGGTGAATTTCTCCGAAAATTACGATCATCTTTTATTGATTTGCGGGCACTATGAGGGTGTTGACGAGCGTGTTCTCGAAGAGATTGTCGATGAAGAGGTGTCGGTAGGCGATTATGTGCTCACGGGAGGAGAGCTTGGAGCACTGGTGCTTACGGATTGTGTGGGCAGGCTTTGCGATGGGGTGCTCTCGGAAGATGTTTGCTTTGAGGACGAAAGTCATTTTTCCGGTCTGCTTGAATATCCTCAATATACAAGACCGCAAATTTGGCATGGTAAAGCCGTTCCGGAAGTGCTGCTCGGAGGAAATCACAAAGAAATTTCAAATTGGCGGCACGAGCAGGCACTTAAACGCACCGAGGAAAAACGCCCGGACATGTACGAAAAATACAAAGGAAATCTATAAATGACAGGAACTTTAATAAATACCGCAGCCATTATTATAGGTGGGCTTTTGGGGCTTGTGCTCAAAAAAGGAATAAAAGAAAGCATAATGGACGGAGTTATGCGGGCAATGGGACTTGCCATGCTCATAATTGGGCTAAACGGCGTGCTCACAAATATGCTCTCCGTAGGCGAGGACGGAAAAATCGCAGAAAGCGGCGGAATGCTTTTGCTCATTTGCCTTGTTATAGGAACAGCCATAGGCGAAGCCATTGATATTGACGATAAGGTAAATGACCTTGGACAAAAAATCGAGTGCAGGGTCAAATTTGACGGATTTGCAAGGGGATTTGTTTCGGCAACATTGGTCTATTGCGTTGGCTCAATGGCAATTTTGGGTCCGATAAACGATGGACTTACCGGCGATTACAGCTTGCTGCTTGTAAAAAGCGTGCTTGATGCAATAACCGCCCTTGTACTGACCTCCACAATGGGAATAGGCGCAATTTTTGCGGCAGGCTCCGTGCTTATCTATCAGGGAGCGATTGCGCTTTTTGCCTCGTCTGTTTCGGGCGTGCTCAGCACGGCTGCGCATATGATGCCGGATGTAACCATGGTGGGAAGCGCACTTATCGTTTGCATAGGGCTTAATTTTACGGCAAACGCAAAAATACGCACGGCGAATATGCTGCCTTCTATTGTTGTTGCGATAGTGTACAACTTGCTTAAAATGGTGGAAAGTTTATAGACATATTAACCAACGAAAAGGCTAAACCCGCCATTTCTTATGGAAAAATTATAGAATTTATTTTTGCGCTCAAAATTACATTGAATTAAATTTTCTATAATGCTATAATGTTAACGGAAAAACATTTGAGAGTTATAAGGAGGATACATATGTTTTCTAACACTGTAAAGGTTCAAAATCAAGTCGGTCTTCATGCCCGCCCCGCAACATTCTTTATTCAGAAATCCAATGAGTTCAAATCTTCTATCTGGGTCGAAAAAGATGAACGCAGGGTCAATGCGAAGAGTCTTCTCGGCGTACTTTCTCTTGGAATTCTCGGAGGAAACGAAGTTACTATTATTGCGGACGGCGTTGACGAAGAAGCTGCTGTTGACGCTCTTGTAAAGCTTGTAGAATCCGGCTTTACCGATTGATTTTTAATTTTTTGAAAACGGCACCGCAAATGAGTAGCATTTGCGGTGCTTTTTGTATATAATATTATGGCGGTTTACACTTTTTGTCCGCAAAAAGCCTTTGGAAAGGGGGCGGTTGTTAATGGACAACCCAAGGTTGCCGTATCTTCATGAAAAAACACTAAGCTTGCCTATGCAGCCCGGAGTATATATTATGCACGATAAGACAGGCAAGGTTATATATGTCGGTAAGGCGAAAAAACTAAAAAATCGTGTAACAAGTTATTTCCGCAATGTAGAAAAACATCTGCCTAAGGTTTACAGAATGGTGGAGCATGTATACGATTTTGAGTATATAGTTACCGACAGCGAGTTTGAAGCCCTTATTCTCGAATGCAGCCTGATTAAGCAATATGCTCCTAAATATAACATACTTCTAAAGGACGACAAGGGTTACAGCTATGTAAGGGTATCTCCCGGTCCATACAGCCGGATAAGCGGCGTTTTACAAAAATACGACGACGGCGCAGAATACATCGGACCGTATATCAGCTCCTTTGTCGTGCGCCAAACGGTGGAGGAAGCAAACAAAGCGTTTATGCTTCCTACCTGCAGTAGAAAATTTCCCGGGGAATTTGGAAAAGCCCGCCCCTGTCTCAATTACTACATCAAAAACTGCATGGGCGTTTGCCGGGGAAAAATTTCGGAAGAGGAATATAACGAAGCTCTTACGGAGGCTATTGAATTTATAAGAGGCGGAAGTGCTTCCTCCGTGGAAAAGTTGACGGAGCGTATGTATGCCGCAGCCGAAAATGAGGAATTTGAACGGGCAGCCTCTCTTCGGGACAGAATCCGTGCAATAGAAGGCATTGCCGACAGACAAAAGGTTGTCTTTTCAAAGCTGCCGGAGCAGGATGTTGCCGCCGTTGCTCAAAGCGGGGAATATTGCTGTGCAGTGGTTCTTTCCTTTAGGGGAGGAAAGCTTGTGGATAAAAGCGAATATGTCATGAAGGATTTGGGAACCGACCCTGCTTCCGTAACGGAGTTTTTGCAAAGCTTTTATGCGGAAAAAACAGATATTCCGAAAGAAATAGCACTGCATGAGGAATGTGACGATGCAGAGCTGCTTTCCCGCTGGCTCTCCGAAAAGGCGGGGCACAGGGTAACCATAACCGTTCCGCAAAAAGGCGAACGCAGGAAAACTGCGGAGATGGCATACAATAATGCCGCAGAGAGGCTTTCTCACGAAAAGCTGCGAACCAGCCGGGAAGTAGCCGTCTTGGACGAGCTTGCAAGGCTGCTTGGGCTTGAAAAGCCGCCGGAGAGGATAGAAGCCTATGATATATCAAACTTTGGAGCAGAAACGGTTGTCGGAGGAATGGTCGTTTACGAAAACGCCCGCTCAAAGCGTTCCGATTACAGAAAATTCTCTATAAAGGACGCCGCAAAGCCGGACGATTATGCCTGTATGAGAGAGATGCTCCGCCGCAGATTCGAGAGGCTTGGCGAGGAAAAAGAAAAGGGCACATCTTTTGGAACCGTGCCGGATTTGATTTTGCTCGATGGCGGAAAGGGTCATGTTGCCGCCGTTCAGGAGCTTTTTGATGAAATTGGTGTTACCGTGCCGCTTTTCGGAATGGTAAAAGATGACCGCCACAGAACCCGTGCCATTGCAAAAAACGGCGGAGAAATAGCAATTTCTCCGATAAAAGAGGTGTTTAACTTTATTACTGCGGTGCAGGATGAGGTTCACCGTTACACAATAACATACAGCCGCCAAAAGCACTCTAAAACAAATTTCGAGCTGCTTATAACAAAAGCACCGGGCGTCGGTCCAAAGAGGGCGGAGGCACTTCTAAAGCACTTCAAAACAATGAAGGCAATTCGGGCGGCTTCCTGCGAGGAGCTTGCCGCAGCACCGGGGATGACGGCCGCCGCCGCAAAGTCCCTAAGGGACTTCCTCGACAACGAATAAAAGCATTGACTTTTAGCGGTGAAAATAGGATAATATAAATATCCCCATAGGGAGGTAAAAATATGAGAGTTATTACGGGAACGGCAAAGGGAAAACGCCTTGTTGCCCCGGAAGGCAGGGATGTTACCCGCCCGACCGGCGACAGAGTTAAAGAAGGCATTTTTTCCGCCATACAGTTTATTATAGAGGGCGCAGATGTGCTGGATCTTTTTGCCGGCTCGGGTCAGCTTGGGATAGAAGCACTTTCAAGAGGAGCAAAATCCGCCGTTTTTGTGGACAGTTCCAAGGATGCACAGAGCTGCATTACGGAAAACCTTAAAAACTGCGGTTTTTCAGATAAAGCAAAGCTGAAGACAACCGATGCGGTGCTGTATCTTTCCGGAGCGTTCGAGCGTTTTGACATTGCCTTTCTTGATCCGCCATATGCTGCACAGCAGCTTCCGCTTTCGCTTCCGGCGGTGGCAAAAGTAATGCGCCCGGGAGGTATTGTGTTTTGTGAAACCGCAAAGGGAATCGACCTTCCGGAAAGAGCGGGCGGGCTTGTAAAAGTCAAGGAGTACCGCTACGGAAGAACCATGGTTTATTCCTATCGGAAGGAAGATGAAGAATGAAAAAAGCCGTATGTCCGGGCAGCTTTTGCCCGGTGACCAACGGTCATATAGATATATTCAGGCGTGCTGCGGAGCTTTTTGACGAGGTTACGGTGCTTGTTATGACAAACCCCGAAAAACACTATGACTTTTCCGTAGAGGAACGCTGCAATATGATTTCCTGCGCACTTTCCGGCAACAACCGCATAAAAGTCGATGCATGGGATGGGCTTTTGGCTGAATATGTAGAAAAAAACGGCATAAATGCAATAGTAAAGGGATTGCGTTCCGCAACGGATTTTGACTACGAATTTCAGATGGCTCTTGCCAACAAAAGCCTTGCGCCGAAGGCGGAAACGGTTTTTATGACCGCAAAACCGGAAAATATGTATATTAGCTCAAGCCTTGTGCGCCAGATTGCTTCCTTTGGCGGTGATATTTCCGATTTTGTTCCGGCGGAGGCACTTGAAACCATTGAAAAAGTATTGAAAAATAATGCTGATATATAACGGAGGTATGTTTTATGTCTATTGAAGAGATTCTTGACCAGCTTGATGAGCTTATCGACCGTGCATGGTCGCTGCCTCTTACCGGCGGTCGCTGTGTTGTTGACGCAGACAAGGTGCGGGAGCTTCTTGATGATGTGCGTCTTAATATGCCTACGGAAATAAGACAGGCACAGTCTATTGTTGCCGACCGCACCGAGATTGTTAATAATGCAAAGAAGGAAGCGGAAACGATTATTGCCCGTGCGGAAAAGCGCGCAGCCGCCCTTGTAGAAGAAGAAGAAATTGTTCGCCAAAGCAGAAACAAGGCTGCGGAAATTGCACAGCAGGCGCAGCAGCAGAGCCGTGAAATGCGCCAATCCGCCAAGGAATTTGTGGATAACATTCTGAAGAATACGGAAGAAACCCTTGCCGCTTCAATGAACGAAGTAAAAAGCACTCGTGCGGCGTTCCGTCAGCAGCAGCAAAAGGGACAGAATACCGAAAAATAATTAAATAATAATATCAAGAACCCGCTTTTATATATGGAGCGGGTCTTGTTTTTGTAAAAATGAGTAAAATTTCACTTAAAGAAATGACGAAAGAGCTTTGCAGAGAGCTGTTCCGGGAATATGAAAGTGACCCTATGCTTTTTGCGGACATGAGCACTTTTAAGCGGTATGAATACAGCGAAGAAAAAGCGGACGCCCATTTTGAAAAGCAAAATGCTCCGGACAGAAAAAGTTTTGCGATTATGCTTGATGACGAGGTAATCGGAGAAGTTTATTTTAAACATATCGACCGTGATAACGGAACCTGCGAGCTTGGAATAGGTATTAAAAACGACGGCTTCAAAAATTGCGGTTACGGAACGGCGGCAGAGAATCTTGCAATCAAATACGCCTTTGGGAAAATGAATATGAACACCGTGTTTGCGGATACAATCCATAAAAACAGAAGAAGCACACATGTACTTGAAAAGGTGGGATTTCGATTTGTTTCGGAGGACGATATGTTCCGCTATTACAGAATAGACAAAAAAGATTGGAAAAATTTTTACGGCAGGGAGGAAACACTTTGAAGCGTGTTGAGCAGGCGACGGCACATATTGAGGAAAACATAATCGGCAAATCCGTTCTGGAGGTTGCCTGCGGTTGTGCGGAATTTTCTATGTATGCGGCAAATATCGCAAAGAGCGTTGACGGAATAGACCTTGACTGCCTTCGCCTTCCGCCGCAGGCACGCAAAACAGAGGGCTTTACCTTTACTTTGATGGATGCGACAAATATGGCTTTTGCGGCGGAAAGCTTTGATACCGTTGTTATGTATAATGCCGTAGGGCACCTTGGCGCAGTGCTTGAAAAAGTGCTGAGGGAGTGTTTTAGGGTGATAAAGCCGGGCGGAAGAATATTCGTTATAAGCTCTTTCAGAATGGATATGCCGATAATTGAAGAAAAGCTTCTTCCGCTTTTGGAAAAAAGAAAAATAAAGTATGAAAAAGAAAATGACGGGATTTTTACATATGTGAAAATCGGAGGGTAACAATGGCAACAGACAGGGAATATATAGATTTTATAATGGAACGCCTTTCGGGACTCGGCGATGTTTCTTGTCGGCAGATGATGGGCGAATACATAATTTATTACAAGGATAAAATCGCCGCATATGTCTGCGACGACAGGCTTCTTGCAAAGGATGTGCCCTTTGCGGAAAAATATATGCCGGGGGCAAAGCGGGAACCGCCGTATCCGGGAGCAAAAGATATGCTTTTGGTGGAGGAGGTTGAGGATTCCGAGTATTTGAAAAAGCTTTTTATCGGAATGTACAGCGAGCTTCCCGCTCCAAAGCCGAAAAAGAAAAAATAAAGCCTAAGAAAAATACGGTCGCTTTTTTTGAACGCAGCGGCGCAATTCGGTTTTGCATAAAGCTTATGCTTTTCTGTGCAAAACGGTTTTTACAAAGGGTGCTTTCGAACAAAATTGTCAAAAATCTTCCCATACTGTGTATGGGAAGATTTTTTTTCGCTTTATTTCGACCGAATTTATCAAAAAACAAGACAATATGCCAAAAATTTCATTTGTAAATTTTCGCAAAAGGGAAAACTAAATATTATAAAAGGTATTGCAATTTTCGTGAAATTATTTATAATAATAATAGAGTGGTGAAAAGTGGGTATGCGTGGTACCGTAACCCTAAAATTCACCCAAAAAAGAAGGGAGGAAGGGCAGCTTTGTATATCGGTGAATATTATCATAACATTGACGAAAAGGGAAGAGTTAATTTCCCGGCAAAGCTCCGTGAAGAGCTTGGCGAGCAATTTGTGCTTACCAAAGGGCTTGACGGCTGTCTTTCCGCCTATTCTATGGAAGAATGGAAGCGTATAAGCGATAAGGTTGCCGGGTTGCCGCAGGCAAAGGCAAGGGATTTGAAACGCTTTATGTTTTCAAGCGCAACAATAGTAAACTCGGACAAGCAGGGCAGAGTTCTTGTAAGTCCTACTCTTCGTATTCATGCCGGGCTTTCAAAAGAAATTGCCGTTATAGGCGCATCGGATCATGTTGAGGTTTGGGACAAGGAGAGCTGGATTGTCCGCAGCGGAAAAATGGATTCCGACGCAATCGCCGAGGCGATGGACGAGCTTGGATTTTGAGGTGCGGTATGAGCGAGATGGATTTTCATCATATTTCCGTACTGCTTGACGAAAGCATAGAAGGACTTAATATTAAGCCGGACGGGATTTATATCGACGGCACCGCAGGCGGTGCGGGACACTCGAGGGAAATTGCAAAACGCCTTACCACAGGGTGGCTTATTGCTCTTGATAAAGACCCGGACGCCGTTGCAACAGCAACGGAACGCCTTGCGGAGTATTCCTGCGCAACGGTTATTCATTCCGATTTTGCGGAAATTCCCGCCGTGCTCGATAGCCTTGGCATTGATAAGGTTGACGGAGTGCTGCTTGATTTGGGGGTAAGCTCCCACCAGCTTGACGATGCACAACGGGGTTTTAGCTATCACAGCGAAGCTCCTCTCGATATGAGAATGAGCCAAGAGGGGCTTTCTGCCTATGATTTGGTAAACAAAGCTTCCGGCGCAGAGCTTGCGAAGATACTTTATGATTACGGCGAAGAAAAGTTTGCCCCGAGAATAGTAAACGCCATTGTAGATGCAAGAGCCATAAAACCCATCGAAACAACAACGGAGCTTGCGGATATTGTACGAAATGCCGTTCCCGCCGCCGCAAGGCGGGAGGGCGGACACCCCGCACGCAAAACATTCCAAGCAATACGCATTGCCGTAAACGGTGAGCTTGACAAATTAAGCGAGGCGTTGGACGGTGCTTTTGACCGTCTTGCTCCGGGCGGGCGTTTTGCAATAATCACATTCCATTCCCTTGAGGACAGAATGGTAAAAAAAGCTTTTGCCGAGTATACAAAAGGGTGTATCTGCCCGCCGGAATTTCCCGTTTGCGTTTGCGGAAGAACGCCCAGAGGCAGGCTTGTAAACAAAAAACCTATTGAACCAAGCCCCGAGGAGCTTGAATGTAACCACAGAAGCCGAAGCGCAAAGCTTCGGGTAATTGAGAAGCTATAAACACAAGGAGGTCAGTGCGTTGTCTGCGGAAATTGCTTATAATCTTGACAATTTTGCGGCAAAAACAGAACAACAGCATGACGAGGAGCTTAAGACCCGTTCTTTGAGGGTTATTAAGAACCGCAGAAAGCAAAAATCCGTTGCACCCGTAAAGTTTATTTTGGACGCTGTGGCAGTTATTGCCGTGGCTCTTATTATGATATACAGCCAGGTTGTTCTTACTGAGCTTACCGCAGAGGTAAACTCGTACGAGAGCAAGATAAGTGCGCTTGATACCGAGCGTATGCGCCTTGAGGGAGAGCTTGAAGCAAGCACTTCGATAAAGACTCTTGAGGAAACAGCGGAAAAAAGTCTTGGGCTTTCAAAAATCGATTCCAGCCAAATTGAATATGTCAACCTTACGGGCGAAGATGAGATTTCTGTTGCAAAAACAGGCGGAAAATATCTTATTGAACAGTATTGGAACGACTTTATTGAATTTATTGCGGAATACTTGCCCTTTTGACGCAATAATATAAACAAGTAGCGCCGTTAAAAACCGTAAAAGCGGGTAACGGCGCTGTCTTACTAATAGGGGAACAGTCGATTGCCGGCGAAAGTTTGAAAAAAGGAGAAAAATCTGCATAAAAAATGAGTAAACCATCGAACGCATTAACAAAGGGAAGGATACTTTTTGCAGCGGGAATAATAGTGGTAATAGGCTTTACAATACTCATCGGCGTGCTTTTTAAGCTGCAGATAGTAGATGCGGAGGAATACCAGAAAAAGGCGGCTTCTCAGCAGCTTAGAGTTACGGAGATTTCCGCCGCAAGGGGATACATATATGACCGTAACAATAATGTTCTTGCAATGAGCTCGACCGCATGGACCGTTTGCGTTTCCCCTCTTGAGATAGAAAGCGAAACGCAAAAAGATTTGATAATTTCCGGTCTTGCGGAAATATTAAGTCTTGACGAGGATTATGTAAGAGAAAAATGCGGCGGAAACACATACTATAAGGTGGTAAAATCAAGAATAGACAAGGCTCTTGCGGAAGAAGTAACCGCCTTTGCAAGCAATAACGGGATAAGAGCGATAAACCTTCAAGAGGATATTTCAAGAAAGTACCCTTATGAAAATTTTGCGTCCTCCGTTATCGGGTTTGTTAATGCAACAAATGCCGGTGCATACGGGCTTGAGGCATACTATAACAATGTTCTCAGCGGGACCTCCGGAAAGGTTGTTTCCGCAAAAAACGCATGGGGCAGCAATATGCCCTTCGGTTACGACGAGCTTTATTCCTCAGAGGACGGAAACAGTCTTGTGCTTACTCTTGACGACGGCGTTCAGTATTTTGTTGAAAAGCACCTCGAGCTGGCAGTTAAAGAGCATAGTGTAAGAGAGCGCGGCACCTGTATTGTAATGGACGCAAAAACGGGCAAAATCCTTGCTATGGCGACAAAAGGCGATTTTGACCCGAACAAATACCTTGATGTAAGCGACAGCGTTAAAGAAGCAATAGAGCAGCTTCCAAAGGAAGAACAAAACGATGCTCTTAAAGAGGCGCAGTATGACCAATGGAGAAACAAAGCAATCTCCGACCCATACGAGCCAGGCTCCGTATTTAAGATAATAACCCTTTCCGCAGCTCTTGAAAGTAATACAACGACGCTTGGAGATACATTTGAATGTCCGGGTTACATAATGGTCGGCGACAGAAAAATATCCTGTTGGAAAACAATCGGACACGGCAGCCAAACTCTCGGCGATGCAATCAAAAACTCCTGCAACCCTGCTTTTATCACCATAGGCTTGCGAATGGGACTTAAAAACTTTATAAATTACTTTGAAGCGTTTGGCTTTACTCAAAAAACCGGAATAGACCTCCCCGGCGAAGCAACAAGCATTTATCACGACCCGGATACAATGACGGAAATCGATCTTGCTTCAAGTTCCTTCGGTCAGACCTTTAAGATAACTCCGATTCAGCTTGTAACAGCGGTTTGCGCTGCGGTAAACGGAGGAAATTTATATGAGCCGTATATAGTAGAGAAGATTGTTTCTTCCGACGGCACTGTCGTTATGCAAAAGGAACCGAACCTTGTGCGTCAGGTTATATCGGCGGAAACCTCCGCAACGGTATGCGAGCTTCTTGAAAAGGTAGTAAGCGAAGGTTCCGGTAAAACCGCAAAGGTTCCCGGTTACCGCATAGGAGGCAAAACGGGTACTTCCGAAAAGCTTGACCAGCAGGGCGACGACGGCGTTGAAGATTATGTTTCTTCATTCCTTGCGGTGGCACCGATTGATGACCCGCAAATAGTGGTTCTTATGCTTCTTGACGAAGCACAGATGGAAAACCCCTACGGTTCTGTCGTTGCGGCTCCGGTTGTAGGCGCAATGCTTGCGGATATACTGCCATACCTTGGAATAGAACCGAATTATACGGAAGAAGAGCTTGAGGCAATGACCGGAAAGGTAAAAGATGTTACCGGTCAGATAGTTCACGATGCAATGACCGTTCTGCGTATGCAGGGCTACTCTGTAAATGTTGTCGGCGACGGAACGAATGTTGTAAAGCAGTCGCCGGAGGCAGGCTCAAAGATTGCGGCGGGCGCAACTATTACCATCTATACCGATGAAAACCTTGTGCCAAAGGAGATAGAGGTTCCGAATGTTATTGATATGACCGTAACAGAGGTCAACAATGCAATAATCGGAGCGGGGCTTAAGCTTAAGCTTGTCGGGGTCAACGAAACGGCGGAAAACCAAGTGGCGTACAGCCAAAATCCCGCCGCCGGAACAATGGTATATCCCGATACGGTGATTGAGGTGACATTCACCGTCGGAACGAAAGAAAATAATGGCGAATAACGCCAAAAAAGCAGCATTTTTTTTGGAGGTGACCGGATTGCTCCTTTCAGAACTTTTAAGGGACATTGAATATACCGGGACGATAAAAGATATTGATATAAAAAATGTGACCTGTGATTCCCGGCAGGTGGAGCCCGGTTCCGTATTTGTTTGCGTAAAGGGCGGAACAATCGACGGACACGAATACGCAAAGGCTGCTTTGCGCAGCGGTGCTTCATGGATAGTTGCCCAAAGAGATACGGGGATTTCGGAGCAGGTGCTTGTGCCGGATTCAAGAGCGGCATATGCAATTATGTGTGCAAACATAAACGGACGCCCTGCGGAAAAAATGAAGCTTATCGGCGTTACCGGCACAAACGGAAAAACAACAATAACTTATCTGATTAAGCATATTCTTGAGGCAAACGGAAAAAAAGTCGGACTTATCGGAACGATTCAAAATCTTATCGGGGACATTTCTCTTCCCGCAAAATATACAACCCCGGATCCGGCGGAGCTTCATGTGATTTTTTCAAGAATGCTCCGTGCCGGTTGTGAATATGTGGTTATGGAGGTTTCTTCCCAAGCACTTGACCAACATAGGGTCGAGGGCTGCCGCTTTGAAACGGCGGTTTTTACAAATCTAACCCAGGACCACCTTGATTATCACCATACGATGGAAAATTATTTTGAGGCAAAAAAACGGCTTTTTAAGCTTTGTGACAAAGCAGTAATCTGCGTTGATGACAACTATGGCAGGGCTCTTGCAGAGCAGGTCGCTTGCCCGGTTAAAACGGTTTCCGTAAACGACCTTGCGGCGGATTATACTTCCCACGATGTAAGAAATTCTGCGGAAGGCTGCCGCTTTGCCCTCGTATCCGGCGAAAATATAGGAAGAGTAAAATTCTCGATGCCGGGAAGGTTTTCTGTTTCAAACGCAATGCTTGCCGCTGCGGCGGCGATAAGTGTCGGCATCGGTTTTGACGGAGCGGTTGCCGCACTTAATACCTGCCCCGGAGTAAAGGGCAGAGTTGAGGTCATACCGACCGGGCGTGATTTTACCGTAATTCGTGATTTTGCACACGGTCCGGACGCCCTCGAAAAGGTGCTTGATTCCATAAAAGAGTGCGCCGAGGGAAGAATAGTTACCCTGTTTGGCTGCGCAGGCAGGCGGGACAGAAAAAAACGCCCGCTTATGGTGGACGCCGTTGCAAAAAAATCCGATTTTATAATTTTTACAAGCGATAATCCAAGAAACGAGCCTGTTGAACAGATAACCGCCGACGCAATGCCGGAGCTTGAAGCCTGCGGCGTGCCGTTCCATTATGAACCGGACAGATACAAGGCTATAAAATGGGCATTGGAGCATTGCCAAAAGGGCGATGTGCTCTTGCTTGCCGGAAAGGGTCACGAAGACTATCAGGTTTTGAATTTCGGTACTGTGTATTTCGATGAAAAAGTAATTGTTCAGGATATGCTGAACAAGATGTAAGAAAAAATTACTTTTTTGGAATGGGGGATAAATATGCTTCCGCTAAAGCTGCGTGAGATTGCCGCCGCCATCGGTGCGGAGTGCAAAAAAGAAATTCCGGATATTGAGATAACCGATATATGCACGGATTCCCGTGATGTAAAGCCGGGAAGCCTATTCGTTGCCCTTTGCGGACAGAAATTTGACGGTCACGCCTTTGTAAAAACCGCAATGGAAAAGGGCGCAGCGTTTGCGGTAGTGCAAAAAGAGGAGGATTACGGAACGGATAAGCTTCTTTTTGTAAAAACCACACGCCAGGCATTTCTTGACATTGCAGGGCTTTACAGAAGCAAATTCAGCCCGGTTGTAATTGCCGTTACGGGAAGCGTTGGCAAAACTACCACAAGGGAAATGATTGCCGCCGTGGTAAAGAGCAAATACAGAACTTTGAAAACGGAAAACAATCTTAATAACGAGGTCGGCGTGCCGAAAACCATCCTTGAGCTTGATCCCACGGTAGAGGCAATGGTGCTGGAGTTCGGTATGGTGCAGCTTGGAGAAATAAGAGAGCTTACCGTTCCGGCAAAACCGGATATTGCGGTTATTACCTGTATAGGGACCTGCCATATTGAAAACCTTGGAAGCAGGGAAAATATTAAAAAAGCAAAATTTGAAATTATAGAGGGATTGAAAAAAGGCGGAACGCTGCTGCTCAATAAGGACAATGATATGCTGCGTGATGTTTGCCTTCCCGATTATAATGTGGTATACTATGCCGTTGAGGACAAATCTGCGGATATTACCGCAGAAAACATTGTTGAGCACGAAGAAAGTACGGAATTTGACATAGTAAGCGGCGGAAAGAGCTGCCATGCTCAAATTCCCTGTATCGGTGCTCATAATGTGCTCAATGCTCTTGCGGGATTCGGTGCGGGCGTTGCAGCCGGCGTCGAGCCGCAAAAGGCTGCCGAAGCACTTGCAAATTTCCGCTCAACGGGTATGCGCCAGCGGGCACGCCGCTGCCGGGGCGTAACGGTAATCGAAGATTGCTATAATGCAAATCCGGATTCCGTAAAAGCGGCAATGCTTACTCTCGGTTCCAGAAAAATGCCGCAGGGCGCAAAAAAAATTGCGGTGCTCGGCGATATGTTGGAGCTTGGAGCCACTGCGGAGGAAGCTCATTTTAACGCAGGAAAACAGGCGGCGCAGGCTGCCGATGAGCTTTTATGCTTTGGAGAGCTTTCAAAGCTTATTGTAGAGGGAGCGCAAAGCTCCGGCATGAAGAATGCGAAGCATTTTGACTCAAAAAATGCTCTTGCGGCGGAGCTGCGCTCTGTGGCAAAGCCGGATGATGTAATCTGGCTAAAGGCAAGCCGGGGAATGCGCTTTGAGGATATTGCGGAAGCATTCTACGAAGACTGATAAAACATAACGGAGGATAAAATTCCATGCAGACAGCCATTTGTGCATTCATTGCCTTTGCCGTAACGGCACTTTCGGGTTTTTGGTTTATACCGCTGCTTAAAAAAATAAAATTCGGTCAGACCATTTTGGAGGTAGGTCCGAGCTGGCATAAAAATAAACAGGGAACCCCGACTATGGGAGGTTTAATGTTTATTACAGGCATTCTTCTTGCCTGCTGCGTAGGATTTTTTTTGCTTAAAGACGAATCCTCGACAGAAAAAATCCGCTTTGCAAGCGGAATAGTAATGGCAATCGGCTATGGCTTGCTTGGCTTTATCGACGACTATATGAAGGTTGTCCGCCACCAGAACGAGGGGCTTACCGCAAAGCAAAAATTCCTCGGTCAGGTGCTGCTTGCCGTTGTTTATCTTGTGGGACTGTATATTTCGGGTACGCTCTCCACTGTGATGCTGATTCCGTTTGTCGGGCAAATAGATCTCGGAATTTTCTATTACCCCATAGCGGTTTTTATTATAGTCGGTGCTTCCAATGCGGTTAATCTCACAGACGGCATAGACGGACTTTGCTCCGGAGTGACCTTTGTTTGCGCCTGCGGCTTTATGGTTATGGCAACCATACTCGGACACCTTGGGATGACATATCTTGCGGCAGCCCTTGCGGGGGGATGCGCAGGCTTTTTCCTTTGGAACTGCCACCCGGCAAAGGTATTTATGGGCGACACAGGCTCACTGTTCCTCGGGGGGATGGTTTGCGCCCTCGCCTTTGGAATAAATTACCCGGTAATTCTTATTTTTGCGGGTATAATTTATGTTATCGAAACTCTTTCGGATATAATCCAAATCGGCAGCTATAAGCTTACGCATAAGCGTGTTTTCAAAATGGCACCGATACATCATCATTTTGAAATGTGCGGTTGGAGCGAGTGGAAAATTGTTATAGTATTTTCCCTTGTAATGCTTTTGGGAGCGGTTATATCCGTTTTGGCGGTAAAAGCAATCTGATGTATTCAAATTTTATTGAAAGGGCAGGATTATGAAGAGCATAACCATAGATCTTGACAGCTTCATACCTGTAAGCGTAGCAAAGGAGCATATTTTTGAGCCCAGAAAACGCCGGGGAAAAATCGATATTCCGTTTTTGGTAATTACCCTTGTGCTGTTGACCATTGGGCTTGTTATGCTTTTTTCCGCAAGCTATGCATACGCTTTTTATAATAAAGGCAACAGCTTTTATTATATAGAGCGTCAGCTTCTCTTTGCGGTAATGGGAATTGCGGCAATGCTTGTTGTTTCTCAGATCAACTATAAGATATTGCAAAAATACTCGCTTTTGCTTTATGCGGCTGCGATTGTGCTCCTTATAATTGCGCTTTTTATGAGGGATGAGCGTGGGTTTGCACGGTGGATATATATCGGAAGCTTCAGCTTTCAGCCCTCCGAGATTGCAAAATTTGCGATAATCGTTCTTTTTGCGCATTTTGCAACAACAAATGCAGGTAAAATGAAAACCTTCAAATACGGCGTTTTGCCTTTTGCGGTTTGCCTTGGCGTAGTTGTTTTGCTGATAATTGCGGAAAAGCACCTTTCGGGTACTATTATAATCGGTGCCCTCGGTATTGCAATGATGTGGTTCGGCGGAACACGCCTGCGCTATTTCGGAATGCTTATCGGAATCGGTGCTGCGGCGGTTGCCGTAATACTTATTGTTCCGTCGTTTATGGAGTACGCAACAAACCGTGTTACAATGTGGCGTGACCCGTATGTTGATGCTCAGGGCGAGGGCTATCAGACAATACAGGCACTCATAGCAATAGGCTCCGGAGGTCTTTGGGGAACAGGACTGGGAAATTCACGCCAAAAGTATCTCTATATCCCCGCACCGCAGAACGACTTTATTTTTGCGGTCGTGTGCGAGGAGCTTGGCTTTATCGGCGCAACCATCGTCCTTTTGATTTTTGCGCTTCTTATCTGGAGAGGATATACAATCGCAATGAATTGCCCGGACAGATTCGGTTCGCTTCTTGCTGCGGGCTGTGTTACCCATATAGGAATGCAGGTGTTGCTGAATATAGCCGTTGTTACAAACACGATACCGAATACGGGAATATCGCTTCCGCTGTTCTCATACGGCGGCTCTGCGCTTATGATGACCCTTGGCGAGCTTGGCGTTGTGCTTTCCGTTTCAAAAAAGTCAACGCTGAATAAAATTTGAAAAAACGGCACTTTGCAAACAAGGGAGGAAACCCTTTTATGAAAATACTTTTTGCCTGCGGCGGAACAGCCGGGCATATTAACCCCGCAATAGCAATCGCAAATTATCTTAAAGATAAAGACTCGGAAACAGAGGTGCTTTTTGCCGGCAACCCTAACGGAATGGAAGCAAAAATCGTTCCGAAGGCGGGCTACGCTTTTGAACCTATCCGGGTGCTTGGAATACAGCGGCATTTAAGCGCAAGAAACATAAAAAATAACATAAAAGCCCTTTGGTATCTTGCCGGAAGCTCCGCAAGGGCGAAAAAAATAATTGACGGATTCAAGCCGGATATCGTTATGGGCTGCGGTGGATATGTAAGCGGTCCTGTTGTAAGAAAAGCCGCTCTTATGGGATATAAGACCATTGCAATGGAGAATAACGCCTTGCCCGGAGTTACCACAAAGCTTCTTGCAAAATATGTTGATAAAATTCTTCTTGATGTTGAAGAAAGCAAAAAATACCTTCCGCAAAACAAGGAATATGTTGTAACCGGGAACCCCGTGAGGCAGGAAATTTTTACTCAAGACAGAAAAGCTGCCCGTGATTTTTATAATGTGGATGACAGAATCTGCCTGCTTTCCTTTGGCGGAAGTCTTGGTGCTCAAAGGCTGAATGAGGCGGTTGCCGACCTTATGGCATGGCATCTTAAAGAAAGAGATTTTTTCCATATTCACGGTTCCGGTTCATATTACGGTCCGTCATACTATTTTGATTTGCTAAAGGAAAAAGGCATTGACCCGGCGGAGCACAGCAATCTTATAATAAGAGAATATATAAACGATATGCCTCGCTGTCTTGCGGCGGCGGATTTGGTAATATCCCGTTGCGGAGCAATTACGCTTGCGGAGATAAGGGCTGCGGGAAAAGCCTCCGTGCTTATTCCGTCGCCTAATGTTGCGGAAAACCATCAGTATCACAACGCAATGGTGCTTGCAAACCACGACGCCGCAGTGGTAATCGAAGAAAAAGATCTAACCGGAGAAAGCCTTTGCGAGGCAGTAAAAAAGCTTACGGACAGCCGTGAAACCCTTGCCCGTCTTTCCAAAAACGCAAAGGCACTTGCCGTGCCGGACGCAAACGAACGCATACGCAAGGAGATATTGGAGCTGTATAACAGATAACACGTACCGAAAGGACGCATAATGAAATTCAAGATACTTAAAAAGGAGAAAGGGCAGCCGGCAGAAAATGCCGGGGGCACAAAGAAACAGCGGCGCAGAAGAAAAAATTCAAAAATGACGCCGTTTTATATTGTGCTGTCCGCATTTATAATTGCCGGAGCAATTTATCTCTGCCTTACCATGCTTTTTAATGTTGACAGAATAAATGTTGTCGGAAATACCTTCTATCCCGAAAGGGATATAATAGAAACCTCCGGTATAGAAAAAGGAGATAACCTTTTTCAGGTGGATACCGCATATGCCTCCGATAAGTTGTATGCGGTTTACAGCTATATAGAGGAGGCTCAGGTAAAGCGGAGCTTTCCCAATGCCGTAACCATAACAATAACGGAAGCAAAGCCGTTTGCGGTTCTCGAAGAGGCGGACGGCTATACGCTAATAAGCGCAAAGGGAAAAGTTTTGGAGCGTGGGCTTGAGGAGGTTCCCTACGGAATGATAACCGTGAGGGGCATAAGCACGGTGAGCAACAGCGAGGACGACGAAAAACGCCTTGCTTTGCTTAATACGATCATGGAAGCTATGCAAAAGTTTGATATGAAGAATTACGGCTTTATCGACCTTACGGATACGCTGGAAATTGTAATGGTTTGCGGCGACAGGATAAAGGTGGTTCTCGGAAATGAGCTTGAGCTGGAATATAAGCTTCAGTTTGTTAACGAAATCATTACCGAAAAGCTGCCGAAGAACGGTTTTTACCTTGTGGACGCTTCCACGGCGGGAAGAGTTATGACCAAGGAAATGACAATATCACCATGGGATTCGCTGCAAAAAACCATCGGCAGCGGCTTTGCGGATGAGGACGAGGAATAACACTGGATAAAGCAGCTGTATGCCGGTTTGAGCACACAGCTGTTTTTTGATGCTCAAAGAAATGAGCACGGAAGTTCTCTGCGTGCTCAAGGCATTAAAAGCGCAAAACGGAAATAAAAAATTTATAAAATTTTGTAAAACCCTATAATATGTCTTGAAATAAAACGCAAAATCTGTTAATCTTATAGTAGGTTTATTCTATATAAATTATAGAGCACAAACGGAGGCTTATACTAAATGCAGATGAATTTTGATATGGATAATGATACCGGTCGTGTTGTCACAATAAAAGTCGTCGGAGTGGGCGGCGGCGGCGGCAACGCAGTTAATCACATGGTAAATTCCGATCTTTCGAGCGTTGAATTTATTTCTATAAATACCGATAAACAGGCGTTGATTTCTTCTAAGGCAACTCAGAAAATCGCCATAGGCGAAAAGCTGACAAAGGGTCGCGGTGCAGGCGGCGATCCCTCGGTAGGTCAAAGAGCCGGAGAGGAAAGCCGTGACGAAATTGCAAATGCCCTTAAGGGTGCGCAGATGGTATTTATCACCGCAGGTATGGGCGGCGGCACCGGTACCGGCGCAGCAGCCATTGTTGCGGAAGTCAGCCGTGAAATCGGCGCACTTACCGTCGGTATTGTAACAAAACCCTTTGCTTTTGAAGGAAAGCACAGAATGGAGCAGGCGGAAAGCGGAATCCTTGCTCTTCGGGAGCATGTGGATTCTCTTATCGTTATTCCGAACGAAAGGCTGAAAGCAATCTCCGAAACAAAGATTACTTTCCTCAATGCTTTTGCGGCTGCCGATGATGTTCTTCGTCAGGGAGTTCAAAGCATAAGCGATCTTATTACCGTTGACGGACTTATAAATCTCGATTTTGCTGATATTTGCGCAATTATGCGTGACGCAGGCGTTGCACATATGGGCGTCGGACATGCCTCCGGCGAGGATAAGGCGGAAAAAGCAACCAAGATGGCAATTTCCAGCCCGCTGCTTGAAACTTCTATCAATGGTGCTCACCGTGTTATTATCAATATAACCGCTTCTGCGGATATAAGCCTTGACGAAATCGACGCTGCCACAACTATGGTGCATGATGCAAGCTCCCCCGATGTAAACCTTATATTCGGTGTGGCACTTGACCCGAACTTTAACGATGAAATGTCCGTTACCGTTATTGCAACAGGCTTTGATGACAGCAAAAAATCCTCCGAATCCTCCGTGCCGGATTTTATAAAATATAATTTTGACGGCGATGACAACAGGGAGCCGGAGCCAAGCTTCCTTGATGAGGATTTGATGCAGCTTTTCAATTCTCCGAGAAAATAATTGTTACCCCCGGTTCTTACCGGGGGTATTTTTATAAGCGAAAATGAATACGGCACCCTTTTTTCTCATAAAATGCAGAAAGGAAAGAGGGTGCTGATTATTTATAACGAAAAATATTCCGACTTTAACAGTATGATGGCAAGGTATGAGGAAGAAATGCGCCGGCTCTATAAAAATTCTTCGCAAAACGGCGGAATGGGAGAACCCGCAGCCGAGCCGGAGGATAAATCCCTTGAACAGAAGCTTGAAAACCGCCAAAGCCTTTCGCAGGAGATAAGGAAAGAGGTCCTCGGCAGCCTGCCGACGGAGGAAAATGTTTTCCCCGAAAAAACAGAAATTCACCGCCCGGAGGATTGTGCTTATGTAACGAACGGTGAACAGGGGATAAATCCGGAAAATGATAAGGGGAAAATTATTGTTACCGCCACTTCCGGAAGAGAGGCGTACCCGCTGCAAGGCGTAAGAGTGGTCATTGATAAGGAATGTCCGAACGACGGAGTCGGAAGGCTGGAGCTTGTGGGAATATTGCTTACGGACAACTGCGGGAGAACGGAACCGCTTACCGTGGAAACGGTGAACAGAAGCCTTTCTCAGGAGCCGGGAGAAAAGGGAGAAACCTTTACCACATATTATGTCAGTGCAAGAAAAGACGGGTATTTCCCTATTGATAAATACCCGGTAGATGTTTTCGGAGGACAGACCTCGATTTTGGAGCTTGGGCTTACTCCGCTGCCGGAGGACTTTGAAGGAGGAAACTGAAAAATGGTTAAAAGCTACGTTGCCGTGCCGGAATTTATTACGGTACACCTTGGTCCGCCTGATTCCGCCGCAGAAAATGTGACCGTTTCCTTTCCCGAGTACATAAAAAATGTTGCTTCCAGCGAGATATACCCAACATGGCCGGAAAATGCAATAAGAGCGAATATATATGCCCAGGTTACATTTGCGTTAAACCGTATTTTTACCGAATGGTACAGAAGCAGGGGATACCCCTTTGATATAACATCTTCCACAAGCTACGATCAGAAATTTATCAAGGGAAGAAATATTTTTGAAAACATAAGCAAGATCGTTGATGAAATTTTTAACCGCTATGTAACAAAGCAAGGGTATTTTAGCCCCTACTACACAGAATATTGCAACGGAACAACGGTAACCTGTCCCGGGCTTTCTCAATGGGGAACCGTTGACCTTGCAAACCGGGGATATACTCCATATGAGATTTTGCAATATTACTACGGAAACGACATCGACATAAAGGTGGCTCCCATTTTGCCGTATGTGGAATCTTTTCAAAGTGCTCCGCTTAAAATAGGGAGCAGAGGACAGTATGTTGAAATAATCCAGCGTATGCTGAACAGAATAGGTCAGAACTATCCGGCAATTCCGAGGATATATCCGGTTGACGGAATATACGGAGAAAATACCGAAAACGCAGTAAGAACCTTTCAGCGGGTGTTTAATCTTACTCCCGACGGAATCGTGGGAAGCGCAACATGGTATAAGATTTCTTTTATATATTCATCGGTAAAAAAGCTGGCGGAGCTTTACGGAGAGGGCGAGCTGCTTTCCGATGTGCCGTATCAATTTATAGAGCCGCTCCGGGAGGGGGACAGCGGCGAGCTTGTCAGAGTCTTGCAATATTTTATAAATGTAATTGCAAAATTTTATAATCAGGTGGACGAGGTGCCTGTTACCGGAAATTTTGGTGAGGCAACACGGGAGCAGGTTATGAATTTCCAGCGGGTTTACGGAATAGCACAGGACGGTGTTGTGGGAAGAGAAACATGGGGAGCACTTTATGACGCATACCGAGGAATTATTCGAACCGTTCCGCAAAAATATTTTAATGAAACGGTTCCCGTTCCTAATATCGGGCAATATCCGGGGTACACCGTTTCGCAGTAATGGGGAAAGGAGCAGTTTATGAGCGAAAATGAACATAAAGAAAATATAAAACAGATACAAAACGCTTTGCGCATCATTTATAAAAACGGAGGCGATATTCCGGAGATTAAGGCGGACGGAATATATGGCAGCGAAACTGCCGAGGCGGTACGCACCTTTCAAAAAAACACAGAAATTGAAGAAACGGGCGAGGTTGACTATCAAACATGGAAGAGGATTATGGACGAGGCAAGGAAAGGACTCGGAAAAATTTCTCCGCCTTTGCCGATAACTCCGTTTGTAAGCGACGAGCAAAGCAAGGCAGCTCCGGGCGAGCATAACTGGGCGGTTTATTTTGCGCAGCTTATGCTGAATGTGATTTCGGTCAGGTATACCGGGTATGACGATGTGGAGATAAACGGAACAAACAGCGGAGCAACGACAGAGGCGTTTCGCCAAATACAGCTTGCCGGAAATATTACCGATGGGGACGGAACGCTTGATAAACGAACATGGAACACAATAGCGTCGGTTTTTGAATTTTCTATATGATGCTTTGTTGAACAGCAAACAAGCTTTACAAAAAATTCACTTAATTTTAATTAAAATTTTGCTTAACTTTGCGTAATAGTAGTATAATACAAAATATATGCGAAAAGCAAAGGAGAAGACAAAAAAGTGCTGCAAATACAAAACATAAAGAAAAAATTTGTTACCGGCGACCTTACTCAGGTTGCGTTGGACGATGTTTCGCTCAATTTGCGTGACAACGAATTTGTGGCAATTCTCGGACCAAGCGGTTCCGGAAAAACAACGCTGCTGAATATAATCGGCGGGCTTGACCGCTATGACAGCGGCGACCTTATCATAAACGGAATTTCCACAAAAAAATATAAGGACAGAGATTGGGACTCCTACCGCAACCATACCATAGGCTTTGTGTTCCAAAGCTATAACCTTATTCCGCACCAAACGGTGCTTTCTAATGTGGAGCTTGCTCTGACGATATCCGGTGTTTCAAGAAAGGAACGCCGCCGTCGTGCTGCGGAAGCGTTGGAAAAAGTGGGGCTTGGAAATCAGCTTCATAAAAAGCCAAACCAGATGTCCGGAGGACAAATGCAGCGGGTTGCCATTGCAAGGGCATTGGTAAACGACCCGGATATTCTTCTTGCCGATGAGCCAACCGGAGCACTTGATACGGAAACCTCCGTGCAGGTTATGGATTTGCTTAAAGAGGTTGCAAAAGACCGCCTTGTTGTAATGGTCACCCATAACCCGGAGCTTGCGGAACAGTATGCTACGAGAATAGTCCGCCTTAAAGACGGAAAAATAATCGGCGACACAATGCCTTATAGGGTTGAGGAAGAAAAGCTTGCCCCGCCGCAGCATAAAAATATGGGTAAGGCTTCTATGTCTTTTTTAACCTCCCTTGCGCTTTCTTTTAACAACCTCAGCACAAAAAAGGCAAGAACCCTGCTTACGGCGTTTGCGGGGTCGATAGGCATAATCGGAATTGCGCTTATACTTTCCCTTTCAACCGGCGTAAACGATTATATTACCGGTATCCAAAAGGACACAATGGTGTCTTATCCGATAACTATTGACGCACAGACATTTGATTTGTCGTCCGTGCTTTCCATGGGCAAAAACAATACGGAAAATGATGAGGGCGAGGCAACGCACGACCTTGACGGAGTGTATTCCGACCCAAGAGATATAGAAATGGCTTCTGCAATGACCGCAAGCCTTACAGAAAATAACCTTACGGAGTTCAAAAAGTACCTCGACAACCCCGAAAGTGAGATTCACGAATATACGGGGGAAAACGGAATCGTATATTCATATGATACAAAGTTTGGGGTATACACATTTGACCCGGACGGAGAATTTGTTAATACCGACGGAAGCTCTTTGGACGATTCCCGTGTTTCTATGGCAAACAGTATGGGGGTTATGTCCTCAATGGCTTCGTCCTTCGTCAACGGAAATTTTAAGGAGCTTCTTCCGGGGCAAAACGGCGAGCTGATAAGCTCTGCCGTTAAGGAAAGCTATGATGTTATATACGGAAATTGGCCATCTGCATATGATGAAGTTGTTCTTGTTGTAAACAAGAACAATGAAATTTCCGCTTCCACTCTCTATGAGCTTGGAATGCTTCCGGCGGCGGAATACAAGGATATGATGAACAGAATCAAGGCGGGAGAAGAAGTTGACGCAGAACAGCAGAAATTGAGCTTTGAAGAAATCTGCGGAAAAGAGCTCTATATGATTCCCGCCTGCGACACATATGTTAAAGACGAATTCGGACATTATAAAAGCGTAAGCAGCGATACGGAAGAAATGAAAAAGCTGGCGGATTCCGCTCTGCGCTTGAAAATTGTCGGAGTAGTCCGTTCAACTGCCGACGCCGATTATGACCCGATGACAAGTCCTTTCGGATACACAAAGGCTCTTACCGACTATGTAATATCCTATGCGGACCGTTCCGAAGCGGTCAAGGCGCAGCGTGCCGATAAGGAACATAATATCATTAACGGAGCACAGTTTGCGCCTAAGGACGACGAAGCAAAAATCGCCGACGCAAGAGAGTATCTTGAAAATATGACGGCGGAAGAAAAAGCGGATATGAGCCGCACTATTTTTGCCGGACTTTATGCCGCACAGCCGGAGCAGGCGGATTCCGTTGTAAATATGTCCGATAATCAGCTTGCAGAGGCACTTGACGGTATGCTTGCATCGGGGCAGCTTGATGACGAAGCGTTGCTTAATATTTATAACGGCTATATATCTCCCGGAAGCTATGACGAGAATATGGCGGCGTTCGGCGTTGTAAGTCTTGATGCGCCTTCTTCCATAAGCATATATGCAGACAGCTTTGAAGATAAGGACGAGATTTCCCGCTGCATTGAGGAATATAACAAAACCGCATCGGAGGAAAATAAGATAACCTATACGGACTATGTGGGCTTGCTTATGTCCTCCGTAACAACGATAATCAATGTGATTTCCTATGTGCTTATTGCATTTGTTGCGGTTTCTCTTGTGGTTTCCTCCATTATGATAGGTATAATCACATATATTTCCGTCCTCGAGCGTACCAAGGAAATAGGTATTCTTCGTGCCATAGGCGCATCAAAGCATAACATTTCTCAGGTGTTTAATGCGGAAACATTTATTATAGGACTTTGTTCCGGGCTTATGGGAATAGGAATAACGCTTCTTCTCCTTATTCCGGGCAATGCAATAATTCATAACCTCACCGGTTCCGTTAATGTAAACGCCGTTCTGCCGGTTGGCGGGGCAGTAATCCTTGTGGTGCTTAGCGTGGTGCTTACGCTTATAGGCGGGCTTATTCCGGCAAGAGGCGCAGCAAACTGCGACCCCGTTGCGGCACTGAGAACGGAATAATTTTGCGGATTAAAAAATCCTCTCTGCATTTTGCGGAGAGGATTTTTTTCGTAATATGGCGGGCAATTATTACAGATAACGGAACATTTTTTACACGACGATTACAACCGGCACAATTTTGTTGTAGTATAAAAAAAGAGAGCGGTGCTCTTAAAATCTTTTATACAGGGATTGGGGGAAAATACAAAAATGAAAAGAATAAAGCTTACTGCCGTTTTAATTATAGCTCTGTGCATTTGCGCTTTGCTTATGTGCACCGCATGTATGAGAGGCGGAAAAACACTTCTCATTTTGGGAGAAAAGTATTTGAACGACTTGGAGTACGAAAAGGCTGTATTTGTTTTTGAGCAGGCAATAAAAGCGGAGCCGAGGAGCGCACAGGGATATATCGGCTTGTATAATGCCTATACCGCTATGGGAGAAAGCAACAGCGCAAAAGAAGCTTTGGAAATCGGGTATAAAAACACAAACAGCGAGGAAATAAAAAAGCTGCTTGATGAGCTTTATGCAGACCCGGGAATGACATATCCGATTTTGTTCATTGACGGAAACGGCGGATATGAAAATTGCAGCAGAAAATTGTATTGGATTAAGGAATATGGGGAAGAACCCGTTCTTGTAGATGATGCGGAAAATTTCGACGGCTTTACATACATAGCGGTAAACCCGACGGACCCAAACAGAATAATGAGATATGACGAGGGAAAAGTATACGAGCTTTATTTGGATTCGGCACCCGACACAAGAAAAGAGCTTATAGACAGACTGGAAGACCCGGATGCGGGCGTTTTTGGTGCGGCGGGATACAGCCCGGACGGAACAAGCCGGTTTACGGATCTGCACCTGTTCGGAAAAGCAAAAAACTACATTCGCTTTTTTGATGTTAAAGATAAAAACATAGAAAAAGTGTATAATCCGTACAATTTTATATTTCAGGCCGAAAGCCCATATTTCTTTTATATAGATACCGAGGAAAACAACACTCTGAAGCGTATAAATCTAAAAACCGGGGAAACAGAAGATATAATTTCGCTTCCGGCTGACGGAGTGTATGAATTTTGCAAAATGGACGGAAGCGATTTGTATATATGGGATACAAAAGACTTTTGGGAAGAATACAATTACGACTTATACAAATTATATAAATGCGATACGGAGAAAAAGACTCTTGAATATGTTTGCGATGCAAGCGGAGATATAACATACACGAACACAAAAAATGATGTAAAGGTAATATGCAAAAATTCCGAGGATGACATTATAAATGACAGAGAGATATATATACAGGGAAACAGAATAGACCTGAATTTCGTTTTTGATTGGAGCAAATACGACGGAACCGCAAGGAGAAAATACCTTAACATTGTTGATATGGGCGGCGGTGCCGTGTTGCTTGCATATAATGACGAAAATAAAAATGAAATCATCAGGTTCAAAAACGGGGAAAAAGAAGTTATATTTGACGATGACAAATATGCTTTTTTGCAACTCATTAACGGAAACGAATTGCTGCTTGTGGAATACTCGGAGGACGGAACAAAAAATTTGGTTGTTTATAACATCAGAGAAAAGACATTCACCTGCGCATATAAGGGGTGGAACGAAAATTTTGATTTGATAAACACATATCCCGGTGAAAAGAACTTGTGCATAAGCGAGAGATTCGGCAGAATATAAAGCTGAATATGGCTTGAGCATCACATTTTTTAATATTGAGCGCACAATGCTCAAAAAAGCAACGGAGGCTGCATTTTGCACAGCCTCCGTTGTTTTTATATCATTCCGAGTATATATCCGAGTAAATCCTGCGGCTGTTCCTGCGGGCTTTCAAGCAGAGCTTCGAGAAAACCCTCCCGCACGCCAACGGAAAAAACCTCAATAAATGGGCAATCCATATACGAAACAACGGCATCGAGCACGGCAAGCCCGGGGGTAAGAGTTTGAGCACGCTTTGGCTCTATATCATTGAGCAGCTCAACCGTTTCCTCCGGTTGCTCACAGAGAACATTGAGCATGGCGGAAAGCGCAGCAGCACTTATTGCACCCTCCGCTTTTACCGTTGTGCGGTAAAGGCGGCTTACGGTCTTTGCCGTACCGCCCATAGCAAGCAGATTTTTGCCGATTGGCACAAAGCCCGCCGCCGAAAGCTCGGATTTTACAAAATCCTCGATTGCGGCGGCTTCCTCCACGGTTGGGACCTTGCCGGAAACAAATTTTTTTGCCATTCGGCTGCTCCCAAGGGGAAAGCTTTTGCTCTTTGTGGGACCGCTACGGTCAAAGGTAAAAAGCTGAAGACTTCCGCCGCCAAGGTCGCAGCCGACTCCGCTTTCACAGTGCGAAGCACTCTTCAGCGCACGGTAGTCATAAGAGGCCTCTTCCTCGCCGCTTATCATTTTTATGTTTATCCCTGTGCGGAATGCAACCTGCTCCAAAACGGAATCCGCATTGTTGATATATCGCAGGGAGGCGGTGGAAAAGCATTCCACTCTGTCACAGCGGTAGTGGCGGCAAGCCGCCTGGTGCTCTTCAATTGCCTGTATTGCATATTCTATGCCGTCTTGCGAAAGGGAATTTCCGATGGTGTTCTCTACAACACGGGAAAAGATAGGACAATCAAAAATTATTCGGTAACCGCCCTCGTCAGTTTCAAAAATATCAAGGCGAATTGTGTTTGTGCCGAAATCAATAATTCCGATACGCATAAAATCCTCCAAAATCAGTTTAGATTGACTTTTGCACTATTTCAACAACGGCGCAAAGCTCTTCGTTTCCAAAAATACATATATTCACAACGCCGTCTTCCTCGGCGGATTTTATAACCACGCAATCGCCAAAACGGAGCGGGCGTTTGTAGGAAATACGAAACGATGCGATAGCGGTGCTTTGTGCTGCGCTTTCGGAAAGAACCTCCTGCGCAAAGCAAAGATAATTTGTGTTATGCACATGTCCGTTGTAGTCGATGTCGGAGCGGCGAAGCGAAAAAGTTGTTTCGCCGGAAAAGCTTTTTGCAGGGACAAGGCGGCGAGGCTTTTCCGAAAAAACCGTTCTGTCCTCCGGAAGATATTTTTCCAAAACGGAACGGTCGGTCCTTATTATTCGGTTTTCGCAAAGGTCAAAAAGAGTCAGCTTTGCGGAAGCCTTAACAAGTGCGGTCCCGTCCTTGTCAAGAACAAGAAATTCTCTGTTTGAATAAGCAGCCGCCGCTCCGTCGGAAATCCATGTTTCAACACGGATTTCATCGTTGAAGGTCGGAGGCTTTATCAGCTCCACACGCCATTCCGCCAAAATCCACGCAACGCCGTGCATACTGTCTTCAACGGATTCGTCTGCGACGGAGGCGGAATGATGATCCGCCGCATTTTCAAGCACCTTGAGCAATGCGGGGAGCAGCATATAGCCGTCTGCACCAAAGTCGTCTATTCTTGTTGTCGCTTTCTCTCTGAAAATCATACTTTTCTCCGCAAAATGATATTATAAACTCATTTTAGCACAAAACACAAAATTGCGCCACAAGTTATTTGTCAAGGGAACGAAGGTATGCCGAAAGAATGTCAAGGGCGGTCGCCTGCTGGGCGGGCTTGCATGAAGAAAGTTTATCGAAAAGCTCCTCCCGCCGAAGCGTAATGGGCGATGTTTCTTCCGTAAGAATTTCATTAGGTGTAATTTTCAGTGCGCCGCAAATGCGAAGAACGGTTTCGGTTTTCATATTAACGGTGCCACGCTCTATGTCGGCATAAGTTCTGTCGGAAAGACCCGCCGCCTCGGCAAGCTCCGCTTGAGTAAGGCCGGCTCTTTTTCGCAGTGCAAGAAGTTTGTTCCCGATTTGGATTGTGTCAAAAATAAGCATTGCAGTTCCTCCTATATAGTTCTATATAGGAATTTTACTTCCTAAACGCCTTGACAAATAGGAACTTCAGTGTATAATATTAGGTAATACGGTTCCTATAAGCAGACAACCGTTAGTATACATTTTATTAAGGAGGTTAAATCAATGAAAAAGATAAGAAAGGCATTGTGCATACTCATTGCCGCTATGATGGTTGTGTGTCTTTGCCCAATAACGGCGATGGCGGAAGAAAATGTGGCAATGAATTTTGTTGAATTTCAACAAAATGAAAAAATGGCGGACACGATGTCAGACGAGATTGAAATCATCGCTTCTGGCTATTGTGGTGCAGATGGAAATGAAAAAAGTATTGAATGGGCATTATATTCCACTGGAGTTCTTTCGATTTCAGGAAATCCTTCGATTTCAGGAAAAAGAAAAATGAAAGACTACGGAAGTGAGGAGGCACCATGGTACAAATATAAGGATATAATCGATTACGTTGAGGTATGCTGGATTAATAACATAGGAAAGAATACAATTAGCTTTCTCAGTGATAGTACGGAAATTCATATTTATCCAGCATTCTATAGTGAGTATAGCAAAAAAATGCTGACTTTTAAAAATTCTATTACTGTGCAAGAAATAAAGGAACTTGCAGGCAAATTCGTTGAGATTAGAGATGTTGGCTTTTGCACTAATGCGAACGGAGAACCACGGCTTTGGTTGGATTTAATCATTGAAAAAGTGGATAGTAATCAACAAGAAATCTTTTTATATAATACTCTGAGTTATTCCACGGATGAAAAAAACATAAAGATAAGCATTGATGGTAATGTGCGAATACTTAGCAATTATAGCTTGCGGATAAGAACAGTACCTATTGGCTCGAATTCTGATTTCAATTTAAGAGATATGGTTGAGGAAATGGGATTAGGCAATGCTGAAATAATCCGTGCGGATATATACAATGGCAGCAAACTTATAAGTTATATGCTAATTGATGGTGAAGAAGGAAAGAAAAGTTTAGAAAAAATTACAGGAATAGAAATAGGCTCTGAGGCAGGGCTCGTGGGAAATTACAAAATACAGTTTTCTGAAGTAGGATCAAATGTGAACACTGTATATTATGATGCTAATGGCGGAATTAATGCACCAGCACCTCAGACTAAAATTAAAGGAGAGGATTTGATAATCACATATAATGTACCATATCTTAAAGACTATATGATTTGTGGTTGGACTCTCGAACAGCACGCTCCGTACGAAAATTATAATGATGCACCGAAGGCTGACTATCGTTGGGGAGACACATATACAAAGGATGAAGATATGACACTCTATGCGCTTTGGGTAAGAGGCGGCGTAACCATTGTGTATGATGCAAACGGAGGAACTTTCGATTGGGGAACTCTTGCAGATCAGATGTATCCTAAAGGTTTGCCCGCAGATATTTATGTATATCCTAATGAGCGAGAAGGGTATATGTTCCTTGGGTGGTCTACAGACAAGGATGCTTCAAAACCAGAATATAGGGTGGGAGACTATTATTATGGTGAAGAAGATCTTTATCTTTACGCTGTTTGGAGAGAAAAAGGAGAGTATGAGCCCGGCGATATAAACGATGATGGTGTGGTCGATATACTCGACGCTATCCGTTTGAGTAAGTACATAGCGAAAATGGACGTGGAAATTAACTATTTTGCTGCTGATGTAAACGGTGATGAGGCGATAGATATATTCGACCTTATTCGTCTTAAAAAATATTTGGCAAAAATGCCTGTTGAGCTTGTTTAAGCTTTTTGCTTTTACAATATAAATTTAAATCGGAGGAATTTTTATGAAAAAAATTATTGCAATGCTGATGGCGATTATGCTGATTGTGGCAATGGCAGTAACTGCAATGGCAAGTGAGGCATCTATAGCCGTTGATACGGTTAAACAAGAAGCAAAAATAGGAGACGAAGTATCGGTAAGCGTAAGCTTCAACAACAACCCGGGTATTGCCGGAATAAGCTTCTCTATTGAGTATGACAAAACCAGACTTGAACTTGTTGGACACGAAAATTCCGGCATAAACGGATGGACTGTCAGTGTTGAAAACGGCGGGGCATCTTGGGCGGAGGCGTCTAACTATACCGGAAACGGCGAAATACTTAAACTCAAATTTAAGGTTATTGATAATGCACCCGGTGGTTTTGCCGAAATAAAGCTTACTGAAGTGAAAGCTGGAAATTTGGATGAAGAAAGAGTAGAATTTGTTGCCGTTTCCGGCGGAATTACCGTAAAAGGCGTTTGCAAGCACGCAAACACCGAAGTTCGCAACGAAAAAGCGGCAACCTGCGCTGCCGAAGGCTACACCGGCGATACCTACTGCAAAGACTGTGGCAAGCTTATAAAAAACGGCAATCCTATTCCGAAAGACCCGCAAAATCATGTAGATGAAACTGAAATTAGAAATGAAAAGAAAGCAACCTGCGGTGAAAAAGGTTATACCGGTGATGTCTACTGCAAAGGATGCGGAATTAAACTTGCTAATGGTGAAGAAACTGAAATAGATCCTAACAACCACAAATTCGGCGAATGGAAGGTTACCAAAGAGGCAACCAAGACCGAAGAAGGTCTGAAAGAGCGTGTGTGCTCTGTTTGCGATAAAGTTGAAACCGCAAAAATTGCAAAGCTCAAAGACGATTCCGCACCGATTCACATTTCTGCAAACGGCGAAAGCAAGGGCGAGAAGAACCCCAATACCGGCGCAGAGCCAATTATCGGAATGGCTGTGCTTGCCGCAGTTTGCACCGGCGCATACATTGCTTCAAAGAAACGCCATTGATTTCTTAAATACACCAAAAGAAAAGCACCCTTGCGGGTGCTTTTCTTTTTCTCCACTCCGTTCAAAAATTTTTTACACAAAAATTTTTCCGCAAAATTGTAAAACCGCAGCGGCGGTGGTATAATAAATATGAATATGTAAATATACACGGACTCGCATAAAGAAAAGGAGAAAGTTATGCAGGATATTTTGATAATCGGCGGCGGCACTGCCGGGCTGACCGCTGCAATATATGCAAGGCGTGCGGGGCTTTCCTGCACGGTATTTGAGGGCGGTACGCCCGGTGGAAAAATTGTCGCTTCGCCGGAGGTGGCAAACTATCCTGCTATGCCAAAGGTTTCCGGCTTCGACTATGCCATGGCACTTCTAAAGCAGGTACAGGAGCTTGGTGCGGAGATTGTTTATGCTACCGTAACCGGCGCAGAGCTTTCCGGAAAGGTAAAACTGCTGCATACCGCCGAAAGCAATTACGAGGGAAAGACCGTAATTATTGCGAACGGCGCCTCAAGAAAAAGACTCGGTTGTAAAGGCGAGGCAGAGTTTGAGGGCAGGGGAGTTTCCTATTGCGCTACCTGCGACGGTGCATTTTTCCGTGAAAAAACCGTTGCGATAGTAGGCGGCGGCGATACCGCTTTTGAGGACGCAGCCTATCTTGCGGGTATTTGCGACAAAGTTTATCTTATTCATAGAGGCGATGGCTTTACAGCCTCCGATGTGCTGCAAAAGCCCGTGCTCGAAAATAAAAAGATAACGGTTCTGACAAATTCGGAAATTTCCGAAATAAGCGGAGAAAATGCCGTAAGCGCAATTACCGTAAAGAGCCGCGCCAACGGAAGCGAAGCAAAGCTTGCGGTTTCCGCCGTGTTTGTGGCGGTGGGAATTGCGCCGGACAATGCAATGTTCGGCTCCGTGCTAAGGCTTGACGGGCGGGGGTATATAATTGCCGGCGAGGATTGCCTGACCGAAGCGGAAGGAGTTTTTGTTGCCGGCGACACAAGAGAAAAAGAGCTGCGCCAGCTTGTAACTGCGGCGGCAGACGGTGCCGTTGCGGCAACGGCTGCATTCAGATATATTAAAAAGAACTTTTGACAGCGGAGGCGGAAATATGAGAAATTATGAGGAAGAAATAAAAGCCCGTGTTGCTTTTATAATAGAAAAGATGGAGGAAGCTCACGCCGAGGGCCTTGTTTTCGGAAATTCCGGCGGAAAAGACAGTGCGCTTGTCGGCATACTTTGCTCCATGGCAACAAAAAACCTTCTTGCCATAGCAATGCCCTGCAATTCAAAGCGCAATTACGGCGAGGATCTTGACGATGCTGCCGCCCTCGCAAAAAACTTTGGTATAGATATGATTACCGTTGACCTTACGGAAACAAGAAGCAGCATAATTTCCGCTGCGGGTATTGAGCTTTCCGATGCGGCAAAAGCAAATATTGCGCCCCGCTTGCGTATGACGACGCTTTATGCCGTTGCCCAAACCCGCAATGCTCTTGTTGTAGGTACAGGCAACCGCAGCGAGGGATATATGGGCTATTTTACTAAGTGGGGCGACGGCGCATACGACCTCGACCCTATTGCCGACCTTACCGCAACGGAAATTTTTGATTTTTTGCGCTATCTTAATGCACCTAAGAATATTATTGAAAAAGCACCCTCCGCAGGACTTTTTGAAGGGCAGACCGACGAAAAAGAGATGGGCGTTACCTATAAAGCGATAGACGAATATATTATGACCGGTAAAACGGATCCGGCTTCGCAGGAAATTATCGAACGGTACCACAAAAATTCCGAGCACAAACGCCGTATGCCTGCGGTTTTTGAAAAATAACATTTTTGGGAGGACAGAATGGGGATAAAACAGGAGTTTGTACAGATTTTTCAGGATAACATAAAAAGACCGGGTGCGGAAGCCCTCTTGCAATGGCTTGTTTCCACTGATTTTTTTATTGCGCCGGCTTCAACAAAATATCACTGTGCTTTTGAGGGCGGGCTTGCTCTGCATAGCATAAATGTTTATAAAATACTCAAGAAACGCTGCGACGAATATGACGCCGGAAAATATTCCGACGAAACGATCGCAATCTGCGGACTTCTTCACGACATATGCAAGGCGAATTTTTATTCCATAAGCACCCGCAATGTAAAGAACGAGCGGGGGCAGTGGGAGCAGAGACCTTATTATACCGTTGAGGACAAATTTCCTTTCGGTCATGGGGAAAAATCCGTATTTATCATTGAACGCTGTATGCGCCTTAAAGAAGAGGAAGCGGTGGCTATTCGCTGGCATATGGGCGGCTTTGACGAATCCGCAAGGGCGGGCGGCTTTACCATAAGCCACGCCTACGAGCAATATCCACTTGCGGTTCTTCTTCACCTTTCCGACCTTGAGGCAACCTACCTTGCGGAACAGGGACAAAACGCATTGCATCAAAACGGATAAAGGAGGAACGGCTATGACACCGGAAAGACTTTGGGAGGCATTTTGCGACCATAATCTTGATCTTGACCCATACAATCTTACATATACCGCATGGCAGTTCCTCGACGGGAAAAAAGGCTGCGACAGACTTGCGTCCCTTGTGCGTGCGGGCATAAAAACAGCAACATCAAGTCTTGTTAAGATATTTGAGCTTGACGGAGAGGAGCTTCCGAAGGAGGGCGACTATTCCGTTATAATGGACAGCGAGGAGGACGCTCTGTTTATCATAAAAAACAAAAGCGTAGTGGTAAACAAATTCTGCGATGTGGGCGAGGATATAGCCTATAAAGAGGGCGAAGGCGACCAGACCCTTGATTATTGGCGCAAGGCTCACGAAAAATATTTCCGCGAACAGTGCGAGGAGTACGGCATTGAGTTTTCCGAGGATATGG
This sequence comes from uncultured Oscillospiraceae bacterium, assembly GCA_934466455.1. Lineage (GTDB taxonomy): Bacteria > Bacillota > Clostridia > Oscillospirales > Ruminococcaceae > UMGS1668. Next base: position 1,062 of record CAKSLF010000012.1, on the reverse strand, counting down.
AAGTAATAACAGAGGAATTTGAGCTTATTTTCCAATAATTTTATAGATTTTTCCGATAAATAATCATTGTTCTTTTAGAATTTGTGCAAAAACTATACTTTTGCATAGTGAAGAGCTCGAAAAAACGGTGTATAATAATAATTGGAAAATTCTATTGAATAGGAGGATTAAATATTATGAAAAAAGTGGTAAGTATATTGCTTTGTCTCATTATGCTTGTGGGAATTATGCCTACCGCTGCCTTTGCGGCAGAGCTGAGCAATATGAAGATCGATTCAAACGGCGTTCTGAGCTGGGACGCTTATCCCGATGCGACGGAATACGGCGTTTATGTGGATAAGAATGATTCACACTCATTTTTCAGCATAAATGCTCCGGAAACATCCATGAAGCTCAAGGATGAAATGGACAGACTTAAATCGGAGAGTGCTATTTACACCGTAAAGGTAATCGCATCGAAGGAACCGGGCAACAGACAGCTTGCGACCAAGACGATATCGTATGATTATGTTTCTCCGTTCCCGCAGCTTGCGAAGGCAGCCAACCTTCGTTGGGAAGGCATGACGGCAAAATGGAGTGCCGTTGAAAATGCGGAGGAATACTATGTAATTTTGTATGAGAGCAACTATAAGGGCGAAATCAAAAAGCGACTTGAGAGTCATACGGTAAAAGGAACGGAATTTGATTTTTCAGATACCCCGTTTTTCTCCTACTATTATGTGTTCACCGTTGTTGCAGCGAACAAAAATGGCTATGTTGCAAGTAAAAAGGCAATAAGCCCCGCAATTAAAAATACAAACGAAAAGCCCGTTTTCCAAGTGACTGTTGACGAAAACGGCGTACTGCATTGGAACAAGCACGAATCCGCTGACGGATACGGATTTTATTATTTAACAAAAAATTCCGATTATTCCATCACCGCTTTTTGCAAGATAGAAGACCCTAATGCAACCTCCTTTGACTTAAAGGCGGAAATGGATGAAGGAAAAGTTAATACCGGTATCTACGAGATTAAATTTTCTGCAAATAAAGGCGGTAATATACTTGAAACGAAAAAACTCA
>CAKSLF010000011.1 GCA_934466455.1 uncultured Oscillospiraceae bacterium | reverse complement strand
TCTTTTCCTGTTTTGTAAATGCGGAGTTCTTAAATTCTGCGGTATATTTGCCTTCGCCCTTTTCTTCGCAGGTAGCTGCCCTAAGCTCTTTATAAGAGCAGGTTGCGGTTTCGGTTTCTATATGATTGGAATCGTTTGCGCAAACACGCTTTGCGGTAACTGTCTTGTTGTCTTCGCTCCATGTATAGGCGGGTTCTTTCCAGCTATGCGGAGTCTTCGGTATGGTCTTGCCTTTTTCGAGGACTGCTCCGCAGCCCTTGCAGCAGATGTCGCCGGTATAGCCCTCTTCGCCGCAGGTGGCTGCTTTGTCGTTCTTAAGCTCGGTTTCGCCGGTATGTTTGTTCGGGTTTTTCTTTATGACAACGGTATTTACAAGGACTTCACCCTTGCTGTCGGCAAACTGCTTTTTGCAGACGGAGCATTCCCAATATTCGATGTTGCCCTCTGCTGCGCAGGTCGCTTCTTTTGCATCGTGATGAACAAGCTTATGACCGAGCGCCGGAATATCAACGGTCTTTTCCTGTTTTGTAAATGCGGAGTTCTTAAACTCGGCGGTATATTTGCCTTCGCCCTTTTCTTCGCAGGTAGCTTCTCTTACAACGGAATACTTGCTGTTTGCGGTTTCCTCCTCGGTGTGGTTACTGTCACGCCCGCAGGTATGCTTTGCGGTAACGGTTTTGTTATCGCTGCTCCAAGTGTAGACCGTTTCGCCCCAATCGTGACCGAGAGCGGCGTTCTCAACAACCTTTGTCTGAGCGGTAAAGCCGTATTCATTATTGCCAAACTCTGCGGTATAGGTCACCTTGCCCTTTTCGGTGCAGGTTGCGCCCTCGGATTCGGCGGTGGTATTTACGGTTTCGCTGTGCTCATGGGTGCTGTCGTTATTGCAGACAACCTTTGCGGTAACTGTCTTGTTGTCTTCGCTCCAAACATAGGCGGGAGTTTTCCAGCTATGCGGAGTCTTCGGTATGGTCTTGCCTTTTTCGAGGACCGCTCCGCAGCCCTTGCAGCAGATGTCGCCGGTATAGCCCTCTTCGCCGCAGGTCGCTGCCTTGTCGTTCTTAAGCACGGTTTCGCCGGTATGGTTATCCGGGTTTTTCTTTATGACAACGGTATTTACAAGGACTTCGCCCTTGCTGTCGGCAAACTGCTTTTTGCAGACGGAGCATTCCCAATATTCGATGTTGCCCTCTGCTGTGCAGGTCGCTTCTTTTGCATCGTAATGAACGAGCTTATGACCGAACGCAGGGATTTCTACGGTTTTTTCGGTCGCCGCAAACTTCTTGAATTCGGCGGTGTATTTGCCCTCGCCCTTTTCTTCGCAGGTAGCTTCTCTTACAACGGAATACTTGCTGTTTGCGGTTTCCTCCTCGGTGTGGTTACTGTCACGCCCGCAGGTATGCTTTGCGGTAACGGTTTTGTTATCGCTGCTCCAAGTGTAGACCGTTTCGCCCCAATCGTGACCGAGAGCGGCGTTCTCAACAACCTTTGTCTGAGCGGTAAAGCCGTATTCATTATTGCCAAACTCTGCGGTATAGGTCACCTTGCCCTTTTCGGTGCAGGTTGCGCCCTCGGATTCGGCGGTGGTATTTACGGTTTCGCTGTGCTCATGGGTGCTGTCGTTGTTGCAGACAACCTTTGCAGTAACCGTCTTGTTATCTTCGCTCCAAGTATAGGCGGGAGTTTTCCAGCTATGCGGAGTCTTCGGTATGGTCTTGCCTTTTTCGAGGACTGCTCCGCAGCCCTTGCAGCAGATGTCGCCGGTATAGCCCTCTTCGCCGCAGGTGGCTGCTTTGTCGTTCTTAAGCTCGGTTTCGCCGGTATGTTTGTTCGGGTTTTTCTTTATGACAACGGTATTTACAAGGACTTCACCCTTGCTGTCGGCAAACTGCTTTTTGCAGACGGAGCATTCCCAATATTCGATGTTGCCCTCTGCTGCGCAGGTCGCTTCTTTTGCATCGTGATGAACAAGCTTATGACCGAGCGCCGGAGTATCAACGGTCTTTTCCTGTTTTGTAAATGCGGAGTTCTTAAACTCGGCTGTATATTTTTCCTTGCCTTTTTCAGTGCAGGTTGCCGCTTTAACGGTGGTCTTTACGCTGTTTACCGTTTCGGTTTCCGTTTCGTTATCATGGAGCGCACAGCTGCGGGTCGCAGTGCAGGTGCCGTTGTCGCTGCTCCAAACATAGGTCGGCTCGCCCCAGCTATGTTCCTGCTTTGCCTTAACCTCGATTGTAAGGTCGGGCATAACACAATATTTGAACATGGTCATTGTTGCGTTAAAGTTCGTTCCGACACCGCCGTCGGGAATTGTGCGGTGCTCGCCTGCCGGATTCTCATGCGCCATAACGCTAAAATCAATATATCCGCCGGTGAGTACGAATTTTCCCTCTTCATTTATGGTAATATCGTATTTATTTGTGCCAACAAAGCTGTACTGACCGCTTCTGCCGCCCTGTTTTGCGCCCTCGGGGATATTATAGATTATCTGGTTTCCGGCGGGGGTGGAATTACCGTAACCGGGGTTATAAATACCGGAAATTTTGGGCATAGGCTGATAAAGACCTCTGAAAACAATGCGTGCGGTATCGCCGACATATATCTCGCTTGCATCTTTAGTTGTAAGATTGGTTACGGTATATGTAAGCTTTGCCGCTCTTACAACTTGGTATGCGGTTTTTCCGTTTGCGGTAAATTTAAGGATATTGTTGCCCTCGGAAAGCCCTGTTGCCGTAAAGCTTCCGTCACCGTTTACGGAAACGCTCTTCCAGCTCTCTCCCTTATCGGTGGAAAGCTGAACGGTGGGAGCACCTTCTCCGAGAGTGGCGGTGAAATTAAGGGTTGCCGTATTTTCAAAGGTGTAAACCGTATCAAATTCGGCGTCCCATTCATGGTCGGCATCCTTTGCCGTCATAGAAAGCTCGCTTTCCGCTCCGCCGACATTTATTACAACAAGTGCGGTTCGTTTTGGGTCGGTTGCGCCGTAGGTGCCGGTGTATCTGGTAGCGGCATTTCCGCCCTGCCCTCTTGCGGAGGCACCTATTTCAATTGCATCGTAGCTTACTTCAAGGATTGCAACGCCTGCAGAAACGCCCTCGATATCCATCCAGTTGCTGTGTTCGCCGGTTCCGGCGTTGCCGGTGCAGCGGTCGGAAACAGGGGTCATTCTTATATGCTCGCCGCCGGAAATTACTTTGTAATTGAAATCCGGCTCGATCATAATATTATCGGTATCGCTGTTGATGATCTGCCATGCGGCACGATAGGAGCGCAGACGGAAGGTTTCTCCGACGCCGAGGGAAAGCTCGTTTTTGGCGTTGACATTAACAAGAGTGCTGCTCTCGATACGCTTTGCCATCTCGGTATTTTCCATTACATTTTTCGTGCTCTTGGGATTTTCGTCCTCGCCAAAGGTAATAACAAATTCCTTTTGCTGTGCGTTGAGGTAGCCCGCTTTTGTAAGCTTGCCCTCCATAGAAACACGGTATGTATAGTTCGGACCCGTTACTTTCACTTTGTATGTTACGGTGCCGTCGCTGTTTGTAACGGTTTCGGAAACGGGAATTTCCTCGACATTAAAGTTATTTATCTGGCGGAAATACTTAACCGTTGCGCCCGCCGGAGCAGTTATGGAATATGCGGTAAGCTCGTTTAAGAAGAAGGTTCTGTTCTGAGTTTCGCTTACTGTGCTTGTAATTGTATAGTTAGACACAAAGGGAACGCCGTAATTATTTCCAAGCTCCCCATTAAGGGTTATTCTGTAATTATAGGTGAGGGCGTTTCCGTGTGCTTGGAGCATAGCGGGGGTTACAACATAGCCGTTATCGTTTTTATACTGGGTTCCGTTAACCACAGCCGCTCTTCCTGCGGGGTAAATATCTATGCTGTAATCGCCTACTGCGGAAACCTTTTTGTTTGTGGTATAGAAATTATTTCTTACAAGAGTTATGCTCTGGTCGGTTATCATGGTGTTGCCTTCTGAGTTAACCTCCGTGCTTACCGGCACCGCAAAGCTCATTCCGCCAAGGTATACATCGTCCTCGCTGTCGGTTGCACGATAGGAGTATGTTCCCTTTGGAACGGTTAGTTTATATACATTATAATTTCCGTCAATTCCCACATGCTCAACTTTATCTTTCGGAAGCTCCGTTTCGGCGTTTTCGCCGCTGTAAAAGGTCACATCAACGGTATTTGGCACAACCTTTACGGTAACGGTATATTCATCTCCGGAGGAGGTGAAAACATAGCCGCAGTGAATACATTTTCCGTCTTCGCCCTCTGTGCAGGGTTCCTCAAAGGTGCTTATAACCGCACTGCACTTTTTGCAGGTAACGATTGCGGTATGGTTGCCGTCGCCCTTTGCTGTATAGGCGGTTTCCGTTTCGGAATGGTCGCAGATAACAGGAGAAACGGTAACAGAAATTTTTACATTTTCCGTAGTCAGCCCCGACTGGTCCGCCATAAGTCCCTCTTCAACTCTGCAAACAAACTCCGCAACCTGCTCGGAACTTACATTTTCTTTTGCGGTAAAGGTTATTTTTGCATATTCGCCTGCTTCAACGGTACCTTTTCCCGCCATTTCTATATGGGATATCTCCATATAGGTGCCCTCGGAGTCCGTAATAGGCTCAGGGGTTACATATCCGTTCATATTTTTAAGAGTGTTGCTCTTATAATTAAAGAGTTCGCTGTTAAAATACAGCCTCGCTTCAAAAGATGTTATATCAACTATTGTTTCCTCAAAAGAAAGTGTGATCGTAACATCCTCGCCCGCCTTTACTGCGGCTTTGTCTGCGGCTGGAATAAAACTTTGTGCAAAAGCCGTTACCATTGTGCTAAATGCAAGGATAACCGCAAGAATAAGTGATAATACTCTTTTCACAGTTTTGCCTCCCTAATATTTATTGTTCAACCGGAAATTTGCTGATAATTTTTCTGCAATACTGTACAAGCAATCCCGCATCAATTATGCTTACCTTGCCGTCACCGTTAAGGTCACAGGCTTTAAGCTGTTCTTCCGTGATAGTGTTTATCCTTCTGCAATACTGCACAAGAAGCCCGGCGTCAACTATGCTCACCCTGCCGTCCCCGTTTACATCGCCATAAACAATGTCGGATCCGCTTCCGCCCACAACGGTGACCTTGCAATATGCGGGGGAAGAAACGATTGCCTCGGTTTCTGCGCCCGATTCGCCGTCCGCCCAAAGGTAATATGTTCCGGGTTCACCAAATGTTACGGAGGCTTTTCCGTTATCATCGGTAATTACGGTTTTTGCGCTTTCCGTATCATAAAAATTCTTTCCGTAGTAAACCGTGCTTCCGGCAGAGGGAGTTGCCACGCCGACGGTTCCTTCGTCTATATTTCCGAAAATCCTGATGTAATTCAATTCAAAGGATTCGCCGGCTTTTGCAAAATACTCGTGGGTCACATTATTGTTTTTATCGGCGAAATAATGGAAGCCCGCTTTTTCGTCACTAAAAAAGCTCCAGTTGTCATACAAAGTTACATCAATAAAATCTCCGTCCCGCAGCACTATTTTATCCGCAGTTGCGCCCTTATTAGGTCCGAGAGACGGATCGAGGGGGAAATTTCCGTTCACATAGTAAAGCAGGTTTTCGTCGTGCCCCCAAAAGCCATACTTCATATACATACTGCCGGGAGAGCCACTTACCTGAAGTTCGGAGGAAGTTCCGGTATAATATGTATCAAGAACATAAAGATAAAGCTGGAGCAGCGTGATCTCATACTTTCCGTTATGATCTTCGTCGTAATAGTATTGCTCAAATGTGGTTCCGTCATAAGCATTTATATGCTCTTCAAGCTTTACATCACGCAGCTTTGCAAGGTCAACCGGCACATAAGCCATAAATGTACCTGCTATAACTCCGTCGCTTATAACATATTTATCGTCGCTGCTTATCGAAATATAAACGGTTCCGCTTATATTTTCGTACTCATACCCTTCCGCAAAGGCGGAAACCGGCAAAATTCCGAACGCCAAAATTACGGCAAGAATAAACGAAAGAATTTTTTTCATTTTTCTCCCTCTTTCCTTCGTAATTAAAAAATGCACAATAAAAAACGCTTTGCTCAAACAAAATCCATAGGAATTTTACTTAAGCAAAGCATTTTTTTGCACGCATTATGCGCAAAAATATTTAATACATGCTCAACAATAAGTCTCCTGACTATGCATCAACACAATGCCTTCGCCTTCTCACGGCAAGCCGCCGCAATGGCATAAAATGAAAGCACGCTCCGCAATACAGTTGGTTTTTCCCGACGAAAAACCAGTGCGCTCGCCCTCAAAGGGCTCTCTCATGCGCGTTCCTCTGGATTATTTGAATATAGTATCTTTTTGTACATTTGTACAAGATATATAATACTTCATTTCGCATATTTTTGCAAGTGATTTTACGCATTATTTTTATCTCAAAGCACAAAAAAGGCAAGCTCGAAAGAGCTTGCCTTTTTTTGATTAAGCTATAACCGAAATTATTCGTTGATTTCGATAACAACGCCGGAACCGACGGTTCTGCCGCCTTCACGGATAGCGAAGCGGAGACCTTTTTCGATTGCGATAGGCTCGATAAGCTCAACATCCATCTCGACATTATCGCCGGGCATGCACATCTCGGTGCCTTCAGGAAGGGTGATGACACCGGTTACATCGGTAGTTCTGAAGAAGAACTGAGGACGATAGTTGTTGAAGAAAGGAGTATGACGGCCGCCTTCATCTTTCTTAAGAACATAAACCTGTCCACGGAAAGATTTATGAGGATGAATGGAGCCGGGTTTTGCAAGAACCTGTCCGCGTTTTACTTCGGTTCTCTGGATAGAACGGAGAAGAGCACCGATGTTGTCGCCTGCCTCGCCATAGTCGAGGATCTTGTGGAACATTTCTACGCCGGTAACAACAGTCTTCTTTTTCTCTTCGCTAAGTCCAACAATTTCAACTTCGTCGCCGGTCTTAACCTGTCCACGCTCTACACGGCCGGTAACAACGGTACCACGACCGGTGATGGTGAAGATGTCTTCGATAGGCATAAGGAAAGGAAGGTCAGCCTTACGCTCAGGAGTAGGAATATAGGAGTCTACTGCATCGAGAAGAGCCTGGATGGGCTTGTAGCACTCAGCATCGGGATCGTTGCTGGTGTCTTCGAGGCAAGCAAGAGCGGAACCTGCGATAACGGGGGTATCGTCACCGGGATAGCCGTACTCGGTAAGAAGCTCACGAACTTCCATCTCTACGAGCTCGAGCATTTCCTCGTCGCCGTTGAGCTGGTCAACTTTGTTAAGGAATACTACGATGTAGGGAACACCAACCTGACGGGAAAGAAGGATGTGCTCACGGGTCTGAGGCATCGGGCCATCTGCTGCGGAAACAACAAGGATGGTACCATCCATCTGTGCAGCACCGGTAATCATGTTCTTGATATAGTCGGCGTGTCCGGGGCAGTCAACATGAGCATAGTGACGGTTTGCAGTCTCATACTCAACGTGTGCGGTGTTAATCGTGATACCACGGGCTTTTTCTTCAGGGGCTTTGTCGATTGCGTCATATGCCTCGTACTGTGCCCAACCTTTAAGGCTGAGGTACTTGGTGATGGCAGCAGTCAGAGTGGTTTTACCATGGTCGATATGGCCGATGGTGCCGATATTAACATGGGGTTTGGTTCTCTCAAAATGTTGTTTTGCCATTTAAGATTGTCCTCCTTACAGTTAAATTCTTTCTTTTTTATTTCTTTGGTTATTTACTTACTATTTTATACGAAAACAAAAATTTTGCAAGCGGAAAAAGCGCATTATTTTTGCTTTTGTCAAAATATTTTTCCGATGCTTACTTATTCTTAAGAATATTTTCGGCAATGGACTTCGGAACCTCAACATAATGGCTGGGTTCCATTACATACTGACCGCGTCCCTGGGTCTTGGAGCGGAGGTCGCTTGCATAACCGAACATTTCGGAAAGCGGGACGAACGCCTTTATCTCCTGTGCGCCGTAGGTGGTTTCCATTCCTCTTATCTGCGCACGGCGGGAGCTCAAATCGCCCATAACATCGCCCATATACTCTTCCGGGAAAGTTACGGTGACATTCATAATCGGCTCAAGCAGAACCGGGTCCGCTTTTCTCATAGCTTCTTTGAAAGCCATGGAACCGGCGATCTTAAATGCCATTTCGGAAGAGTCTACCTCGTGATAGGAACCGTCGTAAAGAGTTACGATAACATCCACAACGGGATAACCCGCAAGAACGCCCGCCTGCATTGCTCCCTGAATACCCTGGTCAACAGGCTGAATGTATTCTTTCGGGATTGCACCGCCGACAACGGCGTTGCGGAATTCGTAGCCCTTGCCGCTTTCGTTAGGCTCAAGCTTGATCTTAACATGACCGTACTGACCTTTACCGCCGGACTGACGGGCATATTTGGTCTCTTGGTCAACGGCTTTTCTGACGGTTTCTTTATAGGCAACCTGGGGTTTACCGACATTTGCCTCCACCTTAAACTCACGGAGCAGACGGTCAACGATTATCTCCAGATGAAGCTCGCCCATGCCGGCGATGATGGTCTGACCGGTCTCCTGCTCGGTATAAGTCTTAAAGGTGGGGTCCTCTTCGGAAAGTCTTGCAAGGGCAAGAGCCATCTTTTCCTGACCTGCTTTTGTCTTAGGCTCGATAGCAAGACGGATAACAGGCTCCGGGAAATCCATTTCCTCAAGGACGATAGGTGCCTTGGGATCGCAAAGGGTGTCGCCGGTTGTGGTGTATTTTACACCGACGGCGGCGGCAATATCGCCGCAATAGCAGGTCTCAAGGTCCTTTCTGTGGTTGGCGTGCATCTGAAGGATACGACCCATACGCTCGTTTTTGTCCTTAGTGGCGTTGTATACGCCCTGGCCTGCGTCAACCGTGCCGGAATAAACTCTGAAGAAGCAGAGCTTGCCCACGAAGGGGTCGGCAGCGATTTTGAACGCAAGCGCAGCGAGCGGCTGATCGTCGCCGGGGTGACGCTCCTCGGTTTCGCCGGTGCGGGGGTTTGTTCCCGTTACGGGCGGAACATCAAGAGGGGACGGCATATAGTCAACAATGGCGTCAAGAAGCTTCTGTACGCCTTTGTTGCGGTAAGAGGTTCCGCAGCAAACCGGAACGAATTTATTTTCGATAGTACCTCTTCTGATTGCGGCTTTAAGCTCATCAATGGTAAGCTCCTCGCCCTCGAGGTATTTTTCCATCATTTCGTCGTCGATTTGGGAAGCTTCTTCAATAAGAAGCTCACGGTACTCTTCTGCTTTATCCTTCATATCCTCGGGAACATCGGTAACTTCGATATTTACACCAAGGTCGTCGCGGTAGTAATAAGCCTTCATCTCAAGAAGATCTATAAGACCGACGAAATCGGATTCCGCTCCGATAGGAAGCTGAATCACAAGGGGATTGCTTTTGAGTCTGGTCTTGACCATATCGACTACATGATAGAAGTCTGCGCCCATGATGTCCATTTTGTTGACATAAATCATACGCGGTACATGGTATTTGTTTGCCTGACGCCAGACCGTTTCGGACTGGGGCTCAACGCCGCCCTTTGCGCAAAGCACGGTTACGGAGCCATCCAATACACGGAGAGATCTTTCTACCTCAACGGTAAAGTCAACATGTCCGGGGGTATCAATGATATTTATGCGGTGATTTTTCCAATAAGCGGTTGTTGCAGCGGAGGTGATGGTGATACCTCTCTCCTGTTCCTGCTCCATCCAGTCCATGGTGGCGTTGCCGTCATGGGTTTCACCTATTTTATAGTTAACACCGGTATAATAAAGGATACGCTCGGTCGTCGTGGTCTTTCCGGCGTCTATATGAGCCATAATCCCGATATTTCGGGTTTGCTCAAGTGCAACATCTCTTGACATAAAAACTCCTCAATCTAAAGAATAACAGAAAGGCAAGATTACCATCTGAAGTGAGCGAACGCCTTGTTGGCGTCTGCCATTCTGTGGGTTTCTTCCTTTTTCTTAAAGGCACCGCCGGTGCTGTTCATTGCATCCATAATCTCGCCTGCAAGACGCTCCTTCATGGTGCGCTCGTTACGGGTTCTGGAGAAATTGGTCAGCCAGCGCAGACCAAGGGTCTCACGACGCTCGGGTCTGACCTCAAGCGGTACCTGATAGTTTGCACCGCCGACACGGCGGGTTTTGCATTCAAGTACGGGCATGATGTTTTCAAGAGCTTCCTCAAAAGCCTCAAGTCCGTTTTTACCGGTTTTTTCGGTTACGATTTCAAATGCTCCGTAAACGATTTTCTGTGCAACACCTTTCTTACCGTCGAGCATAATGTTGTTGATAAGACGGGTTACCATTTTGGAATTGTAAACAGGATCCGGCAAAACATCGCGCTTTGCAATATTTCCTCTTCTTGGCACTTTTCTTCCCTCCTTCATAAATAATAATGAATTCACAGGTACTCGAAAGCGACAAACCTCCGTCGTGCCCAAAAAGAGGATGAACATTATATATCATCGCACCTCTTGGGCGCAGTATTCACTAATTTTTCAATTAGGAAACCGGAAATTTGCTCTTACTTCTTTGCACCAGCCTTCGGACGCTTCGCACCGTATTTGGAGCGAGCCTGCATCCTTTTTGCGACGCCTTGAGCATCAAGGGTTCCGCGGATGATGTGGTAACGGACACCAGGAAGGTCTTTTACACGGCCGCCTCTGATAAGAACGACGCTGTGCTCCTGAAGGTTGTGACCGATACCGGGAATGTAAGAAGTAACTTCCATTCCGTTGCTGAGGCGTACCCTGGCGATTTTACGAAGAGCAGAGTTCGGCTTTTTCGGGGTTGCGGTACGGATAGCGGTGCAGACTCCGCGTTTTTGCGGGCTGTGCTGGTCAATGGCAACTTTCTTCTTGGAGTTCCAACCTTTCAGCAGAGCCGGAGCGGTGGATTTAACTTCAAGATCATGTCTTCCGTTGTGTACAAGCTGGTTAAAAGTAGGCATAGGTTTCCTCCTTTCTTAAGTTCTTGCCATTTGGGCATGGTTGTCCCCAAAAGCGGGGATTACCAATTTCAAATTGTAGCATTATTTAGCCATTTTGTCAACAAAATTTTATGTAAGTATTTCACAAAAATGAGGTGCTTCATTCGTGCAAAATGACCAAATGGGCGTAAAGCTCAACCGTTTTGCATTAAGCGGCGGTTCAGCTTTGTTTTTTTACGCAAAATGTTTTACAAAACGGTAAATTCCTTTGTTTTCATATCAAACTCGCCCTCAAAGTGACCCTCGCCCTTTCCGGAGTTATCAAAAAACAGCAAAAGCTTTTCTTCCGAATATCTCATTTGGACGGAATAGAAGCCAAAGGGGCTTGCCAAAACCGGAAAACCCGTATCATAGCTTTCCAAAAGCCTTCCCTCCGAATCCAAAAAGCCGATTTTGTAATTATAGCTTGCTCCGTCGCAAACATACATTTTATCGTCGTCAAAGACTTCTTTCCAGCTGCAGCCGCCGTCAAATTCAAAATAAACTATAATATAGCTGAAGTCGTCGGGGTTTCTGCGGAAGGTAAATATTCCTCTGCCCTGATTTCCGTCCGAGCTGTATCCGAGGGGAAAATTTTTTGCAATGTCAAATTTGAGCATACCCGTTTTCGAATCGAAAATCTGAAGCGCATACAAAGAATAGTTATAAGCGTCGTCGTTTTTCAGGAAGCCGTAGCCGCCGTTTCCGCCGTACATTCCGCCGGTTTCGCCCATATAATGATATTTTCCCGTTTCGTTGTCTTTTACCGCAATGTGGTTATACCATGCGTCGCCGCCGCCGTTTTCTCCGAAAAGGCAGATTGAATATTTTCCGTCGGCACTTGTTGCGCCGACGCCGGAAATATGTCTGTCCTCAGGCTCATATTTTATCGAATGGGTTTTGTTTTCAAAATCAATTTCAAGGGTCATTGCGAAATAATCGCTGTAATAAACCGCCTTTTTCCCGTCGGGGGAAATTTTTACTGTCGGCTTGTCGATTTCTTCGTGATATGTACTCAAATTATATTCTTCAAAGAAAAACGAATCCTTTTGCTCGCCGTTTTTATAGAGAAATGCGGCATAGCCCCGTTCTTCGCTGTTTTCCCTTTTGTAGCGGTAAAGCTTTACGGAGTAATTTCCGTCGGTAAAGTCTACCACATCAAAGAACGAAAAAGTTTCGCCGGTCATAATGTTTATTAAAGTGGCATTTGTTTTGATAAAGGAATCGTTTTCGGACTTAAATACCTCGCAGGGGTCATCGTCACAGTAAGGAAACATATAGTCGTTGTCCCCTGCCGGCGACGACTTTGAAAGCTGCGTTTCTTTTTTTGAAAGGAGCTTTCCCTCTTTATCATAAATATTTACGAATGTGCTGCGTTCTTCGATGTCTTTTTTGTTAAGTGCGGTCGTAAGCAGAATATAATTGCCGCTTGGTTCATCGAAAATTGCCGCATTTACCCAAATATCGTCAAATTCGTTTTTGTCCAATTCCGGATTAAAGTCCCATGCCGCAAGGTTTTCCTTATCAAAGAAAATTGTTTTGCCTTTTCCCGCATAGACGATATAGTCGTCATATATTTCGAATGCGCCGTAGGGTGCTCTTACAACATCGTATTCCTCAGTATAGTCATACAGTCCTTCAATGGGAATAACAAGCTCGTTTTCGCCTTTTCTAAGCACAAGCTCGGCGTTCCAATACCAATCGTCAACAAAGCTTACATTCTTCACTTCATGGTTTATTCCGATGTCGGAAAGCTTGCTTATTCCCGTATTCCAGTCAATACATTCCTCGCTGCAAAGATAAGCAAAAATTTTTTCTCCGTTTTCTACCGTAATTTCCTCCGAAGACGGCTCCGCCGTGCTTTCGCTTGGATGTACAGAGCCTGTGCTCGCACTTTGATTTGAGCACGCCGTTATCATAACCGCAAAAATGAGCACCAGCCATATAATCTTTTTCATCTTTTTCCTCCAAAAGCCGATATAGCCGCTTTTATTGCCGCCATAAATAATTATATTGAGTAATATCCGTATGTCAATGTGCCGTTTGTTAATTCTTCCGCCTATACAATAACAAAAAAGCCCGGCGCATTGCCGGGCTTTTTTGTAGGAAATTATTCTTTTACGGCAGAAGCCTCTTCCATTGCGTGCTCATAGGCGTTGTTTTCGTCATAAGGCTTTACCTCAGGCATTGCTGCGGAATAGGTTGCGTTATTATAGCACTCCATACCTGTGCCGGCAGGAACAAGTTTACCGATGATGACATTCTCTTTAAGTCCGAGAAGACGGTCGGTTTTGCCCTTGATTGCGGCTTCGGTAAGAACACGGGTGGTTTCCTGGAAGGAGGCGGCGGACATAAAGCTCTCCGTTGCAAGAGAAGCCTTTGTGATACCGAGGAGCATAGGAATATAGGTTGCTTCACGCAGACCCTCTTCGCCCTCTGCGATCCTTCTTCTGATTTCTCTGTTTTCGGCAAAAAGCTCGCCCTTCTCAACGGTCATGCCGGAAAGAAGATGAGTATCGCCCTGGTCGTCAACTCTTACCTTCTTCATCATCTGACGAACGATAACCTCGATGTGCTTATCGTTGATGTCAACACCCTGGAGGCGGTAGACCTTCTGTACCTCGGCAATAAGGTAATCCTGAACGGCAAGAGCACCGTTGATGTCGAGATATTTATGCGGGTTTACGGAACCTTCGGTAAGCAGAGAGCCTGCTTTTACCTTGTCGCCCTCTTTTACGCAGGGATGGCTTCCGTAGGTGATGAGATATTTGCGCTCGTCGCCGGTTTCTTTATTGTAAACAACAATATGGCAGTTCTTTTTGATTTCCTCAATGCGAACCTCGCCCTCGATTTCGGAGATGATTGCCTCACGCTTCGGGTTTCTTGCCTCGAACAGTTCTTCAACACGGGGAAGACCCTGAGTAATATCCTCTGCGGAAGCGATACCGCCGGTATGGAAGGTACGCATGGTAAGCTGGGTACCGGGTTCGCCGATGGACTGTGCGGCGATAACGCCTACCGCCTCGCCCACGGAAACAGGCTTGCCGTTGGCAAGGTTCATGCCGTAGCATTTTGCGCAAACGCCCTGCTTTGCCTCGCAGTTAAGGATAGAGCGGATTTTTACGGAGGTAATGCCGGCTTCTTTAACCCGTTTTGCGTCGGCGTCGTCCATCATCTTGTCCTTGCTTACGATAATCTCGCCGGTTTCGGGATTGATGATGTCATCAACGGCATAGCGGCCGACAAGACGCTCGGTCATCGGCTCTATCATCTCGCCGCCCTCTTTGATGTCGCAGACAACGATACCCTCGTGAGTTCCGCAATCCTGCTCGCGGATAATAACATCCTGAGAAACATCAACAAGTCGTCTTGTAAGATAACCGGAGTCCGCAGTACGGAGAGCGGTATCGGCAAGTCCTTTACGGGCACCACGGCTGGAGATGAAGTATTCGAGTATATTAAGACCTTCACGGTAGTTTGCACGAATCGGGATTTCGATTGCCTTACCGGAGGTGTTTGCGATAAGTCCGCGCATACCTGCAAGCTGACGAATCTGGTTCATGGAACCACGAGCACCGGAATCCGCCATCATAAAGATGGGGTTGTATTTATCAAGGTTCTCTTTAAGGGCGTCCGCAACCTTATCGGTTGTTTCGTTCCATGTTGCGATAACCTTTTTATAGCGTTCCTCGTTGGACATAAGACCGCGGCGGTACTGCTTTGTGATAACATCGACCTTTTTCTCCGCTTCCTGAAGAAGCTCATACTTCTTAGGCGGAATTACTGCGTCGCTTACGGAAACGGTGATTGCGCTCTTTGTGGAATATTTGAAGCCCTGTGCTTTTACTCTGTCGAGCACCTGACCGGTAATTGCGGTTCCGTGCTTCTTTACGCAGCGGTCTATGATCTGACCGAGCTGCTTTTTACCAACGAGGAAGTCGATCTCAAGGTCAAATTCATGCTCAGGGTCGCTTCTGTCAACATAACCGAGATCCTGCGGGATAGGCATATTGAAAATGGTTTTACCAACGGTCGTGCGGATAAGCTTGCTGCGCTTATTTCCGTTTTCGTCGGTTTTCTCCATACGGATATATACCGGCGCATGAAGACCGACAACGCCCTCGGAATATGCCATAATAGCCTCGTTTACATCACGGAAGGCCTTGCCCTCGCCCTGCTCATAGCCGGGTTTTTCAAGGGTAAGATAGTAGGAACCGAGAACCATATCCTGAGTAGGAACGGTAACGGGCTTTCCGTCGGAGGGTTTAAGCAGGTTGTTTGCCGCAAGCATAAGGAATCTTGCCTCTGCCTGTGCCTCGGTGGAAAGCGGAACATGAACAGCCATCTGGTCGCCGTCAAAGTCGGCGTTGTATGCGGTGCAGGCAAGGGGATGCAGCTTGAGTGCTCTGCCCTCGACAAGAACCGGCTCAAACGCCTGTATACCCAGTCTATGGAGGGTAGGCGCACGGTTGAGCATTACCGGATGATCCTTGATTACGGTTTCAAGAGCGTCCCAAACCTCCGGGCGTGCTCTCTCTACCATCTTTCTTGCATTCTTGATGTTGGTTGCTGCGCCGACATCAACAAGGCGTTTCATAACAAAGGGCTTGAAAAGCTCGAGAGCCATCTCTTTAGGAAGACCGCACTGGCTCATCTTAAGCTCCGGTCCTACAACGATAACGGAACGGCCGGAATAGTCAACACGCTTACCGAGAAGGTTTTGGCGGAAGCGTCCCTGTTTGCCCTTGAGCATATCGGAAAGGGACTTGAGGGGTCTGTTGTTCGGACCGGTAACGGGTCTTCCCCGTCTGCCGTTATCAATAAGGGCGTCAACAGCCTCCTGGAGCATACGCTTTTCGTTGCGGACGATAATATCCGGCGCGCCAAGCTCCAAAAGACGCTGAAGGCGGTTGTTTCTGTTGATTACCCTTCTGTAAAGGTCGTTAAGGTCGGAGGTGGCAAATCTGCCGCCGTCAAGCTGCACCATAGGACGAATATCCGGCGGGATTACCGGCACAACATCAAGAATCATCCATTCCGGACGGTTTCCGGAAAGGCGGAAAGCCTCGGCAACCTCAAGCCTTTTAAGAAGGCGTACACGCTTTTGACCAGTGGCGTTTTCAAGCTCGGTATGAAGCTCCTGAGAGAGCTTTTCAAGGTCAATATCTTTAAGAAGAAGCTGGATAGCTTCCGCTCCCATACCCGCCTGAAAATCGTCGCCGTATTTTTCACGCATCTCCCTGTATTCCTTTTCGGAAAGGAGCTGCTTATTCTCAAGGGAGGTGTTTCCCTTGTCGGTTACAATGTAGCTTGCAAAATAGAGTACCTTTTCCAAAAGTCTTGGGCTCATATCAAGGATAAGACCCATTCTGGAAGGGGTTCCCTTAAAGTACCAGATGTGAGAAACGGGAGCGGCAAGCTTTATATGACCCATACGCTCGCGTCTTACCTTTGCTCTGGTTACTTCAACGCCGCAGCGTTCGCAGATTTTTCCCTTAAAGCGCAGGCGTTTATATTTTCCGCAGTAGCACTCCCAGTCCTTGGTCGGTCCAAAAATTCTTTCGCAGAAAAGACCGTCCCGCTCGGGCTTGAGTGTTCTGTAATTGATAGTTTCGGGTTTCTTTACCTCGCCGTAGGACCATTCAAGAATCTTTTCCGGCGAAGCAAGGCCGATTTTGATAGAATCAAAGGTGTTGAATTCCATTATTTGCAGCCCTCCCCATTACATTTCGTCGTCGTTATCGGAACCGAAGTCAAAAGACATATCGTTGAAAAGATCGGACATTCCATCGTTCTCTTCATCGTCTGCGTCTTTAATCTGGTATCCGTCAAAATCGCCCTCATCGGCAATATTGTCTTCCGCATATTCGAGGTCTGCGTCGCCGGGAATAAGCCCTGCGTCTTCATCGTCGAAGTTCTGCTTAAGGTCGATTTCTTCATTGTTTTTGTCAAGCACCTTGATATCAAGACCAAGGGACTGAAGCTCTTTAATAAGAACCTTAAAGGATTCCGGAATACCTGCCGGCGGTACATTCTGACCCTTAACAATGGATTCAAAGGTCTTTACACGACCGACGACATCATCGGATTTGACGGTAAGGATCTCCTGAAGAGTATAGGCTGCGCCGTATGCTTCAAGAGCCCAAACCTCCATCTCGCCGAATCTCTGACCGCCGAACTGAGCTTTACCGCCCAAGGGCTGCTGAGTAACAAGGCTGTACGGACCGGTGGAACGGGCGTGAATCTTATCATCAACAAGGTGGTGGAGCTTGAGGTAATACATATAACCTACGGTTACGGGGTTATCGAAAAGCTCACCGGTGCGTCCGTCACGGAGCTGGACCTTTCCGCTTTCGTCAAGACCCGCCTGAGTAAGCAGCTCACGGATATCCGCCTCATGAGCACCGTCGAATACAGGGGTCATAACATGCCAGCCAAGCTCTGCTGCGGCTCTTCCGAGGTGAACCTCAAGCACCTGACCGATGTTCATACGGGAAGGAACGCCGAGGGGGTTAAGAAGAATATCCAAAGGACGACCGTCCGGCAGGAACGGCATATCTTCCTGAGGAAGTATTCTTGAAACAACGCCCTTGTTGCCGTGGCGTCCTGCCATCTTATCGCCGACGGAAAGCTTTCTCTTCTGTGCGATATAGCAGCGGACGACCTGGTTTACTCCGGGCGCAAGCTCGTCGCAGTTTTCTCTGGTAAATACCTGAACATCAACGATAATTCCGTATTCGCCGTGGGGAACACGAAGAGAAGTATCACGAACCTCTCTTGCTTTTTCTCCGAAGATTGCACGGAGAAGTCTTTCCTCTGCGGTAAGCTCGGTTTCACCCTTAGGAGTTACCTTACCTACAAGTATATCTCCGGCACGAACCTCTGCGCCTATGCGGATTATGCCTCTCTCGTCAAGCTCACGGAGAGCATCGTCGCCGACATTGGGAATATCACGGGTTATTTCCTCCGGACCGAGCTTTGTATCGCGGGATTCAAGCTCATATTCTTCGATATGAACGGAGGTAAAGGTATCCTCTTTAACAAGCTTTTCGTTGATAAGAACGGCGTCCTCGTAGTTATAACCCTCCCAGGTCATAAATCCGATAAGCATATTCTTACCGAGGGAGATTTCGCCCTCGCTTGTTGCGGGACCGTCGCAGATAACCTGACCTTTTTCAACATGCTCGCCTTTTGCGACGATAGGTCTTTGGTTAATGCAGGTGCCCTGGTTGGAGCGGAGGAACTTGATAATCTTATATTCTTCGTTTTCGCCGTTGTCGTCCCGTCTTATGACGATTCTTGCGGCGTCAACCTTAACAACGGTTCCTGCGTGCTCCGCAAGAACGGTTACGCCGGAGTCGACGGCTGCTTTGTACTCCATACCGGTGCCGACATAGGGTCTTTCGGTCTTGAGCAGCGGAACAGCCTGTCTTTGCATGTTGGAGCCCATAAGAGCACGGTTTGCGTCGTCGTTTTCGAGGAAAGGAATCATTGCGGTTGCAACGGAAACAACCATCTTAGGAGAAACATCCATGTAGTCGACCTTTGCGGCGTCAACCTCGATAAATTCGTCCTTGTAACGGCAGGTTACCTTCGGAACGGCAAAGTGGTTGTTCTCATCAAGAGGGGTGTTTGCCTGTGCAACGATATAATCATCCTCGGTATCGGCTGTCATGTACTCAACTTCGTCAAGAACAACGCCGGTTTCCTTATCGACCTTGCGGAAGGGTGCCTCAACAAATCCGTATTTGTTGATTTTTGCATAGGTTGCAAGATAGGAGATAAGTCCGATGTTAGGACCTTCGGGGGTTTCAATCGGGCACATACGGCCATAGTGGCTGTAATGAACATCTCGAACCTCAAATCCTGCACGGTCACGGGAAAGACCGCCGGGACCAAGTGCGGAAAGGCGGCGTTTATGAGTAAGCTCCGCAAGAGGGTTTGTCTGGTCCATAAACTGAGAAAGCGGGGAAGAACCGAAAAATTCCTTGATTGCGGCAACAACCGGGCGGATGTTTACAAGGCCCTGAGGAGTAATTGCCTCGGTATCCTGCGCCTGAATGGTCATGCGCTCGCGGATAACCCTTTCCACTCTGGAAAAACCGATGCGGAACTGGTTTTGAAGCAGCTCGCCAACGCATCTTATGCGGCGGTTTCCAAGGTGGTCTATGTCGTCGGTGCTTCCGATACCCCAGTAAAGGTTGCACATATAGTTAATGGAAGAATATATATCGTCAACGATGATGTGTTTGGGAATGAGCTCGTCAACATTCTCTTTAATAAGAGAAACAAGAAGCTCTTTGTCGTCGCCGGCTTTTTCGGCAATGTCGGTGATAACGGAAAAACGGACTTTTTCATTGATGAAGAGCTTTTCAAGCTCTTCCTTGGAAAGATCAACATAATCCTCGGCATCGACCATGTTGTTGGAGATGACCTTGACGGCTCTGCCGTCAACATCGATCTTTACCTCACGCACGCCTTTTTTATCCATAAGGGCGGCGTCCGCTCTGGTAAGGGTTACGCCCGCATCAAAGAGAACCTCGCCGGTAAGGGGATCCGCAACCGGCTCCGCAAGGGTAAGACCCGCTATTCTTCTCTCAAGAGCAAGCTTTTTGTTGTATTTGTATCTGCCGACTCTGGAGATGTCGTATCTCTTTGCGTCGAAAAAGAGGTTGTTAAGGTGCTGCTCGCTTGTTTCAAGCGTGGGCGGCTCGCCCGGACGGAGCTTGCGGTAAACCTCAAGCAGAGCTTCCTCTCTTGATTTTGTATTATCCTTTTCGATGGTGGCAAGCATCATAGGCTCTTCGCCGAAATAATCGATAATCTGCTCGTCGGTGCCAAGACCGAGTGCTCTTATAAAGGTGGTAACGGGCAGCTTGCGGTTTTTATCGATTCTTACGCCGAAAACATCGTTAAGGTCGCTTTCATATTCAAGCCATGCGCCGCGGTTCGGTATAATCGTGCTGGCGAAAAGCTTTTTACCGGTCTTGTCATAGTTCATAGCGTAGTATACGCCGGGGGAACGAACAAGCTGGGATACAATAACACGCTCCGCACCGTTTATTACAAAAGTGCCGGAGGGAGTCATTATCGGGAAATCTCCCATAAAAATATCCTGCTCTTTAATCTCGCCGGTTTCCTTATTCTGAAGGCGTGCTCTTACACGAAGAGGCGCAGCATAAGTTACATCCCGCTCTTTGCATTCCTCGATTGTATATTTGGGCTTATCTTCGATATGATAATCAATGAAGTCCAAAACAAGGTTTCCGGAATAATCCGTAATCGCCGAAACATCACGGAAAACTTCCCTCAATCCTTCCTCAAGGAACCATTTATACGAGTCCTTCTGTACCTCAATAAGGTTCGGCATATCAAGAACCTCGTTGATTTTGGAAAAACTCATGCGGACATTTTTGCCGAGCTGGACAGGTTTTACATTTACCAAATTAGCTCACTCCATTCATCCGTATTTACATCGTTTGATTTTTTAACCCGAAACACTTGCATTTCTTAGAAAAGTGTGTTATACTATCGGTAAGAAACGGCACAAGTGTCCATTCTGGTACATTCTATAAGTATAGTGCAATTGTCAAGCGGTGTCAACCCTTTTTTGGGGTTTGACGCTATTTTTTTATAATTTTTTACCCATATAATAATAAGTAAGGGGAAAAGCTATGTTTTCCGCAATCTTTTTCTCCTAATTATTGGATTTTATTTTTTTCATATATTCACATCCGCTTTTTTCGGATACAGGCTGATTTTTACCTATGCGGGGTGCTGTCTGTTTGCATTTCTATCCACGGTTCCTTGTGTTTCTTTAACGCAAAAAAGCCCTTATTCGACAAAAAACAGCCCCGGCAAATACCGGGGCTGTTTTTTTAATCTTCGTCCTTTAGCTCCATATGCTCAAGCGCATATCGCAAAGCCATACCGATAAGCTCGTTTCTGGAACGGTTTGTTTTTGCCGCCAAATTGCTGTACCCCTCCTGCAGGTCTTTGTCTATGCGTATTGTCATTGTAACGGATTTATCTTCCTTAGGCGTTACGATAAATTTTTCCATAATGCAAGTCCTCCGCTTTGGATTTAATTATATTTATATAAAATCTCTTTCTCCGCAATTACGGACTGCCGCAAGAAGGTTTCCTCTGCTTTTTCTGTAAAGAAACGGCGGAATATAGCGGTACACATTTGCGTTCTCCGTTATTTCTTCCAAAGAGCCGACATCGTTTTCCGACATTTTTCCGATAATTATTTTGTCGTCGGACAGGCTTGGAAATTCATCAAACAAATTCATAATCAAAGCTTCTCTCCGCTGATTTTTTGTTCAAAGTCTATCCGCAATATCATAAATCAGCCTCTCTGTTTTTTCCCAACCGAGGCAGGGGTCGGTTATCGAGCAGCCGAGAACACTGCCGTCCTCCCCCTGAGCACCGTCAGCAAGATAGCTTTCTATCATAAGCCCCTTGATGAGATTTTTGAGCACCGGGTCGCAGCGGCTTTTTAGCACATCGAGGGCAATTTTCGGTTGGAGCAGATAGTTTTTGCCGGAATTTGCGTGGTTTGTATCAACGATAACTGCGGGGTTTTTAAGCCCGCTTTGCTCATACAGCTCGGCGGTTTTGAGCAGATCCTCATAGCGGCAATTTGAGCAATAGCCGCCCTCCCTATCCGTATATCCCCGCAAAACGCAGTGGGCAAGAGGGTTTCCGCTGCTCTCCACCTCCCAGCCTCGGTAAATAAATCTATGGGGGCTTTGTGCCGAGCGCACCGCATTAAGCATTGCGGAAATATCGCCACCGGTTGGGTTTTTCATTCCCACCGGGATATTAAGCCCGCTTGCGGTAAGGCGGTGCTGCTGGTCCTCCACGGAGCGAGCTCCCACCGCAACATAGCTCAAGAGGTCGGAAAAATAGCGGTGATTCTCGGGATACAGCAGCTCATCGGCGCAGGAAAATCCCGTTTCCGAAATTGCCCGCAGATGGAACTCCCTAACCGCCGCAACGCCCCGAAAAATATCCGGTGCGCCCTCCGGGTCGGGCTGGTGCATAAAGCCCATATATCCGTTTCCGGAGGAGCGGGGCTTGCAGGTATAAAGTCTTGGCAATACGAAGATTTTTTCCTTTACCTCATCGGCGACCCGGCGCAGACGGCGAAGATATTCCAAAACCGGTTCTTCCCTATCCGCAGAGCACGGCCCGATTATCAGAAGAAATTTTTCCGAATCCCCGCAAAAAATGCTCCGCAGCTCAAGGTCCCGCTCCGCCTTTATTTTTGCAGCCTCTGCGCCGAGGGGCATTTCCGTTTTAAGCTCCAACGGTATCGGAAGCTTTCTTATAAAGTCCATATTCACAATTCTTCACCGCTTTCTATGTTAAAGCCAAGCTCCGACATTCTTTCAAAAAAATCGGGGAAGCTCTTTGCCACGGCTTCCGCCCCGGCTATTTTTCCGCCCGTAAGTGTGCAAAGCACCGCAAGAGCCATTACGATACGGTGGTCATTCCAGCCAAAAAGCTCCTCCTTCGGCGGGCGGAGCGCACCGCCCGGAACGGTTACCGAATTTTCGCCGATTTTGATTTCCGCTCCGAATTTCGAAAGCTCCGCTTTCATTGCTTCGGCTCTGTCGCATTCCTTTAGCGCAAGG
Organism: uncultured Oscillospiraceae bacterium; assembly: GCA_934466455.1. GTDB lineage: Bacteria > Bacillota > Clostridia > Oscillospirales > Ruminococcaceae > UMGS1668. The sequence goes on along the minus strand of CAKSLF010000011.1, from coordinate 43,352 downwards.
CGGCGTGTTCCGGTAAATACTCCGCCGTTTTTTGCGGCGGCGACGGCAAAAAGCACGGGTGCCAAATCCGGACAATCGGAAATATCTATTTGCGGACAACCGGAACAAAGCAGCGGAAGGTATTTTTCATATGCCCTGTCCCCCTGCAAATCCAAAGGGTCAAGCCCCGTTATCTCTATCTCCGAGCCAAGGCTGTTCAAGGCGGCAAAAAATGCCGCATTTGAATAATCCCCCGGCACGGCTGCATCTGTAACGCTGTATTTTTGCATACCCGGCACGGCGATTTTGTTTTCTCCCGACCAACCGGCGGAAATTCCGAATCTGTGCAAGGCGGAAAGGGTCATATCAATATAGCTTTTACTCTGTGCCGGGGTTTTTAACACGATTTCCGACGGCTTTTCAAGCAGCGGAAGAGCAAAAAGCAGCCCGCTTACAAACTGGCTTGAAACATCGCCGGGAATTTCATATCTTCCGGGGCGCAGCCTGCCCTTGATTTTCAAGCTGCCTTCTCCCAACTCAAAATCCGCTTTGCAATCCGCACAGATTTTTTTGTAAACGCCAAGCGGACGGGAGAAAAGCTGCTGCGTTCCGGTAAAAATTATTTCCCTGTTAAAAAGCAGCGCAACAGGAATAAGAAAGCGCAGCGTTGCCCCGGAGGAGGAGCAGTCGAGGACTGCGCCGTCCTCCGGATTTATTTTTCCCGTAACAAAGGCGGTGTTTTTCTCCGTTCTTACCTCTGCGCCGAGGGCTTTTACGCAGCGCAAAGCCGCCTTTACATCATCGGAAAAAGCGATATTTTCGATTCCGGCTGTTCCTTCGCAAAGGGCTGCACAGATAAGATATCTTTGCGCCATGCTCTTTGAAGGCGGCGCAGCCGCTTTTCCTTTTCCAAAGCCGGGTTTTACGGTAACCTTCATTTTTCCGTTTTCCTTTTCTCGATAAATTCCACAAGCTTACCCATTGCTTCCCCGTATCCGAAAATGCCCTTTCCCGATACGGTTATTACACAAGCCGGGCGCAGAAAATTGACTTTTCTGAAATCCTCACGCTTATCCGGGTCGGAGATATGCACCTCCGCCGCAGGGATTCCGACGCTTCGTATCGCATCCGGAATGGCGACGCTTGTATGGGTATAAGCGGCGGCGTTTATGATTATTCCGTCAAACGCTCCGTAAGCCGATTGTATTTTGTCAACAATCGCACCCTCGTGGTTGCTCTGAAAAAACTCCGCAGAAGCACCGAGGGAAGCCGCCTTTTCCGCAATAGCGGCGCAAAGCCCGGAATATGTGGTATTTCCGTAAATCTCCGGTTCTCTTATGCCGAGCATATTCATATTGGGACCGTTTATGACAAGAAACTTCATTTCAAAAAATCCTCCAAAAGAGCGGCGGCGGTTTCTTCTGCGGAAGCACAGGAGCTTATAACGCTGTCGCAATATTTTTCATAAAGAGGCTTTCGCTCATCAAAAAGCCGCAAAAGCTGCTCCGGCGTTTGGGAAAGGGGGCGTCCGCCCCCGGCAGAAAGCTCGCAAAAGGAGCGGTTTATATAATAAATCCTGCCGTTTTGGCGCAAAAGCTCCATATTTTTCGGCGAGAGCACTGCGCCGCCGCCGGTTGCAATTACCGCTCCGCTCTGCTTTGCAAGAAGCTCCGCCGCCTCGGCTTCCGCCTTTCGGAAAGCCGCCTCGCCGCCCTGTGCAAAAATCCCCGCTATGCTTTTACCCGCAAGGGCGGCGGCAAGCTCATCGCTGTCAAAAAAGCTTCTTCCGAGTTTTTCGGCTGCTGCCCTGCCTACGGTGCTTTTGCCTGCCGAGGGCATTCCTATGAGCACGATATTTTGTTTTCTTTGCATAAGGGCTTTGTACGCACGGTCGATTTCCGCCGCAGTTATGCTTTTCTCCGAAAAAAGCTCCTCCGCCCTTGCCGCCTGTGCCACAAGCATATAGAGTCCGCCCTCTGCGGGAATACCCCTTTCCTTTGCTTTGAGCACAAGTCCTGTTTGCAGGGGATTATATACTGCGTCGATTACCCCGCAAAGGCGGGGCATTGCGGAAATATCTATCGGTATTTCTCCATTGTTCGGGAACATTCCCGACGGAGTTGTGTTGATTATTATCTCCGCATCGGCTTTTTTCTCCGCCTCCGCATAAGAAATTTTGCCGTCCTGCGGGCTTCTGCTCACCTTGAGCACGGAGCCTGCGCCAAAGCGGGCGCAGACTGCGGCTGCGGTTTTGCTTGTTCCGCCGGTTCCGAGAATGAGCACATTCCTGTGCTCAAGGCTTATTCCGGCGTGCTCAATAAGGGCGCAAAGCCCGAAAAAATCCGTATTATACCCAAAAAGCCTTCCGCCCTTATTGATTACCGTATTCACCGCACCGATAGCCTTTGCCTCCGGGCTCAGCTCATCAAGGTATTTGAGCACCGTTTCCTTGTAAGGTGCGGTTACATTTATCCCGATAAAGTTTCGTGCGGCAAAAAATCCGGAAAGTTCATCCTCGGAAAGCTCCCTAAGCTCATATTTCTCACAGCCGAAAAGAGCATGAAGCTCCGGCGAAAAGCTGTGAGCAAGTTTTTTTCCGATAAGCCCGTATTCCATGCTCATCCCACCGACCAATCACTGCCAAAGCGTTTTGTATAGAGGTCGCAAAGACATATTGCGGTTACGGAATCCACTATTACGGCGGCTCTTGCGGCTATTGCCGGGTCGTGCCTGCCGGTTATTTTGATTTTTGTTTCCTCCATTGTGCTCATATCTACCGTTTTTTGTTCCTTTGCGACGGAGGGGGTCGGCTTTACGGCGCAGCGGAAGATAACCGGCATTCCGTCGGAAATCCCGCCGAGCACTCCCCCGCAATTATTTGTTTCCGTCACAATATGATTAAAAGCGTCAAGGCAAAATTCGTCGTTTGCCTCGCTTCCCTTCATTGCCGCAAGCCCAAAGCCTGCGCCGAATTCAATTCCTTTTATTGCCGGAATACCGAAAATCCCTCTTGAGATTTCTCCCTCTATCCCGCCGAACCAAGGCTCGCCAAGTCCCTCCGGCAAGCCGATTATCTTTGTTTCGAGTATTCCGCCGAGGCTTTCGCCCTCGGCTTTTGCTGCGGAAACCGCCGCCTTCATCCGTTCGCCCGCCTCTTCATCAAGAACGGCAAATTCGGCTTTATCAAGCAGCATAAGGTCGTTAAGACCCTCGCTTTCCGAAAACGGGCGGTCAAAGACTTCGCCAAGGCGCAGAATATGCGTGCCCACGGAAATTCCAAGCAGGTGCAGGGCATATTCTGCGATTGCTCCCGCCGCAACAACCGCTGCGCTTATCCGCCCGCTGAAATGCCCGCCGCCACGGTAATCCTGATAGCCGTGATACTTGCAAAAAGCCGTATAATCGGCGTGCCCCGGTCGGATTTTATCCCGTTCATAGGCGGCACTGTCTGCGCTTTTGTTACGGATAACCACAGTTATCGGTGCCCCGTCGGTAAAACCGCCGAAAACCCCGCTTAAAATTTCGAAATCGTCGGGTTCCCTTCTTTCGGTAGCCGCCTCCGGAATACCCCGCCTTTTTTCAAGCTGCGCTTTTATAAAGCCGCAATCGACCGGGATTCCCGCCGGAAGTCCGGAAAGAATTGCCGCAACGGCGGGTCCGTGGCTCTCCCCGGCAATGGTAAGCGTTACCATATCTCCAAGCGTGCTCATTTTATTCCTCCGTTTCCTCTTCCGTGCTCAAAAATCGTTCCTTTGTAACAGCCAGTTCTATTATACCGTTTTCTTCACTGTATTTGCAAAAGCCTGCGTGCTCATGTGCTCTTAACGCTGCGGTGCGGCTGATTTCAAAGCAGTTATGAACCTCCTTTGCGCCCATATCAACAAAAGCATGGCGCAAAAGCAGGCGCAAGCCCTCGTTTGCATAGCCCTTTCCCCTGTGCTTTGCTTCGATTACAATGCCCATATCGTACCAATCCTGTCCGGCATTTTTATGAACATTAACATCGCCCACAAATTCGCCGTTTTCGGTATTGACAAGATAGGCATAATATCTTTCCGGTTCGTTTCCGACAAGGTAGTTATAGCGGCTTTCCCATTCCGTTTTCGGAAAAGCAATACAGCCGGTTTCTTTGTCATAACCCGCAAAATCAAGGTCATATCCACGGTTATAGCTCATGGTTTCCGGGTCCTCCATAAGCTTTTTTCTGTACCAAAATTCATTAAGCTCCGGCACATGAAGGCAAAGCCCATTCACTTTATCACCTCCGCAAAGCGTTCTTTGATTTCTTCGGTGCTCATTTTCACAAATTCGTATTCGCCTATATTTTTGAGCACAACTGCGGTGATTTTTTCTTTTTCTGCCTTTTTGTCGTGCTCAAAAGCCGCAAAAACGGCATTTTTATCGCCGCCGAACTTTGTTTCAAAGCCGTACTTTTTCAAAACTGCGGCAAGTCTTTCCTTTGCCCCGCCGCTTTCGCACATGGGCAGCATACCAATGGCGACACATTCGCCGTGAAGAAGACTTCCGCCGCCCGCACTCTCTACGGCATGACCTATTGTATGTCCGAAATTGAGCACACGGCGCAAGCCGCTTTCGCACCGATCCTCCTCAACAATGCGGCTTTTTGCAAGAACGCAGCGGCGGACAGCCTCTTCCGTTTCGGCGGTGCTCAAGCCGTGCTCAAGCATTTCAAAAAGCTCCGTATCGAGGCAGGCGGCGGTTTTTATAACCTCCGCAAGTCCGTTTTTGAATTGCCGCTCATCAAGGGTTTTCAGCAAAGCCGGGTCTATTGCGACAGCCCTCGGCGGATAAAATGCCCCGACAATGTTTTTTATTCCGCAAAGGTTTGCGGCGGTTTTTCCGCCTATACACGAATCCGCCATGGCAAGAAGCGTTGTCGGTACATTATAAAAATCAATTCCCCGCATATAGCAGGCGGCGGAAAAACCGGCAATATCGCCCACAACGCCGCCGCCCACGGCAAGCACGCAGTCGCTGCGGTCAAAATTATGTTCAAGCATTTTTTCGCAAAGCTGCACCATTGTTTCAACGCTTTTTGTTTTTTCTCCCTGCGGAAGAACAACGCAGACCGGGGCTTTGCATTGTTCGGCGGCGGCTTCTGCGTACCCGGCGGGAACGCCGGAATCCGTTACCAAAAGAACCTTTCGGTTTAGGTCAAAAATCCGCCCGATTTCCGAAAGGCATCCGTTTTTGAGCGTAACATCCTCCGGCAAAGCGGAAATAAGCCCCCGCTGGTACCGCTTTGAAAGAGCAATCTCCTTTTCCAAAAGCTCACGGTAAAGCGGAGCAATTTTTTCGGAAACACGGTCCTTGCAGGAAGCAAGCATACTTTTTTCCCGCTCCGAATCAAAAACCGGCAGTCCGCTTTTTGATTTTTCCTCCGCAATCTCTGCGCAAAGCTCCATTCGGCGTTCAAAAAGCTGCGCCGTTTCTCCGTCCGTTTTGTCAATTTCCTTCCGCAATTCTTCGATTGTCAAGCTATGCGCCCCCCGCATACAATAATACATCTTAAATATAACATATACTGCGGCTGCTTTCAACGGAAATTTGCGTCTGACGCCGGGCAAAGGCATATTTTTGTGCAAAACTCTTGCAATACGCCGAAATTTATGTTAAAATTTTTTGTAAAACAATTTTTCCTAATAAGGGGCGATATAAAAATGTCAGGACATTCCAAATGGAGTACCATTAAACGCAAAAAAGAAGGCATAGATGCTGCCCGCGGCAAAATCTTTACCAAAATCGGTCGTGAGATTACCGTAGCAGTCCGCGAAGGAGGTCCTGACCCGAACAACAACAGCAAGCTGCAGGCCCTTATTCTCAAGGCAAAGGCAAACAATGTGCCGAACGACAATATTGACAGAACCATCAAAAAAGCCGCCGGCATGGGCGACAAAACCACATTTGAAAACATAATTTATGAGGGCTACGGTCCCTGCGGCATCGCCGTCATCGTCGAAACCCTTACCGACAACCGTAACCGAACCGCAGGCGATATTCGCCACTATTTTGACAAATTCGGCGGAAACCTCGGTCAAAACGGCTGTGTTTCCTTTATGTTCGACCGCAAGGGCGTAATCGTAATCGAGGACGAGGAGCTTGACGAGGACAAGCTTATGGAAGATGTTATGGAAGCAGGCGGCGACGACTTTAAGTATGAAGACGGCATTGCGGAAATCGTAACCGCTCCCAACGACTTCCCCGCAGTTCGTGACGCTCTCTATGATATGGGCTATCGTTTTGCCTCCGCAGACATCGCCTATGTTCCTCAGACGACCTCGGCAATCGACGACCCGGACAACATCGCAAAAATGACAAAGCTTCTCGACCAGCTTGAAGACAACGACGATGTTCAGAATGTATGGCATAACTGGGATATGCCCGCAGAAGAGGACGAGGATTGATTTTTATTTATTCGATGAGCACCCCCGCTTTGCGGGGGTGCTTTTTGCTGCAGCGAAGGTTCTTCTTGTTATTTACAAAAACAATACCGTATGCTATAATAGCGGCAAAGCAGCCGGTCACTTTTTTGCAAAATCGCCAAAAAATGTTGAAGTAAAACCTAAGGAGGCATTATTATGAAACGATTATCGGTACCTATTCTCGTTCTTGTCTTTCTTTTGCTCTGTGCCTGCAGCGTACAAAAGGAACCTGTTTCCTCCGATTTACCAAGCGAAGCGTAGTCTTCCGTTTCGGAAATTTCCGAAAGCGGTTCCGAAAGCGGTTCCGAGAGCCGCGAAGAGCCCGATATCCCTTCTTACGAGGATATGGCAAGGGAAATTTACGAGTCGGATGAGCACAGCGAATACATTTCGCTTATAAACAATCTGGTAGAGCAATATAAAAGCGGCACCTATGTTGAGGTTCCGAATCATCATCCGCCGTACCCCGACGATTTTCCCGATGCAAAAAATCTTCCCGAGGCAACAAAAGAAAATGTTATCCTCTGTTGGAAAAACGAAAAGCGGCTTTCTGAAAGCATGGTTTCCGAAGGACTTATTGAATATGTCTACATTATTGACGAAAGCCATGCAATAGTCCTTGAACCGGTAAAATTCGGTATGTCCGACGGAACAACAAAACCAGGCTTTGCAAATACTCTTTATTTGGGCTGCGACATAAAACCCTGGATTTCTAAAGTATTCGAAGGCTTTTTCGGTAATGATTTTTAGCATAATTATTGCCCCCGCCAAACGGCGGGGGCTTTTTGCAAAAAAATGCCTCCCATTCCCTCAATCGGAATGAGCGATGGAATGGGCGATAAAAAACAAATCCCGCACTATTTTCACAGTGCGGGATTTTTGAATCATCTCATATATTCAAATTCTATATCAAGGATGCTTACGGTGTCGCCCTCGTTTATCCCCATTTCCTCAAGCTTATCAATGATTCCGGAAAGGCGGAGAACTCTTTGGAAGTATTGCAGGGATTCGTAGTCATCAAGGTCAACAAAGCCCAGCGCATGAGCAAGCCACGGTGCTTCGACGATATATACGCCGTCCTCGATCGTAACGGTAAACTCCTGTTTTGTTGTAATTTCCTCACGAACGGGGGCTTCCGCCTCATAGCGGATAACCGGCGGCAGCTTTGAAAGCTCCCGTTCAACTGCGTGCATAAGCTCCTGCACGCCCTCGCCCGTTGCTGCGGAAATAAGATAGGTCTCAAAGCCCTCTTCCTTTGCAAAGGCGTTGAACTCGTCTATCATCTCCTCAATGGCGGCGTCCGCCTTGTTGAGAGCAACTATCTGGGGGCGGGCACGAAGCTCCGGAGAAAACTTTTCAAGCTCCGCATTTATCTTTTTGTAGTCCTCTATCGGGTCACGGTCCTCAAGTGCGGCGATGTCGATTATATGCAGTATAAGGCGGCAGCGTTCCACATGACGCAAAAAGTCATGCCCAAGCCCGACGCCCTCCGCCGCACCCTCGATAAGTCCCGGAATGTCCGCCATAACGAAGGAACTGCCCTCGTCAACACGGACAACGCCCAAAACGGGAGTAAGCGTTGTAAAGGGATAATTCGCAATTTCCGGCTTTGCGGCAGAAACCACGGAAATAAGAGTTGATTTTCCCACATTCGGGAAGCCGACCAAGCCCACATCCGCAAGAAGCTTTAGCTCCAAAGTAAGCTCCAGCTCCTCTCCGGGGTAGCCCGGCTTTGCAAAGCGCGGAATTTGGCGGGTCGGGGTTGCAAAGTGGCTGTTGCCCCAGCCGCCCTTTCCTCCCCGGGCAACGATATGCGGCTCCTTATCGGAAACATCGGCAACGATCCGCCCGGTCTGGGCATCCTTTACAAGAGTGCCTACCGGAACCTTTATTATAAGATCCGGGGCTGACTTTCCGGTGCAGCGTTTTGCAAAACCGGGCTTGCCGTCCTCCGCAGCATAGTTTTTTTTGTATTTGAAATCAATAAGGCTTGAAATATTGGTATCGCCCACAAGAACGACATTGCCGCCCTTTCCGCCGTCGCCGCCGTCCGGGCCGCCGGCATTAACAAACTTTTCCTGATGAAAGCTTACTGCGCCGTTTCCGCCTTTTCCTGCTCTTACCTTTATTTTCGCTGTATCAACGAACATTATATACCTCCAAAAAGCCCCGCCAAACGGCGCAGGCATAGACAAACATTAAAAAAGGGACGGATTTTTTCACTCCGCCCCCGTTTTAACAAGCAATTATTGCTCGACAGGATATACGCTGACTTTCTTCTTGTCTGCACCGAGGCGTTCAAATCTTACAACGCCGTCGGAAAGTGCGAAGAGAGTATCGTCAGAGCCTTTGCCGACATTCTCACCGGGATGAATGTGAGTTCCGCGCTGTCTTACAAGAATGTTTCCTGCAAGAACAAACTGACCGTCCGCTCTTTTTGCGCCAAGGCGTTTGGATTCGGAATCGCGGCCGTTTTTAGTAGAGCCCATACCTTTTTTATGGGCGAAGAACTGCATACTGATTCTAAGCATGTTATTATACCTCCGTAATTATAAGGTTGATTGTGCCGGGAAAATCCTCCGACAGATTTTTAAGCTGGAGCCGCAACGCCGAAACAAAATGACGGGCTGCTGCCCTCGGCTCCGGCGGAAGAACACATTCTATGCTCTCCTTTTTGACATTAACCTCGCAGTTTGTTTTAACTATCTCGGTTATGCCGTTTATCGCCATCTGCACTGCGGAGCTTACCGACGCACACACAATGTCTTTTCCGTTTTCCGCATAGCCTGCGTGTCCGCTTACAACAAAGCGGCGAGGCTCTCCTTTTTTATAAAAGAACTCTGCGCGGATCATAATTTTCAGCCTTCAATAGCCTCGATAGTGAGCTTGGTATAGGGCTGACGATGACCGAGAGCGCGTTTGCTGCCTTTTTTGGAGCGATAGGTGAAAACATTGATTTTCTTGCCTTTGCCGGTCTTTACGACTTTTGCGGTAACTTTTGCGCCTTCTACATAAGGTGCGCCTACTTTAAGGCTTTCGCCGCCGAGAACAAGAACCTTATCAAGAGTTACTTCTTCGCCTTCGTTGGCTTCGAGTTTTTCAACGAAAATAGTATCGTTTGCTTCAACACGGTACTGTTTGCCGCCGGTTTCGATTACTGCGTACATGGTATTCCTTCTTTTTAATAGACTCGCTGCTTGGTGGCGGCGCACAAAAAGGGCGCACTTTTAGAGCCAGTTGCATGCGGCAAAAAAGATTATAACATTGATTTTTCTCTTTGTCAACAGCCACATTCCGAAAAAACGGCTTTTTTATGCGGAATTTTTCCCAAACTTTTTTTCAAAGAATCGGAGCGAGGGCAATTTTTATTTCCGCATCGTCATAGCCGAAGAGCTGCGCCGAGGTTGCATTTATTCCGTCCGCCTCCTCCGGGGCTTCCGCTTTAGGGAAATTAAGCTCCACCCTTGTGCTTTTTCCGTAAAAGCTTCTTATTCTCATATGCCCGCCGGAATTCTTTATAAAGCGGCTTACAAGAGCAAGCCCAAGCCCGAGTGGCTTTTTGTTATTTACGGTGCTTCCGCCCGAAAAAAGCGGCTCTGTGCAATGCATAAGAGTTTCGCTGTCCATACCATAACCGTTGTCATACACAATAATTTTTGCGGTACGGGCGGTTTTCTTTACGGTGATATCGATTCTTCCGCCCTCTCTTGCGTGCTCTGCGGAATTCAGCACCAAAGCAAGCACCGCCTGCTGAAGATAAAGCGGGTCCGCATTGATAAAAACGGGCTTTTCCGCAATGTTGCAAAAAAGCTGCAATCCTTTGTTCTCAACGATTATCTTTGCCGCCCCGCAAATGCCCCTTATGCAGTCGCACGCATTGATAATCCCTTTGTTATCGGCAAAGCAGCCTGCAAGGACCTTGCAATAGTCCCCAAATTCCTGCTGTATATGCAAAATTTCATAAGAATTTGCCGTTATGCGAAGGCGTGCTCTGCCCGGCTCCTCTGTTAAATTCATTGCGCTTGTAACGCTGTCCAACGCAGCGTCCCTTATGCGCAGATTTACCTTTTCGGCAATTTCCATAATTTTTACCGTGCTTATTTTTCGCATTGCGCAAAATCTTCTTGTATTCATTTATATTTTTTCCTCGCTTATATACAATTATTAAAAGCCGGGTTTTTGGGAAATGCGTATTTTTACGCAATCACCAAAATATGCGGCAAAAATATTTGCGATTTCGTACACTTACGCAGAATAATTTCAAAATTATTGCTATCCTGAACAAAATATAATAAAATTAGGTCTGTAAAAAATTATTTTGGGAGGTTATCTTCAATGATAAAAATCGGTATAAACGGATTTGGACGCATCGGCAGACTTGTTTTCCGTGCAGCGGCTGCACAGCCCGAAAAATTTGAAATCGTCGCCATAAACGACCCCTTTGTGGATCCCGACTATATGGCATACATGGCAAAGTACGACACCGCCCACGGCAAATTTGACGGCGAGCTTTCCGCAAAGGACGGCAAGCTTATTGTAAACGGTCACGAAGTAAATGTCTATGGCTTCAAAGAGCCGTCCGAAATTCCGTGGGGCAAAGACGGCGTTGAATATGTAATTGAGGCAACCGGTGTTTTCAAAACCATAGACGCCTGCCAGGCGCACCTTGACGCAGGCGCACGCAAGGTTATAATCACCGCTCCCTCCAAGGACGCTCCGATGTTTGTTATGGGCGTTAACAACAACACCTATTCCAGCGATATGAAGGTTATTTCCAACGCTTCCTGCACAACAAACTGCCTTGCTCCTCTTGCAAAGGTCATTCACGACAACTTCGGCATTAAAGAAGGTCTTATGACCACCGTTCATGCCGTTACCGCAACTCAAAAGACCGTTGACGGTCCCTCCAAAAAGGACTGGAGAGGCGGCAGAGCCTCCATGGGCAACATTATCCCCTCCTCCACCGGCGCAGCAAAAGCAGTAGGCAAGGTTATACCCTCTCTTGCAGGAAAGCTTACCGGTATGGCGTTCCGTGTTCCCACTCTTGATGTTTCCGTTGTTGACCTTACCGTAAATCTTGAGAAGCCCGCCTCCTACGATGAAATCTGCGCCGCAGTTAAAGCAGCCTCCGAAGGCGAGCTTAAAGGTCTTCTCGGATATACCGAGGATGCAGTTGTTTCCAGCGACTTCCTCGGCGATTCTCACGGATCCATTTTTGACGCAAAAGCGGGTATTGCTCTTACCGATACCTTTATTAAGCTTGTTGCATGGTACGACAACGAATGGGGTTACAGCTGCAATGTTCTCAAGCTTACCGAGTATGTTGACGGCGTTGACAAAGCTTGATTCTTTTCCAAAAGCGGATATTTTTTGAACATTAAAAGTCAAGTCCGACGCTTCTTGTTGTCGGGCTTGACTTTTCTTCGGTTAAATTATTTCGATATTTTCCACGCCGTGCTCGAGAATAAGATTTATTATTTCGTTTCTGGAATGGTTGCTTTCTCCTGCGATTTTATCTATCTTTTCGAGGAGGTTTTCTCCGATTCTTATGCTGACTACTCTGTGGTAATCCTCGCCTCGTTTTTTAATTTTAAGGGCTTCACTCATTATATTCACCTCCGGGATACATAGCTATTATATATTGTATCCACAAGGCGTTATATGTTGCATTTATAATATTTATGTGGTTCTATTTTGCATTATTGATATAACATATTTATAGTATGTAAATAATTGAAACTGAGTTTTTTTAGGGTTTATCCTTTCTTCTATTAACTTTTTCTTAATTTTGCTTTTTTTATTTGCAATAAATCCCCGTCTTTGTTACACTATATATTATAGTAATATAGGCGATTTACATACAAAAGGAGGCTGCTGCCGCCGGCAGCAAAATTTTTTTATGGCTGATCTTAAACTTGTTAATGTAAAAAAGGTTTATCCTTGGGAGAGTGCCGCCGAAAAGAAAAAGGCTCTTGCGAACCCCGGAAACCTTGAATATACGGCGGAGGGCGTTGTTGCGGTAAGCGATTTTAACCTTGACATTGCCGATAAAGAATTTATCGTTCTTGTCGGACCCTCCGGCTGCGGAAAATCCACTACCCTTCGCATGATAGCCGGGCTTGAGGATATTTCCTCCGGCGAAATATATATCGGCGACAAGCTTGTAAACGACATTGCGCCGAAGGACAGAGATATTGCGATGGTCTTTCAGAACTACGCCCTCTACCCCCATATGACGGTATACGAAAATATGGCGTTTTCTCTTAAAATGCGCCATACTCCAAAGGATATTATAGATAAAAAAGTTCGGGAAGCGGCGGAAATTCTCGGCATAACCGAATATCTTGACAGAAAGCCGAAGGCACTCTCCGGCGGACAGAGGCAGCGTGTTGCAATAGGAAGAGCCATAGTCCGCGAACCGAAGGTGTTTCTTATGGACGAGCCGCTCTCCAACCTTGACGCAAAGCTGCGTAATCAGATGCGTGCGGAAATCATAAAGCTCCGCCGAAAGGTTGATACCACCTTTATATATGTTACTCACGACCAGACGGAGGCAATGACCCTCGGCGACAGAATCGTCATTATGAAGGACGGGCGCATCCAGCAGTCCGGAACTCCGCAGGAGGTTTTTGACCACCCGCAGAACATCTTTGTCGCCGGATTTATCGGAACGCCGCAGATGAACTTTTTTAACGCCCGCCTTATTGAAAAGAACGGGGAATATTCCGTTCTGCTCGAGGGGCATATAATTCCCCTGCCGGAGGAAACCTGCGAAATTTTCCGTGCTCAAGGCTTGCCCGACCGCGACATAACCGTCGGCGTTCGCCCGGAGCATATTGTTCTTGCCAATGACGGCATTGCCGCAACGGTTGATGTTTCCGAGATGATGGGCTCCAATGTTCATCTTCATGTAAGCATCGGCGACGCAGACGCCGTTGTTATTGTGCCAAACGCCTCCGACATAGGCTCCTTCAGTCCCGGAGATTCCATTTCTCTTGATATTGCAGGGCGGCGTATGCACATTTTTGATGCCGCAACCGGAAAAAACCTTGTTTGACAAAATGCGCAAAAGCCCCGTGCCCGAACTTGAGCACGGGGCTTTTTTGTTCTTGAGCACGCATTTATGCTTTGAGCACGGCGTCACTCGGTCAAGAGCAAAAAAGCAATTTTCCATAGCCGATTGCGCTGCGCCCTATTTACAAAAACCCACGCCCGAAGAGGCGTGGGTTTTTCTTCTTCACGAAGCGAGTATTCCGAATTTGTACTTTATCCGCCGCAGCTTTGCGCCCCAGTCGTCGGAAAGCAGCCAAAGGAATATCACGGTGGAAACACCGTGAACGGTATCCGGCACAAAGCTTGTTGCGCAAAGCCCGAGATATGCTTTCCAGCTTAGCTCATACATAAAGCCCGTTGCCGTCCATATATTCAAAATCCAACCGTAGAGATAGCCGGTCAACATTCCGAAAACAAGAAGCTGCCACTTTTTTTTAAGCAGTCCCGCTCTTCCGAGAAGCCCGGCGATAAATCCGATAAGCCCCCATGCAAACATCTGCCACGGAGTCCACGGACCCTGACCGAAAAAGAGGTTTGACGCAAGAGCAGCCACCGCCCCGGTAAGAAATCCCGCCTCCGGTCCGAAGGTCATTGCCGTTATTATTATTATTGCGGAAACCGGCTTAAAATGCGGAAGTGCCATAAACGCCGCCCGCCCGACGGCGGCTATTGCCGCCATTACCGCAAGGGGAATCCATTCCCTTGCCTGGGGCTTTTTCATCTCGTACAGCATCAAAAACGGCACCATTGCCATTATTACCATAGCAAAGCTTATAAGCGCATAGTTTTTGCTTCCCGAAAGGGCAAAGGCAGCCAAAGCAGCCGGAAAAATCAGAACCACAAGCACTAACATAACCTTTGTGCGAAGGTTTTTCAGCAAAGGCTTTTGCAAAGCTGCTCTCCCTCCTCGCAGGTTATGATATTCGGCACAAGATGCCTTGTCATACGGCTTGCCGCCGTTGTATAAAAGCTGTTATCCGCAAAGAATTTTTTCGGCGAGCCTTCCGAAACAATGTAGCCGTCAAAAAAGAGCATACAGTGGTCGGAATATTTTGCACAAAACTCGATGTCGTGGGTGACCATGAGCACGGAAACGCCGTCATCTCTAAGTCCGCACAAAATCCCCCCGAGATTTTCCTTTGAAAGAGCGTCCATTCCCTTTGTAGGCTCGTCGAGGAGAAGAATTTTCGGCTCGAGAAGCAAAATTTTTGCAAGAGCCGCCTTTTGCATCTCGCCGCCGGAAAGGTCGTATGGGTGGCGGTCGAGCAAATCGGCAAGCCCGAGCATTTTGGAAATGAGCACGATGCGCCCCTCAATTTCTTCCTTTTTGAACTTCCGAAGGCGCAGCACCTCTTCAAGATCTCTGCGCAAAGTTTCAAACACAAAGAGCGACTGAGGATTTTGCGGAAGCACCGCAAGGTTGTGCTCAAAAAGCTCCGTGCCCTTATATTTCTTCAAATCCTTGCCCGCAACGGTGATTTTGCCCATATTATATTTGTTTTTTTGCGAGATTACGGAAAGGGTTGTGGTTTTTCCGGCTCCGTTTCCGCCGAGGATCGAGCACACCTCTCCTCTGCGGAGAGAAAAGCTTATATTTCTGAGCACCGGCTCCGCTCCTTTTTCGTACTGGAACCAAACCTCGCTTACATCAATCGCCTTTTCCTCCGGGCGTTTTTCCTCGGTGAGCACGGGCTTTGGAAGGGCTTTGCCCTCCATCTGCCTGCTGAACCAGCGGCGACCCTCCACAATGCTCAAAGGACATTCCCCTTTGAGCACGCAGCCGTACATTCTTGCCGGAGTCGGAAGAGCCTTATACATTCCGTCCCGCTCGTTTTCCGCAAGATACTGCGCCATTTCCTGCGGCGGAAGATATTTTACCGCCCTGCCGTTTTCCATAAGCAGGACCTTATCCGCATACCCGTAAACATCCTCGAGGTTATGCTCGGTTATAATTATCGTTGTGCCAAGCTCGAGGTTTATCTTGCGCACATTCTCGAGAAATTCCCGAGAGGCAATCGGGTCAAGCTGGCTCGAGGGCTCGTCCAATATAAGCAGCTTTGGCTGCATAAGCATTACGGAGGCAAGGTTGAGAAGCTGCTTTTGCCCGCCGGAAAGCTCCGCCGTCTTTTTTCTGAACCAAGTGTGGATTCCGAAATAGTTTGCCATTTCCGCAACCCTGCTTCGGATTATATGGGTCGGCACGCCGAGATTTTCAAGCCCGAAGGCAAGCTCGTGCCAAACCTTATCGGTAACTATCTGGGCGTCCGGGCTTTGCATAACAAAGCCGATTTGCGCCGCAGATTCCGCATCGGGTATATCGTTTATATTTTTTCCGCAAAACTCAATGCTGCCCTGCATTTCGCCAAACGGACGAAGCTGGGGCTTTAGGCTGCGCAAAAGGGTTGATTTTCCGCAGCCGGAGGGTCCGCATACAACAATAAATTCGCCCTCGTTTACGGTAAAGCTTATATCCTCGAGAGCCGGTTTTGTCCCCAGAGAATATGTAAAACCAAAGCCGTTTACTTTAACTGTTTCCATTTCCGGTCCTCCTTTATCTGGATTGCCGACGGCAAAATGCCGAGGGCGAAAAACGCTCCGTAAAGCAGAATATTGGCGGCGTCAAGCCTTGGGAACACCGTCGTGGGATAAAAAATCATCGTTCCCCGCCCGGAGGCATAGGCATATATCTCCGCACCGAGCAAAACCGCTATTGCGACAAGCATTATGCCGTCCCGCCTTCCAAAGCGGAAAATTGAAAAATTGCTGCGCCTGTGCTGACCATAGCCCCTTGCCCGCATGGAATCCGCAGTCGTCACCGCATCCTCCAAAGCCCAGCTTACAAGAACGGACAAAATTCTTGCGCCGGAGGTTATGCGCTGTTTTATGCTTCCGCTTTTCCAATCCATGCCGAGGGTCCTTTGGCTGTCGGCAATCACCTTAACCTGAGAAAGCAGCCTCGGTATAAGCGAAAGGGTCATGCTTACAACAAGGGCAAGCGACGGCAGGGCTTTTCCGAAAATATAAAGAAATTTATCGGAGCTTACAACAGTATTGTAGCAGGTAAACCACACAACCGCCGCAAACATCATTCCTCCGGAAACAATCCCGTAAATAACCGCCTCCAGAGTAACGGGGTTATCCTCTATATAGAACAAAAAGGTTGCTCCGTGGTGGTTAAAAAGCGGGTTTGCAAGGGCAACAAGCAAAAACATCGGCACACCGAAGCCGAGAGTTGCCGCAAAGGTCTTTTTTTCATTTATAAGAGCGGAAAAAATTATTGCGCAGCCAAGGGAAATAAATGCGTAAAACGGGTGGATAAAAAGAAGCGTACCCGCAATTACCGCAACAAAATACCCAAAGCTTACTATCGGGTGATAGAGTGCAAGCCCGGATTCGGTTTTTCTCTTGTTTTCTTCCGTCATTGCTTTCTTTTATCCGGCGATATAGTTGTCGCCGACATCCTTTCCGAGGTCGCAGGTATAGATAAGCTCAACGCTGTCGCCCCGCTGTATTTTATACTGCCCCATTCCAAAAGAGGGGAACCAACCGTTTACACGGTACATCCATCCGCTTAATGCGCCGCAGTCAAACTCGTAGAGGTTGGCTGCGCCCTCGATATACGGGAGCTTTTTTGTGCCTTTATACTCCATATGGATTTTATTTTCCTTTGCTGCGGCTGCGATTGCGTCAAAGGCGGAGGCACCGTCCTCATACCGCACCTCGTAGGAATCAAGGATAATTCCGTCCTCCGGAAGAAGCTCCAGCATGGTTTCGGAAAGCTTGCCGCTTTCCAAAGCCGTCTTGCAGCTTATTGTAACATAGCAGATGTTTTCATCCGGGCGGTTTTCGATTTCGTTATTTGCACCGCTCATTGCGGCGGCAAGCTCCTCTTCGCTAAGCTCTTTGTTGTAATCGTCAAAGCCGGTTATTCCCCCGCTTGGAATATCTCCGCCGCCCCCGCAGGAGCAAAGCAGAAAAACAAGCGCAAAAAGCACCGCAAAAATCTTTTTCAAGACAAATTCCTCCAAAAAAATACTAAAAAACGGTCCTTCGTACCGAAGGACCGCAAGCGAAAGCTTTTGCCCGAAATCCATCCGAACCCAATGAAGTTCACGCAGCTTTGCGGTAAGTTTTCCGGCTTGCGTATCCGCCGCAAGAGGCAGCCTTCCCACTCCGCAAAAAAGGAGCAGTGGCATAATTGCCTCTGCGTACACGCTTACGGCTGAGGAAGCAGCTGCGGTTTTTCACCGCATTCCTATGCCCGCAAAGCATATTTTTACATTATTCTATATTATAAAACTTATCGCAGCGGCTGTCAACAAAACCGCAGCTTTTGGCGTCCGCCAAATAATGGGGATTTTTTACAACATTGTCGGCGCAAGAAAAGAAAGCACCGGAATATTCCGCAAAACTCCGTAGCAAATCGCAATTCCGCAAAGTATCCAAAGAGGATAGAGGGGAATTTTTCGCTTTACCGGAACATTTTCTCCGTATTTAATATACCTAAAAGCCACAACCGCAAAGTATATTCCGACAAACGGTGCGCAAACGGTAAAAAGAGCGTTATAGCGCAAAGCCTGATAAAATTCAAGGTGGAGCAGCGCACGAAGTGCTCTTGAGCTTCCGCAGCCGGGGCACCAATACCCTGTTAAAGTATGCCATGTGCAGGGGATTCCCGCTCCGGCTCCGTTTTTTGTTAAATAAATATACAAGAGAGCGGCGGCGGCACATAATGCCGCCGCCGAAACAACAATTATTCTTTTTTTCATTTTGAAAGATTGCAGGGTTTACATATAATACATGTAATCTTCAAGCTGTGCAAGATAATCGGAGAACAGTCCGGTTACAATACCGAGGATATTGCCGACAACGAAAAGTCCGAGGCTTACAAAGAAAAGGATTTTTGCGGTTTTAAGCTTGCTCTGTGCGGTTGCAACATCTCCGGCTTTTACTGCGTTGCTGCCCTGTATCGCAAATACAAGACCGATTATTCCGGCAATTCCGGAGAAAGTGCAGCAGCAGCCGAGGACTATCATAACGATGTTGAGGATGATCCAAAGGGTCGGGTTCGGAAGAGCCTCCGGCTGAATGGGCTGAGCATTATAAACAGGCTGGCTGTTATACTGCGGGGGTTCCGGTTGAGCATATTGCGGCTGAGCGTACTGCGGCTGAGGCTCCGGCTGAGCGTACTGCGGCTGAGGCTCCGGCTGAGCGTACTGCGGCTGAGGCTCCGGCTTACTCTCGACACAAACACAGGGTGCGTCAACGGAGGTGGGTTCCGCTCTGTATGCCTGGAGATCCGGGCTGGCGTATTGGTTTACGGGTTCCTGCTGAACCGGTTCGGCAGATACTTTCATTCCGCAATTTCCGCAAAAAGCAGATCCGTCGGGAATTTCCGCACCGCAATTTTTACAAAACATAATTTTGCCTCCTTTTTTACTGGATCGTCGCAGCACAAAAAGCTGCGCATATCTTTTTTCTATTCCAAACGGTATTTAGGCAAAGGCGGCTTTTGCCGCTTTGTGCGCCATAAAAAAGTTATGCAATAGAATATGTACATATTATAACAAATAAATTACCGTATTTCAACAAAATTTATTCGGCAAAAGCCCGTTTTTGCTTTTTTTTATCGCTTTGGCAAAGCCACCGCCGAAAAAAGTCTAAAAAGCTCGGGCTTTGCCCGAGCTTTTTAGGCAATCCGCAAAATTCATTTTCTGTTTATTGTAAAAAAAGCGGATAGGTGCTAAAATGTTACGGTAAGTTTTTTTCCGAAAGGGGGCGTGCGCCGTGAAGAGGATTTTTGTAAAAACGGTATGTCTGCTTCTTGCAGTAATTTTGACTTTTTCCGGCTGCAAAAAAGATAAGAGCCTCGGCTTTGATATTTTAAGCGGCGTTGATACCTTTGACCCGCAGCTTGCCTCCGGAGATTCGGAGCTTATTATAGTAAAAAACTGCTTTAGAGGACTTCTTGACCGGGACGAAAGCGGCGCAATCGTTCCCGGGGCTGCGGAAAGCTATAAGGTTTCCGACGATGGGCTTGTATACACCTTTTATCTGCGCAGAGGTATGCTTTGGAGCGACGGCAAAACCCCCGTTACCGCAGACGACTTTGTTTTTGCGTTTCAACGGATTTTTACTCCGGAAACCTCTGCGCCCTCCCGAGGGGATTTTTTCAACATTCTTAACGGAGAAAAAATCCTCTCCGGAAAAAAGCCCCTTGCAACCCTCGGCGTTCGTGCGCCGGACGATTATACGGTGGAATTTACTCTTGAAAGTGCGGATCCGCTTTTTCCGGAGCTTCTTGTAACCGCTGCGGCAATGCCCTGCAACCGGGCGTTTTTTGAGGGAACAATCGGTCGGTACGGTCTTGGAAAGGAATATATTATTTTCAACGGGGCCTACTATCTCCGGCGCATAAACAATTCCAGCTATGTTATTTCTCCAAACCCTTACAGCGAAATTGCAAACCCCGCATATAAAAATGTGTACCTATTTGTTAAGGACGACCCGCGCTCCGGCGCAGTAGCCCGCCTAAATGAAAAAACAGTTGACGCAGCGGTTATAAACCGTTCCGACCGGGACAACCTTTCCCCAAAGGATTTTGTAATTAAGGAAAGCGAAAACACTCTTTGGGCTTTGGCTTTTAATACAAACAACGAGTGCCTTAATAATGTAAATATCCGCCGGGCGATTGCGTATTCCGTGGATAAATCCATGCTTATGGACAGCGTTGACAAAAGCCTGCGCCGGGCGGAGGCTTTTGTTCCCGGTTCCGTAACCCTTAACGGAAAAAGCTATCGAAAAACTGCGGGAGAAAGCTTTTCCGGCTTTGACTTTGACCCGGAGATGGCGGCTTCACTCTTCAAAACCGGGCTTAGAGAGCTTGATATAAGCCGCCTTCCCACCCTTACGGTAATCTGCACCCAGGAATTTATCCCCGCAATGGGCTATCTTCAAAAAAGCGTGCAGGATAATCTTGCCGTATTTATAAACCTTATCCCCGTAACAGCCGAAGAGCTTTCCGAAAAAATCGCCGCAGGCGATTACGATATGGCGGTTGTTTCCTTTACTCCCCAATACGACAGCCCAAATGCGATTTTTTCCGTATTTACCGACCAAAACAACATAACCGGATTTTATGATACGGCAATAAACGCCGCCGTTTCCGAAGCTTCTCATATGCAAAGCTATGATGATATGGCGGAGGGCTACGCCATTGCGGAGCAGATGCTGCTCCAGGCAATGCCCGCACTGCCGCTTTTTTACGAAACCTCATACTTTGCGGTATCAAAAAACATCTCCGGGCTTGACTATTCCGTCTTTGGCGGACATATCGCCTTCCGCTTCTGTGAATAAACGGCTTTTTCAAAATTCATTTTTATAAACCGTTCAAAAAAGCTTTTTCCTGTTGGAAAGGGCTTTTTTCTTTGCTTTATTCGGCTTTTCTAAAATATGTGCATTTACTCTATGAATAAATTCCTGCAAAATGATTTATTTTATGGTTACAATCCTGTTAAAATTATTGACAATCGGACTTGAATATAGTATTATAATTGCGAAATACGATGCCGACCATCGTGTTCGAAAAAATATGTGTAGAAACACAAAAGAAATGTAAGGAGTGTTATTATGAAAAAACTTCTCGCACTGCTTCTTGCCCTCGTAATGGTACTTTCTTTTGCTGCCTGCAACAAGCCCGCCGAAGATCCTTCTTCCGAGCCCGAGCAGCCCAGCGAGTCCGTTAGCGAGCCCGCAGAAGAGCCCTTCGTAGCCGTACACGCAGAGCGCGACGACTGGAACGACGAGGTTAAAAACGCTATCAACGCCCTTGTTGATACCTATGGTAAAGCATCTGAAAACTATGCTGATCCGTATGCAGTATTTGACTTCGATAACACCTGCTCCATCTTCGATGTTGAAGAGCAGCTTGCTATCTATCAGCTCCAGACCATGAGCTTCGCAATCACCCCCGAGAATCTTCCTGAAGTTCTTGCTACCGACATCGGCGTAGCAGACGGCAAACAGGATCTCGAATCCGGCCGTGCTTGCTACTCCGTTGATGAAGTTGAACATTCTTATCAGGAATGGATCGATGATATCGAAGCAGCTTACAAATACCTCTATGAGCAGTATGGTCCTTTCTCCCCTGCAGGTCTTGAAGAAGCAAAACAGGCTGAGATTCAGGCTGATCCTCAGTGGGCAGAATTTGCAACCAAAATGCGTGCTATGTACGATGTAGTTTTCGATTCCGAATCTGCAGATGTTGCATATCCTTGGATCCTTTATTGGTTCACCGGCATGACCGAGCAGGAAGTTTATGACCTTGCTTATGCTTCTCATAGCTTCTACAAAGAGCTCGAAACCTCTTCCGTAACTTGGACCACCCCTGATGACATCAAATCCAAAGTTGGTAAAGTTGAATACACCTGGACCTCCGGTACTCAGGTTTCCGAAAACATCAAAGAGCTCTGGAAAGTTCTTGATGAGAACGGCATCGATGTTTGGGTATGCTCCGCTTCCGCTACCGATCCTATCCGTGCTGCAATCGATGTTTGGGGTCTCCACGATTATTGCACCGGTATGCTTGCTATGACCAATGTCCTCGAAGATGGCAAATACGTCAACCATTATGATTTCGAGAACGGCTGCGGCTGGCTCGCAAAAGAGAACGGCGAATGGGAAAGAGACACTCTTCCTACCAAAGCACAGACCCAGGGCGTAGGCAAAACCACTGCTATTGTTAACGCCATTTCTCCTAAATACAGCAACCATGGTCCTATCGCAGGCTTCATGGATTCCACCGGCGACTTCAACTTCTGCACCGAGTTCGAAACCCTCAAACTCGTTATCTGCTTCAACAGAGCTTCCAGAAAAGTTACTGACGGCGGCGGCCTCATCGCTGAAATCGCTGTTTACGAAGCCGACACCCTCGGATATGACTTTGCTAAAGCCGACGCTGCAGGCGATACCCTCTATGTCCTCCAGGGACGCGAGGAGAACGGCCTCCGCGGTATGCGCAACAGCAGATCCACCATGCTTCTCGGCGCAACCGAAGAGAAACTCTTCAAGAACGACGACAACACTGCACAGCTTCAGTACATCATCGACAACAACATGACTGTTGCTGACGCTCTCAACCGTTTCGCACTCAAGACCGCTGCTGATGCAGAAGGCAACGACCTCCAGCTCAAATACGGCTTCCTCAAAGAGTACAACGGCTATCATTATCATCCCTAATCGTTAAACGATTACATAGATCGATAATAATCAAAAGGACACCGGCAAAAGCCGGTGTCCTTTTTTTGGCGGAGCCAAAAGGCTCCGCTTTTTTTGTGCAAATTTTGACCGATTTATTTTTCGTACCAGCAGTATATAAATATACATTCTGTCAGTACTAAAAATATGTTCATTTTTTTGTTTTTCGTGCTATAATGACATTATTGAAAGGCGGTGTACTAAAAATGGAGCTTTTAATCGGAGAAAACATAAGATTACTCAGAAAAAAGCACGGGCTTACTCAAGAGCAGCTTGCGGAAACCCTTGGCGTAACACCGGGAGCGGTTTATAAGTGGGAAGCAAAGCTTTCCGTTCCGGATATAAGCCTTATCCTCGAGCTTGCAAACTTCTTTGACATATCCGTTGACGCTCTTCTTGGCTATGACATCAAGGGAAAAAGCCGCAAGGAGGCACTTTCCCGCATTAAGGAATACCAAATCGCCCACAACCGAGAATGCCTTACGGAGGCGGAAAAAGCCCTTTTGAAGTATCCGAACAGCTTTGACATTGTATATGCCGGTGCAAACTCCTATCGCCTTCTCGGAATTTCGCTTGGGGATTTTGCAATGCTCCGCCGGGGAATTGAGCTTTATGAGCGTTCCCTCTCCCTAATCTCGCAAAACACCGACGAAAAAATAAGCGAGCTGCTTATTTACAGGAACATCGCCTCGGGCTATATTTCCCTTGGGGAAGCGGAAAAGGGCATGGAAATCCTCCGCAAAAACAACCCGATGGATATAAACAGTGCGGAAATAGGGCTTGCCCTTTCCGTAAACAAAAAAATCCCGGAGGCAATAAACTTTCTTTCCCGTTCCATGCTCAACCTTGCCATGGAATCCACCCGGCTTGTGACCGGCTACATAAACGCCTATTTTGAGGAGAAAAATTATGCCGAAGCGGAGGCGGTCATCCTTTGGGGCATCGGACTTTTGCAGGGGCTGCGCCTTGAGGACAAAAACAGCATTTTTGATAAGGTAGCCGCAATTTGCTATGTCTGCCTTGGGGAAGCAAGGCTTAGGCTTGGCAACGAGGGCGGCGCAAGGCAGGCTCTTCTTTCGGCAAAGGAGCTTGCGGAAAACTTTGATAAGGCACCGTGTTACAGCATTGCAAGCATACGCTTTGTTACGGTTGAAGAGCCCGCCGCCGCCTATGACGACATCGGCGAAAACGCAGCGCAAGGCATAGAAAGCGCAGTCCGCAGTATGGAGGACGAAGAGCTTATTGACCTTTGGAGGAATATTTTGAAAAATGAAAAGTAACGGTATAAAAAAACAGCTTGTTTCCTGCTTTTATAAAGGAAACCGCTTTCTCTTTGCGGCTATTATTATAAACACAGCCATAAGCGGCACGCTTAATCTTATAATCTCATGGATTATGCAGCAGCTTATCGACACAGCCTCCGGAATAGAAGGCTCGTTTTCGCTTTCGATGCTCACCGCTTTAAGCGCAGCCTTCGTTGCGCTCTGTATCCTCTGTTATCTTATCGACCTTGCGGCAAAGCCCCGGTTTATTCGCCGGGCTATGGCGCAATACAAGGATTTTGCCTTCAAAAAGCTTACGGAAAAGAGCATTTCCTCCTTTGGCAACGAAAATACCGCCGTATATATTTCCGCATTGACAAACGACGCAACCTCCATTGAGAGCGAATATCTTACAAAGCAATTTACGATAATCGAACAAAGCGTAACCTTTATCGGTTCGTTTGTAATGATGCTTCTTTACTCCCCCGCCATGACCGCCATAGCCGTGGCTCTTACCGCTCTTCCCTTTACCGCTTCCATACTGACCGGCAACCGGCTTGCCGGGGCGGAACGCCGTGTTTCCGCAGACAGCGCAGGCTTTGTTGCAACCGTTAAGGACTGTCTTTCCGGTTTTTCCGTTGTAAAAAGCTTTAAGGCGGAAAAAGAGATTTTTAACCTTTTTGCAAAGAGCAACGCCGCCCTTGAAGGGAAAAAGTTTGACCGCAACCGTATAAAAATCATCATTGGAATGATCGGCTCCATAACCGGACTTTTTGCCCAGCTTGGCGTATTTATTGCGGGCGCATACCTTGCGCTCTCCGGCAACGGGCTTACACCGGGCGTTGTTATTGCCTTTGTAAACCTTATGAATTTTATCGTCCAGCCCATTGCGGAGCTTCCCGGTATGCTTGCAAGCCGCAAAGCCTCCCTCGGTCTTGTTGCAAAGCTCGGCGACGCCCTCGATGAAAAATCCGACGATCACGGAACGGAAAAAATAAGCGGCGTTTCCTCCGAAATCCGCTTTGACAATGTTTCCTTTGGCTACGAAGAGGGCAAAGCCGTGCTCCAAGGCGTTTCCGCACGGTTTGAAGCGGGCAAGGCTTATGCCATTGTAGGCGGAAGCGGCAGCGGAAAATCCACCATGCTTGGGCTTTTGACCGCCGCAAACACCGGTTACAGCGGAAGCATTACCCTTGACGGAGCGGAGCTTAGCCAAATCGGCACAGAGTCGCTTTACGACGCCGTCTCCGTCATTCAGCAAAATGTCTTTGTTTTTAACGCCTCCATACGGGATAATGTGACCATGTTCCGTGATTTTCCCGAGGAGCAGGTAAACTCCGCCATTGCCCATGCGCATCTTTCGGAGCTTATCGAAGCCCGCGGGGCGGATTATCTCTGCGGCGAAAACGGAAAAGGGCTTTCCGGCGGAGAAAAGCAGCGCATTTCCATTGCACGCAGTCTGCTTAAAAAATCCTCCGTCCTTCTTGCCGACGAGATAACCGCCGCCCTTGATGCCGATACCGCCAGCCGGGTCTCCGGCGACCTTTTAAGCCTCGACGGAATCACCCGCATTGTTATCACCCACGCCCTTGACGAAGCCCTTTTGCGGCGTTATGACGGCATTCTGGTGATGAAAAACGGCAGCATTGCCGAAAGCGGCACTTTTGATGAGCTTATGGCGAAAAAAGGCTATTTCTATGCGCTTTATACCGTAGCTGCATAAACACGGAAAAGCCCCCTCCGTTCCTAAAAAGGAACGGAGGGGGCTTTTCTTTTGCTTATTATATTATGTGCAGAAATAGTTATACCATGGCGGAAGTAACAACAATGGAAAGGTATTTTGATTCTGCAGTTGCGCCGCGGGAGGTTAGGGCAATCGGTACCTTTGCACCAACCACTATGCCGACCTGTTTGTTCTTTCCAAAGAACCTCAAACCCTTGTTCAAAATATTTCCGCAGTTGAGATCCGGCACGACAAAAACATCTGCGTTTCCTACAACCGGGCTGTCAAATCCCTTTATTTTTGCGGCTTCCTCGTCCATGGCAAGATCCATGGAGATTGGTCCCTCCACAACGCAATCCGGAATTTCGCCTCTTTGGTTCATCTCTTTAAGCTCCGCTGCGTCAACCGTGGACTGTATTTTCGGGTTGACCTTTTCGAGGGCTGCAAGCACCGCAACATTGACATTATCATATCCCATCGAGCGAAGGGCTTTTACCGCATTGTTGATTATATCACGCTTTGTTTCTACATCCGGGGCAATGTTGATGCCCGCATCGGTTACAACAAACAGTTTTTTATAATTTGCGGATTCGTTTATGGAAATGTGGGAAAGGGTTGAGCCGGTTCTAAGCCCACATTCCCTGTTGAGCACTGCCTTTAGCATATTGGAGGTGTTGAGCAGACCCTTCATAAGAAAATCCGCCTTTCCGTCCACAACAAGCTTTACCGCTATTCTTGCCGCCTCGTCGACATCGGGAGCGTCAATAATTCTTTCGTCGTCAATGCTTTTGCCAAGCTTTTTTAGTATTCCGCAAATTTTTTCCCTGTCGCCGACAAGCCAAGGCTCAACTATTCCCTCGCTTTCCGCACGGCAAACCGCTTCTATAACATGCTCGTCGGCAGCAGCAGCCACTGCAAGCCGTTTTGTCTTTTTTTCTGCCTTTGCTTTTTTCAAAAGCTCGTCAATGGTTTTGTATTCCATAGCGTTCACCTTATTCCGCCCAGATTTCTTCATTGCTCGGAATTACCGCATCCTCTATCTTATAGGCAATCTTGGTAACATTCATAAGATGCTTGTAGCTGAGGTTTTCGGAAATGCTGTTGTTTCCCCAAGAGCCGCAGCCAAGGGACATTGTTGGCGCAAGCCCGTTTGCAAGGGTGTTTCCGCCGGCGGTAGAGCCGCAAGCATTTACGATAAGCCTTGATACCGGCAGCTCGATTCCCGCACGCTCGATATGCTTTTCGTTATGCGAATATATAACTGCGGAATGACCCATGCCCTCCATCTCGAGATTTTTCGTTATGTATTCCATGCCTTCGTCAAAGGTGTTATATCCCATGCAAGCCTCCACCGGGCAAAGTTTTTCCTTACAGAGAAGCTCTTCTTTCCCAACGCTTTTTACCTTTACAAGAATACTTTTTTTACCCTCGGGGATTTCAATGCCGACATTTTTTGCGATTTTATATACATCCTGACCCACATTGCAGATATTAAAGGCATATTTGCCCTTTGGAGTAAGCTGGAAAAGTCCGTTTCTTATCTTTGCGGCGGTTTCTTCGTCACGCACAACATATGCTCCCGCTTTATCGAAGGCGGCAAGAACTTCCTCCTCGTCCTTAAGCGGAAAAGCGATAAACTGTTCGCCCGTGCAGGGCAAACCGTTATCACGGCAGCGGCTGTTTACAGTTTCCTTAGCTATATATTCATAGTCCTCTTGGCAATCCTCGTCGATGATAACCTGAACATTTCCCTGACCGACGCCATAGGAGGGTCTTCCGCTGGAGTACGCCGCCTTTACCATTGCGGGACCGCCGGTTGCAACAACAACATCGGCTTTTTGCATAAGAGCGTTTGTGCTCTCCATAGAAGGCTCCTCGATTACTATAAACAAATCCTCCGGCTCGCCGGCAGCCTTTAATGCCTCACGCACAAGGTTTACCGCCTTTACGGAAACATTTTTTGTTCTCGGATGTACGGAAAAAATGATAGAATCCCGGCATTTAAGCGCATACATACCGTTTCCGCCGACGGTTGAGGTGGGGTTTGTACTTGGAATAAGGCAGCCGATTACACCTATTGGCTTTGCAACATCGGCAATATGCAGCTCCTCATCATAACCGATAATCCCAACGGTTTTTTTGTCCTTTAAGAACTGATAGGCAACGCTTGTGCTGTTTTTCATTTTTCCGATTTTATCGGCTGCGTTTCCAAGACCGCCTTCCTCAACCGCTTCCGCAGCAAGCTCCTCGGCGTGGTCGTAAATAGTCTTTCCGCAGATGCGGACAAGCCTGTCTACCTGCTTCTGGTTGTAATTTCTTATTTTTTTCTGGGCGGCTTTTGAACGGGCAACAAGCTCGTCAACATATTTTTGTGCTGCTTCGATTTCCATTGTTTTGCTCCCCTTTAATAAAATTTATTTTGACTTTTCAGTCAAGAATAATCGGTTTTATTTCTCCCCGGAGCACACGCAGTGCTCCAAGAGCAAGTGCTTCACATTCAAACTCGCCCGGAATAAGCTTTATCGGCGCAAATTTGTGCACATATTCGGCAATCATATCCGTCATACGCTTTGAATAGGCTATGCCGCCGGTGATTATGATTTCGTCAACCTCTCCGCAAAGAGAAGCGCAGCATGCGCCTATCTCCTTTGCAATCTGAAGAGCCATTGCACGGAACACAAGGGCTGCCTTTTCGTCGCCGTCATCTATCATCTGCTCCACTTTACGCATATCGTTTGTTCCAAGGTAGCCCATAACTCCGCCTTTTCCTCTTACAAGCTTCATAACCTCTTCTTTTGTTCTTCCGCTGTAACAAAGGTCGATAAGCTGACCATTCGGAACCCCGCCTGCACGCTCCGGAGTAAAGGGACCGTCGCCATAGCCGACATCGTTTACATCTATTACCCTTCCCTTTCTGTGTGCGCCGACGGAAATTCCCGCTCCGAGGTGGGCAACAACAAAATTGCAGTCCTCATATTCTTTTCCAAGCTCCTTTGCCGCAACACGGGCAACCGCCTTTTGATTAAGCGGATGAAATCTTCCAAGTCTTTCTATATACGGAGTTCCCGAAAGGCAGGCTTCGGGCAGCTTTTCGTCAACGGAGGTTGGGTCTGTTACATAGATAGGCACATTTTTTTCTCCCAAAAGCCTGTATGCCACCGGAAGTATAAGGGGGATTCCGTGAACCATGGGCTTTTCCGGTTGATAGAGGGCAAGCATACGGTTTTTTAGATTTTCGTCAACAAAATATGTTCCGCTTTGTTTTGCCTCCTTTATGTATGCTCCGCGTACCGCAAAGGCATCTATATCCTCAATTTTCACGCCTATCTCATCCAGCCAGCTGCGTATCATTCCGGAGCGGTATTCTACCTGGAGAGCACTTGTGTTATACTGTGCCATTTCGTCCGGAGAATGGCGCAAAGTTTTTTCCGCAAAGGTTTTTTCGCCCTCGTATACCGCAACCTTTGTGGAAGTTCCTCCCAAATTTAATACCAAAATTCTCTCCATTTTTTATCTCCTTTTTTCTTGAATTTATATGTGCCATATATTATAATTTAGGTGCAGGGGCTTATATCAGCTTAAAAATATTATATCATCGCTTATTTTGTTATTCATTGTTGCAAGTTCCAATAATGAAAGCTTGTTTTTTCCTTTTGTGAAAAAACTTAATTCTTTTAAGGAGGAAATATGAATACAAACATAGAAACGCTTTGCAAATACCTGAAAAACTATTCTCCGTATGCCCTATGCGAAGAGCAACCGTTATTTTATGACGGATTTTGCCTGTATTCCGATGCAAGCGAAAGCAGAAAAGAAAAGCTGATATATATTGCAAAGTATTCTTCGATAATCCGACGCCTTTCTCTGCCCAGTGCAGTATGTTATATATGTATAAATGATACCCAAAAGGAAATAACGGAGCCTCCCATTCCCATAGTTCCTTTTATAATTCTTAATACCGACGCTTCCGCATCGGAAATATTCAATCTTCTTTTGGAGGCTTTTTTTCAAAGATACCGCAGAGAGGAAGCTTTTAAGGAAAACCTTTTGGACCTTCTTGCAAGCGGCGCAAACATAACGACAATTCTTCAGGAGGCAACAAAGGAATATCAAAACCCGTTTATCGTTTTTGACAGCAACTTTTCTCTTGTTGCCCACTCTGTGCCCGCCTCCCTCTCCTTACCGGAGGCGCAGCATGTTGTAAGCAACCATTACGCAAATGTTGATGTTTTGCAAAAGCTTGCGGACGACGGCGTTATGGATATGCTTCAGCACAATTCCCGCCCAACGCTTATAAAGCTTCCGAACGGATACGAAAAGCTTGTGATGAACATATTCGACAATCACGAATGCGTCGGCATGATAGGCTTTTACAGCTACATACGCCCTTTTGAAATATCCGACTATTCCATGGTTTCTTTTGTGGCAAAGGTTGTCGGCAGCTATTTTCACAGAAACGGATACAGCTCCTCAACATGGACGCCGTACGACTATATTTTTAACTATCTTCTTACAAATGACGGCGTCCCTTCTTCAAAGGTCATAAATGACCTTGGGGTAAGCTTTCCCCCACAGATGCGGCTTATGTCCATAAGCTTTTCAAATCCCGCTCAGATGCAGGATGTTCCCCTTAAATTTATCGAAAGCTCGATAACAAAAATGCTTCCAAAAAGCCGGAGCTACTTTTATGCGCAAAGCGTTCTTGTTCTTTGCAAGGCGCAGCTTTTTGAGGCGGAAGCAAACGAAAGCTTTTTTACTCAGCTTGACGCTTTTCTCAGCAAATATCATCTTTTTGCCGGAATAAGCAACTCCTTTTCAAAGCTCGGCGATTTTCACAAGGCGTATGAGGAGGTAACCTCTGCCGTTGCGATAGGTCCCGTTCTTCCCTATAAGCACCCGTATTTTTTCTATGTGGATTACACTGTTCCGCATATGCTTCAAATTTTGAACAAATCCGGCGATATTGAGCGTTTTTATCATCCCTCCTTTACGGCTCTTATGGAGTATGACAAAAAATATAACACTCAGTATACCGAATGTCTTATGGTGTATTTGAAATACAACGGAAATATGGCGGAATGTGCAAATTATTTTTCCATACACTACAACTCAATCAAATACAGAATGAAGGTTATACAGGATGTGTGCGGAATTGATTTGCACGATATAAATACTTTTATCCATCTCTACCTTTCCTATCTTATCTACACCCTTTACGGCAAAAAGTTTGAAGCCGATGAAAAAGCTCCTCACGAAGAGAAACAATAAGAATAAAAAAATAAGTCCGGCATCACCGGGCTTATTTTTTTATTATTTTGCTTGCCGCTTATTTTTCTTTAAGCGGGGCGTAAACCTGCTTGAAATATTTATAAAGAACGGAGTCATCCTCCTTTGCATAGCCCCAGCTTACGGCATTTTCATACTGCATAAGCACCGTATTTGCAATAAGCGGAGTAATGCCTGCGCTTTTTGCAAGGGCAACGCCGCAGTAATTATCCTTACGGATAAGCTCGTTTGTTGCGGTAGGCTCGTCAAACTTATTGATTGCGATGCGGTATGCGGTTTCCTTAAAAAGCCCGCAATTGGTTGCCGCTGCGCTGTTGGAAACTATGTCGTAGAACTTCATCTTATCCACGCCGACATTATCCGCAACAGCCATTACCTCGCATATGCAGGCGTTGATTACCGCATACATTGTGTTATTGAGGAGCTTTAGCTTGTTGCTTGCGCCTATGTCGCCGACACGCTCGACCTTTTTTGCAAATGTAAGCAAAATCGGTTCCATTTTCTTTATTGCTTCTGCATTTCCGCCGGCGGGAATTACCCATTCGCCGACGGCAATCGGCTTTCCGAGAATTGAGGATTCGCAGAAAACCGCTCCGGTATCCTTATATATATCGGCGATTTTTTCCGATATATCGGGGGTTGTGGTGCTGGTTTCAAGAATTATATGGTCTTTTCCCACAAAGGGAGCTATCTCCGTTGCCACTGCTATGGAAATTTTGGGGTTTGCAAGGCTTACGATAATGCGGTTTACGGTTTTTGCAAGTTCAACATTGTTTTCAAGAACGGTTGCACCGGCTTTTTTACAATATTCCTGAGAATAGCTGTCCGGGTCGGAAACATAAACATCGTATCCCCCTGCAACCATGTGGTCCACCATGAGCTTTCCCATGATACCCGCACCGATAAGTCCTACTTTTTCTTTCATCGCTGTCACTCACTTTCTTATAGTTTTATACTAAAATACCCTCCCCATATACGAGAAGGATATTTTAGAGAGCATATATTTATTATTGCAATTATGCGGCAATAACTGCAAGAAGCGCGCGGATAAACATATCTCCGCCAACAACAAGGAGGCAGACATATACGCATTTGAGGAAGAGTTCGCGGTTGATTTTCTTATGGAACAGATGTCCGAGGAAGAAGCCGACTGCTGCCATCGGTACGCCGATTGCAAGAGCACTCCAAAGGATAGGAGTATCATATCTTCCGGAAGTGAACTGCGCAACCATATTGAAGCAGGTGTTCATAAGAATCCATACCCAGGTCATAGTCGCACGGAATGCGCCTTTATCCTTTACGGAATAGATGGTGTAAACGGTGATCAGGGGTCCGCCGATGTTAAATGCACCATGTACGCAGCCGCCGAGAAGCAGGCAACCATAGCGGAAAATCTTCATTGCGGTGCTATCCGGGTTAACGGTTTCTTCGGTCTGCTCCTGATTTTTCTTTCTGGGGTCTCTGATGAATGCGTTGTAGCAGTTTTTGAGAGCGATAGCGGTAACAATAAAACCGATTGCTACTTTTGCATAGGTTGCGGGGATTTTTGCAAAGAGGATATTACCGACAAGCATACCCGGTGCCATAAGGATACAAATCTTGAGAAGGTCTTTCCAGGATACCTCCTTGAAGCATTTAATGCCAAGGACATAGAGCATCGGCATTGTTACAAGCGTACCATAAGGAACGCCGACATCGGTGCCCAAAAGTCCGGTAACTACGGGAGCAGCGATAACGGTTGCTCCAAAACCGGTACAGCCCTGGACAAAGTGAGAAAAAATCTCCATAAGACCTACAAGAATGTAGCTAAAGTCAAAAGTCATTTGGATTCCAACCCTTTCTTTTCTATTTTCACCTCGGGAGATTCTTTTTGCCTTGATAATCCAAAACAAAAGAGGGCTGCGCGCATTATTTCCTTTTTGTTTTTCCTTGTCAAAGCAAAAGCTTGTCCTTTGGCTGACGAGAACCTTTTCCTCATCGGTTATAATTATAAAAAACAGCCGTATGAAAAGCATCATCTATCATGCTAAATCTACATGCGTTTTTTTTCAAGAATTACACAGTATTTTTCGGCGTTTCGTTATATTGCACATTATTTCGAGCTTTTTTTGTGTATTGTGCACAAAATCTGTTTTTCGGTTATTTTTTTCTGCCAAAGCGGCGTATCCGTATTTTTCCGAGTAAACCCATATTATTGTTTTTTTTTGAGGGCGGCATTTTGCCGCAAAAAACAAAAAACGGCGGAGAACCGCCGTTTTTTGCTCTCTTGGGGCATATCGTCAGTCAAAGGAATACTCTGTGCGCTCGATAATATCTCTTTGCAAATCTTTTCCGAGGTCTACAAAGTATGCGCTGTAACCCGCAACTCTTACAAGAAGATTTTTGTATTTATCCGGGTCCGCCTGTGCGGCAAGAAGCTGCTCTTTTGTTATAACATTAAACTGGCTGTGCATAAGCTTTTTGTCAACTATCATATCAAGAAGCGCAATAAGGTTTTTAAGCCCGATTTCGCCCTGAACTGCGCTTGGGTTGAACTTCCAGTTAAGCAGGGTTCCGTTTCCTGCACGCTCGTGGTCAAGCTTTGCCACGGAATTGAGCATAGCCGTCGGTCCCTTTATATCATGAGAGGCAACATGAGTATGTACTGCACCTATGCAGTCGGAAACAGGCTCGTATGCCTGGCGGCCGTCGGCGGAAGCCCACTGCACCATACCGTGAGGAACATTGCCCGCAACGGAATATACGCCGGGAGCAAATTCTCCGCCACGAACATTGGGGCGGTGCTCAACATATTTGCAATAGGTGTCGAAAACAAATTTTGCAAGCTCGTCCGCATAATCATCATCGTTTCCGTAATGATGGACCTTATCGCTGTTTACAAGGCGATAGAGCTTTTCATAGCCTTCCCAGTTCTTTTTAAGAGCGTCAATAAGCTCCTCTGCCGTTATGGATTTTTCATCAAAGACAAGCTGCTTTATTGTGGCAAGGCTGTCTGCCGCAGTTCCGAGGGCAAGTGCCTGAGGACCGGAATGATTGTATTTTGCGCCGCCTGCGGTAACATCTCTTCCGTTCTTTACACAGTCCTCGATAAACAGAGAAAGGTACGGCAAAGGCTTATATTCTTTATGCACCTGCTCTATTGTATTTACTGAGGATATCATAAGCCCGACAAGGTATTCCATCTGTTTATCAAATGCCTCGAGCACCTCGTCAAAGCTCTTCATATCTTTAAGATAGCCGGTATGGATACCCATTTGAACGCCGTCGTGGAGCCATTTGCCGTCGTTTATCGCAAGCTCCAACACACGGGAAACATTGAAGTATGTTGCGTCGTGGCAACCGTATTCATAGCCCGCTGCGTCTATTTCTACGCAGCCGACAACAGTATAGTCTCTTGCATCCTCAAGGCTGTATCCCTTACCCAGACCCGCAGGAATTGCTACCTCATCGTTAAAAATCTTAGGTTCACCGGTGCCTATTCTTATGGAGTTTGCGGTAACAACTTTAAGCTCGTAGGGGGTGTTTTCATGGAAACGCACCGCCATCCAAGGGCTTATAAGGCGGGTATGGTTTCTTGCTTCGAGAACAAGGAAGGTGAGGTCGTTTGTGGCGTCCTTTCCGCTTCTGTCAACGCCGCCGACGGTCATACAGTCGCCGCCGAGCCCTCTTCCTGACGCCTGCCTTACAGCGTTTTTGTCACGCAGCTTTTGCATTCCGGTAAGCTTGATAAAGCAAGCCTCGATAAGTTCCTGCATTTCCTCTTTTGTTGCAATTCCGTTCTCCAAATCATGCTTATAAAACGGATACATAAACTGGTCAAATCTTCCGTAGGAGATAGACTGGCCATTTGCTTCTGCAACAATTATCGCCGTACCGATAAGGAAAAGCTGAATCGCTTCACGGAAAGTACGGGGCGGGTTTACGGAGATCCAGTCGCAGGTTTCCGCAATAGTTTCCAGTTCCTTTGCTCTCTCTTCATCGGCGGTTTTTGCCTGCTCTCTTGCAAGGGCGGCATATCTCTTGCAATATATCTCCGCTGCGTCAAGAGTTATCAGGGAAGCCTGGTAGTAATAAATTTTTTGAAGGTCCTCGGGATTTTTTCTGTCCAGCTTTGCCATTTCCGCTTCGATATCCTTACGAATACCGATGTATCCCTTTGAAAGCATCTTTACATAGTTTGGGCTGGTATGACCTACTCCGGCACGAAGAATAATGGTATTTACAAAAAGACCGTAGCCCATTTGAGAAGCCATTATCTCTTCTTTTGTAAGTCTTGCGCAGGAAAAATCGTCGATGGTGTTATCCTTCCAAAATTCCTCGATAGAAAGAAGGTTTTCCTTTTGCTTTTCGGTTTGGGGCGCATAGGGGCAATACTCACGAAGGTGGAACGGGAAATTTTTTACCTCATCGGCAACCCACGCATAGGAAAACTCCGGAAAAACCGGATTTGACTTCATAGGCGCACCGTTTCCCGCAACAAGAATCTCGTGCTCATTTATCTGAATATCCACATTTTCAAGAAGATATTTAAGAGCCTTTGCGGTTTTTATAATCTGCGGATCCGCCTTATTCTTTTTATACGCCTCGGTAATAAGCACGGCTCTTTGGTCGTCTACCGTATAAGGTGCGGCGTGGAAGTTTTTTAGGAGCTTATTTATTCTGTCATAGGGAGAAAAGTTTTCTCCAAGGGCGGAAACGCCGACCCCATAACACTTGTCGTACGGTTCAAGCCCGCATGCTTTAAGTTTCATCTGTTTTCCTCCTTTTATTTCTTTATCGGAGTTGTTGTTCCCGCAACCGCATTAAGCCCGGAAGCAGCCATAATCTCCGCCATTTTTCTTATGGTCTTTTCCATCTCATCCTTATCAAAACCGTTGTTCTTCATGGGGTACGGTATGCCGAGAGTTTCGTATTTTTCTTCGCCAAGCTCTCTAAAGCGCAATATCTGTATCTGCAACGGGGGATTTTTAAGCTCTTTAAGGATAAAATCTCTTATTGCAAGTATATTTTCCTCCGTTCCGTTATGCCTTGGAACAAAAGGTATGCGCACTATATACG
This sequence comes from uncultured Oscillospiraceae bacterium, assembly GCA_934466455.1. GTDB lineage: Bacteria > Bacillota > Clostridia > Oscillospirales > Ruminococcaceae > UMGS1668. The sequence continues at coordinate 7,293 of CAKSLF010000011.1, read as the reverse complement.
GTATTCCGCTTTTTGCGATAACCCCGGCGTTTTCCAGCACTCTTTCGTTTCCGCAGCCGCAAAAGCTTTTGTGTTTTTCGGAATCCATCTCTTTTATATCGAATATAAACATATCCGTATACGGAATTATCCGTTCAACATTTTCCCTTGGCACATTAAGTGCGCTTTCCACGCAGGTATGTATGTTTTTTGCACGGCATTGCTTCAGCAGCTCCTCGAGAAAATCTATCTGCAAAAGTGCCTCGCCTCCGGAAAAGGTTGCGCCGCCGCCGGAGCGTTCCATAAGCTCTCTGTCCGCAAGGATTTCGTCCATAACCTCCTCGACGGACATAACATCGCCCCATACTTTAAGCGCATTGGAGGGGCAAGCCCTTGCACAGCTAAAGCAGCGTATACATTTTTCTCTGTTTACGGCAACGGTAAAGCCATGCTCCTCACGGATGATTCCGCCGTTTTCACAGGCGGAATCGCAAAGCCCGCAAAGCTCTTTACCGATACATTTTGTTTTTCTTACGCTTACTTCCCTTAACGGGCTTATGCTTTCCGGATTGCTGCACCATTTGCAGTGCATTGTGCAGCCCTTTAGAAAGACCTCCGTCCTTATGCCCGGTCCGTCGTGTATTGTAAAGCGTTGTATATTAAAAACGGTTCCTTTAAGCATGGTTTATAAAAATCATTCCTGACTTTGGCAATCTATCATAACCTTAACCACTTTTCCCGCAGGGTCGAGGCATTTTTCAATGCCCTCCTGGACCTTTCCGAGCGGAAGTATTTCGGAAATAAGTGCGTCGCAGTCAAAAGCGTTCTTTGCCATCATATCAAGGGCTTCCTCAAAGTCCTTTGCTTCATAAACACGGGTAAAAATAATATTTACCTCTTTCATAAAATGCTCCCTAAAGAAATACTGCATCGGGTGCGGATAGGAAGCAACAAAAACCGCATTGCCTCTTGGATGGCAAAGCCACGGCATTGTGTCAAGTCCGGGCTGGGAACCGGAACATTCAAAAGCGTTATCCGCCATATCACCGCCGGTTTGCTCCTTTACATATTCTACAATGTCGGTTTCTCTTGGGTCGATTGCGTCAAGCCCCATTTCTCTGAGCTTTGCAAGGCGGTTTGGGTTGATTTCGGAAACAACGACCCTTGCGCCTCTGTATTTGAGCACAAGAGCGGTTATAAGTCCTATTGTGCCGCCGCCGATGACCACGGAGTAATCCCCCTTCTTTACCATTCCGCGGGAAACAGCATGGCAGCATACGGCAAGAGGTTCTACCAATGCGCCGTGAAGAAGGCTTAGATTATCGGGCATTCTGTGGAGGGTTCTTTCCGGCACAGTCCAAAAATTCTGGAATGCGCCGTCGCTTTCGATACCCATAAATTTAAGATTTGCACAAACATGCTCGTTGCCGGCTTTGCAGGCAACGCAGTTTCCGCAATAATCAAGCGGTCTTACAACAACTCTGTCGCCGGGCTTCCATTCGGTAACCTTGCTGCCGACTTTTTCTATAACGGCGGAGCACTCGTGACCCATAACATGGGGCAACTCTTTAATTCTGTAATCAAGGCCGCCCTTAAAAAGGTGCAAATCCGTTCCGCAAATTCCGCAATACGCTATCTTTAGCTGGACCTCATGGTCGGACGGCTCTATCGGCTGGCAATCGTGCAGCTTTACTGTTTGATTTCCTTCATACATACTGGCTTTCATTTTTTTGTTTACTCCTTAACAAAAATTTTTACCACCATTTGATATAATTCGTGATTCTATCCCGTATATCTATAAACTCCCTTGAGCAAATATCTCTTGGGTATGGCAGACCGATGTTTTCGATTGTTTTTACTTTTGTGGGCTTGTTTGTAAGCACAACACAGCGTTCCGCAAGATAAACCGCTTCTTCGATATTATGCGTAACAAATATAACCGTGCTTTCCGTTGCCTTGCTTAGTTTGAGCACGGCGTCCTCCAAATGATACCGCAGCTGAATATCAAGCTGAGCATACGGCTCGTCCATAATCAGAAGGTCGGGGTGAATTGCAAAGCTTCTTCCTATAACTACTCGGGATTCCATTGAAGCGGATATTTGCTTTGGCAAATAATTGCGCACCCCGGCAAGACCAAGCAGCTCCAGCATTTGCTCCGTACGCTCGTCTATAACATTTTTCGGAAGGTGCTTTTGCTCCATTCCAAAGCGGATATTTTGCTCCACCGTAAGCCACGGAAAAGCCGACGATTCCTGAAAGGCAAACGCAATATTGTGCTTTTTTGGGTCGGCTTCTTCCCCGTCGATAAGCAGCCTTCCGCTTGTTGCGTCCCATATTTTGCTTAGTATATTAAGAAAGGTCGTTTTTCCGCAGCCGGTTGGACCGACTATGCAGACAAACTCGCCCTTTTTAACATCAAAGGATATATTATCGAGCACACGCAAATCTCCAAAGTCCTTTGTAAGCCCTTCTACCTTTATCTTGACATTTTCACCGTCCAAAGCCGCAGCCCCCTTTCCTCTTTTATATCCGCTATTCATCGGCATTGCCGGTAGCGTATTTTTCTATTTTGCTTCTAATCTTCAAAAATTCATCGCCGCAGCGGTTGCGGGGTCTTTCTATATCAATTTCATATTCGTTGGTAATATGCGCCGGGGAACCGCCGAGCACGATTATTCTATCCGCAAGATAAACAGCCTCTTCAATATTATTAGTAATAAAAACGACGGTTTTTCTTTCCCTCTCCCAAATTTTGACCAGCTCGTTTTCCATGGAGTACCTTGTCTGGGCGTCAAGAGCACCGAAAGGCTCATCGAAAAGCAAAAGGTCACATTCCTTTGCATACGCCCTTGCTATGGCGACCCTTTGCTTCATTCCGCCGGAAATTTGCCTCGGGTAGCTGTTTTCAAAGCCCTCAAGATCAACAAGCTTTAGATATTCTTTTGCCTTGCTTTTCCGTTCCTCCTTTGGAACTCCCTTGAATTTCATCGGCATTTCCACATTTTGAATGCAGGTTTTCCAAGGGAAGAGGGCGTACCGCTGAAAAACCATACAGATATCCTCTTCGCTCAGAGGGGTTCCGTCCTCCTGGCGAATCTCGCCGCAAGTTGGCTGCATAAGCCCTGCCATTATCTCCATAAGCACGCTTTTTCCGCATTGACCGGGTCCGAAAAGCACAAGAAACTCGTTTTTGCGGATTGTAAAATCCACATTTTCAAGAACTCTTGTTTTTTCTTTGCCGTTCTCAAAGCATTTTGCAATGTTCTTTACATAAATATTTCCTACCACGGACATATTACCGCCTCCAACTTTGCAAAGAGGAAAGAAAGCAAGGAGCTTATCCCGCTTATAAAGAGCAAGGATATGAGCACATTGCCCATATCGCCGGATTCCATACTTCTTACTATCAAATAGCCAAGACCTCTTTGCGCAACTATCATCTCCGCAGCTATAACGCAAGCCCAGCTTTGGGATATTGCGGTTTTCATTCCCGCAAGTATTTGGGGGAACGAGGCGGGAATAACTATCTCAAAAAGGGTTTCCTTTCTGCCTGCGCCAATGGTTTTTGCCGCTTTTTCATAAATCGGATCCATTTGCACCATTCCCGAATAGGTATTTACCACTATCGGTACAAATGCGCCGATAAAGACTATTGCAATTTTTGAGATTTCGCCTATACCAAGCCAAATAATTATAAGCGGTATCCATGCGATAGGCGGTATCGGTTTAAGAAAATCAAATATCGGTCCGACATACTCTTTGAATGCGGTGCTCCACCCAAATGCAACTCCAAGCAATATTCCCGCAACGGACGCCGTTGAATATGCAATAATTACCCGATAAAAGCTTGCCCATACATGGTCGAATATTGATACTCCGTTTTGCGGCGACACTATCATTTCAATAAGCTGCTCTGCGGTTTCCACCGGGGTTGGCATAATATCCGAATTTGTCCAAGAAAGCAAATACCAGAAGAATATAACGGTTAGCACGGCGAGCACCGACATTGCCGCATAAATGCGTTTTTTACTCTTTTCATCAAGCTTTTTCATTCAGCACAAAGTCCTTCCCGCCGTCATTTTCTGCTCCAATTTGAAAGTTTGTGCTCCAACGCTTCGAGGGCAGCGGACATTATTGCTCCGGAGCAGCCTATAACAAACATTCCCGTTATTATAAGGGCTGGCTTTGCAAGCACTCTTCCCATTTGAATCATGTACCCAAGCCCCTTTACCGATGCCAGCAGCTCCGCCGCAACAAGCGCGACCCATGCCGTGTTCAGCGAAAGCCTTAGCCCCGTGAACACCGTTGGCAGCGCATACGGTATGCAAATCTTCAAAAATATCTGTATATTTGACATACCAAGGCTTGTTCCCACATTTTTATATACCTCCGGGGTACGCTTTACGCCGGTATATGAATTTATTACCGCAGGAACAACCGCAGCAATAAATATGATAAATATTTTTGCGTCGTATCCGATACCAAGCAGAAGGATTACTATCGGTATCCACGCAATGGGCGGTATCGGTCTTAAAATTTCAAATACCGTATTTGCATAGCTTTGTATAATCTTATTGTAGCCCATGGCAAGCCCAAGCGGAACGCCTATTACTGCGGCAAGTAAAAATCCGCAGGAGGCTACCGAAAAGCTTGCCAAAAAATGCTCTATTATTGTTGCGCCGTCGGGATTTGTGTTTGTAAGCTTATCAATAAAGGTTTTTATTACATCCGTAAAGGAGCTCATGCGGCGTTGAGAAACGATTCCGAGTCTTACCGACATTTCCCAAAGAAAAAAGAATGTCGAAAGACCGATAATCCCTCTGATAATTGTTCTTTTTTTACCAAAAAGCTTCAATTTTCCGCACCGCCCTTTGCCGATTTTCTTTATCCGTTAAGCGATTCCTCGTACAGCTCCTCTATAAACTTTGTATAGAACAGCCCGCCGCTTGTAACCTTATCATAGTCCTCTTTTGTGTAGCTGCCCTGAGAATAGAAGAACTCCGCAATGTCGTACATATACTTTTCGGACATTGTTTTTCCGTCCTCCGCCTTTTCAAAAAACATTTTATAAGAATCCTCAAGGCTGTAAAAATCTTTTCTCTTTGCAAAAAGCACGGATTCGTTTTCGCTGATAACAACATCGTTTGCGTTAAAGAAATCGTAAACAACGCTTGCCTGCTTTTCCGTTGTAAAGGAAGGGTCGCTTACCACATTGAAATATGCCTTTAGCCATGCTTTTATTTCCTCGGGCTTTTCCTCAATAGCCTTTTTGGAGGCAATCAACATACAAGGGCAAACGGCGGAGGTGTTTGGTCCGTACATTACGGAAACCCAGCCCTCGTCTGCCGCCCTAAAGCTGTTCGGATCCCAAAGGGTTACAACATCCGCCTGTCCGGATTTGAAAGCGGTATATGCCTGACCAACATCCATATTTATAAGGTTTACATCATTTGCACCTATTCCGATATTCGAAAGTGCCGAAAGTATTATATAGTGGGAGGTTGTGTTTATGGGCAGCAATATTGTTTTTCCTCTCCAGCTATCCGCATTGCCCATAATTCCGCCGGTCATTGTTTTGTCATTAAGAATATCGCTGTCCGGTCTTACAAAAAGCTCGGTAGCGGTTTCGTTAAGAACCATTGCGATTATCTGCGCATCATAAGCAATATTTGCGGTCATTGCCGGAGGCGCACCTATGCAGGCAACATCCCAACTGTCTGCGCCAAGTGCCTCAAGCTGGGCAACCCCCGTAGCATAAACCGCAGAGCTTGTTTTAAGCCCGAGCTGCTCGGTATACCCCTCGGTTTCCGCAATATATGCGGGTATTCCCTGAGCGGTCGTTTGAAGTGCAACATTAAGCACCCCTTCGTTTTCCGTGCCGTTGCACGAACAAAACAGGCACATCGCCATTGCAATTATTGCCAATATAAAACTTAAACTTTTTTTCACTCAAACGACTTCCTTTCTTGTTTTTTTTGAAGCACTTTCTTTCATAAATATCATATCACATATGCTTTTTTTATTAAATCCCGGCAAAGACAAATTTTAATACGGCTAATTGTGCAATTTGATATAAGTAAAATTTTTTTATGCTTTTTTCACAAATTTCAAATATATTTTTTGGTCACATCGACGATTTATCCGCTTTTTAGTACATATTAACAATAAATTATCTACTTGTATAAATCTTTTTATATTAAATAGATTTATCATTTTGGCATTAATATGGATAACAGCCGTCTTTGCTTCCTTTACTTCGTTTTTCATAAATTGCAATAAATAGTCTTTTGGCTTGTCATTCCCGACATTGTATCCTCTGTTATAAAATTGTATTTTTAATCTAACAGAAATACGAAAGGTCGTAAGCCTATGAAAATTGTTCCCGACTCAATTATCGAAATTTTAACCGCAGAATGTATTTTAGGTCTTATTGCTCCGATTGCAATTTTGCTCATTTGCAAATTCTTTGCAAAGCTAAAGCTGTTTCCTGCATTTATAGGTGCCTTCACTTATATTGTTTTTGAATGCGTTATTTCCACCTTTGCAAGCACCTCGCTTTTAGCGTCGTTTCCCGGGCTTTCTGCAACCATCTCCGAAAAAGCCGTAGCATATGCAGCGTTTATCGGGTTGTTCTCAGCAATATTTGGCGAATCCGGGAGGTTTATTTCCTTTCGATACATTATGAACGGCAAGTATCCCGGCGTTCGGCACGCCTTCGCCTACGGAATAGGTCAAAGCTGCATCGAGCTTTTTATAGTGCTTGGTTTAAGCTCTGTATTCTACCTGCTTTTCAGCGCATCTGTAAACTACGGCATTTCCGCAGAAGAAATTTCGGGTGCGATTTCCGGTGATGCGGCATCCATATCCGCAGCAATCACCGAGCTTTCCGGCTTAAACTTGCGCTCGCTTTTCCTTGCAATTACAGAACGCATGGGTGCTTTTGCCGCAGGGATTTTGCTTTCTCTGCTTATGCAATACAGTGCCGCAAGAAATTCACTTTTACATATAATCGGATGTTTCATCTTGCATTTTGCCGTAAGTTTTTGCATAGCCTACATTCCATCATTGCAAAATGCCTTGCTTGCGGAAGCATTGTTTGCAATTACCGTATGCGCCGGTCTTGTTATTTTTACAAAAAAATGCACACCGCATGATAGCGGTATGCATATATAAAAATCTTTATTACGATGAGGACAAAAAAAGAGCACTTACTTTTGTAAGTGCTCTTTTTTTGTAATGGCAGGGGCAGAAGGACTCGAACCCTCAACAACGGTTTTGGAGACCGGGATGTTACCATTACACTATGCCCCTATT